>SVER01000078.1 GCA_015057315.1 Pseudobutyrivibrio ruminis | reverse complement strand
AAAAAGGATTAAGCCCCATCACGCTTATTTGCTTTTCGGCATTTGTGGGAGCAATGGCTTACATGCTATAGATGGAATATTATTAATGTTTTTAAGGATATGGATTTGGACATTTACGTCAAGTTGTTTAATGAATAATGCTATTTATTATTTCCTTTTGAAAATGTTATCATCCAAAGCATCAAAAAGATGAGGCCGAAACCTGCAGCGTCGTATATTGTAAATTTGCTTTTAAGTACAAAAGTAGATAGGAGCGCCGCAGTTATAGGCTCCGCAAAGCTGTAAAGAATTGCCTTTTGAGGCCCGATTATAGATACACCGCTTATATAAAGAGTAAACGCGCAGATATTTCCAACGACTACCACAAATGCAATTCCCAATATTCCATAAATATTTGGAACATAGTGTATTTGCCATATCTTAAAAGCAAGTCCTAAAAGAATTCCACCAAATAAAAATGACCATCCCTGTGCAACAATAACAGGGATTTCTTTGGTTATCTTTTCAGCAAGAACATTGTAAATCATCACACAAAAAGCGCTGCCAACACCTGCAAATAGAGCAGATACAGGCATTGAAAGATGAGCAATATTTCCATGAGTTGTCAAAAGAAAAACACCTGATATTGCAAGGGCAATGGAGATTATTTCTGATATCTTCGGTGCTCTTTTCATACTAATACATGTAACAAGAAGTATGAAAATAGGAGCAAGGTCCTGCATGATTGTGCCTATGGCAGCATTGGAAAGCTCAATAGTGAGGAAATACAGAAACTGACAGGTACTTACACCTGCGATTCCATAGACTAGCATCCAAAAGGCCATTTCTTTTGACTTCCATGGTTTGATTACGGTATCTTTATGTTTGATTATGCAATAGGCAAGAATCAGTATTCCAGAAAGTCCAAGTCTTATTGGCACAAGCCATCTACTGTCCATCTGTTGGACATCGAATAAGTACTGACCCATGGTTCCAGAAAGTCCCCAGCAGGCAGCTCCAAGTATAGTAAAAAGAATTCCTTTAATATTTGTATTCATAGCTTAAATTGATAAGTTCTTTCTATAATGATATTACGATTTAATTATATAAAATCGCAATGAATATAATACTTACTAGGAATGGAAATGTAAAGAGGGGGTTAAGACTAGGTGGCAGGCTTGTCCTTCAGGACTACACCGCACCGGCCCCAATACTGTGGCAAAGAAGTGCTTATAAATATTGTTATTTACAGAGGAAAGGCAACAGCTTCATGGTATAGTCTCTGTAATACTTTAATAAAAGCATCAAGACTCTCACGTTGATCTGCCTTATGAGTGCACAATACACAAGAAAAAGTATCATCGGAGTCATAAGGAATCCAAGCAAACTGACCGCTATGGTCATTTAGGAAGCCGGGAGCCAGGCAGATGCCTTTGCCAGAAGCTATATTAGTAAGGGTTGTGTCATGGTCAGGGCTATTAAAATATTCAATCTTTCCTGATGAGATAAGCTTTTGCTGGACACTTCGAAGTAGTGCTGGTGAGCCGCCGCCTACCATAAGAGTGCGACCATAAATGTCTTCATCAGTAATAAGATTTTTGTCGGCAAGGGGATCGTTCTTATCGCAAATTAAATAAATATGACCGTGAGATAATGTAAACAACAAAGGATAAACCAATTGGGAATAACAGATATTAATAGAAATTATAAATGGAGGAAACAAAGATGGCAAAAACATTAATAGCATTCTTTTCAAGAGCAGATGAGAACTATTTTGGTGGAGCAATGAGATATGTAAAGGTGGGAAATACTGAAATCGTTGTTAACCAGATGAAAGAACTGATAGATGCGGACACATTCAAGATAGAGATGTTAAATCCCTATTCGCCTGTGTATATGACCTGCATTGATGAAGCTAAGAAGGATTTAAGAGAAAATGCACGCCCAGAGCTTACAAATTACTTGGACAGTGTTGATGAGTACGACACCATTGTGCTTGCTTATCCAAATTACTGGGGAACATTTCCAATGGCAGTAGCAACCTTTTTAGAAAAATATGATTTCACAGGAAAGACCATACTTCCACTTTGCACAAATGAGGGAAGTGGAATGGGTTCTAGTGAACGTGATGTAAAAAAGTATGCTAAGGGCGCAGATGTGAAAAATGGACTTGCAATTACCGGAAGCCAGGCTGCAAATGCGAAAACAGCTGTAGAGAAGTGGTTTTCCGCTAACGGGTTGATGTAAAGGAATAATGTTATGGGTGAAGAAGCAAAAATTTCAGAACTATATAAAGACTACTGGGATTATATGATAGAGAAAAACATAGAAGGTCTCAGAAGTCTTATGTCTTCAGACTATTGTCTCTATCATATGACTGGTGTGAAGCAGTCTGCTGATGAATTTATAGAGGGATTAAAGAATGGTACCTTCAATTATTATTCAGCCGAGCATGATGACATTATTGTTAAGGTTGATGGTGATGAGGCAACCATGACAGGAAAAAGTAGAGTAGTAGCTGCAGTTTACGGCGGAGGTAAGGGAAGCTGGAGATTGCAGGGCGACTTTACTCTTAGAAAAGAAAATGAAAACTGGAAGTTTACAAGTTCCAGAGCATCAACATATTAAGGAGGATTTACAAATCATCGGATTTAAAAATGCATCCGATATTTTTTTGCAATCTCCTGGTCGGATATAGTATAAAAGGATATTGAAGCAGTGGCGTCGGATATTGGTATTAACACTCGTTCAGAGAGATTTCTTCCTGGAGTTGCGACCCTTTCGTATGCTCTAATAGTTATGTCAGTGGCAAAATTTGGAAGGCTAGATGATTCTATAAGTTCGCCCAAGGCTTCATTATCATTTTGAATAATGAATTTTGAGTCTGGCATTTCCTGTCTTACTAGTTGTTCCCAGATTCCTACTTCAGATAGCATAAGAAAGCTCTCGCCATTAAGTTCGGCAAAAGAGAGCTTTTCTTTTTTTGCAAGGCGATGATTATTAGGAAGTGAAACATAAAGTTGTTCATCTTCGTATTTTTCGCATATGAGTCCATCATCTTCAATAGGGTGAGACAGAATGATGAATTGATACATGCTATTTTTTATACCATTTAATAGTTCATCTTCAGTTTTCATTTCAGAAACTATGGACATATCTGGAAAAAGAGCAGATAGGGATGGTACAAAGTCTATAATCGGCCCAGGTGCAACAGAACCCACTGCGATAGTTCTTTTACTTCGCTCAAGGGCACGTAGGTGCTCTATCATGTGCTGTTCCTCATTTAGTATACGTCTAGCGTAATCTGCAGCAAGTATTCCATTTTCGTTTAAGGATAATTTATTTTTAGTGCGTTCAAAGATTGGAACACCTAATAGCTCTTCTAATTTTTGCATAGAACGAGTCAAGGAAGGCTGGGTTAAATGAAGCTCTTCTGAGGCTTTTGATAAAGTGCCACATCTGCTAAATGCATCTAACTGTTCAAGTAAGTATATTTCTATCATACGAAACCTCCCATGTGCTTTTTACTATACGTATCAATTATAGCACAATACGCTTTTGGCATTGTACTATTATTTTTATTTTTGATAGCATGAATTCAACAAGAACGCTTAAATCCAATTTAATAGTGCAAAACAAAGGAGGCAAAATGAAAAGGGTATTAAAAAGAGTTTTGATTATTCTTGGAATAATTATTGTGGTGCTGGGAATAGCTGGTGCGGCGTTGTTCTTCTATTTCAGAAATAGATTTATGGGGCCAACAGTTGAAATAAAGGATCCCGATAGTTCCACAATAGTAACTACAACCTACGGCGATGTAAGGGGATACATGAGTGATGATGGTATATATACATATCATGGAATCCCTTATGCACAGGCAAAAGAAAGATTTGTGGAAGCTACAGCACCTGACTCTTGGGATGGTGTTTTAGACACTACCGAGTGGGGGCCAATTTCTCCGCAGGGAGCAATACTTGGCGGTTCAGCCAGCGAGGAAGATAATGGAGATAACAATTGTCAGAATCTGAATCTGTGGACACCAGCTCTCGATGATGGTAAAAGACCAGTCATGGTATGGCTACATGGAGGCGGTTTTTCATCAGGTTCAGCAAATGGTGGAAACACAGATGGAACCAATCTTGCATTGAATCAGGATGTAGTTGTAATCGGTGTAAATCATAGACTTAATGTGTATGGGTACCTGGATTTGACCGAATATGGAGAAAAATATGTACATTCGGACAATGCCGGTCTTACAGATATTGTTGCCTCCCTTGATTGGATAAAGGAAAACGTTGCTGCATTTGGTGGCGATCCGGATAATATCACGGTGTTCGGCCAGTCAGGCGGTGGTGCAAAAGTTCTTTCTCTGATGACAAGTCCTTATGCTGAAGGCAAGTTCCAAAAGGGAATTGTGCAAAGTGGAGCAACAGAGACAATGGGAGTTACCTTTGCGACAAAGGAACAGAGTCTTGCACTTACAGAAAGAATTCTTGATAAGCTTGGTATAGATGAAACAAATATTGAAGATATACAGACAGTTTCAAATGCAGATTTACAAAACGCAGCAACAGAAGCTTTGGCGGAGACTGGAGAGGAATTTAAGGTTCCACTTGCTATTGGAGATGGCTATGGAATGGAATGGGGACCTGTAATTGATGGAGATTATATGCCATCTGCGCCTGTCACCGAAGATGGTTTTGCCGATGCAGGATTTGATATTCCTCTTCTTATAGGAAGTAATATCGATGAGTGGTCTATGGCAGGACTTACACGGGAGGCGACAGAAGAAGAGAATGCCCTTTACAGGGAAGCTTATCCTAATGAGGCAGAGGACGGAGCAAATACAGTTGATACATTAATAAGACTACCAATGCTAAAAATCATGTCTCACAAGGCTGACCAAAATGGAGCCAACGTATATGCTTATCTGTTCACACATCAGGAACCTCCTATGGGAGCCTTCCATGGCGCAGAGATTTCATATGTTTTCCATAATTCAAGCGAAGACAATGGAATGAATGAACTTATGAGTAGCGTGTGGGCTAACTTTGCAAGAAATGGCGTGCCTTCAGCTGAGGGCTTAGAAGAATGGACGCCATATACAAGAGTGAATCCTGCAACTATGATTTTAGATGATGAGTCATATCTTACAATCGGGCATGATGAGGAACTTATGCATTTGCTTGCACCAGAATATGAGTGGTAATAGAAAAGAAAGCGAGAAAAGCACCGCAATCAGCGTGACTTGATTGCGGTGCTTTTGCTATATCCAAAGGCTAACAAGTTATGGCTTCCCATCTTAATGAATTAAATAATGAATCATATTTATTCTTT
>SVER01000018.1 GCA_015057315.1 Pseudobutyrivibrio ruminis | reverse complement strand
CATTATTCTAACCCCTTGTTTTGATAGTTTTATTATATCAAAAAAGTGGCTAGAAAGCTTGTAAAATCAAGGTTTTTCAAGGTATAAGTTGGCTTAAAAATGAAAGAACTGGAGTCCGCAGACTCCAGTTCCTCCTTATAAAAAAAAGAAAAGGTCGCGGCGGAAGCCGCGACACTTTGTCTACACTCTGACCAGCTTCTCCCTATGGGAGAAGTTGGTTTTTATTTTACAATGTCTATGAGCTTGCGAATATTATCAATAAAAGCCACAGGCTTAAACTTAGATAACACATCCATATCCCTAAAGCCGTAGGTGCATAGAACATAATCAAGTCCTGCATTTTCTCCAGTGGCAGCATCTACTTCAGAATCTCCTACATAAAGAACTCTTGATTTATCAGTAACACCAAGAGCATTAAGTGCCATGTTTACAGGAGCAGGATCAGGCTTTCTTTCATGCTTTCCATTATCACCGATTACTATATTTATATTAGGCTTAAAGAAATCATTAAGAAGGGATTCGCTGGCAGTTTGACCTTTGTTGGTTACAATAGCCATTTTAATACCCATATCAGAAAGCTCTTTTGTAGTTTCCATAATGCCATCGTAAGGCTTTGTTTTAATAAGATTGTGTGTGTTGTAATAATCAACGAACTCCTTAAAGAATTCATCAAAATGCTCATAATCTTCTCCCATTGGTAGGGCTCTTACCACAAGCATTCTAAGACCATTGCCTACAAAGCGGCGAACATCATCTATAGAGTGAGTTGGAAAGTGATATTTTGCAAGCATATAATTAATAGAATCCGTCAGGTCTTCTAGGGTGTATAGTAAAGTACCGTCTAAGTCAAATAATATTGTGTCGTATTTCATTTTTTACTTCCTCTTTATTAATCTTTTAGTTTATAAGTCTATTATAGTTTTTTATAAAGGAAAATATTGAATAATAAACACCCCTCTGATATGATTTTTATATATTAAATGCTAGGAGGACAATATGAATTACAAGATTAGAGAGGCTGAAACTTCCGACGCTAAAGCAATTCACGATATTTATGGATACTATGTGGCTAATACTTATGTCACATTTTCAGAGGTTAATCCTGATGTAGATTCTTATGCAGAAAGTATCGTAAATACGAAGAAGGATTATCCATACATTGTTGCAGTGGATGAAAATGATAAGGTGGTAGGCATGGCCTACGGCGGTAGGGTTCGTCATCATGATGCCTATAAATACGCTGTTGAAACTACCATTTATTTAGGACCAGATGTACCTAAGCATTCTGGAATTGGTAAGCTTTTGTATACAGAGCTTGAAAAAAGGCTTACTAGTATGGGCTACAAATTCATGTATGGTGTTATTACAGATGATAATGATGCAAGTATTGCCTTCCACAAGGCTCTTGGCTTTGAAGAGGTAGGGCATTTTACAGATATTGGTTACAAATTTGGTAATTGGAAAGGAATAGTGTGGTACAGGAAGCAAATTGGTTCGTTAACTGATATGCCACGATAAATTGATATGAGAAGAGCATTTAGATATTTTTTGATTTCCATTCTATCGATTGTGTTCACATTGATAGCGGTGGGGGTTATTTATATAGTCGCTGATACACACAGCAGAATAAAGCTACAGGATAACAAAGAAACATATTCTTCGGAAGAAGTAGAAGAGCTTGTAAGCGAAGCCAAGGAAGAGGGACGAAACAGTGTACTGGATTCCATTAAGGAATCCCTAGAAAATGGAAATGCCATAATTTCTGTACTAAAATCCTTATATCCTGAGTACATAGTTGTAGCTGCCAACTCTAAATACAATTTCGTTGAAATCAATCAGGATTTATCAAAGAACAACTTTGATATAGACAACCTTTCAGAAGATGAATTAGGACGATATGTATACAAAACAGACGGAGAGTTAACATCTCGCTTTGGAATAGACGTAAGCTCTCATCAGGGAGACATTGATTGGGAGGCTGTTAAAGCGGAAGGTGTAGAATTCGTTTTCGTAAGAGCTGTTTACAGAGGCTACGGTACAGGAAAGCTTGTAATAGATGAAAAATGCCTTCAGAATATTGAAGGAGCCCAGGCGGTAGGTATTGATGTAGGTGTTTATGTATTCTCACAGGCTATTAGTCAGGCTGAGGTTTTAGAAGAAGCCTCAACAGTCATCGGTCTTTTGGACGGATATACATTACAGTTGCCTATAGTATTTGATGTTGAAAAGGTGGCAGACAGCACCGCCAGAACAAACGCCCTTACAGTACAGGAACGTACAGACCTTACCAAGACATTTCTTGAGGCTGTGAAAAATGCTGGCTACCAACCAATGTTTTATCACAACACAGAGATGGGAGCTATGCTTCTTGATCTCACCCAGCTTACAGAATACCCTAAGTGGTTTGCAGGCTACAACCGAGAATTCTACTGGCCATACGAATACGACATTTGGCAGTACTCAGAAACAGGCCGCGTCAACGGAATCAACGGAAACGTAGACTTAGATATTTGGTTACAATAAAAATACCCTATTACGGTAACAATCATAATAATTCTACGCTCAGCATAGAAAGCTTCGCTTAAGAATCATTATAGATTATTACCTATAGGGTATTTTTATTGTAATAATATATCAGCCAGTTTGTCGTTGTCGGAAGGATTCATGAAGCAGAAGCGGATGTAGTTGTCACCTAGGTATGGGAAGGTGGAACAATCGCGAATCATGAGGCCCTTACGGATGGCTTTGTCAAAAAGCTCACCGCTGGTTATGCCTTCTTCTAAAATCTTAAGCAGCATGAAATTGCCATGAGGTTTGTAAGGCTTGAAGCGGTTGCTTTCGGCAAAAAGCTTATATAGTCTGTCACGCTCTGAACCAATGAGTGCTCTTGTTTTATCGATGTATTCCTGGTCTGTAAACATAAGGGTTCCTGCCACAACTGCAATGGAATTGATTGTCCATGGGTCCTTACACTTATTGATTTCTGAAATCAAATCAGCGTTGGAACAGATAGCGTAGCCAAGACGAAGACCTGGAGCAGCAAAGAACTTAGAGGTACCACGAAGGATGGCTATGTTGCCATAGGTTCGGGTAAGGCCTACAGCGGAAATCTTTGATACATCTTCAGCAAATTCTACATAAGTTTCATCAACCATAACAAAGATGTGGCAGGCCATACATGCATCGAGAATCTTTCGCATGTCATGGGTATCGATGGCTGTGCCGGTAGGGTTGTTAGGATTGCAGATAATGAGAAGGTCAATATCCTCTGTAAGCTTACTAACAAAATCTGTAGTATCAAGTACAAAGTCGTTTTCTTCCCTTAGAGGGTAGTATATTGTCTTGCCTCCTACTAAAGATATTTCTCTTTCGTATTCTGAATAGGTAGGACCTAGGATGAGAGCCTTCTTAGGATGTTCAATCTGAACGAAAAGAGAGATAAGCTCTGTAGAGCCGTTGCCTACGATTACATTTTCTGTTTCGCAGCCGGCATAGCTTGCAATGCATCCGCGAAGTTCACTGTACTCTCTGTCTGGGTAGGTAGTAATGCAATCTATGTGCTCCTTGATTCCTTCCTTTAATTTAGGAGATATTCCAAGCGGATTTACGTTAGCAGAAAAGCTAATGATATCTTCCTTTTTTATTCCGTATATCTTTTCAATTTTTTCTAAATCACTTCCATGAAAATGGTCTTTGTGTTTTATCATAGTTATTCACCTCACAGTTTACATAGTAGCATCAAGTTGAATAATAATCTACAACTTTTTTGTTCCGTATTCGTTTGAAAACACTACATGTTGTGCTATAATTTGATATGAATATGCTAGGAGTAGTGGGCGAAGCCTACACTTCTATAGTAAATGAGGGAAATGTTTTGAGGAAAAGAATCTATCGTATATCGGAAGATAAATTCGATGACGTTAAACCAAATATAGAGTTTGAGCATGAGCAGATTGTAGAAAGCTGCTTTGTTTCTGATGTTTTTAAGGGTGATATTTATTTTAAAAGCACTAATGATGTTAAGATACGTGGTGTGATTTACTGCGATAATCCTTATGTACAGATTGATGAGCCTCTTTTTGATAAGGCTAATGTGCATATTACCTATAAGGTGGAGGATTATAATTTCAAAGTAGGAGAAATACTTACTGGAGAATTTGTTATTGTTGCAGTTGGAATGGAAAAACACATTCCTTTTACTATCAGCTATGTTAAAAGGCCTCTTGTTTCCTCGGAAGGGGAGATAACAAGCCTTGAGGATTATGTTGAGCTTGCCCAGAATCATTTTACAGAAGCTGTTTCAATTTTTTATTCAGACAGATTTGCAGAGTTTATAAAAACATTAGATAAAAGAACCAGGCTTTTGTACAGAGGCTTTAAGGCTGCCCCTATTGCTGCATGCAATGTGGATGAGTTCTTGGTGGCTTGCAACCTTAAGCCTAAGATGACCTTTGATTTAAAGGAACGAGAGGATAGGTACTATGAGGTAGATGAGAATATCCGTGGCGAGATAGAAATTGTTCGTTCTACCTGGGGTTTTATTGATGTTGCAGTTAGCTGTGATGCTGATTTTGTTTCTATTGAAAAAGAACATATAACTTCTGATTTCTTCCTTGGCTCTATTTTTAATATGAGCTATTACATCCATAAGGATAAGATGCATGAGGGTATAAATCTGGCAAAGATATGCTTTGATTATAGAGATATTCATAAAGAGATTATTATCCTTGCATCTACACATAAGGAAGGTGCAGTCCTAGAATCTGAAAGTCACGATAAGGATATGAAGATCCTTGAAGCTTGCAGATTGTATGAGGAATTCAGATTAAGAAGAATTACCACACCTATGTGGTGTCAGGAATCACTTGCCATTGTGGAAGAGCTTTCTGATGAAAAGAATAATGAGGATAATTTCCTACTTCTTACTAAGGCATTTTTGTATGTTACAAATAATCAAAAGCAGGAAGCTTTATGGATTATTCAGGATTTAAAGCGCTCTATAGAGGATAAGAGCAGCTGTGAGTGGGCGTTTTTACTGTATATCTGCACTCTTATTGAACGTGAAGAGGATTATGTAGATAGATTAACAGAAAATATCGAGACAATTTTTAGGGAACATCCTGATGATGTTAGGATATTCTGGTTCCTTTTGTTCCTTAGAAAGGAATACATAAAAAACTCTACAGCAAAGCTTAGAGATATAGCTGCATGGGTTAATTCAGGGGTGGATTCTCCACTTTTATATATCGAAGCATACTATATTTTTGTACAGGATCCATATCTTATTTCAGGCCTGGATGAATTTACCATTAAGATACTTAACTGGGCTAGAAAAAGAGGGGCTCTTTCTAAGGATATTGCAATCCAAATGGTTCATATTTTAGAAAATGAGCGAAGCTTTAATCCAAAGGTACTGCCTATTATTGACAGCTGCTATGAGATATATCCTGATTTACAGCTTTTGCTTGCAATTGTTACATATATCCTTAAGGCAAACTATGTTGAGCCTAAGTTTTTAAAGTGGTTCAAGCTGGCTATTGAGGCTAACTTACATGTATCAGGTATTTTCGAGGCATACATGGATGCAATGCCTACTTATTCAGTAGATAAGTTTCCACAGCTTTTGACCATGTTTTTTAAATACAATAATGATTTGTCCTATGAGAAAAAGGCGCTTCTTTATGCCAATATCATTCTTCACAGGCAAGAGGATAATAAAACCTATGAACATTATGAAGAGGCAATTGAAAAATTTGCCTTAGAGCAGCTGAGACTTGGCAGACTAGATGAGAATCTTGCTGTATGCTACCAGCGTCTTATGGAGCTTGGAATATTTGATTCAGAGGTTGCACGTCTTGTTTCAGAGCTTGCATTTAAGAAAAAGATTGCAGTTATTAATCCTAGCGTAAGAAGAGTATTTTTGTATCAGGATGAGTTTAAGGCGCCAAATATTTCCAATGTTTCTGACCATAAGGCATATATTAATTATGTTGGAAGCAAGGGTGTTATTTTCTTAGAAGATAATAACGGATATTTATTTGTAGATGATGAAGCATATCTTACAGAGGATATTATTGATGCTACAGGATATCTTGATAATCTAAAGTCTCTTACACCTCTTAACATGGCTTATGTGCTTATGGATTTTGAAAAGGGATTTGATTTTAGTAAGCCTAACAAATCTACTGTAGATGCAGTGAAGCTATTACTTGAATCCAAACAGATATCTAATGATTATACAGGGCATCTTTATCCTAAGATTATTGAGCTTTTTAGATTTAACGAAGAGGAAGCATATATCGAAAACTTCTTTATGAATGAGGCTGATTTAAAGGGGCTTAGCGCAGAGGTTATTGCAGATGTATTAGAAGTTTTTGTATCTCGTAGCAAATATGATGAAGCATATTATATGCTCAAGCACACTAATGGAACTAAGATAAAGCCAGAGGTTCTTTCAAAGCTTTGCAGATATTTTATTAACGAAAAGCCTGATGAACCAGAGGATTTCTTAATTCTTCTTTGCAGTAAGCTTGTAAATAAGGGGCTTATACACGGTGATGTTATTCACTATCTTATTAAGTATTTTGTTGGTCCTACAGATACTATGCTTCGTATATACGATAATGGCTTGGAGCGAGGTGAGGATATTGTTGAGTTTGCAGAACGTATTCTTACCCAGGTCTTATACAGAGATTTCCTTTGCGATGGCATAATGGATGTTTTTGAAACATACATTAATAGAAAAAACAATAAGATGATTGTTGAAGCCTTCCTTACCTATCAGGCTCACAGTTATCTTTCTTTGGGAGTTACAATTCCAGAAGAGATTTTTGCCCATATTTTCAATCGTTTCAAAAAGGGACTTAATGTAAATGAAAGTATGCGAATAGCTCTTCTTAAATACCTATGTGAAAGCAAGGATTTAGATGAGGATGAGCTTAACATGCTAGATATGCTTTTGGGTGACGCAATCCTTAAGAATCAATACTTTGGGTTCTATGTGAGATGTAATGAAAAGCTTAAGATTAAATATCATCTGTATGATAAGCATTTTATCGAGATAAATACTGATAAGCGCAAGTCTGTGGTTATTACATATTCAATAAATGGCGCCACACCTAGGGAGGATGACATGATTGAAATGTATGATGGCTTGTATGTTAAGCAGTTTATTCTATTTTACGGGGACGAGCTTCGTTACGAAATCTACTGTGATGAGCTTTCAGACGAGCCTCTTAAAAGCGAGACTATCGTTATGAGTGAAGAGCCGGATGTGAAGAATGGCAGATTTGCTATTATGAATAATATTAGCAGGTACAACATGTATGGAGAAACAGGAGAGCTTGCTACAGCTCTAAAAACATACCAGGGCTTAGATGTTGTTACAAAAGATTTATTTACTATTATATAAAGGTTAGGAAAAGTTATGAGTGATTCTGGTGCAATTATAGGAATAGATATTAATCCTAGAAGTACAGTGCTTAGTATTTACAAATCGAATATGGATGAGCCTACTACTGTAAGCACGGTTCTTGGAGAAGAGAATTACTCAATTCCTACTGTGCTTGCTAAAAGAAATGGTATGGGTCAGTGGTTTTTTGGAGAAGAGGCTCTGCTTAAGGGCAGGACAAAGGAAGCAATACTTGTTGAGGATTTGTACAATCTTTCCCTTAGAAATGAGCAGGTTTATGTTGATGGGGAAAGCTACTTTGCAAGGGATTTACTGGTGATTTATTTTAATAAGCTTTTTTCTATTCCTGGCATGATGGTTGCCATGGGAGATATAGAAAAGCTGGTTATCTGCGTAGAACAGGTAAAGCTAGATGTTATGGAGCTTATGAATTATGTCACAGGTAAGCTTGGCATTGATTCTAAGAAGGTAATGCTTATAGATAGAAATGAATGTTTTTATTTCTATGCACTTTCTGGAAAGCCTGAGCTGTTCCTTTATAGCGTGGCTCTATTTGATTACAGCGGAAGCAATATGATTTCTGTTGTTATGAATAGAAATCAATCCACAAGGCCACAGCTAATCACACTTGATGTGGTTAATCATGGTGACATCACTGAAAACAAAGATGAAATGTTTGATTCAATTATTGCAAACACTTTTGGTAGCAAGTTGTTTTCATCAGTTTATCTGGTAGGGGATGGTTTTGATGGTGATTGGATGAAGCTTAGCCTGTCACGTCTTTGCAAAGGTAGAAAGGTTTTCTTAGGAAAGAATCTATATTCTAAGGGAGCCTGCTATGCAGGTTATGTAAAGGAAGGTAAGAGGGACTGGCCATTTATATTCATTGGAGATAATGACCTTAAGCTTAATCTTTCACTTAAGATTTTGGATAACAATGTAATGAAGTTTTTGCCTCTTATAGATGCAGGCCAAAGCTGGTACGATGCTAAGGGTGAATGTGAAGTGATACTTGATGGGGAGCCTGAAATAGAATTCTATGTGCAACGTCCCGAATCAAGAGAAGCACATACAGATGTGCTGGAGCTTACAGATTTACCAAAGCGAGAGAATCGTACAACAAGACTTAGAATAGAGGCTAGCCCTATTTCTGATGTTGCAGTATCTATTCTTATTACAGATTTAGGATTTGGTGAAATTTCTCCTGCCTCAGGCAAGAATTGGGAACATACAATATCCTTGAAGGGAGAGTAATGAGTACTTTAATCTATTGTAAAACTCCAATAGCGGCTACTCCGTATTATATTGAAGAAGTCTCTCTTAATGTGTATTCATTGGAGGAGCTTAGCTATTTTATACTTAATAATGTATATCTTTTATCTAGCAAGTTTATGAATACAGAACTATGCAATTGGATTGGCAGAGAGCTTAAGCTACCTAACCTGTCTAAGGAATTACATCAAATGGTGCAGAATAATTCGCCTTTGCATATTTTTGTAGGTCATATTCTTAGTGCTAATGGTTTTGCATCCAACAAAGAAATTAAGGACGCCCTTGCAATAATATCTACCTTTGAGAACAAATCAGAGGCTGAAAGAAGAAAGCTTAGGGCTGACAGGCTTATGGCTGGTGGCAAGCTTGTAGATGCTATCTACGAATATGAAACTCTTCTTTCAGAAGAGGTATCAAGTACAATGCCAAGGACAGTTGAAGGTGATGTTTATCACAATCTTGGATGTGCATTTGCCAAGCTATTCTTTTTTGAAGAAGCCTGTCGCTCCTTTGACGAAGGATACAAGCGCAATCAAAAGAAGCAGACATTATATCAATTACTTTATTCAGCCAGATGCGCTAAGGATAAGGCAGCCTTTGATGAATATGTTAACAAATATCAGGTGCCACGAGCTGATGTGGAAGAGGTATTGCAGATTGTTAGCAGGGCTACAGTAAAGGAAGATATTGTAGGCTTTGATAGCTCGATAAATGACATGCTTTACGGTGGCAACGGACAGGAAGCTACTGAAATTATAAATAATGTAATTCAGAATTGGAAAAATGAATATATAAGACTTTGTAGAATATAATCATAAATGGGGAGAAGTATATGGGATTTTTTTCAAGCAAAAAAAAGAAAAAAGAAATAAGAGCAGCCAAGATAGATGATGCTTTTAACAGGGTGTATTCTCAGATAGAGGGGATGGGTTCTGCAGATGATCCTAAAAAGCTGGAGCGCTACATCTTAGATTCCTGCGAGCAAATCATAGCAAGCACCAAGGCTATGGAGCGTCAAAAGATGGAGTATCGAATTGTTACCAGATATCTGAATGATATTAAAGCAATCGAAAATCTACCTAAGGAAAAGGCTAAGGATTTAAGAACTACAGCATCTAAGATTGTTGAGCTAGAAGAAAATTTGGTAAATGCCAGAGCTATTCAGCGTAATATTACAGATGAACAGTTCCAGGTGATTTCCGATGATGAGGAGGATATGCCTGAAATCATCAATCGTTTTACATCAGACGAGATTTATCAGGCCAAGCTTAAAAGAAATCTTTCTTACCTGGAAGGAGAAAAAAGCAGATGGGAGATAGAAAGAGAAGAGCTTAGGTACCAGGTTAAGCTGTTTAAAAGAATGGCTCTTACAATAATGGTGTCTTTTATGACCCTTCTTATTTTGCTTTTTACAATGAGCTCTGCTACAGAAGTAGATATTTCAGTATGGGTTTTTGCAGTTTTATTTATATGTGCTGTCAGCGGATTTTTGGTATTTCTTAGACAAAACAAAATAGCTAAAGAAAAGAAGGTTGCTATTATTCATTTGAATCAGGCTATTAGTATGCTTAATGTTGAAAGAATGAAATATGTTAATGTCACTAACAGCGTTGAGTATTCTAAGGATAAATATTCTGTTAACAATGCAGCTGAGCTTCAGTATGTTTGGGAACAATACCAGGATAAGGTTCGTGATCAGATTCGCTATACGGAAAATAACGAGGATTTGGAATTCTACAGTAATAAGCTTGAAAATATCCTAGGCAGTATTGGGCTTGCAGATGAAAAAATCTGGATTAATCAGATTAATGCTTTGATAGATAGACAAGAGATGGCTGATTGCAGACATAGGCTTGTAACCAGACGTAAAAAAATAAGAGAAAGATTAGATGACCATCGCAGAATTGTTCAGGAAGAACGTGATGAAATAGATAGGCTCATGATGAGTCATGAGCACTATCTACCTGAAATCACAGAAATTATTAAATCTGTTGATAAGCTTTGTGGAACCAGCTCAAGCAACAAATTAGATGCTTAATCCTTAAGGATAAAATCCATATAAACAGGGTTATGATCTGAATACTTAAATCCGGTATCAAGTACGTTTGCTGATAATACCTCGATGTTACTTGATACAATAAAGCCATCTATTGTAAGTACATAAGAATTTTTAGAATATGGCTTATCTGCGTTTCTACAAGACGGAACAGGATTTTCTTCATCAACTGGTCCAATTATTGTAAAGCTTTCGTCAAGAAGACCATCAGGAATTGGCTGAGCCCAGTTTTCAGTGCTTGTAGTACCAAAATAAGCAGATGAATCACCAAGTACATCCTTGTTCATATCGCCACCTGCGATTATATAATTGCCTTTTTCAAATTCATCTTTCATATCAGCGTTAAGCATTACCACCTGATTATCTGCTGTAGAAGGGTCGGTGGTGTAGGCTGAAAGATGTACATTGTAGAGGATTAACTGCTTGCCATTTTCAAGGTTGATACAGTTTTTGCTATAACATCTGTCTAAATCAATAAGCTTTGACAAGCCTTCTTCAATAGGAAGAGAGCGTCTGGTGGAATCAGTAATAGTAGCAGGTGATACAGTAAGCAAGCCGGCTCTTGATTTACCATGAGGCTGGGTTAATGGATAAAGCAAAAATGGACTGTCATAGTTCATTGCAAATGTATAATTAACATTATCGTAGCTACTGTTTTTTAGAATATCGATTATTAAATCCTTTTCATTAACGTGGTAGCTTCTGGTGGAATTAAGGTCTACCTCCTGAAATAGCATCAGGTTAGGATTTAGGGTAAGGATACTATTTATAGAGCCTTTAATATTTTTATTTACAGCATGTTTAGAAAATGCCCAAGACTCAGTTCCGCCATCCATAAAGAAGGAATAGTCATCAGAATAGGCTCCAAATCCTAGATTAGCTGATGAAATACGATACAGCTCATCGGTTTTTAGTGAATCTGTTGCAGATTCGCCTTCAATGTCAAGCTGCAAGTTATCTTCAATACGATGATAGCTTAGAAGAACGTATGCGAAATAAGCACCAAATAAAACTACTATTACAAGGATAATGATTAGGATTGATTTTAATATTTTTTTAACCATAAATATTTCCTTTCCTATATTATTGAAGTCACCATTAATATATCATAAAAATTTTGCATTAACTTATTTTTCATAATAAATTAAAGATTTTTTAAGGAGAGAGTATGATTTACAAAATTAAAGAGTCATTGGAATTACGTTTGAACTTATCCTACATAGCCATTCAAGGGCTGTACTGGATGATTGTTTGCTGTACCATCAGCCTAGGCAGCGCGTATTTATCAAACAGGGGTTATTCTACTGTTGGAATAGGTGCATTGTTTGCCATTGCATATCTTATTGCAAGTATCTTACAGCAGCTTATTTCAATTGAGACTGATAAAAGCAGCAGGTTTAATGTATTAGATGTGTTGGCAGTGCTTGGAGCTGTTCTTGCAGTTGATTTACTTTTTGCAGTTAATACTGATGCAAAGGGATTTGGAACAGGGTTTACTTTTCTTATAGCTGCCATGATAGCAACTATTATGCAGCCATTTCTTAATGCACTTAATTTTCATATTGAAAAATATGACATTAAGATGAATTATGGTGTGGCAAGAGCTAGTGGTTCATTCTTTTTCTTTATTATGAGCTTGCTTGCTGGCAACCTTATGAAGAGCATTTCTGAAAAGGCAGCACCTGTATTAGGGCTTATTGTCACAATTCTTTTTATCGCAAATGTCTTTTGGATTTTTAAGGAGCTTAAAAGCACAGGTAAAGATCTGGCAAAGGATTATGATCCATTTCAAGCTGCTAATGATAGTTCCTTTGATATTTTAGATTCAGACTCAATTAAGTTATTCATTGAAAAATACAAAATGTTTTTCATTTTCCTGATAGGTTTAATGGGATTTTATTTTGGTCATGTGCTAATTAATAATTTCCTTTATCAGATTACTGTAAACGTAGGTGGAGATGAGGCGGATACAGGCGGACTTCTTGCTATGCAGGCTATTGTGGAGCTACCTGCAATGATATTCTTTACCTGGTTAAAAGACAGATTCGGCTCAAAGCTTCTTCTTGCTTTTTCTGCTGTATTTTATTTTGTAAAGATATTTGCCACTACTATAGCAACATCTGTAGGTATGCTGTATTTTAGTATGATTTTTCAGGCTTTGGCTTTTGCGGTATTTATTCCTGCTTCAGTTCACTTTGTGGACGAAATAATGTCTGAAAAGGATGCGGTAAAGGGACAGTCATTTGTTACAGTTGCTATGACACTTAGCAATCTGCTTTCTAGTCTGTTAGGTGGAATTCTTATTAGAATAATAGGTGTTACAGCTTCTCTTTGGTTTGGCACAGTAGTTACACTTTGCGGAGTTGTAGTATCAATTTATGGCCTTGTAAAAATAAAACAAAAATAATTAATATAATATAGATTTTTGTATTGTAAATTGCTAAAATAACTATATAAGAATTGTAAAAAAGGATTAATATGGCTAAGTACAATATTGGTGGGTACATTTTCGACGATGAGAATAAGGCAAAGAAGGCCGCCAAAGAGCTTAAGGCTGTAGAGTATATCTTAGGTCAGATAAAGGATGCTGATGAAAAAGGAGTACTTTCAGTTTATAAGAAGCTCTTAAATCAAAGGCCTTTTTCCACTGAGATAGGGATGGGTTTTCTATCTCAACTTAGGCAAAATCTTGTTTCCTCAGGGGCTTTTACAGAGGAGGATATTCCTTTAGTATACAGCTTGGACGAATCAGACAAAACATCTAAAGAAAGTCCTTCAACAACAGTACAATCTAAGGAAAATGAGGAAAAATTAGAAGAAAAGCCTAAAGTCAAAAAGAAAAAAGCCGATAAATCTTTTGTGAGTGGCGATGACCACTTAAAAGAGCTTAAAAGGCTCAAGCTAATCAACAGGATTTTATTAATCCTTTGCATAACATTATTGTTATGTGTACTGGGAATGTTTTATGTGAACTCCACTATAAACAGTCCTACAATCCTCAACTATGAGGAGAAACTTATAGATAAGTATTCTTCATGGGAGCAAGAGCTTACCGAAAGGGAGGCGGCTGTTAAGGAGAAGGAACTACAACAATAATTTTCAAGGATGGGGTTGGTGTTATGGCAAAAAACAAAATTCTTGTGGCTGATGATGAAAGCCGAATGAGGAAGTTAATCAAAGATTATTTAGTAAGAGAAGATTACGAAGTAATCGAAGCAGAGAACGGGGAACAGGCACTTGATATGTTCTATATGGATAGCGAAATCGCTCTTATCATATTAGACGTTATGATGCCAAAGGTTGACGGCTTTGCTGTTCTTAAGGAAATCCGCGAAACTTCTTCTATTCCAGTCCTTATGCTTACAGCTAAGGGCGAAGAGAACGATGTGCTTAATGGTTTCGAGCTTGGTGCAGATGAGTATATTAACAAACCATTCTCACCAAAGATTCTTATGGCCAGAGTTAATGCAGTACTCCGTAGAAGCACAGATGATTCTATAGGCAAGAAGGTTGTTGAAGCCGGTGGCATCCAATTAGATGTTGATGCACACGTGGCGACAAACGACGGAAATCCTGTAGAACTTTCTGTTAAGGAATTCGAACTTCTTTATTACTTCATTAACAATGAAGGCATAGCACTATCTAGAGAAAAGATTCTTAATCATGTATGGGACTATGATTATTTCGGAGACGCGAGAACAATTGATACTCACGTTAAAAAGCTTCGTAGTAAGTTAGACGATAAGGGAAATTACATCAAAACTATTTGGGGCATGGGGTATAAATTTGAAGTCGACGCAAAAGTCTAATAAAATTAATCGCCAAATTGTAGGATTGATAGTTGTGACTATATTATCAGCATTGGTATTAGTCAGTTTAATATCATCCTGCTTTTTAGGCGATTATTATATTTATGAAAAAAGAAAAGATTTGAAAGCAATATATGGCACGCTTTCAAAACGCTGTGAAAATGGCATTTTATACGGGGAGCAGTACACCCAAGAGACGGCAGCATTATTTGATATGTATACAGTAGCCTGTATAATTACAGGCGCTGACGGGGAGCCACTAGTCTCATCCAACACGGATTCTGAGCTTCTGCTAAATCAGCTCAACTACGCAATGTTTTCAAGTGATAAATCAGCGAATGCTTTAAACAAAACTGATTCTTATGAGATATTCACACAGGTATTTCCTGGCTCAAAGGTTGAATATCTTGTTTTAGTTGGCTTGTTGCCGGATGGAAATATTATATTTCTTAGGGTGACAGAATCTTCAATGAGGCATGTTACCGGGGTAATGAATAAGTTCTTTATTCACATGGTAATGTGGGCTGTTGTTTTTACTGCATTTATTGGCTCTGTTGTGATATCAAGATTTACACGTCCTCTTTTAAATCTGATTGATATTACAAAGAGGATTTCAAATTTTGATTTTGATGCCAAATATAGGCCTCAGCGTATATATAATGAAATAGATGATTTAGGTGAACATATAAATGAAATGTCCACTACACTTAAGCGTGCAATCACCCAACTTAGGGCGGCCAATGAAAGCTTAAAGCATGATTTGGAGGTAAAAGAAGAAACTGAGAACATGAGAAAGGAATTTGTTTCTAATGTTTCTCATGAGCTTAAGACTCCTATAGCTCTTATTCAAGGCTACGCTGAGGGCTTGCAGGAAGGCATTATGGATGATGAAGTCAGCAGACAGATTTACTTAGACATCATCATTGATGAAGCTAACAAAATGAATCGCCTGGTTAGAGAGATGCTTATTCTTAATCAGCTGGAGGCTGGTCAGATGAATTTGGATCTTGTGGATTTTGATGTTACTGAGATGATTGACAGCATTGTTGACAGCAATAAGATTAATTTTGAGGCTCAGAATATCAAATATTCATTTATTAATAAGGCTGAGTGTTATGTTCATGCTGATGAATTTTTAGTAGAGCAGGTTATTACCAACTTTATTAGCAATGCTATTCATTATGTTTTGAACGAGAACATAATAAATGTTAGATATGATTTTGCAAAAAAAGGAAAAGTTCGAATAAGTGTATTCAATTCGGGTAATAATATTGCCAAGAAGGATATTAAGCGTATTTGGGAGAAATTCTACAAAGCTGACAAAGCCAGAAGCCGTGAATATGGTGGAAGTGGTATAGGTCTTTCAGTAGTTAAGGCAACTATGGATCTTCTACATGAGAAGTTTGGCGTAGAAAATGTTTCCGATGGTGTTGAATTTTGGTGCGAACTAACTTTGGCAAAAGACAAAAAAATCAATAAAAATTCATAGAATTTTCTGATTTTTTACGTTGAAGTGTACACATATTAATGCTAATATACCATTAATGATTAGTTTATTCTTCTAGGAGATGGTATGAAAATTAAAAGTTTAGGCCTTTTAATTTCGATATTGAGTATTGCTTTTCTATTCACAGGCTGCGGTGAGCCATTAATGGAAATGACTGCCGAAGAAGAGGCAATTATTACGGCTTACGCTTCCAAAGCTGTTTCTAAATTTAACAAGAATCAGACTATTGGAATAGCAAATGCCAGAGTAAGAGAAGGTGAATTAGACGAAGAATACAGCCCTGATGAACCTGAAGAAACTGATGATGAGGCTATAGAGCAACCTGAAATTGATCCAGAGACTGGAGAACCTATTAATGTAGATGCTTCTTCAGAGGAGACAGAAGAATCCGGGGAAGAGACAGCAGAAGATAGTTCTTCCGATTTAGGATATTCCTTTACAGAAGCCATAGGAATTGAAGGTGTAGAGTTTAGTTGTTCTGAATTTGATGTATCAGAAGAATTTAAAACAAAAAAATTCTTAATGGAAAAAGTATCAGGAAAGAAATATGTGGTTTTATCAATAGAAGCAAAAAATACTTCAGATAAATCAGTTGATTTTTCCCAGTACAAGGGTAACAGCTATAGCTTATCCTTAAACGGTGGAGAGAAAGCAAGTGCTAGCTTTACACCCCTTGGAAATGATTTAGTTAATTATGATGGTATACTGGCAGCTGGTGATACAAAATCTTTTATTTTAGTTTTTCAATTCAGCGACTCGTCAGTAGAAAATATAACTTCTATGGAGCTTTTTGTTACAAGTGAAGGCACCACACGAGGCACAACCATATAAATCAGTATTGATTTAAATGAGAGGAGATTTGCATGGATACTAATATTTTATTGGAATCGGGCACAAACGAACTTGAGGTACTTGAATTCAAGGTTGGCAAGAATTTCTATGGAATCAACGTTGCCAAGATTAGGGAGATTTTGTTATATCAACCAGTTACACCGCTACCTAATGCGCATCCTTCCATAGAAGGAATATTTATGCCAAGAGATATTATGATATCTGTTATTTCTCTTCGCAAATGTTTGAATATTCAGGATGAACCTACAACAGATGGTCTGTTCATCATCACAAACTTTAACAGTTTGAATACCGCCTTCCATGTAGATGAAGTCCTTGGAATACATCGTGTATCCTGGGAAGATATTATCAAGCCGGATGCAACTATTAGTTCTGATGAATCTGGCGTTTCAACAGGTGTTATTAAGCTAGAGGATAGACTTGTTGTTATTCTCGACTTCGAGAAAATTGTTACAGATATCAATCCTGAGACTGGTCTTAAGGTATCTGAAATGGATGATTATGAGACTAGAGATAGAAGCAAATCACCTATTATGCTTTGCGAGGATTCACCACTTCTTTCAAAGCTTATTGTTGAGTGTTTAAAGAAGGCAGGTTATACAAATCTTATTGTCAACATGAACGGTCAAGAGGGCTGGGACAAGCTGGTTGAATTACATAAAAAGGGAACAGTACTTAATGACGTTCATCTTATCATTACTGATATTGAGATGCCTCTTATGGATGGCCACAGATTATGTAAGCTTGTTAAAGAGAATGAAACAATGAAGAACATTCCGCTTATCATTTTCTCATCTCTGATTAATGATGAAATTAGACGTAAGGGCGAAAGCTTAGGAGCTGATGCACAGCTTACAAAACCAGAGATTGGAAAACTTATAGCCGTTGTTGATGAGTTGGTGGCTAAATATGAGGATGCTCGAAAGGCTAATTCATAATTAAATATTAGGGGTATGCAAGGCATGCCCCTTTTTTAATATAGGGAGGAAAAATGAATGTCTCAGTCGGAAGACTACTTAGATGGACTACTTAATTCAATAAACAAGGCTAAGACTGATGCTATACAGGTTCAAGAAAAGGCGGAAGAATCAAGAAGGCAGGCTGTAGAAAGCCGCAAGGCAGTTGCCTATAACGAAGATTTTTTCGAAGCAACTGGAATCAATGTAGACGAAGTTCAGACTAAAAGCTCACATCCTTACCTCAGGAAGGTTCTTTCTGAGGAGGATTTTTTGCGCCAATTTGAAGAAGAGCTTGATACAGACGATGTTGATTTATTCATAAGCAATTTTGAGCAGGAAATTGATGATGAAGAGCGTCATTTTGAAGAAACAGGAGAGCTTCCTGATTCTGAGGGTGTTGTAGACAATCTTTTAAATAATATTAAATCGGCAGTAAAAAAAGAAACCAAAGAGCTTGAAGAAGAGCCGGTGCTTGATAATGACATACATGAAGAGGTTGAGGAGGATGTAGACTTCCCTGACTTAGATTCTGTTATGAATGATGAAGATGATGGTAATGAGGAAAATCAAAGTGATGAGCCTGCTTTAGAGGAGGCAGAAGATACAAACGAGCCTATAGAGGATGATGATGCACCATTGTCACTTCCGGATGATGAGGATATCGATTTATCAGCTTTTATAGAGGAAGAAACAGAAGAGCCAGAGGAGTCAAGGGAAGCATCTGATGATGGTGAGGATGACTTAGGATTTTCTTTAGATGACCTTGTGGAGGAAACAGAAGAAGAGCCTTTAGATGAATCCATGAAGGAATTTATGCCAGATGATATGGATGCCTTAGATGAGGCTGAATTTGGTGATGGTGAAGAACCTGATTTATCTGGTGATGGAGACTTGGATTTAGATAATCTGCTTGAAGGTGGAGATGAGGATCTTCTTGATATCCAATCTCTTTTGAATGGTGATGAGGAAGGTGCTGCAGATGGAGCTGAGATAGATGATAGCGCCGAGGAAGCAGAAAGTACCTCTGATGAAGCTGAAGCTGATAATGGCAAAGGCAAAAAGAAGGGAAAGAAAGAAAAAAAGGAAAAGAAGAAAAAGGAAAAAGGTGAAAAGAAACCTAATCCAATAATAGAAAAGCTTTTACTTATTATTTTTGGACCTCCAGATGAGGACGATATTGCAGAGGCTGAGGAAGCTGCCAAAAAGAAAGCTGGTAAAACAGTTGAGATAACCTACGATGAGGATGGTAATCCAATCGTTCCCGAGGAGGAAGAGGACCCTAAGGCAAAGAAAAAGAGAGAAAAGGAAGAAAAGAAGGCGGCAAAAGAAGCAGCCAAAAAGGAAAAAGAAGCGGCTAAAAAGGAGAAAGCGGCAGCTAAAAAAGAAAAGCCACCTAAGCCTCCAAAGCCTAAAAAGGAGAAAAAACCAAAAGAACCTGATAATTCTCCTAAAATTCCTCTTCCCATCATAGCTACTTTTTTGGTATTATCTATATCAATAATTGGTGTAGTAATGGTGGGTATGACCTTCACTGGTTTGAAGCGTCATATGGAGCAGGCAAATACCCTGTTTGAAAATGGTGATTATATTGCTGCATACGAAAAGCTAAATGGATTTGATTTTAAGAGTGATGAGGAAGTAGAGCTTCTTAGAAATCAAGCACGAACATTGGCTGATTTACAGACATGCCAACAGCAATATGAAGCCTTTATCGAATATGAGCAATATCCTTATGCGTTAGATGCCCTTATTATAGGAATTGGACGTTACGATAAATATAAGGATAATGCTGTAGAATATGGTATTTCAGAGCAGTACGAAGCCTATGGAAATCAGATAAAAACTGAGCTTAATGAACAGTTTGGCTTGTCAGAAGAAGAAGCCTTGGCTATTTATAAGCAACCTAACCGACATTACTATACAATAGAACTTAGAAAGGTGCTGAGAGGCTTAGGGTTACCAGACAAATGATAGCGATACTAGATTATGATGCAGGAAATATTAAAAGTGTAGAAAAAGCATTCAAAATCCTTGGTGAGGAAACTATCCTCACCAGGGATTTTAGTGTAATAAAAAAAGCCGACCGCTTGGTATTACCAGGTGTCGGCTCTTTTGCTGCAGCTATGGACAATCTTAAGAAATATGAGCTTGATAAGGCGATTCATGAATTTGTTGCCACAGGCAAGCCATTTCTTGGAATATGTTTAGGCTTACAGCTTTTGTTTGAATCATCAGAGGAATCACCTGGTGTAGAGGGCTTACATGTGCTTGATGGAGTTGTAAAGAGGATTCCTGACAGTGAAGGAATCAAGGTTCCTCATATTGGTTGGAACTCTTTAGATTTCCCTAATGAAGGCCGCTTATTTAAAGGAATTGATGAGGGTGCTTTTGTTTATTTTGTACATTCATATTATCTACAGGCAAAAGAGCCATCCATTGTTACCGCCACCACAGAATATGGCTGTCACATCCATGCCTCTGTAGAAAAGGATAACATTTTTGCCTGCCAATTCCACCCAGAAAAATCCTCTACTGTAGGATTAAAAATTCTTAAAAACTTTGCTACCCAATAGCCTTCCCCCTCTGGGGCTCAAGAGGTCCAGTGGACCTCTGCTCTGAGCCGACCGGAGCGGCAGCGGAGAAGAAGGTGGCTCGAAGAGCCGGATGAGGGTACTCAATACTATAGGAGAAAATCATGTTAACAAAACGAATAATTCCCTGCCTGGACGTAAAAGATGGCAGAGTAGTAAAAGGTGTTAATTTCGTAGATTTAAAAGACGCAGGTGACCCTGTAGAAATAGCAGCGGCCTACGACAAGGCTGGCGCAGATGAGGTAGTATTTTTAGATATCACTGCATCATCTGATGGACGAAATACTGTAGTAGATATGGTTCGCCGTGTGGCAGAGCAGGTATTTATCCCATTCACTGTAGGAGGCGGAATCCGTACTGTAGATGATTTTAAGGCCTTGCTCAGAGAAGGTGCAGATAAAATATCTGTTAACTCAGCCGCAATCGACAATCCAAGATTAATAGCAGACGCAGCAGATAAATTTGGAAGTCAGTGTGTAGTAGTAGCTATTGACGCAAAAAAACGCTCTGATGGAGGCTTCAATATCTACAAACATGGCGGTAGATTAGATTGTGGAATTGATGCTGTGGAGTGGGCCCTTCAGGCAGAAAAGCTTGGAGCCGGAGAAATTCTTCTTACATCTATGGACTGTGATGGAACAAAGGCAGGCTTTGATATAGCTCTTACAAAAGCAGTTTCAAGTGCAGTATCCATTCCTGTTATTGCATCAGGTGGTGCTGGTACCATGGAGCATTTCAAAGATGCCCTAACAGAAGGTGGCGCCGATGCAGCCCTTGCCGCTTCACTATTTCATTACAAGGAATTAGAAATCTTAGATTTAAAAAAGTATTTGCAAAAAGAGGGCATACCTGTAAGATTGTAGAAAAACTGTTCACAGAATTAACAAAGGAATTTTGTAATATAATCATAAGTATAAGTATGTAATGACATAATGAACAAGGATGTTCAGGTTTTATAATCAAAGGAGTGATGTTTATGTCTTTAACTATTAATTCTTTTGGCAATAATTCTATCTATTCATTGTTTGGTGGAAATAATTCATCAGGCGTGAATTCCATGTTTGGAGGACTTGAAGGTTCTCTTACAAGCTTAACCCAAATTAAATCAGGTTCATACGGAAAGCTTGTGAAAGCATATTATTCAAAATATGATGATGAGGGCAATCTGAAATCAGATACAGGTAAGAAGTCTAAAAAAGTAGATACAAATCTTAGCGAAATCCGAAATGACACCAGCGCTTTGAGTAAGGCTACGGATAAGCTGTTAGCAAAGGGCAAAAATTCTATTTGGGAAGAAGTGGAAACCACTGATGAAGAGGGCAAGACCAACAAGGATTACGACAAGGAAGCAATTTACAAGGCTGTAAAGGATTTTGCGGATAAGTATAATTCATTAGTTGATAGCGGTCAAAAGTCCGATAATACAGGCGTTTTAACACAGGTTGCAGCAATGGTTACAACCTCTGCTAAATCTGCTCAAACACTTGGCAAGGCTGGAATTACTATTGATAAGGATAACCATTTACAGGTAGATGAAGATTTCCTTAAGAATAAGGCAAATATGACCTACGTAAAGGATTTATTCAACGGAACCGGAAGCTATGCTTACCAGGTAGCCACAAAATCCTCAATGGCTAATTCCTATGCAGGAAATGAATTGGCAAGCATCACAGGCCGTAAATCCTACACCAACACCGGCGACTACTCCCTATCCGCCGACGACATGATTAGCAAGTTCAACACCACAACGTAAAGATAGCTGGTAGGTAACCAGCAAGCCAAGAAACTAGATATTTTGTGCTAGACATAAGCCGTGGGTTCGGTTATAATTTGTTGCGGAAAACATACAATGAGGAGGAACCCATGGTAGTAAAATCTTTAGCTAGAGAATTATCAGAAACCACGTATCCAGGCAGAGGCATTGTCATTGGCCGTTCAGAAGACGGAACCAAGGCTGTCTCTGCTTATTTTATTATGGGGCGTTCTGAGAATTCCAGAAACAGAGTTTTTGTAGAAGAAGGAAAGGGCATTCGTACAGAGGCTTTTGACCCTTCCAAGTTGACAGACCCAAGCCTTATTATCTATGCACCAGTTAGAGTACTTGGCAATGATACCATTGTTACAAATGGTGACCAGACTGACACTATTTATGAGTACATGGAAAAGGGCGAGACATTTGAGCAGGCACTTCGCCGCCGTGAATTTGAGCCAGATGGCCCTAATTTCACACCTCGTATTTCAGGTCTACTTCACATCGAAAACGGTGAGTTTTCTTATTTGATGTCAATTCTTAAGTCCAACATGGGCGACAGCGATTCTTGTAACAGATATACATTTGATTATTCCAATCCAAAGGCTGGATACGGCCGATTTATTCATACATACATGAACGATGGTAATCCACTTCCATCCTATGAAGGTGAGCCAACTCCTATTGAAATTAAGGGAGATATTGATGAGTTCACAGATATGATATGGACAAACCTTAATAACGATAATAAGGTTTCACTTTTCGTTCGCTACATCGACATCGCCACCGGTGCCGTAGAAACCCGCATCATCAACAAAAACGTAAGGGTGTAAGGAATAGTTAAAGTAAATTATTTGATGAGACTGTAGGCAACAAGCTCTTAGAATTCTCAAGGGAGACATCAGTCGACCGGAGAATTACTAAGGCTTGTGGCCGTAACAGTCGGATTTAAAGGAGAGAAAAGATGAAAGAATTGGAATTAAAGTATGGATGTAACCCTAATCAGAAGCCTTCAAGGATTTATATGGAAGAAGGCGAGCTTCCTATCGAAGTATTATCTGGTAAGCCAGGTTATATTAATTTTCTTGATGCATTTAATGGATGGCAGCTTGTTTCAGAGCTTAAGAAAGCTACAGGCCTTGCAGCTGCAACTTCATTTAAGCATGTAAGCCCAGCAGGTGCTGCTGTGGGACTTCCTCTTTCAGAAATAGAGCGTAAGATTTACTGGTGTGATGATTTGAATATGGAGTTTACTCCACTTGCTAATGCTTATGCAAGAGCTAGAGGCGCTGATAGAATGTCTTCATTTGGTGATTTTATTTCACTTTCAGATGTTTGTGATGTAGCTACTGCAAAGCTTATTAAGCGCGAGGTTTCAGACGGTGTTATTGCACCAGGATATGAGCCAGAGGCACTTGAGATTCTCAAGGCTAAGAAGAACGGTAACTATGCTGTAATCAAGATTGATCCAAATTATGTTCCAAAGCAGACAGAGCGTAAGGAAGTATTTGGTATCACATTTGAGCAGGGTAGAAATGAGCTTGTTATTGATGATGATTTCTTTGCAAACATCGTTACAGAGAATAAAGAGCTTACTGAGCAGGCTAAGATTGACCTTGCAATCGCCATGATTACTCTTAAGTATACACAGTCAAATTCTGTTTGCTATGTTAAGGACGGTCAGGCAATCGGTATCGGTGCTGGTCAGCAGTCACGTATTCACTGTACACGTCTTGCAGGACAGAAGGCAGATAATTGGTGGCTTAGACAGTCTCCAAAGGTTTTAGGTCTTGATTTTGTCGATGGAATTAAGAGAGCAGACAGAGACAATGCAATCGACCTTTACATTGGCGAGGAGTTCGAGGATGTAATCGGTGATGATGTATGGCAGAAGACATTTAAAACACGTCCTTCAGAGTTCACAAAGGCTGAAAAGCGTGCATGGCTTGATAGAATGACAGATGTGTCTCTTGGAAGTGATGCATTCTTCCCATTCGGTGATAATATCGAACGTGCCCACAAGTCTGGTGTTAAATACGTAGCACAGCCAGGCGGCTCAGTACGTGATGATAACGTTATCGAGACATGCAACAAGTACGGAATGGTGATGTCATTTACTGGACTCCGCCTATTCCATCACTAAAATAGCAAAAAGCCTTGAAAAAT
Source organism: Pseudobutyrivibrio ruminis (assembly GCA_015057315.1). Taxonomy (GTDB): domain Bacteria; phylum Bacillota; class Clostridia; order Lachnospirales; family Lachnospiraceae; genus Pseudobutyrivibrio; species Pseudobutyrivibrio ruminis_D. The sequence goes on along the minus strand of SVER01000018.1, from coordinate 43,591 downwards.
CTAATATTTCTGATATAATATCTATTGTTATTGAAGAGAGCGACTTAAGAGAGAGCAATATTTGCTCTCTCTTTGTTTATGCTTTTTAACATTTACAACTGAATAAGGAGGACATTTATGTCAAAACACACCGATTACGAAAAACGTACGGAAGAATTGATAACTCCTATTCTTGATGAGATGGGCTTTGAGCTTTACGACGTAGAATACGTTAAAGAAGGCGCAGATTACTACTTAAGAGCCTACATCGACAAGGAAGGTGGTATCACAATTGATGATTGCGTAGACGTAAGTCGTCGCATGAACGATTTGCTTGACGCAGAGCCACAGATTGGCGGAGACGACGGATACATTTTTGAAGTTAGCTCACCAGGTCTTGGCAGAGTATTAAAGAAAGATAAACATTTTGAAAAGGCTATAGGCGAAGATGTGGATATCAAAACTTACAAGCCAGTTAATGGAGCTAAGGAATTCACAGGAACACTTAAGGCTTTCGATAAGGATACAATTACCATCGAATTCGAAGATGGCACAGAAGTTTTTTCAAGAGCAGATGTTGCTCAGGTTAGATTATCAATAGACTTTTAATATTTAGGAGGAAATATGGCAGCTAATACAAATGATTTTTGGGATGCTCTTACAGATCTTGCAAAAGAGAAAAATATCAGCATGGACGTGTTAATCGAGACAATCGAGAATTCACTTCTTATTGCATGTAAGAACAATTATGGTAAAGCAGATAATGCTTCTGTTGAAATTGACAAGGCGACTGGTGAGTACCATGTATACCTTTCTAAGACAGTAGTTGATGAGGTTATGGACCCAGTTGAGGAGATTTCTCTTACAGAGGCACAGAACATCAATGGTAAGCATCAGATTGGTGATGTTGTTCGCGTAGAGGTTAAGTCTAGAGACTTTGGCCGTATCGCAGCTACAGCAGCTAAGAACACAATCACACAGAAGATTCGCGAGGAAGAACGTAAGGTTCTTTACGAGGAGTACTATGAGCTTCAGCACAAGGTAGTTACTGGTGTTGTTACACGTTTCTCAGGAAACAATATCCATGTTAACCTTGGTAAGCTTGAGGGCTTCCTTTCTGAGAGCGAGCAGGTTAGAGGCGAGTTCTACAAGCCACAGGACCGTATTAAAGTATACATCGTAGAGGTTAAAACATCTAACAAGGGACCACGTATTCTTGTTTCTCGTACACATCCAGAGCTTGTTAAGAAGCTTTTCGAGGAAGAGGTTTCAGAGGTACGTGATGGTATCGTTGAGATTAAGTCAATCTCTCGTGAGGCTGGTAGCCGTACTAAGATTGCAGTTTGGTCTAACGATGAGGACGTTGATCCAGTTGGAGCATGCGTAGGTCAGAACGGTTCACGTGTTAACGCAATTGTTAACGAGCTTCGTGGTGAGAAGATTGATATCGTTGAGTGGGATGAGAACCCTGCTTACCTTATTGAAAATGCACTTTCACCTGCAAAGGTTGTTGCAGTTGTTGCAGATGCAGATGAGAAGAGCGCTCGCGTAGTAGTTCCTGATTATCAGCTTTCACTTGCAATTGGTAAGGAAGGACAGAATGCTCGTCTTGCAGCTCGTCTTACAGGCTTCAAGATTGATATCAAGTCAGAGACTCAGGCTCGTGAGGCTGGTGACTTCCTTGATTATGAGGAAGAGTACGAGGATGACGAGTACTACGATGATGATGAATATTACGATGAGGATGGCGAGTATACAGATGAGGAGTATTCTGATGAAGAATATGAGGATTCTGAAGAGTCATCTGAGGAAGAGTAATGGATACAAAACAATTACCTCTTAGAAAATGTGTTGCCTGTAATGGCATGTTTGAAAAGTATAAGCTCTTTAGGCTTGTTAGATTATCAGATGGCATCCATCTTGATTTAACCTATAAGATGCAAGGCAGAGGCGCTTATGTATGCAAGAACAAATCCTGCATAGATTTAGCCCTTAAGAAGAAGGGCTTCAATCGCAGTCTTAGACAGGCAGTTCCTACAGAGGTTTTTGATAATTTATATATGGAGTTGGAGAATGACAGATAAAGCACTTAACATGATAAGCATAGCGATGAAGGCAGGAGCTTTGGTATCCGGTGAGTTTGCATGTGAGCAGGCCATTAAGGATGGAAGCGGCTTCCTTTGTATTGTTGCTTCTGATGCATCCGATAATACTAAGAAATCATTTTCTAATTCTTGTAATTTCTATGAGATTAATTACATAGAATACGGAACTAAAGAATCTTTAGGTCATGCAATTGGAAAAGAATATCGGGCATCAATTGTAGTGTGCGATGAAAATCTATCCTTAAGCATTCTAGATAAGATACAAAACGCGTAGATGAGGAGGATATTTGATGGCAAAAATTAAAGTACATGAATTAGCTAAAGAGTTAGGTAAAGAGAGCAAGGATGTAATTGCTTATCTTGAATCTAACGGTATAGAGGCAAAGGCACAAAGCGGTATTGAGGATGATGTGGCTGAAAAGGTGCGTAAGCATTTTACAAAGAAGCAGCGTCCAGTAGATAAGGATGGTAATCCTATTAAAAAGAAAAAGAACGTTTTCGTTGTTACTCGTGGTAGTGACGATAGAAAGAGACGTAGCAGCTCAAGCAATGAAGGAGCTAGAAACGATAAGTCTAATTCTAAGGAAAACCGTGATAAGAAGAATCAGCAGGCAGCTGCACCACGTGGACCAATTAGACCACGTACATTCTCAGATGGACTTCGTCCTTCACAGAGAGCTTCTGCACAGTCTACTGATACAGAGTTTGTTTCAAAGAAGAAGCCTGTAGAGGCAGAGGCTAACAACAAGCCTGAGAAGAAGAACGACCGTCCTGAAAGAAATGAACGTCAGGAGAAGAACGACCGTCCTAGAAACGAAAGAGGCCAGCAGGGCAATCGTTCAGAGAAGAACGACAATAACAAGAGAGACAATCGTGACAACAATAGAAACGATAGAAATGACAGAGGTCAGGGTAAGGGCGACAGAAATTCTTCAAGAAACAATCGACCTTCACAGGCTGCACCTGCAGCTGATGTTGCACCAGCTAATAGTGGTAAGGGCGGACGTCGCGATGACAAGAAAAAGAAGAACAACCGTGACAACAACAATTTAGGTGGCAAGAAGCAGGAGAACTTCATCAATCTTGAGAAGAACGGTGGCAAGAAGAAAAAGAACAATACACCTAAGGCACCTGAGCGTGATATGAATGAAGTACTTACAATCACAATCGGTGACAGAATTACAATCAAGGATCTTGCAGATAAGATGAAGGTTCAGGCTTCAGCTGTTGTTAAGACATTATTCCTCAAGGGTAAGATGGTTACTGTTAACCAGGAGGTTGATTTTGATGAAGCAGCAGAAATCGCTCTTGAGTTTAACTGTATCTGTGAGGAAGAGGAAAAGGTAGATGTTATTGCAGAGCTTCTTAAGGAAGAGGAAGAGGATACATCTAACTTCCCATCACGTCCACCTGTTGTCTGCGTAATGGGTCACGTTGACCACGGTAAAACATCACTTCTTGATGCAATCCGTGATACAAAGGTTACAGACCGTGAGGCTGGTGGTATCACACAGCACATCGGTGCTTATACAGTTTCAATTAACGGACAGGATATTACATTCCTTGATACACCAGGTCACGAGGCATTTACTGCTATGCGTATGCGTGGTGCTAACTCAACAGATATCGCTATTCTTGTAGTTGCTGCTGATGACGGTGTTATGCCACAGACAGTTGAGGCTATTAACCATGCTAAGGCTGCTGGCATCGAAATCATTGTTGCAATCAACAAGATTGATAAGCCAAACGCTAACATCGACAGAGTTAAGCAGGAGCTTTCAGAATATCAGCTTATCCCAGAGGATTGGGGTGGAAGCACAGTATTTTGTCCAGTTTCAGCCCACACTAAGGAAGGTATCGATAACCTTCTTGAAATGATTCTTCTTACAGCTGAGGTACTTGAGCTTAAGGCTGACCCTAAGCGTAAGGCTCGTGGTCTTGTTATTGAGGCTCAGCTTGATAAGGGACGTGGTGCTGTTGCTACAGTACTTGTTCAGAAGGGTACACTTCACGTTGGTGATCCTGTTGCTTGCGGAAGCTGCCACGGTAGGGTTCGTGCTATGATCGATGATACTGGAGCACGTGTTAAGACTGCTGGTCCATCTGTACCAGTTGAGATTCTTGGTCTTTCAGAGGTTCCAAATGCTGGTGAAGTATTTATGGCATTTGATTCTGAGAAGGAAGCACATGCATTTGCAGACACATTCGTTGCAGAGCACAAGAATCGTCTCGTTGAACAGACTAAATCTAAGATGTCTCTTGACGCACTCTTTAGCGAGATTGAGTCAGGAAATCTTAAGGAACTTGATATTATTGTTAAGGCCGACGTTCAGGGTTCTGTTGAGGCTGTTAAGCAGTCACTTGAGAAGCTTTCTAACGAAGAGGTTGTTGTTAAGACAATCCACGGCGGTGTTGGTACAATCAATGAATCCGATGTAGTTCTTGCATCTGCATCTAACGCTATTATCATTGGATTTAACGTACGTATCGATCCTCAGGCTAAGGCTACTGCAGATAGAGAAGGTGTAGACCTTCGTCTCTACAAGGTTATCTACGATGCAATCAACGATGTAGAGGCTGCTATGAAGGGTATGCTTGATCCTGTATATGAGGAAAAGGTTATTGGTCACGCAGAGGTTCGTCAGATATTTAAGGCTTCTGGTGTTGGTAACATCGCTGGTTCTTACGTTACAGACGGTTACTTCGAAAGAGATTGTATGGTCCGCGTAAATCGTGGTGGCGAGCAAATCTTCGAAGGCAAGCTTGCTTCTCTTAAGAGATTCAAGGATGACGTTAAGGAAGTTAAGTCTAACTTTGAATGTGGTCTTGTTATTGAAGACTTTAATGATGTTCAGGAAATGGATATTATTGAGGCTTACAAGATGGTTGAGGTACCAAGATAATGAGAAAGAATTCAGTAAAAAACACACGTATAAACGAAGAAGTTATGCGTGAGCTTGCTAACATTATACGTCTTGAGGTTAAGGATCCACGCATCTCTCCAGTTACATCTGTTGTATCTGTAGAGGTTGCTCCAGACCTTAAGACATGTAAGGCTTATATTTCAGTTTTAGGTGATGATGAGGCTGTTGCAAAGACTATCGAAGGCCTTAAAAGCTCAGCAGGATTTATCCGTCGTGAGCTTGCCCACAGGGTAAACCTTCGCAACACACCTGAAATTACATTTGTTTCAGACCAATCAATCGCTTACGCTGCTAAAATGAGCAAATTAATCGACGAGGTCAACGCACCTCTACACGAAAGAGAAGACTAAAGGCTTCCCCCTTCTCAAGGGGCGAAAGAGGTCCAGTGGACCTCTGCTTTGAGCCGACCGGAGCAGAGCGGAGAAGAAGCTGTCACCGAAGGTGACTGATGAGGGTTTTATGATTAATAACTTTAATGAACTAATAGAATCATCCACCACCATCGCCATCAGTGGTCATATTCGCCCTGATGGGGATTGTGTTGGTTCATGTATGGCTGTATACAACTACATAAAAACATATTATCCTTCAGCAGATGTTCATGTTTATCTTGATCCTATTCCTAACATCTTTAAGTTCTTAAAGAATGCAGATAAGATAGAGGATATACATACAGTTTCTGAGGATACAGTTTTCGACTTATACATTGCCTTAGATTGTAGCGATGGAGGTAGACTTGGTGATGCCTTTGCCTTTTTTGAAAGGGCAAAGCACACTATATGCATCGACCATCACATGACAAACGGAGGCTTTGCAGAGTTTAGCTATATCATCCCTGATGATAGTTCTACCTGCGAGCTTATTTATAATCAGTTTGGCAAGGACAAAATCACAAAGGATATTGCAGAGTGCCTATATCTTGGAATTATTCATGATACAGGAGTATTTCAGTATTCATGCACTACAGAGGCCACAATGGCAGCTGCAGGCTTTTTAATGACAAAGGGTATTGATTATCCTAAGATTTGTACTGATACATATTTTGCCAAGACTATGATTCAAAATCGTATGCTTGGTAAGGCATTGCTTTCCTGCAAAACATACCTTGATGGTAAGGTAATTGCAGCTGTTATTACAGCTGAGGATATGGCAGAGTTTGGTGCCCAGAGTAAGCACCTAGAAGGAATTGTACAGCAACTTCGTGACACTACAGGTGTAGAGGTAGCAGTATTCCTTTATGAGCTTGAGGATGGTGATTTCAAAGGTAGCACCAGAGCCACAGGGGATGTAGACCTTACAGTGATTACAGGTGTTTACGGTGGAGGCGGTCATAAGAAAGCCGCAGGCTTTTCTGTAAATACTAATAAGCCATGGGATGTTATTGATAACATTGTTTCTATGGTAGAAAAACAATTAATAGAGTTAGGAATTTGCTAATGAATAGTGGCATAATTAATGTCTATAAAGAAGCCGGGTATACTTCATTTGATGTGGTTGCCAGGCTTCGTGGCATATTAAAAATAAAAAAGATTGGGCATACCGGAACCTTAGACCCGGATGCAACAGGGGTACTTCCTGTATGTGTTGGTAAGGCGACTAAGCTTTGCGATATGCTCACAGATAAGGACAAGGTATACGAATGTGTAATGATGCTAGGAGTCGAAACAGACACCTATGATTTAAGCGGACGTATCCTTGATAGAAAATCAGTTAATTCAACAGAGGAAGAGATTGTGGGGGCGATTAATTCCTTTGTGGGGGATATCATGCAGGTTCCACCTATGTATTCAGCCCTTAAGGTCAACGGCAAGAAGTTATACGAGCTTGCCAGAGAAGGAATAGAGGTTGAAAGAAAGGCTAGACCTGTTACCATTTTTAGCATCGATATTTTAAATATCAGCTTACCAGAGGTTAGCATTAGGATTCATTGTAGCAAGGGTACATATATCAGGTCCCTTTGCCATGATGTTGGGCAGAAGCTTGGCTGTGGCTGTGCAATGAAATCTCTGGTACGTACAAGGGTAAGCATGTTTGATATCTCTGATGCAAGAACTCTTGATGAGATAGAGCGCATTGTTAAGGCTGGCAATCTTGATGGAATAATGCTTCCTATAGACCAGGCCTTTGAAGGAATGGAGACTGTTTTTGTTATTCCTACGGAAGAAGCAATAAAGCATGCGGTTAATGGCAGTCCAATTCCTGCATCTCAGGTTTTTGCAGAATCTATCAGTGCCTTTAACAATGGGCATAAATACAGGATTTATTTACCTGACAACAGATTTATTGGAGTTTATTCCTTCAATGATGATATATTTACTTTGGAGAAAATGTTTTTGGAATAATTATGGAGTATTTACATTCACTTTTTGACACAAAACTAGATTGCGACACAGCAATTACAGTAGGTAAGTTTGATGGGGTTCACAGAGGACACCATCTACTTGCTTCTGATATTATCAGTAAGAATAATGAAGGCCTTGCCTCATGTATGATTACATTTACCAATTCACCTAGACAGGTGATTAATGATGACAACAGTCCTAGCTTAATCACCAATAAGGAGAGAATGTACATGCTAGAGCAAGGGGGTCTTAACTATCTAATAGAATGTCCTTTTGATGAAAGGCTGATGAACACAGAGGCTTTCGATTTCATCAAATTCCTTTGCGACAATCTTAACATGAAATATATGGTTTCAGGCTCTGATTTTACCTTTGGTAAATATGGAGCTGGTAATACCTCTATGCTTAAGGATATTTCTAAAGACCTTGGATTTGAATACAAGGAGATTAAGAAAATCCAGATTAACGATAGAGATATTAGCAGCACTTACATCCGCGAGGAGCTAAAGGAAGGCCATATTGATATAGTAAATGAAATGCTAGGTTACGATTATTTTGTTTGGGGTGAGGTTGTTCATGGCGCACACCTTGGAACGAAAATCGGAATTCCTACTATTAATATTATGCCATCTGCCTTGAAGCTTGTTCCAAAGTTTGGAGTATATGTTACCAACATCGATTTTGATGGCAGGATTTACCATGGTGTTACTAATGTAGGAACTAAGCCATCTGTTTCAGACAAGAACATAGTTGGAATAGAAACTCATATCTTAGATTATAATGGAGATTTATACGGAAAGTATGTAAAGGTAACCTTTAAAGCTTTCCTTCGTCCTGAAATGAAGTTTGATTCTGTTGATGAGCTAAAGACACAGATGGCAAAGGATAAAATAGTGGCAAAAGATTATTTTAACAAGGGTTGATTATGATTTATTACATAATTGTTACAAAATCTTGACTACAGGTTGAACTATTGTTATAATACAGCTGTTGCGTTAAATGAATTAGTTTTGGAGGTTTTATGAAAAAGCGCATTATATCGGCTTTCTCATTAGTTTGTGCATCTGCACTTATTTTTGATTTTTGCTTAGATTCTAATAATAAAAATACATATACAGCATCTAATACAAAAGCTACACTTACAGCTGGTGCAATCACAGCTGGTGCTGTTGATATAGCATCGCTTGATTCTATTTCAGTTACTGATTCAGATGCTATTGCTACTGCTAAATCACTTGGTGATATTTACGGCTATAATAATCTTGGTATCTGTAATGTATCTGAGGGTAATCTTAATATCCGTGAGAGCGCATCTACAGATGGTAAGCTTGCTGGTAAGTTCCCTGCTAACGCTGGTTGCGAAATTCTTAGGGAAGAGGGAGATTGGAGCTATATTAAATCCGGTGAAGTAGAAGGCTACGTACTTACAGAATATCTTCTTACAGGTCAGGCAGCATGGGATAAGGCTGTTGAGCTTGCAGAATATGTTGCTACAGCTAAGACTGGCGGTCTTCGTGTTAGAGCAGAGGGCAACACTGAATGTGAGATTATATATCAGCTTGCAGAAGGTGAAGAAATAGCCATCCTTGATAACACACAGGATCAGGATTGGATTAAGGTAGATGTTGATGGTGATGAGGGTTATGTTTCTGCAGAATATGTAGATGTTGACCTTTCTCTTAAGACAGCTATGACACTTACTGAGGCAAGATACGGCGAAGGTGTTTCTGATGTTCGTTCAGCACTTTGCGATTATGCTCTTCAGTTTGTAGGTAACAGATATGTTTGGGGTGGAACATCCCTTACTAACGGTGTTGATTGCTCTGGCTTTACAATGCAGATTATGGCTAAGTACGGCGTATATCTTTCACATTCATCACGTGCTCAGGCTAACGAAGGAACTAAGGTTTCTACATCAGAGCTTAAGCCTGGTGACCTTATTTTCTACGGTAAAGGTGGTCGTATCAATCATGTAGCTATCTACATTGGTGGTGGTCAGATTGTTCATGCATCTAACAAGCGTGATGGTATTAAGATTTCTAACTACATGTACAGAAGTCCAATTAAATGCGTTAGAGTTTTGTATGATTAAAACTGATTTAAGGCTAGCTTCAGCTAGCCTTTTATTATGGGTTGTGTTATAATTTCATTCGTGGCGTGCCACATATTTTTTAAGTAAAGTTGGAGAGGAATTATTATGAGTTTGTTAGAAAACTGGCAAAAGGTTGCCTACAACCAGAATCAATCACAGGCTGATTTACAGAGATTCTGGCAGAATTATTTTCTTTTAGAGAAAGGAATTTACGAGCAGCTTCTTAATGACCCTGATACAGAAGTTAAGGGTACAGTTAAAGAGCTTGCTGAGAAATATAACATCGAGGTTATGCCAATGGTAGGCTTCCTTGATGGAATTAACGAGTCACTTGTTACTCCTAACCCAATTGAGACAATGGAAGAGGATACAGTTGTTTCTCTTAAGTTCGATAAGGAAAAGCTTTTCAAGAACATGATTGATGCTAAGGCTGATTGGCTTTACGGTCTTCCACAGTGGGCTAATATCTTTGATGAGGATAAGCTTAAGGCTCTCACAAAGGAAGCAAAGAACATGCACACAATCATCCGTACAGAGAAGAAGGTTGGACGTAACGATCCATGTCCTTGCGGAAGCGGTAAGAAGTATAAGTTCTGCTGCGGTAAGAAATAAATACAGATTAGTCAAAAATCACACCTTATTTCAGGTGTGATTTTTTTATAATGAAAAAAACGGGAGGTCACTTTCATGCAAATTACAAACCCACTACTTAACCTGGATATGCCAGACCCAGACATTATAAAATTCAATGATTACTATTATATGGTCAGCACTACCATGTTTTTTATGCCAGGAGGACCAATTCTTCGCTCCAAGGATTTAAAGAACTGGGAGATTGTCTCTTATATTTTTGACAAGATAGAGGACAATGATATCTACCAGCTTAAGAATGTTAAGAACGCCTATGGTGCAGGACAGTGGGCCACATCCCTAGTTGAAAAGAATGGTCATTTCTATGCTGCATTTGTATGCAACGACATGAAAAAGACCTATATATTTGATACCGATAATATAGAAAGCTCTAACTGGAATCGTCATGAACTGGATGGAATATATCATGATATGAGCTTCCTGTTCTTTGAGGGAAGAAATTTCTTTGTGTATGGTAATGGAGATATTCATATAGTTGAGCTTAATGATGACTTATCAGGCCTGAAAAATGGTGGCATGAATAAGCTTTTATTTTCCACACCAGGAAGTGATGATGGAATTATGCTTCGCTGCGAGGGCTGTAGAGCCTATGTGAGAAATGGCTATATTTATCTTTTTTTTATTGAATGGCCAAAGGAAGGCATTGGGAATAGTCGTCGCAGACAGGTTTGTTATAGAGGAACCAGCCTTGAGGGACCATTTGAAAGAGAAGTGATTTTTGATGATGATATGAATTATCGTAATCGGGGTATTGCTCAGGGCTTCATTATTGAGGGGCCTGATGATAACTGGTACAGTGTGCTGTTTCAGGACCACGTTGCAGTTGGCCGTATTCCATATTTGCTTCCTATGAAATGGGAGAATGACTGGCCTGTAATTGGGATTAATGGAAAAGCTCCATCGAGTTTTGAAATAGATTCACCAGAGGTTTCCACAGCCTCAATTGTCATCAGTGATTCTTTTGATTATTATGAGGATATACTGCCACTACAGTTCCAGTGGAATCATAATCCGATTGATGAAGCTTGGTCATTTACTGAAAGAAAAGGTTATCTTCGTCTAAGAAATGCGCAGCTTGCAGATAATCTACTTACAGCTAGAAATACTCTTACCGAAAGAACTGTGACACCTAAATCCGTATTTACGATAGAAGGTGATTTCTCTGGTATGAAGGGTGGAGACTATGCTGGTCTTGCTGCATTTATGGGAAAATATGGCACTATAGGTCTCACAAAATCCAACGGCGAATTCTATATCACTCAGACACGTAAAGAAGAGCCTGAGATTAGACAAAATGTTTCAGAAATTCAAGGCTTTAATTGTAATCATTTTTGGCTTAGAATAGTTTTCGATTTTGAAAATAATGACAAGGCATTTTTCTATTATTCTATAGATGGCACTGACTTTATTGAGTTCGGAGAACCACTTGATATGGAGTTTACATTAGATGTTTTCGTGGGATATCGTATAGGCGTATTCTCGTATGGTACCAAGAATCTTGGTGGTGTCGTTGATTTTCGAAATCTAAATTTTAGCGAATAGAGGACTCTAAATAAATGAATTGCTATAAACAAGGCGAGTTTGATGTCACATTACTTGATGAAGAAAGTGTTGGAGTGAAGATTGCCAAAAGAGTTATTTTGGTTCATAAAATATCTTTATTGTATTTTGGCTTACTTCTTTTTCTTGGATATTATTATCTAAAGGATTACCTTAGATTATATATTGATGGAAGCTTTAATATTTCATTCTTTGCATCGATTTTGACACTTTATGTGGGATTTCTTTCAGGTTATGCAAATATTACAAAAAAGAAGCTATTATCATTTGTACCCAAGGAAGTGCATGATTACACCCTGTATTTATATCACAGGCATGTACTTTGCAAATCGCCAGGATATAAAAAGCTCTTCTTAAAATCAATGGCTGTAGCTGATGCAAAGATGGGTGATAAAGAAAAATGTAGACAGGCTGTAGATTTAATTCCGGCATCTTTTAAGAATGATGATTTAGAGCTTGTAAAAGAATGGATTAATTCTGAGAAACAAGACTTTGATGAGAGTAAACTTGCCAAGCAAAAGGCAGCTAATCCCTTTGTCATCATTATTTTTGCTTTACTATTATCCTATGGTGTATTTTTCATAGGTATGGATTTAAATTACCTTTCCTGTGGTAGATATTTTCAAAGGTTTTTGACTGGATTGTCACTTTTGGATTCTATCATATCAGTTTCATTGGTATATGCGTTTGGTGTATCTCTTATTGTTGCCATACATAAAAAAGGCAAGCAAAATAAGAAAGCATTCTTTATATTGTTTTGTATATTCTCTTTTTTAGGCTGCCTTATTTATAAGAGTGAATTGGTAAGCTGTTTTGAAAGATACCAATCTGACTGGAGTGATGCTGATGAGGAACTGATTGATTCCTATGATTATGATGACTATAGCTCAGATGACTATTCTGATTATGATTATAGCAATGAAGATGACTATTCAATTGACGCATCCTCAGAGCCATACAATGATATTGATATTATGAATGACATGATTATTTTGGCTGGGTTTCTCAAGGAGCAGGGAATAATTGAGGATTATTATTCCAGTCTTAATTTAAGCTATACTGCAAAAGGAAATGTTAGAGGAACAGTTTATAGGGATGAAAGCTATGAATACAATCTCTACGATAATGGCTTAAAGCAGGATGAGAATGGAAATGACTGCTTAGAGCTTGTACTTGAGGCAGAGCCTCTCGATGAAAATGGAAATTCTTTAGGTCAGGCGGAGGCAAGCCTAAAAGGCTTTTATCTTATTAATCTTAAGACAAATGAAATCATAGATGAGCATAAGACTCATTGGTAAAAAGGAATCAGTTATCTATTTGTGCCTTTTATAAATGGACTTTTTCATGTTTCACAATATATTCATGCATATTTCACAAATATTTGATAAAAGTAGCTTGTAACATAAAGTTTTGACTTTGGTAATTATTTTGGAAGGAGGATTTGAATGAAGATAATTGAAAAGCTATTGATATTAAGTATTTGTTTAATTTTCACGCCAGCGTTGGTAGTTAACGCTGAAAATGAATATCTTTCTGTTTCGGATGCTTATTCTGATATTTCTTTTGATAGTACTATTAAAGAACCTAATAACTATCAAATCGAGGAGGATCTTTTTAAACATTCGCTTATAAATGAACGGGATTTAATAGACGAATCAAACTCAGATAATGACGTTATTAGTTCTCTAAAGAATACTGTCAATGATAGGTCTGAATATGGAATTTCTGTTTGGAATGAAACTGACTATATTTCACAACAAAATGGATATAAATTATATTATTCAGATTTAGATGAAGGACAGTATTTTCAAGCTAGACTTACAGTTCCGAATGATACATCAGTTGATTATGATTTAGTTTTATATGACAGTAATTTCTCAATTATTAAATATAGTAATTTGATCCCTGTATCGTCTGGTACCAGTGCACCCGTTGAAGAGTCCATCGGATATGTTGCCCCATCTGATGAAACTATATATATAGCTGTCTGGTTATATTCTTCAAACAATAATTCTTTGCCATTTACACTAACTACAGCTATATCAGATATAAATGACGATTATAGCGGATTAATTAATGATAATGTAAATGAAAGCTTTGATACGCAACTTAATTACGCCAACTTTAATGTAGCTAGAAAGATTGTATCGCCAATAGATGCTGATTGGTTTAAGTTTACTGTAATTGATGATATAAATTATTCAAAAATAAGACTTTTGATTATTTATAATTATCCTGAATCAACTGTTAATGAATGTGAGTTTGATTTATATCAGAACTTAGCTACAGGTGTAGATAATTATGCGTTGCTTAATGTTATAAGCGGAAATGGTGGAGAATTAACACTGTCGCCAGGTGAATATTTTTTAAGAGTAAGAAGTTCTGAAAGTATTAGTAATTTTGACTTAAATAATGCTGTAACATCATATAGTATTGAAATTGGCCCGGAGTCACCTATTGAAGATATTGAAATTATTTCTATCACTGGACCACATGCTAATACAGTTACGTACAATGAAGGTACAATGCTTAGAATAGAAGCAGATGATAATCCAAGTTATATAGAAATATATGGACGTGCTACATACACAGATGATTTAAATTTAACAACAGGTGCGTACAATATTAGACTACAAGGTAGGGCTTTGAATACATCTTATGATTTAATAGGACAATCTGCTTTGGCCACTGATTTTGGGCAAGTCAGAACCAATTCTAGTGGATATTTTACCTTACGTATTGATTTGAAGCCGGGTATTGGTTATAGATCTTATTCTGCACCATTATCTTTACATCATTATGATGTTGTTGAACTAAATGTCAGAAACTTATTTGACCATAATGATATTATACATGATACTAGGTCATTTTATTATCTTATATATTGTACGTGAGATATTCTGTTATAGTTGATGGATATTTAGAGAGAGAGGTAAAGTATGGATAAAGTATCCCTGAATCTTAATATAAATCAGAATTATAAGGACAAGAATCAAGCCATTGATAATTCTAAGGTAATTACAAATCTTAAAAAAAATACTAATCTTAATGATTCTGATGATTATATCGTTTCAATCTCGGATGACGGAAACAAGCGAAGAATTAAGGCTGATGAGTATAAGAAATCAGGTGTGACGTCTAGACGTGAGCTGTGGGAAGAACAAACTGTAGAAGAAAAAAGGACTAGACGATACGATTTTTTGGGAAATATTGATTTAGAGGAGACTTTGAGGTTGGATGAACCAGAAACATATGATCGCATAAAAGAACTATGGCGTATACAAGCAAAAGGTACAAATCCATCGTATACGGGTCGTTTTACATGGTATGGTATGACAGATGAAGCAAAACAAGCTACGATTGAAGAGAGTCGGTTAAAAAATGATTGGTTTGAAAGGCGCTGCATGTCTGAAGGGACATTTAAAAACCCTATTACTGGACAGATTGCTGCAATGGAGGTGGTTGAGAGAATCTATTCTGACTCATCTCACGATACATCTCTAAACTTTTATGGACATAATGACGATGGTTCTTACCGTGAGAGCATGTGGAGATTTAGTTCAAAATTTAATGTGCTTCTTTCTGCTGACATGGTAAAACAATTAGCTGATCCAGAGGGTAAATTATCCCATGATTTAATTGAAAAAATTGATGATGTTATAACGAAAATGAAAGAAGTCGAAGAGTCGTACGAGGGTGACTATGCAGCTGTGCAATTTGGAGCAAAATTTCATAAGGATGGATCTGTGTCATATCATGCCTCATATGCAGGTGCGCAGCGAGCTGGTAGGGTAGAAATAGAAGCATCGACTCCTGAGGAACTTCTGGATAAACTAAACAATGAAAAAGAGTAAAATATTTTTACTTATTAATTATTTGTAGTATTGTTTGAAAAAAATCTGGATATGAAATACAGCAGCAATCCTCATTATCAAAGGTGGTTTCACCCTCAGCCACAAGTCCTGCGATTGCAAAGGACATGGCAATGCGATGATCTAAATACGTATTTACGATAGCACCATGAAGAGGCTTACCACCATTAATAATCATTCCATCATCAGTTGGAGTGATATCACAACCCATAGCTTTAAGATTTTCAGTGACCGTAGCGATGCGGTCACTTTCTTTTACTTTTAATTCTGCTGCATCTTTAATGACTGTTGTTCCTGAAGCGCAGGCTGCCATAACAGCAATAACAGGAATCTCATCGATAAGGGCTGGAATAATATCTCCAGAGACCTGGCAGCCCTTCAATTCACTTGTGGTGACATGAATATCAGCAACAGGTTCCCCTGAAACAATTCGTTCATTTAATAATTCAATATTACCACCCATGTCCTGAGCAACCTTGATGATACCAGCTCTGGTTGGATTCGTATTTACGTTTTTAATAAGTAAATCAGAATTTGGACAGATTAATCCAGCCACAATGAAGTAGGCGGCAGAAGAGATGTCTCCTGGAACCTCAATGCGCTGACCAACAAGTTTAGGTCCACCTACAATTGAAGCTGTTAAGCCCTCTGATTTGATATCAGCCCCAAAGTCCGAAAGCATAAGCTCTGTGTGATTTCGAGATATTACAGGCTCAGTAACTGAGGTGACACCATCAGCATAAAGACCGGCAAGAAGTACACAAGATTTAACCTGGGCTGATGCTACAGGTGAATCATAGTGAATAGCCTTTAAAGGTGAACCACCAATTTCAAGAGGTGCACAGCTGTTGTCCTTGATAGAGCGAATATTGGCATTCATCTGAGTTAATGGCGTTATGATTCGTCCCATAGGACGTTTCTGAATAGATTCGTCGCCATTTAAAGGCTTTCATCTGATTCTAATAAGACTATGGAGGAAGCGGGTCAGGTACAGGAAACTATAACTAAGAAAAGACATATCATTCATAGAACTATTGAACAGGTAGATAGTTTAATTGAAGATATTAATAAATCTATTACTCTTACAAAGGATATAGTTGCTAACGTTGATAGAACAGAGGCAGCTAGCAATTTGATTTCAGATACAATTTCATCACTTTCATCTATATCTGAAGAAAATGCAGCCAGCTCAGAGGAGACAAAAGCATCAATGACAGAATTAGCCGATACTATGGAAGCATTAACAAATCGAGCTAACAAGTTAAATGATGTTGCTCATACACTTGAAAAGGAAATGGAATTCTTCCAATAGAAAATTTATCATTAACATTTTCTTAATATAAAATAGCCCTCAATTGTGTTACATTATTAATGTAGGCAAGGGAGGGCTTCATTTATGCATTTAAATATTAATATTATATTAGGTATTTTAATTCCATTTATTGGTACCAGTCTTGGTGCTGCGATGGTTTTTATTTTAAAGGACAATATATCTGAAAAACTACAAAAAATATTAACAGGCTTTGCCGCAGGAGTTATGGTGGCAGCATCCTTTTGGAGCTTACTTTCACCAGCTTTAGAAAGCAGTGAATATCTAGGCAAGTTATCATTTTTTCCTGCTGCTATGGGATTTTTAATCGGAACTGTTTTTTTACTATTCTTGGATATGGTAACTCCTCATATGCATATGGATAAACAATCAGAGGGACCAGAAAGTAAACTAAAAAGAACCACCAAACTAATACTTGCAGTTACACTTCATAATATTCCAGAGGGCATGGCTGTTGGTGTTGTATTTGCAGGAGTCGCCTCAGGACATTCGGGTGTTTCTGCTGCTGGAGCTTTGGCGTTAGCTATTGGTATTGCCATCCAAAACTTCCCTGAGGGAGCAATTGTATCCATGCCTCTTTTATCAGAAGGCATGCCAAAGGCAAAGACTTTTTGGTGGGGAGTATTATCAGGAATAGTGGAACCAATCGCTGCGTTTATTACTATACTGGCGGCAGGTTTTATAGTTCCTTTAATGCCATATTTTCTTTCTTTCGCAGCTGGGGCCATGATGTATGTAGTTGTAGAAGAATTGATCCCAGAAATGTCAGAGGGAAAGCATTCTAACCTTGGAACAATTGCTTTTTCTCTAGGATTTGTACTAATGATGGTACTCGATGTAGCCTTAGGCTAAAAAAATAGCCTTCCCCCTATGTAAGGGGCTCAAGAGGTCCAGTGGACCTCTGCTCTGAGCCGACCGGAGCGGCAGCGGAGAAGAAGGTGGCTGCGTAGCAGACGGATGAGGGTTCTTTATGAGAGAAGCCTATTTAATGTTTCAAAGAAATTTGGATATGAGATAACTGGGCACTTCTCATCATCAAAATCAGTCTTACCATTCGCAATCAACCCAGCCACCGCAAATGCCATTGCAATGCGGTGGTCTTTATATGTCTTTATTGTAGTTCCCTGCAATTCTTTGCCACCTACAATAATCATTCCATCATCAGTAGCCGTAACATCAGCTCCCATAGCCTTAAGATTCTCAGTAACCGTAGCAATTCTGTCACTTTCTTTTACTTTAAGCTCAGCGGCGTCCTTAATAATAGTAGTGCCGGTAGCAGCTGCCGCCATCACAGCTATAACAGGAAGCTCATCTATAAGTGTAGGAATAATATCACCGGATATTTCGCATCCATGCAAGCTGCTAGTACAAACATGAATATCTGCAACAGGCTCCCCTGATACAATACGTTCATTTAAAAGCTCTAATTTGCCCCCCATATCCTTAGCTACTTTAATAATGCCTGCTCTAGTAGGATTCGTATTTACGTTTTTAATCAGCAAATCAGCATTGTCACAGATAAGGCCTGCTGCAATAAAATAAGCAGCAGAAGATATATCACCAGGAACAGCAATCTTTTGACCTACAAGCTTAGGATTACCAGAGGTATATGCAGTAAGCCCTTCTGATTTAATATCAGCACCAAATCCTGAAAGCATAAGCTCAGTGTGGTTACGGGATACAACAGGCTCAGTTACAGATGTAATGCCATCAGCATATAATCCTGCAAGAAGCACACATGATTTGACCTGGGCACTGGCAACAGGCGAATCATAGTGGATAGAATGTAGCTGCTTGCCACCAATTTCCAGTGGGGCACAGCCGTTATCTTTGATTGATTTTATATGAGCCCCCATCTGTGTTAAAGGAGTAATGATTCGTCCCATTGGACGCTTTTGGATGGACTCATCCCCATTTAAAGAACTGATAAATGGCTGGCCAGCTAAGATACCAGAAATAAGTCTGGTAGTAGTTCCACTGTTTCCAACATCTAACATATTAGAAGGGGCACTTAGTCCATGAAGGCCTTTTCCATGAATCACTACATGGTCCTTATCCTGGGATATATCAATTCCCATAGCTTTAAAACAGCCTATAGTGGAGCGGCAGTCAGCTCCATCCAAAAATCCAGTAAGCTCTGTTATGCCTTCGGAGATAGCACCAAACATAACACCTCTATGGCTTATGGATTTGTCCCCTGGAACTGTAATTTCACCCTTTAAACTTTTAGCTTTAGTAATTGTCATTAATTTGTCCTCTGTCGTACGTAATAATTGTTATGTGTAAGTACAGTCTTTGCCTTGTCCAAAGAATCCTGAGAATAGAATTCTATACGAAGAACACCTGGCTCAAACTCACGGTTGTGTATGATATCGATATTTTTAACGCTTATATCCGCATTGGCAAGTAGCTGAAGTACCCCTACTAATGTACCAGGCTTGTCGTCAATGTCACAGTATAGCTCAAAGAATTTAAAGCTTCCACCATCAGGTATTGTGATTGAATCTCTGTAATCTTTAGCCTTAGTCCAAAGCTTAAGTATTTCATCAGCATTTCCAGATGCGATAGAATTTTCAAAATAGCTAAGCTGCTCCTTAAAATCACCTATCAGCTTTAATACAGCGTCCTTGTTGCTAAGGAAAATATGCTGCCACATAGTAGGAGATCCAGATGCGATTCTTGTTATGTCCTTAAATCCACCTGCTGCAATAGTTTTACAAATGTTTCTCTCATCATCATTGTCATTTACTAGATTGACAAGTGAAGCTGCAACTACATGTGGTAAGTGAGACACAGTGGCAGTAGCCTCGTCATGCTCCTCTGGTGTAAGCTGAATAGGAATAGCCCCAAGGCTTTTTATGTAATCAGCAAACTGGCTATATGTATCAGTATTCATTTCAGGGTCAGCAGTTAATATATAGTATGCATTCTCAAGCAGGGAAGCAGAAGAATGTTCTAATCCTGTTAGTTCTGAGCCTGTCATTGGATGACCACCGATAAACTGATTAGTCATTTTTAGCTTTCTTGCTACAGCTGTAATATCTCCCTTTACGCTTCCTACATCAGTGATGATGCAATCAGGCTTAACAACATCCTTTAGCTTCTCAAGATATTCGCAGTTGATTTTAACAGGAGAGCATAAGAATATTATGTCACACTGGCCAAACTGGTGAATCTTAAGTAGTCCGTTGTTGTCAATTAGTCGTTCCTCAAATGCAGTCTCGATAGTAGCTTCTCTAGATGCTGTGGCAAGGATTCTTGTGTTAGGATAGATTTTAAGGATTGCTTTTGCAATACTTCCACCTATAAGTCCTAAGCCAACAAAGCCGATTGTTTTTGTTTTCATAGCATGCCCCTTTTGTACATTACGCTTTAACACTTTAAAGCATTTATTTTATTTAATAATATCACATTTATGCATTGTAAATAGTCTGAATATTGGATAAAATGTATTTATAATATCAGTCAGCTAAGTATAAGCTGGTTGAAAATCTGACTAGAATGGGGATTCTAGTTTACATCAAGGCGCGGCGGGGTTTTAGGCGTCAAAAAATAGTTGGGAGGTACGGCACATGAAGGTTTTTACTACGGACAAGATTAGAAATGTTGTGTTACTTGGTCACAGCGGGGCGGGCAAAACCAGTCTCATAGAATCAATGGCATATCTGGCAGGTCAAATCACAAAGCCAGGTACCATCGAGGCTGGTAATACTATCAGCGACTATGACAAGTTGGAACAGAAAAACAAGTTTTCTATCTACACATCTTTAGCACCAATCATTTGGGGCGACACTAAGATTAATTTCCTAGATACACCAGGCTATTTTGATTTCGTCGGAGAGGTTGAGGAAGCTGTAAGTGCAGCTGACGCAGCTATTATTGTTATTTCAGGTAAAAGCGGAATTGAGGTTGGTACAAAGAAAGCTTGGGAGATGTGCGATAAGTTTAATCTACCAAGAATGGTTTTTGTAACTGACATGGATATAGATGATGCCAGCTATCGAGAAATCGTGGAAGAGCTTCAGAGTCTGTACGGCAAAAAGATAGCTCCTTTCCATCTTCCAATCAGAGAAAATGGAGAGTTTGTTGGCTATGTAAACGTAATTCAGCAGGTTGGAAAGAAATGGAAGGGAAGCGGTGCACCAGAGCATTGTGAGGTTCCAGATTACAATAAGGAATACTTAGAGAAATACCGTGAGGCACTGATGGAATCTGTTGCAGAAACATCAGAGGAATTCATGGATAGATATTTTGGCGGAGAGGAATTCTCTGAGGATGAAATTCGTCAGGCTCTCCGTGCCAATGTAGGCACAGGAGATATTGTTCCTGTTATGATGGGAAGCAATACGCTAAACAGAGGCCAGTACACTATGCTTGTAGATATTGTTAAATATCTTCCAAGCCCTGAGGACAGAAAGGTTTCTGGAATTAACGCAAACACAAATGAGGTTTACGAGGCTAATTATGATTTCTCTAAGCCTAAGAGTGCTTACGTATTCAAGACAATCGTAGATCCTTTCGTAGGTAAATATTCACTTATTAAAGTAAATTCCGGTGTACTTAAGACCGATGATTTGCTTTATAACAAGCATAAGGAAACAGAAGAAAAAATCGGAAAGCTTTATATCCTGACAGGAAGTAAGGCAGAGGAGGTCCCAGAGCTTCACGCAGGAGACATTGGTGCACTTTCTAAGCTACAGAAGGTTGCCACCACAGATTCCCTTTCAACAAAGGCTAATCCAATTCTTTATATCAGAACACCTTTATCTACACCTTATACCTACAAGAGATATAAGGCTAAGAACAAGGGGGATGAGGACAAGATTGCCCAGGCACTTGCAAAGCTGTGTGCAGAGGACCTTACTATAAAGGTTGTAAATGACGGAGAAAACAGCCAGTCTCTTATTTATGGAATTGGCGACAGACACATTGATATGCTGGTTCAGAAGCTTAATGAAAAGTACAAGGTAGATATTGAGCTTAGTCAACCAAAGATTGCATTCAAGGAAACAATCCGTGGTAAGGCAGATGTTGAATACAAATATAAGAAGCAGACTGGTGGCCATGGCCAGTATGGACATGTAAAGATGACCTTTGAACCATCTGGTAATATGGAAGAGCATTACAACTTTACAGAATCAGTAGTAGGTGGTGCTGTTCCAAAGAACTATTTCCCAGCTGTTGAAAAGGGATTGCAGGAGGCAGTGCTTGCAGGTCCACTTGCAGCATATCCAGTTGTTGGAATCCATGCTAATTTGTATGATGGAAGCTACCATCCTGTAGATTCATCTGAAATGGCATTTAAGGTAGCTGCTAAGGGCGCTTTCAAGGAAGGTATCATGAAGGCAAATCCAATCCTGCTTGAGCCAATCGAGACACTTAAGGTAGTAGTGCCAGATGCATACACAGGCGATGTAATGGGTGACCTTAACAAGAGACGAGGTAGAGTGCTCGGCATGAATCCTACAGATACAGGCGGCAAGACCGAAGTGCTTGCAGAGGTACCAATGGCAGAGCTTTATGGCTACGATACCACACTTCGTTCTATGACAGGAGGCTATGGAACATTCTCTTATGAATTGGCAAGATACGAACAGGTTCCATCTGATGTACAGGCTAAGGAAGTAGAGCGCAGGGCTAATAAGATTAAAGATGTGGACGAAGAGTAAGATTTTTGCAGGCTGCCTTAGGGCAGCCTGTTGTTAATTAGAAAACGGGGTGTTTTATGAAAAGAAAAATGCGAAAGTATGTAGTTATACTACTAGGAGTTTTTTTTACTTTGTTTGGTATTGCAGTAATCGCACTAAACTTTTATAGAATTCAAATCAATAATGAATTTATGGAAAAAGCTGTTCCTGTGGAAGGCGAGATTGTCGATATTTCCCATACTTCATCAGGAACGGACTCTGACACCTATGATTATTACGCTTCTTATGAATATAATGGTAAGGAATATAAACATGTAAAACTTTCGGTTGGGCAGACAAATCTTTACGTAGGAAGGGAAATGATATTACTCATAGACCCTGATAATCCTGTTAACGTTAACACAGAAGAAAACATCTTACTTGAAAGAAAGGTTTTATTTGGTATTGGTGGTTTTGCACTTGTAGTAGGTATGGGGATTCTTATTAGTACATTCCTAAGAAAGTTAAAGCATAAAAAACTGCTAGAAAATGGCAAGCATATATATGCAACGGTAGATAGCATAGAGCTTGATATGCAAAGAACATATATGGATAGACATCCATATGTTGTTAATTGTAGTTATGAGGATATATCAACTAAAGAAAAATATTTCTTTAAGAGTCATCCTGTTACCTTCAATCCAAGCGAATTCTATAGACCTGGTGACAAAATAGATGTATACGTAGACCAATATAATAAAGACAAGTATTATGTGGAAGTACGTGATAAAACAGAAGATGGATTTATGTAAATCGAATATTTATTAGAAGGGCTTTACTAACGGATCAATCCTTAGTAAAGCCCTTTATTATGCTGTTCACAAATATTTTTTAAATTATTCATAATATAGATTTAATTATTTGCTATAAATATTGCAAGAAATAATTATCAAAGCGTTATATATAGTGTGACACTTGTGTGATAATTGGTTTTATATAATGCTAATAACAAATAACAAATGGCACATCAATTGAGCGAGAAGGTTCATGTATTGCATTTTAAGTTAAGGAGGTAGCAATATGAGAAAGCGATTAATAGCTCTTATGCTAATGGCAATATTTGCATTTGAGCAAACCAATGTGCTTACTGCATTTGCAGAAGAATATAATTATATGCCTATATATGATAAGTATGGCAATACTGTAAATGTAGAGGATGTTTTATCATCCAGGGACGCAGGAAACTATGTTACTATATATGATTCAGCAGGAAATGAAGTAAACATAGATGATGTAGTAGCCGAAGCTGCTGAAAAAAATAAAACTAATGACAGCAGTTCATCAAGTGAATATACTCCAATCTATGATGAACTAGGCAATGAGGTAAATCCAGTTGATGTCTTGGCATCAGAAAAGACAGGCATTAATATTCCAATTTATGATGACAATGGAAATACAATTAATCCTATAGATTTGGAAGGCAAATTATATAACTTATATGGTTCTGAATTCAGATATATAAAAGTATATGATGAAGCTGGTAATGAAATAGACTGGTGCGGATTACTTAATAACGTAGAAGAATGGAACGCAAGAGGATTCTATACTGTTACTTACGTAGATTCATTTGATAATAGTGTGATTGATACTATTGTTGTACCAAAGGACGCAAGTGTTACTCAAATCCCAACCCCACCTGTACATGAGAATTATACATTCTTAACATGGGTAGGAAATTCAAATAATGTACAGAAGAACGAAACAGTTACAGCTGTTTACTTAGAATCAACACCAAAGCTTGATGTATTTGGATATGCTAATGGTATTGAAGATTATATCGAATTCTATGTATATGGAACAAGAACTGACTATGACGGAGTACTTACATCAGATTTATCCCAAGTTAATTTAAAGCTTGATGATTATACCTGGACAGATGATATGGGTAATGTTTTTGTTCCTAATGAAGATGGAAATTTTGTAGACCAACGAGATGGAAATGTTTTTATTACTTATATAGAATCAGAGACACCTAAATTATCTATAGATACAAATGTATCATTTGAAACAAAAACTGGTAACACAGTTGTTACAACTAATAAAGACTCTCAAAAGGCTTTATCTGCTGCAACTAAAATTGCAAAAGATGCTACTAAAGCTACAATGAAAAAGATAATTCTTGATCTTAAGGATTTGAATCCATATTTAAGTTGGCTAAAAGGACCATTAGATTCACTAGTAGATGTTTTATTTGGATTGGATAGTAAGGAAGTTTCTCTTAATGATATAGCAAAGAAGATAGATGACGTAAATGAAAACATAAATAAGGCAGAAGCAGAGATAAAACTTCATTCAGAAGTATTGTCACAGTTTGCTTATAAAGCAGAAGAGTTCCAAAAAGTTACAAATGCCAGTGGTGCAGTTACAAAAGAAATAAATGATATATTGAGAAACTATGAAGCTGGTGGAATTGATAAAGATACATGTGACAAACAGATAGCTGCTCTATATGAAAAGAGTTCTAAGTATAGTGATTTAGTAGTCGCATTAGAAGGTGCAACTAATGCTCTAAAAGGAAAAACTAGTCAAGGTTTAAAAGAAACTTCAATTATGCAGGATGCATATGACTTACAATGCTCTAAGGTGATGTTTTCAGGGGAGGCAGTAGATGCTATAACACCATATTTATCACGTCAAATGTTAGTGTATCTACAGGGCTATGCTGTTGAGAACGTAGTTTTGGATGCTTATGAAAATGTTCATGGACCAACTTCAGTTCTCGCTTCTAGAGAAGAAATGTTTGTAAATACTGGTGGTGTTATTAACGGTCAATTTGATCCAACTAACCCTGGCATATTTGGACTATATGAGAATTTTTATAAAAATACAAACAGATATACATACGTAAACAAGGCAATTGATCCGGGAAAATATGTTACATTTAAGCCTAATCTACTTCCACAACCAGACTTTGCACGCATTTCGATGGAACTTGACAAAGAATATTTTAATGCTAGGATGAATTTTAGAAGTCCTGATAGAGGAGCTTTTCAAATTAAAGCGCTAACACAATATGCAATGAGTAAGGAACAGGTTGAGAACATTGCAAAATATTGTTCAGATAAGAAAATTACCATACGACAGTATTTCCAAAATGTAGTTGGTTTTCAATTTATTGATTGTGGTTTTCCTAATCTCAATTTTGAAAAGAACTGTTATCTTCTTGTAGGGCCACAGACTGTTCAATATAATAGTAAATTGGAACCATATTATGATTGTATAAATATTAATGAAGTAGGTGCAACTAGCGAAAGAATTTATATGTGGAGCATTGTTTATCCTGAATCAAGAGGAAAATCTCCTGCAATTGTACTTTTTAATGAGGATCTGGTTAATGTGCCAGCTGCTGTATCTCAAATCGAAAAAGGAGATTGGAAGATAATAAAATAAAATTATTTTGAAGATTTGTTAAGACGTAATCCCCCTTTTTGTGGAATATGATATGTTCCACAGAAAGGGGGATTTTTATTTGTCTAACAATGTACACAATTTCGAAAAAATTATCTGATATCATAATTCCTGTGATGAATAACAATTTACATTGGATGAATTGCTAAAAACAAAGGCATATCCCGAGGAGGTCTAAATGAACGAAAACAAAACAATTAATAAGAGTTTGTGGCTGATTATCACTATTATACTCGCTCTGATTGTAGGGATTGGTTGTTTTCTATTAGGAAAGAATCAAGAAAAATCAAAATATATAAAGGAGCAGGAATTAAGTATTGCTCTAAACAGAACTGAACTAGAGGCTCTTGGGGATATAGAAGGTCCCATCTATGTAACAGGACATAAGAGCCCTGATACTGATACAGTGGGAAGCTGCATTGCTTATGCAAGGCTTCTTCAAAAGCTTGGGTATGATGCAAAGCCTGTTGTGCTTGGAAGAATAAACAATGAATCCAAGTATGTACTTGAAAAGGCAGGTATCGAAGCGCCTGAGCTTCTTGAGGATGCCAGCGGTTGCAATATGGTTTTGGTGGATCACAGCGAATTTGAGCAGTCAGCAGATGGTCTTTCAGATGCTAATATTATTTCTATAATAGATCATCACAGTGATGGCTCTGTAAAAACTGGAAATCGTCTTATTTATGACGCCAGACCTCTTGGCTCAACAGCTACTATTGTTTGGATGCGTTATCGTAATTACGGTATAGATATAGATAAGGATACAGCCCTTGCAATGATTGGCTCTATTTATTCTGATACAGAAGCATTAAGTAATGACACAGTTACTTTTGCTGATGAAGAAGCTGTTAAGGCTTTGTCTGAGATTGCAGGTGCATCTAATCTTGATACATTTTGGGAAGAAATGCATGAGGCGGCTCTTTCTTATGAAGGTATGACTGATGAAGAGATATTAGAAAATGACTATAAAGAATATGAATGTGCAGGAGTACATTATGGAATAGGTGTTATTAAGGCATCGGATAAAGAAACTGCTATGGATATTGCAGGTAGAATGGAAAAAGCCTTAACATCTGTAAAAAGCTCACATGGAATGGATATGGTATTTGCACAAATCAGATATGATGTTGGAGAGGATACTTACACATACATATTGCCTTCTGATGATGTGGCAGCAGAAGTGTTAAAAGAAGGTTTTGGTGATACATGGGAATTTGATGGAAAAGGATATCTAACTAGTCCTAGCGTATCAAGAAAATCTGGGATTGTGCCCGTAATTACAGAAGTATTGAATCAGTTTCCACATGAATAAACAACCTAAAGGAGGTATATATGAAGAGATTATTTGGGGTAGTAATTTCTATAAGTATGGCTTTTGCACTGGTGGCTTGCGGTAACAAAGCGACACAAGAGACTGTAGAAGTTGAAACAAGCAATATAAATGACAGTGATTCACAATATGAGGAAGTAACATCAGTCTATAATATTACATTAAATCCAGATGGAATAGGTGAAGTGGCCTATAAGGAAGGAATGGATGCACAGTTTACTGATGATGATTATTTCCAAACATGTGAAATAGGAGTTGACGAGCCAGCTACATATACATTTTCTGCCAGAACCAATGAAGAAGGCTGGTCGTTTGTTAAATGGACTAAAGATGGTGAAGACTATGCCGCTGAGCCTACAGTTATACATGATATAGAAGACAGTGCAGATTTTAAAGCTGTCTTCGAATATTTTGATGGTAATGTGGTATACGACTATGGAACTTCTGATATTTATTCAAAGGAAGATATGGATAGTGCCATAGATGTAATAATGGATGAATTCAATACATGGGAAGGCTACGAATTACATAGTATTAGATATGCTAGTGATGATTTCAACTCTGATGCAAATCTTAGTTGGTTAAACGAATTAGATGGTGAACATAATTTTACAGAATGTATTGAATTTCTTAGTGATTATAGAACACCTCTTGAAGGCAACGAAGTTGTAAGTGCTAATTGCATTTATAAGGATTACACATGGTGTCTTGCAAGAGAAGATGGTGGACAGTGGGTACTGGTTAGCTATGGATATGAATGACTATAAGATAAACAATAGTTATAGGACTTAATAATTGCTTATATATAAAAAATTATTTTAAGCTGTGTAGATTTATTGCAAATCTACACAGCTTTTATTATAATTCTTGTTTAGTTAGATTATTACGAGGTGAAATAGATGAAGCACAATTTTAAAGCAATTGAGAAAAAATGGCAGGCAGCCTGGGAAAAAGACGATATTTTCAAGGCTGTTGATGGTTCTGATAAGCCTAAGTTCTATGGATTGGTTGAGTTCCCATATCCATCAGGCGCTGGTATGCACGTTGGTCATATCAAGGCTTATTCTTCTGTTGAGGTAGTTTCTAGAAAGCGTAGAATGCAGGGCTACAATGTATTATTCCCTATCGGATTCGATGCGTTTGGTCTTCCTACAGAGAATTACGCAGTAAAGACAAACACTCATCCTAGAAAGATTACTGATGACAATATTAAGAAGTTCACTAAACAGCTTAAGAGCGTAGGTTTTTCTTTTGATTACAGTCGTACTATCGACACCACTCAGGAGGATTACTACAAGTGGACTCAGTGGATTTTCCTTAAGATGTTCGAAAAGGGTCTTGTATTCAGAGATAAGACTTTAGTTAATTACTGTCCACATTGTAAGGTAGTTCTTTCAAACGAGGATTCACAGGGCGGTAAGTGTGATATCTGCGATACTGATGTTATCCAGAAGGAAAAGGATGTTTGGTATCTTCGTATTACAGAGTACGCTGATAAGCTTCTCGAGGGTCTTAACGGACTTGATTTCCCTGAGAACATCAAGCAGCAGCAGGTTAACTGGATTGGTAAATCAAAGGGTGCCTTTGTTAATTTCACATTAGATGGTATTGAGGACAAGCTTGAGATTTATACAACTCGTCCTGATACACTTTGCGGTGTTACATTTATGGTTATCGCACCAGAGCACCCATACATTGATAAGTACGCTGACAAGATTTCTAACATGGACGCAATCCTTGCTTACAGAGCTGAGTGTCAGAAGAAGTCTGAGTTCGAGCGTACACAGCTTGTTTCTAAGGACAAGACAGGTGTTAGGGTAGAGGGCTTTGATGCAATCAACCCAATCACTGGTAAGAAGATTCCTGTATATATTTCTGATTACGTAATGATGGGCTACGGTACAGGTGCTATCATGGCTGTTCCTGCTCACGACCAGCGTGACTGGGATTTTGCTACCAAGTTTGGTATCGATATCATTCCTGTTATCGAGGGTGGCGATGTTACTAAGGAAGCATACACAGGCGAAGGTAACATGATTAACTCAGAGTTCTTAAATGGTCTTAACAACAAGAAGGACTCTATCGATAGAATGATTAAGGAATTAGAGAAGCTTGGCTGTGGTAAGGCTGGTGTTCAGTTCAAGATGAAGGATTGGGCATTTAACAGACAGCGTTACTGGGGCGAGCCTATTCCAATTGTTCACTGTCCTACATGTGGTGATGTTGCAGTTCCATTTGAGGAGCTCCCACTTAAGCTTCCTGTAATGGAGAAGTTCGAGCCTGGTACAGACGGTGAATCACCACTTGCAAGAGTAGAAAGCTTTGTAAATTGCAAGTGTCCTAAGTGTGGTGGTGCTGCAAAGCGTGAGACAGATACTATGCCACAGTGGGCTGGTTCGTCTTGGTACTTCTTACGTTACATTGATCCACATAATGACAACGAATTTGCTGCTATGGACAAGCTTAAATACTGGATGCCTGTAGATTGGTACAACGGTGGTATGGAGCATGTTACCCGTCACTTAATTTACTCACGTTTCTGGCATCACTTCCTTTATGACCTTGGTGTAGTTAATACTCCAGAGCCATATTTAAAGCGTAGTGCCCAGGGTATGATCCTTGGTGAGGATGGACAGAAGATGTCTAAGTCTCGTGGTAACGTAATCGACCCACTTGATATTGTTGATGCATACGGTGCTGATACACTTCGTACTTACGTACTTTTCATGGGTGATTACGGCGCAGCCGCTCCATGGTCAGATGCATCAGTTCGTGGATGTAAGAGATTCTTAGAGCGTTTTGCAGGCCTTACAGACATAGTTTCAGATGAAGCTAACAGCGAAAAGATTGAGACAGGTGTTCACAAGACAATCAAGAAGGTTTCAGAAGATATCGAAGCTATGAAGTACAACACAGCTATCGCAGCTATGATGGGACTTCTCAATGATATCGTTGCCGAAGGACATATTACAAAGGATAATCTCATTATCCTTGTTAAGCTTCTTTGCCCATTTGCTCCACATCTTGCAGAAGAGATGTACGCAGAGCTTGGTGGCGAAGGCTACTGCTCACTTGCTGCATGGCCAGAATATGACCCTACAAAGATTGTAGAATCAACAATCGAAATCGCAGTTCAGGTAAACGGTAAGCTTAAGGCTACAATCACAATCCCTAACGGATGCGACAAAGACACAGCCCTTGCCACAGCCAAGGCTGACCCTTCCGTAGCCAAAGCCCTCGACGGCAAGAACCTCGTAAAAGAAATCTACGTACCTAATAAGATCGTAAACCTTGTTGTAAAGTAATATTTAATAGCGGACTATAATTAAGGAGAATAAGTATGAGCAAGATTCAGATGACAACACCCCTGGTAGAGATGGATGGCGACGAGATGACTCGTATCCTCTGGCAGATGATTAAGGATGAGCTTTTGCTTCCATTTATTGATTTGAAGACAGAGTATTACGATCTTGGATTAGAGCACAGAAATGAGACAGATGATAAGGTTACAGTGGAATCCGCTGAAGCTACTAAGAAGTATGGCGTTGCCGTAAAGTGCGCTACAATCACTCCTAATGCTGCTCGTATGACAGAGTATAACCTTAAGGAGATGTGGAAGAGCCCAAACGGTACAATTCGTGCAATCCTTGATGGTACTGTGTTTAGAGCTCCAATCGTTGTAAAGGGCATTGACCCAAATGTTAAGACCTGGAAGAAGCCTATTACAATTGCCCGTCATGCGTATGGCGATGTTTATAAGAATACAGAAATGCGAATCCCAGGCGCTGGTAAGGTTGAGCTTGTATATACTAATGCAGATGGTGTTGAAGAGCGTGCACTTGTTCATACATTTAATGGTCCTGGTGTAGTTCAGGGACAGCATAATATTGATGATTCTATTGAGAGCTTTGCTCATAGTTGCTTTAAGTTTGCTCTTGATACAAAGCAGGATTTGTGGTTTGCTACAAAGGATACTATCTCAAAGAAGTATGACCATAGATTCAAGGATATTTTCCAGGAGATATTTGATAAGGAATATAAGGATGCTTTTGATAAGGCAGGAATCGAATATTTCTATACACTTATTGATGATGCAGTTGCCCGTGTCATGAAGTCTGAGGGCGGATTTATCTGGGCATGTAAGAACTACGATGGTGATGTAATGAGCGATATGATTTCATCAGCATTTGGTTCACTTGCTATGATGACATCAGTACTTGTTAGCCCTGCTGGCTACTATGAATACGAGGCTGCTCACGGTACAGTACAGCGTCACTATTATAAGCATCTTAAGGGCGAGGAGACATCTACAAACTCTGTAGCTACAATCTTTGCCTGGACAGGAGCTCTTAGAAAGCGCGGAGAGCTTGATAACATCCCTGAGCTTTCAGCATTTGCTGATAAGCTTGAGAAGGCTTGTATCAAGACAATCGAGGATGGCAAGATGACTAAGGACTTAGCACTTATCACCTCAATCGAGAACCCTACAGTTCTCAATTCCCGTGATTTCATCATCGAAATCCGCAAGACCCTAGAGTCCCTCTAGAATTGTCAGACTACTAAATCTAGTGGTCGCTTATATTGACATGCACAATATAGTCTTTTATAATAGTCTCATGCATAGTCGCATGAGACTATATTTTTGTTCGTAGAAGATTCTAATGAATTTTATGGGAGAATTTATTTTGGAGATGAATGTAAAGCTTCAGGTGTTTGAGGGTCCGTTGGATTTGCTTTTACACCTGATAGATAAGAATAAAGTTGATATTTACGATATTCCTATTGTTGAGATTACAGATCAATATATGGAATACGTTAGGGCTATGGATAATAGTGATTTGGATGTTATGAGCGAGTTCTTGCTTATGGCTACCACGCTTCTTGATATTAAGAGCCGCATGCTTCTTCCACGTGAAGAGAAGGAAGAAGAGGATGTGGAAGAAGATGATCCACGTGCAGAGCTTGTTCAGCAGCTCCTTGAATATAAGATGTATAAGACTATTTCTTATGAGCTTAGGGATAGACAGATGGATGCAAGCCTTGTGTTTTATAAGGAACCTACTATTCCTGAGGAGGTTCTTAAGTATGAGCAGCCAGTTGATTTGGAAGAGCTTATGGGTGATTTAACACTTAATAAGCTGAATGATATTTTTAATCAGGTTCTTAAGAGACAGGATAATCGAAGGGATCCAATCCGTTCTACATTTGGTAAGATTAAGAAGGAAGAGGTTTCCCTTGAGCAGAAGATGGAGTGGACTATCGCTTTTGCCAAGGCACATAATACATTTAGCTTTAGAAATCTTCTTGAGGCAGCACATTCTAAGACAGAGGTTATTGTTACATTCCTTTGTATTTTGGAGATGATGAAGGCTGGCCAGATTAATATTGCGCAGGAAGATACATTTGCAGATATTTTGATTGAATCTAAGATTGCTGCATAATACTTTGATATGGAGAGAATATGGAACTAGCAGAGATTAAAAATATAGTGGAGGGCATTTTGTTTGCTATGGGTGGTACTGTTGAGCCATCTAAGATAGCTAAGGCTCTCGAGATTGAGGAAAAGCAGGTTGTTGAGGCTATATTTGCCTTAAAGGAAGATTACGAAAAGGATAATAGAGGTATTGCTATTACAGAAATAGATGGGGCTTACCAGATGTGTACAAGTCCTGATATTTATGAATATCTTATTAGAATAGCTAAGCAGCCTAAGAAGTACGTTCTTACAGATGTTCTTCTTGAGACTCTTTCTATTATTGCCTATAAGCAGCCTATTACTAAATCTGAGATAGAAAAAATCAGGGGCGTTTCCTGTGATTTTGCTGTATCTAAGCTTGTGGAGTTTGGGCTTTGTACAGAGCTTGGTCGTCTTGATGCCCCAGGTCGTCCTATGCTTTTTGGTACTACAGAGGAGTTTCTGCGTTCATTTGGCGTAAGCTCTATCGAGGAGCTTCCAGAGCTTTCTCAGACACAGATAGAAGAGTTTAAGCAGGAGGCTGAAAACGAAGCTAATAATGTAGAGGTTACAATCTAATTGTCAATCAAAAAACCACCCAAATTTTAGGGTGGTTTTTTTGACATATTTTTAACATAATTTTAACACAACTGCATTGAAAATATGGGGCAAAAACGATATCATTATACTTGCGAGAAATTTTGAAATAATTTATATAAATGGAGGTATAAGATGGGTAGTGATTCAAATCAGGCTCAGGCTAGAATCAATGCTTTATTGGACGAAAACAGCTTCGTTGAGTTGCAGTCATTAGTCACAAGCAGAAACACAGATTTTAACCTGAATGCAAAAAAAGAACCATCAGATGGTGTAATTATTGGACATGGTCTTGTAGACGGAACCTTAGTTTTCGTATTCAGCCAGAATGCCGATGTTTTAGGCGGTACAATTGGTGAGATGCATGCTAAGAAGATTCTTTCTCTTTATGACATGGCTCTTAAGGTAGGAGCTCCAGTAATTGGCTTTATTGATTGCGGCGGTGTTCGTTTACAGGAGTCTTTTGATGCTCTTGAGGCACTTGGTTCAGTAATCGAGAGAGCAGCTGATGTTAAGGGGGTTATTCCTCAGCTTATGTGTGTAGCTGGCAACTGCGGTGGTGGACTTTCAGTTCTTCCTTCACTTGCAGATTTCACATTTATGGTTGATGACGCTTCACTTTACATCAATTCACCAGATACTATTACTGGCAATGATTGTGATACTTCATCTGCTAAGTTCCAGTTTGAAGAAGCTGGTACAGTAGATTGCGTAGGTTCCCTTTCAGAGGTTGTTGCTTCAATGAGACAGGTTATTTCTATGATTCCTAACGATATCGTAGAGGCATCTGATGATCTTAACAGAGCAGCAGAGGGACTTGATAGCAAGCTTACAGATGCAGCTTTAGTTGCAACAGAGCTTGCAGATAACAGACAGTTTATCGAGCTTAAGGCTGGTTTTGCTAAGGAAATGGTTACAGGTCTTATGAAGCTTGACGGTGTAACAATCGGTGTGGTTGGTAACCGTGAGGTAGACGGTGAGGCTTACCTTTCAGCAGCAGGCTGTGAGAAGGCAGCTGATTTCGTTGATCTTTGTGATATGTACGAAATCCCAGTTCTTTCTATTACAAATGTTGCAGCATTTAAGTCTTGCAAGTGCCAGGAAAGACGTCTTCCTAGAGCTCTTTCACAGATGACACAGAGATTTGTAGATGCTAGCGTACCAAAGCTTAACCTTATTACAAAGCAGGCTTATGGTACTCCTTATGTTCTTATGAACTCTAAGGCACTTGGTGCTGATTTAGTATATGCTTTCGATTCAACATCAGTTGGAGCTATGGAAGCTTCTAAGGCAGCTAAGATTCTTGCAGATAATGGTACTGATGCAGCTGCTATCGAGAAGGATTACGCTTCATTACAGGATAGCGCACTTACAGCAGCAGCTCATGGACATATTGATAGAATTGTTTCTATGGCAGATGCTAGAAAATACATTATTGCAGGATTTGAAATGTTCTTTTAGAGCAGGAAGGTGAAACATTATGAGAAAAAATTTATTAATGGTTTTATGCACCTTGGCTTTAATGCTTGGCCTTACTGCTTGTGGAAGCAAAGCTGATGAAACAATCGGTGGTCTTCCAGTTTCAAACTACGAAACAATGCTTAAGAATACAATGTCTCAGTTAGAGCAGGTTGATGACCTTACAGCAGATAGCTATATTACACAGGCTGAAAGCTCAGATGATCAGGTTTCAGCTGGCTTGTTCGCTGATTGGAAAGAATGCTATAGCTTAAAGGGCGATTTCGTAGATTACTATGATAACAATGCAGTAGTTGGTGGCGTCAATATTGGAAGCTTCAACATTGGCGGAATCAAGGCATTTGATGTAGCAAAGTCAGGTAAAACAATTACAGCAACACTTATCGGACATTATTCTAAGAGAGATTTAAAGCTCACAGTTGTATTTAATGCAAATGATATGAAGAGCGGTGCTACTGCTATCAATATCGAGCCTGTATATTCTCTTGGTGAAACAATGGCTAAGGCAGGACTTAATACAGTAATGGGTATCCTTATTGTATTTGCAATGCTTGTTGTAATGTCTGGTATTATTAAGAGCTTCGAGCTTATTTCTAAGGTACAGAACAGCACAAAGGCTAAGGAAGAGTCAGTAGCCCAGGCACCTGTAGCAGCTGTATCTGCACCAGTTAAAAATGAAACAGATGATTTGCAGTTAGTAGCAGTTATCGCTGCCGCAATTGCTGCAAGCACAGGCGCTTCTACAGATTCGTTTGTAGTTCGTTCAATTAAGAAAAGACGTTAGAGTTTAGGAGGAATACCATGAAAAATTATACAATTACTGTTAATGGAACAGTTTATGATGTAACTGTAGAAGATAAGGGAGGCTCAGGAGTTTCTCCTGTAACACCTGCCGCTGCACCTAAGGCAGCTGCTCCTGCAGCACCTGCAAGCACAGGTTCAGCTGGCGCTGTTAAGATTGAAGCTGGTGCTGCTGGTAAGGTAGTTAAGATTGCAGCCGCAGCTGGTACAGCTGTAAAGAAGGGTGACCCAGTTGTTGTTCTTGAGGTTATGAAGATGGAAACACCTGTTGTTGCACCACAGGATGGTACTGTTGCATCTATCAACTGCAACGAAGGTCAGCAGGTTGATGCTGGCGCATTACTTGCAACTATGAACTAATAGGAGGATTACACATGAGTTACGTTGGAGAGACATTGTTAAACCTCGCACATCAGACTGCATTTTTCAATCTGACTTGGGGTAACTATGTCATGATAGCGGTTGCCTGTGTTTTCCTTTATCTAGCAATCAAGAAGGGATATGAGCCTTTACTTTTACTTCCAATCGCATTTGGTATGTTACTTGTAAATATCTATCCTGATATTATTGCTTCACCAGAGGAAACATCTAATGGTGTAGGCGGCTTGCTTTATTATTTCTATACTCTTGATGAGTATTCAATTCTTCCATCACTTATTTTCATGGGTGTTGGAGCTATGACAGATTTCGGTCCACTTATTGCCAACCCAATCAGCTTTTGGCTTGGTGCTGCTGCACAGATTGGTATTTTCACGGCTTATTTGCTTGCTATCCTTTTAGGCTTCTCAGATCAGGCAGCAGCTGCAGTATCAATCATCGGTGGTGCAGATGGACCTACATCAATTTTCTTAGCTGGTAAATTAGGACAGTCAGCACTTATGGGACCTATTGCTGTTGCAGCATACTCATATATGTCACTTGTTCCTATTATTCAGCCACCTATTATGAAGGCTCTTACAACTAAGAAGGAGCGTTCAATTAAGATGGCTCAGCTTAGACCTGTATCTAAGCTAGAGAAAATTTTATTCCCTATTGTAGTTACAATCATCGTATGTTTGATTCTACCTACAACAGCACCTCTTGTTGGTATGCTTATGCTTGGTAACCTTTTCAAGGAGTCAGGCGTTGTTAACCAGCTTACAGAAACAGCATCTAATGCTCTTATGTACATTGTAGTTATCTTACTTGGTACATCTGTAGGTGCTTCTACATCAGCTGAGGCATTCCTTAATGCAGCTACTATCAAGATCGTTGTTCTTGGTCTTGTAGCATTCGTATTTGGTACAGCTGCTGGTGTATTATTTGGTAAGATTTTATGTCATCTTACACATGGTAAGATTAATCCACTTATTGGTTCGGCTGGTGTATCTGCCGTTCCTATGGCTGCACGTGTTTCTCAGAAGGTTGGTGCAGAGGAGGATCCTACAAACTTCCTTCTTATGCATGCTATGGGACCTAACGTTGCCGGTGTTATCGGTACAGCAGTTGCAGCCGGCGTATTTATGGCAATTTTCGGTGTATAGAATACGCTTTGATTATTAAATATTAGGAGGAAAATATAATGGCAGATATTAGTCCAAAGCCAGTTAAAATTACAGAGACAGTGCTCCGTGATGCACATCAGTCTCTTATAGCAACTCGTATGCCTACCTCTATGATGCTTCCTATCATTGATAAGATGGATAAGGTTGGCTACAACGCAGTAGAATGCTGGGGCGGTGCTACATTCGATGCTTGCCTTAGATTCTTAAAGGAAGATCCATGGGATAGACTTCGTAAGCTTCGTGATGGATTTAAGAACACAAAGCTTCAGATGCTTTTCAGAGGTCAGAACATCTTAGGATACAGCCAGTATCCAGATGATGTTGTAGAATATTTCGTTCAGAAGTCAATTGCTAATGGTATTGATATCATTCGTATTTTTGACTGCCTTAACGATATCAGAAACCTTCAGACAGCAGTAAATGCTACAAAGAAGGAAAATGGTCACGCTCAGGTTGCTCTTTCTTATACACTTGGCGAGGCTTATACACTTGATTACTGGAAGAATATTGCAAAGCGTATCGAGGATATGGGCGCAGATTCTATCTGTATCAAGGATATGGCAGGCTTACTTGTACCTGCAAAGGCTTATGAGCTTGTTACAGCATTAAAGGAATCTACATCGCTTCCAATCGAAATGCATACACACTACACATCAGGCGTTGCAAGTATGACTTACCTTAAGTCTGTTGAGGCTGGTGCAGATATTATTGACTGTGCAATGTCACCATTTGCACTTGGTACATCTCAGCCAGCTACAGAGGTTATGGCTGCTGCATTTGAAGGCACACCATACGACACTGGATTTGATCAGGAGCTTCTTTCTGAAATCGCTGATTACTTCCGTCCATACAGAGAAGAGTGCATTGAGAGCGGACTTATGTCTACAAAGGTTCTTGGTGTTAACATCAATACACTTCGTTACCAGGTTCCTGGCGGTATGCTTTCAAACCTTATCAGCCAGTTAAAGGAGCAGGGTAAGGAAGATAAGCTTCGCGAGGTTCTTGAGGAAGTACCACGTGTACGTAAAGACCTTGGTGAGCCACCACTTGTTACTCCTTCATCACAGATCGTTGGTACACAGGCTGTATTCAATGTTCTTATGGGTGAGAGATACAAGGTCGTTACAGAGCAGACTAAGGATATCCTTCTTGGTAAGTATGGCCAGACAGTTAAGCCATTCAACCCAGAGGTTGTTGAGAAGGCACTTGGCGCTGACAAGGATAAGGCTATTACATGCCGTCCTGCAGATTTACTTGAGCCAGGTCTTCCTAAGTTCGAGGAAGAGTGCGCTAGATGGAAGCAGCAGGATGAAGATGTTTTATCTTACGCTTTGTTCCCAAAGGTAGCTACAGAATTCTTCGAGTATCGTGAGGCTCAGCAGACAAAGGTTGATCCTAAAAAGGCTGATACAGTAAACAAGGCTTATCCTGTATAGGATTATTATTAATTTTAAATTTAATAGGCAATGCAAGATTTCTTGCATTGCCTATTTTTTTTTAATATAATAAATATCTCAATAAACATTTATGAGGTGTTTTATGGCTACTACTACAGATTTAATTTCAAAAATTAATGAGAAATATGGCAGGATGTCAAAGGGGCAGAAGCTGCTTGCTAATTATATTATTGATAATTACGACAAGGCAGTTTTTCTTACTGCTGCAAAGCTTGGTGAGATTATAGGCGTATCTGAATCTACAGTTGTGCGCTTTGCATCCTTTATTGGCTATAAGGGATATCCTGAGTTTCAGGAGGCTCTAGAGGGCTTGGTTAGAAACAAGCTTAACACATCCGATAGAATAGAGATAACAAACGGTGGCATCGAGCAAAACGGTGTTCTTCGTACGGTGCTTTCTTCTGATGCACTAAAGATTAAAAATACTATGGAATCTATTGATGAGGCGGCATTTGACAATGCTGTTGAGACAATACTTAATGCAAGACGTATTTATGTTGTAGGTATCCGTACCTGTGCGCCACTTGCATCATTTCTTTCGTTTTATCTTAATATGATTTTTGATAATGTAGTAAACTTGCAGACTAGTTCAACGTCGGAATTATTTGAACAGATGATACATATTACTGAGGAAGATTGTATTATCGGTATATCATTTCCTAGATATTCCATGCGTACCCTAAAGGCACTTGAGTTTGCCAATAACAGAAGGGCTAATGTAATCACAATCACAGATTCAATACATTCTCCTATGAACCTTTACAGCTCATGCAATCTTATTGCAGAAAGTGATATGCATGCTGCAGTTGATTCCTTGGTGGCACCACTTTCTGTTATAAATGCTATGATAGTTGCGCTTTGCAATAGGCGTCAGGCTCAGGTGGCCAAGAATCTAGAAATGATTGAGGAAGTCTGGAACGATTATCAATTCTATGAGAATGATGAGATTGATTTGGTGGACGATTCCCTTAAGATGTATTATCCAGGAGAGAACTAATGAGCAAGGTTATAGTTATAGGCGGTGGTGCTGCAGGTATGATGGCGGCATACGCAGCTGGAATGTGTGGACATTCAGTTATTCTTCTTGAAAAGAATGAAAAGCTTGGAAAGAAGATTTATATCACAGGCAAGGGCAGATGTAATTTTACAAACGCCTGCAGTGAAGAAGATTTTCTTAAGAATGTGGTTAGTAATCCTAAGTTTTTATATAGCGCTATTTACACATTTAATTCGGATGCAATGATAGATTTTATCGAAATGCATGGAACTGAAACTAAGGTGGAGCGTGGGAATCGAGCTTTTCCTACATCTGACCATGCATCAGATATTACAAAGGCTCTTAAGAATGGGCTGAATGAATATAATGTAGATATTAGGCTTAACACTGAGGTTGCACAGATTCTTATTAAAGATGAAAAGGCTTATGGTGTAAAGCTTAAGAATAAAGAAACTATAAATGCTGATGCAATTATTCTTTGCACTGGTGGCCTGTCATATCAGACCACTGGCTCTACAGGTGATGGGCTTAAATGGGCTAAGGACATTGGCCTAAAGGTTACGGATACACGTCCTGCCCTTGTTCCTTTAAACGTGGCTGAGGGCTATATTCCCGATATGCAAGGGCTTGCCCTTAAGAATGTTACTCTTACTATATCTGATGGTAAAAAGAAGATTTACGATGGCTTTGGTGAGATGCTGTTTACCCACTTTGGCGTATCAGGTCCGTTGGTACTATCTGCAAGCTCCATAATAGGAAAAAAGCTTACACAGGCTGGAAGGCTCAAGGCTTCTATTGATTTAAAGCCAGCTTTATCATTTGATGAATTAGATGCAAGAATCCTTAGAGATTTTAATGATAATATGAACAAGCATTTAAGCTCTGTGCTGCGTGGGCTCCTTCCTTCATCAATGGTGCCTGTAGTTATTGATATTTTGGATTTTGATGATATGAGACAAATCAATTCTATTACAAAGGAAGAAAGAAATGATTTGGTTCATTTGCTTAAGGCCTTTCCTTTTACCATTACAGGTCTTAGGGAATACAAGGAAGCTATCATTACACAGGGGGGAATTTCTGTAAAAGATATTGACCCATCCACAATGAAATGTAAAAATATAAATGGATTATCTGTTGCTGGTGAGGTCCTTGATCTTGACGCCTTCACTGGTGGCTTCAATCTGCAGATTGCCTGGTCAACAGGTTATTTAGCAGGTATTTCAATAGATTAAATATATTTGGAGGATAGATTAATGGCATTTAATGTTGCAATTGACGGACCTGCAGGTGCAGGCAAATCTACAATAGCTAAGGCTGTTGCAGCTAAGAAGGGATATGTGTATGTTGACACAGGGGCAATGTATCGAGCAATGGCTTTGTATTTCCTTCGTGCTAATATTAGTAAGGATGATGAGGCTAAGATTTCAGCTTCGGTAGATGATATTAAGGTTTCTATTAAGTATGAGGATGGTGCTCAGCATGTAATCCTTAACGATGAGGATGTTACAGGTCTTATTCGTACAGAAGAGGTTGGTAACATGGCTAGTGCAACATCTGTATATGGCGCAGTTCGTACAAAGCTTGTTGCCTTACAGCAGGAGCTTGCTAAGACTACAGATGTTATTATGGATGGAAGAGATATTGGTACAGTAGTACTTCCTAATGCAGATGTTAAGGTATTCCTTACAGCATCTGTTGAGTGCCGCGCTAAGAGAAGATTTGATGAGCTTAAGGCTAAGGGAGAAAATCCTGATTTTGATAAGATTGCCAAGGATATCGAAGAAAGAGATTATAGAGATTCACATAGAGAAATCAGTCCACTTAAGCAGGCTGATGATGCTATTTTAGTAGATAGCTCAGATATGACTATTGACGAAGTGGTTGATGCAATTATTAATCTTTGTAATAAGTAGGTAAGGTATGAATGTTATTTTAGCTGAGTCAGCTGGGTTTTGCTTTGGAGTGCAAAGGGCAGTTGATGTTGTAAAAAAGCAAATTTCAGAAGGTCAGGGCCCGCTATATACCTATGGTCCTATCATTCATAACGAAGAGGTTGTGAAGGATTTTGAAGCCCACGGTGTTACCGTTATGGAAGAGGATGTGGATAAGGCTTATACACCAGGCACTGTTATTATTCGTTCCCATGGTGTTACCAAAGCTGTAGAAGAAGGGCTTAAGGCAAAAGGGCATAATGTTATTGATGCTACCTGTCCTTTTGTAAAAAAAATACATAGAGCAGTGGATGAACATTCTAAAAATGGGGAATATATTGTGATTATTGGAAATCCCGATCATCCCGAAGTTAGAGGCATTATCGGATGGATTAATGGTGAAGATTACACTGTGATTTCAGGAGAGCAGTGTGCTAAAGACTTTTCAGTTAATTCTGATAGAGATATATGTATTGTTTCTCAAACCACCTTTAATCATAATAAATTTCAAGAATTAGTTGAAATTATAAAGCAAAAAGGTTATCATATTATTGTTTTGAATACAATATGCGATGCGACTAACAAGAGACAGGTTGAAGCAGCAGATATTGCAAGCTCTGTTGATGCTATGTTAGTAATTGGAAGTAAGAATTCTTCTAATACGCAGAAGTTGTATGAGATATGCAAAACACGATGCAACAATACTTACTATATACAGACGGCTGATGATTTCCAGCCATCTGACCTTAGTTCCATTGAAAGTGTAGGTATTACCGCAGGGGCGTCCACCCCAAACAATATTATTGAGGAGGTTCAAAAGAAATGTCAGAAATGAGTTTTGAACAAATGCTGGAGGAATCATTTAAAACTATACACAATGGAGAGGTAGTAGACGGTACTGTTATTAGCGTTAAGCCTGATGAAATCGTTTTAAATATCGGTTACAAGTCAGACGGTATTATAACACGTTCAGAGTACACAAACGAATCTAATGTTGATCTTACTACTGTTGTTAAAGTTGGTGATCCTTTATCAGCTATCGTAATCAAGGTAAATGATGGTGAAGGACAGGTTCTTCTTTCTTACAAGAGACTTGCTCAGGAAAAGGGCAATGAAAGACTTGCAGAAGCTTTCGAGAACGGTGAAGTTCTTACAGCAACAGTTGATAAGGTACTTAAGGGTGGTCTTACTGTAGTTGTTGATGAAGCTAGAGTATTTATTCCTGCTTCATTCGTATCAGATGTATACGAAAAGGATCTTACAAAGTATCAGGGACAGGAAATCAGCTTCGTTATCACAGAATTTGATCCAAAGCGTCGTAGAATTATTGGTAACAGAAAGACTCTTCTTGTTGCAGATAGAGCTAAGGCTCAGGAAGAACTTATGGCAAAGATTGCTGTAGGTCAGGAATTCGAAGGAACAGTTAAGAATGTTAAGGATTTTGGTGCATTCATCGATTTAGGTGGTGCTGATGGACTTCTTCACATTTCTGAAATGAGCTGGGGTCGTGTTGAGAATCCTACAAAGACTCTTAATGTTGGCGATAAAATCAAGGTATTCGTTAAGGAAATTAAGGACGGCAAGATTGCACTTTCTTGCAAGTTCGATGATGAGAACCCATGGAATGGTGCTGCTGAGAAGTACGCTGTTGGTACTGTAGTAAAGGGTAAAGTAGTTCGTATGAAGGACTTCGGTGCTTTCGTAGAGCTTGCTCCTGGTATCGATGCACTTCTTCACGTTTCACAGATTTCTAAGGATCGTATTGAGAAGCCTTCTGATGTTCTTACAGTTGGTCAGGATATCGAGGCTAAGGTTGTTGAGTTCAACGATGAAGAGAAGAAGATTAGCCTTTCTATTAAGGCACTCCTTGAGCCAGAGGCAGATGAAGCTGACGTTGCAGATGTTAACATTGAAGAGGTTGCTTCAGAGGAGTAATTTTTAATCACATAATGTAAAGATAGAGTCATTGGCTATGTACCGACCCCCAAAAGTTAGACCAATAATCTAACGATTGGAGGTCGGTATTTTTATGGCAAAATATTCATTTGAA
>SVER01000077.1 GCA_015057315.1 Pseudobutyrivibrio ruminis | reverse complement strand
TGCACTTGTTATATGGATTGTTTTTGTACTTATCAAAGATCCTAAGGGCGTTATTAGAAAATCTTTATCTTAATTATTGCTTGAAATATGTATAGGCGAATCTAGTTATTTGGATTCGTCTATTTTTTTGATATAAAAGGTTGCTAATATCTAGCGATGGATATAAATGATTATAAAAGGATACAAAAGGTTACTAATGACTTAATGTGAGTATAAAAGGTTGCAAAAGGATATAAAAGGTTGCTATAATATGTTGAGACGATATCACAATAGCAGGAGGTATCAGTATGCAGAATCCTTTTACACATACATTTGGAATGGAACCAATACAATATATTTCTACAGTTCAGAAAGAAGAAATTGTAGAAAATTTCTCATATCCTAATCCTAGTGAGAAATGCTATATGATTACCGGAGTTAGGGGCTGTGGCAAGACTGTTATGCTATCTAAGATAGTGGATGATTTGTCTGAGTCAAAAGAGTGGCTGATTTATGATTTAAATGTTACTGGAGACATGTTGGTTCAACTAGCTGCTAAATTAGCCCAAAACAAGCTAGTTCAGAAATGTTTTGTTAAATCTAATATAGAAATTTCAATTGCAGGAATCAGTGTTGGAGTGGAATTTAATAAAGAAACTATCTTTGATATCCATGTACTTATAGAGAAGATGATAAAAGTATTATCGGATGCAGGTTTAAAAGTTCTTATAACTCTTGATGATGTTTCTGCAACTTCCCAAATGAGAGAATTTGCCCATACATTTCAAGGTTTGCTTAGAGCTAAATTGCCAGTGCATATTATTATGACAGGTCTTTTGTCTAATTATCGTGAAGTTACAAACAAGGCGGAGTTCAAAGATTGCACATTTTTGACTAGAGCTTTTCAAGTTAATGTAGAGCCACTGGATTATAGTCAAATCGCAGTATCTTATCTGAATGTCTTTGATATTGATGAGAAGGAGGCAATAAGGCTCGCCAAAATGACTAAG
This sequence comes from Pseudobutyrivibrio ruminis, assembly GCA_015057315.1. Classification (GTDB taxonomy): domain Bacteria; phylum Bacillota; class Clostridia; order Lachnospirales; family Lachnospiraceae; genus Pseudobutyrivibrio; species Pseudobutyrivibrio ruminis_D. Next base: position 4,590 of record SVER01000077.1, on the reverse strand, counting down.
GGATATGCTTTTGCATATCAGGTGCTAGGATGGTTATATTTCGAACAACATTTTAATCACAAAGTTAAAAACCTGGAGTTTGAGTATACAAGTGAGTTAATAAAGTATTGCTATTCAAAAATCTGGAGTGAGCTTTCTGATAGGGAAATTGAAATAACCACAGCATTAGTGGAACTAAATGCAGATAATGAAAAGGTCAAGAGAGAAGATGTAATTAAAAAGCTAGCTAATGGCAAACCTATTTCATCTGCAAGTTTTAATATCTACAGGGAACGGCTGATTGGAAAGGGAATTATAACAGCATCAATGAATAGGGATGGATATTACACAATTGAGCTACCTCAGTTTGGAGAATTTGTAAGGCAGTATCATATGGAATAATTCGGGAGAATTAGAAAAATATTAAAAGAATTAGCCAGTAGGTATCACACAACCTACTGGCTAATTTTTTTGTCTCTGCCAGGCCCCGAAACTCCACAAAAGTATCACGGATGATACTATGTTTCAAAAAACTGCGTACTTGTGGGAGGCTATAAACAGCCTTTATTATGTATTTGTAACGAAGAGGTGAAAGCAAAGAAGGAGTTTTGAAATGAACAAAGAGATGAATACAATTATTAGATTATTTGAAAAGCAGGTAAAGGCTGATGCAGGTAAGATAGCAGTTTTTGATAATGAGAGAACCTTAAATAGAGGAGAACTGTTGCAATTAGCAGATACAATTGCAGCTAATCTTCCAGCAGGAGTAAAGAGAGTAGGAATTATGATGAATCATTCTGTAGAGATGATAGCAAGTATTTTTGCAGCTCTTAGAGTGGGGGCAGCATACATCCCAGTGGAACCATTCTTTCCAAAGGAGAGAATTAGATACATGATGGAGGAGGCAGAAGCTTCTGTTATTATCACAAATAGTGAATATGCAAATAGATTCCCTGAATTTACAAATGTAATTGTAGATAAGGGGTATGAGATTGATGAAAATACTATCGTAAATACGAATTATGATGAAGAAGCCTTGGCATATATTCTTTACACATCAGGGACTACTGGTAAGCCAAAGGGTGTAGCTGTAACAAATGCAAATGTGTGTCATTACTTTAGAGCATTTTCAAACGAATTCCACCAGGGTGTGGGAGATATAATGCTACAGCATTCAGTATGTTCATTTGATATTTTTGTGGAGGAAGTATTTACCACATTGCTTGCAGGAGCAACACTTGCTATTCCATCAGATGAAGAGCGAGCAGATGTAAAACTGTTAATTGAATTTATTAGAAGAAACAATGTGACAATGCTTAGCGGATTTCCATATTTATTGCAGGAGATTAATGATCTTAAGGAAATTCCAGCAAGCCTTCGTCTTTTAATTAGTGGTGGTGATGTAATTAGAGCATCCTATGTTACCAATCTTCTCGGCAAAGTAGAAGTTTACAATACATACGGTCCATCAGAAACTACAGTATGTGCTTCTTATTTGAGATGTACAAAGGAGAATGTCTTAGAGGATGGTACATTTCCAGTGGGTAAACCTGTGCTTGGTGTAGATATAAAGATAATGGATGAAGAGGGGAATGAATTACCTAATGGGGAAATTGGAGAGCTTTGCATTTTTGGTGGTGGAGTGTCTAAAGGATATATTGGAAATCGCACTCTTGAAAACAAGGCATTTGTTGAAACTAAAGAAGGAAGAATGTATAGAAGTGGAGATTTAGGATATTACCTCCCAGACGGAAACATTGCGTTTCTTCATAGAAAAGATACACAGATAATGATTAAAGGAAAGAGGGTGGAAGTCAGTGAAGTGGAAAACGTTTTGGCAAAATCTGAGTATATCAGACAGGTCCATGTATCTCCAAAACTGGATGATAACAACCTCTCGTACATGGTGGCATATGTGGTAAAAGAAAGCGAGGATGTGAAGCTTTCACAGGTTACCGAATATATGAAGGATTATTTAACAGACTTTATGATTCCTGAGTATTTTGTTGAATTAAAGAGTATGCCGCTTAATGCTAATGGAAAGGTTGATAAAGCTGCACTTCCAAATGTTTTTAGAAAGGTTGCGTAAAATGAGTATTGTAAGAATTAGTCCTTTAACATTGGAGGATATGGATTTATTGCTTGAGCTAAGGATGGAAGTTCTTTCAAATGTATTTGAGGAGGAACGAAAAAATATCACGGATGATGAGTGGGAAAAAATAAGAAATCAAAATGAGATATATTATAAAAAACATTTAAAGGATTTAGGTCATGTTGCTTGCGCTGCTTATGTGAATGACAAGCTTGCAGGCTGTGGTGGGATTTGCCTTTATGATGAAATGCCATCACCTGATAACATAAGTGGTAAATGCGGATACCTAATGAATATATATGTTAGAAAAGAATTCAGAAGAAAAGGCTTAGCAAGAAGCATATGCCATTTCTTAATTGAAAAGGGTAAGGAATCTGGTGCAGAAAAGATATATCTAGAAAGCTCTGTTATGGCAGTTCCACTATACAGTTCCATGGGATTCGAGGATATGCATGGATATATGAAGCTGGCCTAGACATAATATTTACACACAGTACAGATATAATACTTAGTAGTTAAATTAGAGCATGAAGGAGGCAGTATATGTCACAAAAAAATGAAGATTATATGTCTTATGAAGAATACTTGGTTGAGGTAAAAAAAGGAATTTTGACAAAGGATGGACACTGCCCAGTCACTCCATTATTGGAGATGCTTTCAGGCAGATGGAAATCTATGATAATGTATGAACTATGCATTTATGACAGCATAAGATTTGGTCAATTAAAAAAGGATTTGCCTGGCATAACTAATACTATGCTTACAAAAAGCCTTAGAGAATTAGAAGAAGATGGATTAGTAAACAGAATTCAATTTAATGAAGTCCCACCTCATGTTGAATATTCTATGTCTGAGATGGGCAATGATTTATTACCAGTATTTTATTCAATAATGAACTGGGGTTTTAAATATGAGACAGAGATATATGAAGCAAAAGAAGATAAATAAGGGCGTTTAGGAGTTTTTGTAATGATATTAAAGGATATAGAAGTTAAAGGTATAATGACAAAATCAAATTTGCCAGTGGCTGATTTCAGTGTAAATCCCTATGTAGGCTGCGCTCATGCATGCAAATACTGTTATGCAAGTTTTATGAAGAGATTTACAAATCATCCTGAACCATGGGGTGAATTTATTGATGTTAAGCATTGGCCTGAAATAAAAAATCCTGGAAAATATGCAGGAAAGGAAGCATTTATTGGTTCTGTGACAGACCCTTATCAACCATGTGAAAAGAAATATGAAAGAACAAGGACTTTGTTAGAACAGCTTAAGGGAAGTGGAGTAAGTATCAGTATAGCAACACGTTCAAAGCTTGTATTAAGGGATATTGATTTAATAAAGACATTTCCAAATGCCAGAGTAGCAATTTCAATTAATACGGTGGATGAAGCTTTTAGGAAAGAAATGGATAAGGGAGCTACGATTGAAGAACGCCTTGATACTATGAAGCAATTGTACGATGCCGGCATTAAGACCACCTGCTTTATTTCCCCTATTTTTCCAGGAATTACTGATGTAGAAGCTATTGTAGACAGGGCTAAGGACAGATGTAATCTGGTATGGCTTGAGAATCTTAATTTGAGAGGGGATTATAGAGTTGTTATAATGGAATGGATAAAAAAGAATCATCCAGAGCTAGAGGGGCTTTACCATGAAATCTATTCGAAAAAGGATAGAAGCTATTGGACTGATTTGGACGCTAAGCTAAGAGCTTATGCTGCCTCAAATGGTATGCCTTATGTTAGAGATGATGATTCCAAAATGTCCGAGTTTGGTGAAGCACCTATTATGTCAAATTATTTTTACCATGAGGAAGTAAAGAAATCTGCAAAGAAAAAGGATGTTAACTAGCATGTTAGTAGAAGGCAAGCATATATACATATATGGAAAAGAAAATACTAAAGCGCCCCTTGTTATCGTAAATACCTTTCAAGGTGATGGGCATGAAGTGTATGAGGCAATGCAGCAGATTAAGTCAATTCCCATAGCTTTGGCTGTGATTTCTGATATAGACTGGAATGATGAAATGACACCTGGTAAGTGTCCTCCTTTGTATAAGGGAGATAGCCCTTGTACTGGAGGTGCTGATGCATATATTAGGAAGCTTGAAGAAAAGATAGTGCCTGCAATATTAAAAGAGCTTCAAGATAAACCAGAGTATGTGGCTGTGGCTGGTTATTCCTTAGGGGGCTTGTTTGCAATCTATAGCTTATACAAGACAGATATCTTTAGCAGAGCTGTAAGTGCATCTGGTTCTATGTGGTTTCCAGGCTTCTTAGATTTTGTCAGAAAAAATGAAATGCTGGTGAAGCCACAGCGAGTGTATTTTTCTCTTGGAGACAAAGAAGCTAAAACAAGAAACCAGATGCTTCGTACAGTGGAAGATAATACTAAAGAGATTTGTGAGTTAATTAAAAATAATGGAATAGAAAGTATCTATGAAATGAACGAAGGGAATCATTTCAAAGATGCTGATTTAAGATTGGCTAAGGGAATCAAATGGATTTGTGAAAATT
>SVER01000076.1 GCA_015057315.1 Pseudobutyrivibrio ruminis | reverse complement strand
AATTCGATTAATGGCTTTGTATGGATTCTCATTTGCCATGTTTTTGAAATGAGTTCTTAATGAGCGGCAGTTTCCCAACACGTGAGGGTTCATATCCACAAGCTCTGCTGCATCCAATATGCCGCTGTGGTTTGTCTCTGCCAGCTGGCACATGGCGATTGCATCAGTCTTTTTGATATAAGCCTGAAACTTGAAATATATTTTCATGAAAAGCTCTTCATCCATAGGAACGAAGGCAAATCTCAACATATTTACTATATCTAATACCACGCGATTGCTGAAAAAGGTCAGGTCAGCGCTTTTAATGTTGTAAGGGACATTGTTTCGCTCTAACAAATCCACCAGTGGAAGTACGCTTTCGTTATCTCTATATAACACCGCTGTCCTTGTAGCCGGATTTTCAGCCACCTTCATAAGATAGCTGTACTGATTCTCCCTTGCTATTGATACGAAATTAATCTCGCTTTCAGCTGATTTGGTGGCACAGATATGTTTTGCATGGCGCTCCTTATTGTGCTGGATAAATATATCTGCAGCCTCTACTATCCTTGCATTGGAGCGATAGTTTTTGTCCATCACAAGCACCTTTGCACCTGGATGCTCCTTCTCAAAATTTAGAAGGGCGTCTGGGTAGGCTGCTCTAAAGCCGTAAATACTTTGGTCCTCGTCTCCTACCATGAAAAGATTTCCATCTCTACCTGCCAGCAATGATATTATCATATGCTGAATCTTTGATGTATCCTGAGCCTCATCCACGCAGATGTATCTGTAGATGTCCTGAAAATGCTTTAGTGTAACCTGGGAGCCCTTAAGGATTTTGTAAGCATATATCATCTGGTCATCATAGTCCATCATGCTTTGCTCTTTAAGCTTGGCATTATACAGTTCGTAAATACGATATAAATCTATATCATTATCCTTACCAAGCTTCTTAATCTCGTCAGGGCTTAGGTACATGTTCTTACAGTATGTAATCAGAGTGCGAAGATTCTTAATATCGCTTTCTGTTGGGTAATCCTTTTCTACATTCAGGTAGATGTTTGTAAGCAGCTGTCCTGTATATTTATCGTCGCTACACAATTCGAAGGAAGTCTTTCCAATCATTCTTCCGTAGTAGGCAATTATCTTGGCGCAGATTCCATTGATGGTTCTAAATTCCAGTCTGCCTGAAAGCTCCTCCCCAAAGATATGGGTAAAACGGGCGGCCATATCCTTTGTGGCAGCCACTGTATATGTAAGTGTCAGGATGTTTTCAGGGGCAATCCCCTTGCAGTAAATCATGTAGCCTAGCCTGTTTACCAGCACTGTGGTTTTACCACTTCCCGGCACAGCAAGAAGCAGCACAGGCCCTTCTACTGTCTGTACTGCTTCTAATTGTTGCTCATTTAATTGTTTGATATATCTATCTAAAAACTCTAATTCTGTCATATTACTCAAAATAAAAATCTATCTGTCCCATTCCGTTATCTACGTTAGCTATCACAAGTGGCTGGGTCTCATCCTGGTTGCATTCACCATGCATATTGATTTTGCCCATTCCGTTGTCACAGTTAAAACGGACTCTAAACTCCTTTGGGAAATAAACCGTTAGGCTTCCCATTCCATTGTCTATATCAAGTACTGCACCATCTGCATCAACAGTACTGCCTGAAAGATATACAGTGAGAGAACCCAAGGCATTGTCGATGTCGCCATTTTTCAGGTTCTGAATCTTAACATACTGAGTACGTTGTCCTAAGTTGTTGTCTACACTAAAATTGCCGTCTTCTTCCCAGTATTCTGCATTGCCAACGCCTTCCACTGAAGCCTTGTGACCATTATTGACTACGGTAATCTTTGGCTTCTTGCCAATTATTAGGTTTAAACCAATTCCAATCAATAAGAATGAGCCTATAATTAATAGAAAATTAACATCCTTAAGACCAAGTTCATTTTGGTAAACACAGGCACCACAGCCTAATACGAAAAATATACTAATAACATTTCTCTCGATGATTGTTTCAATTAAAATCACCAATAATAACAAGCTTACACCTATTCTAGTAAGTGGCATATCGGCGAATCTATCGCTGTTTCCAATCAAACAACATACCCCAAATGCAATAATAGCCAAACCTCTGAATATTGATTTGATTCTATAATCCTTCATCTTTTCAACCTCTTTTCATCCATGATCTCTATCAACGCTTTAATATAGTTTCTTGATGCATAAGCCTGCTTGGTGCAATTTCTAAACGAAATCTCACTAGCTCCCGTAATGTTCTTTTTGATGGAAGATATCAAATCCGTATTTACGATAGTGGATTTGGATACCCTGATAAAATCTCTTGGGAGTATTGCTTCAAGCTCATATAGTTTTTGTCTAATCCTGTAGATTGATTTAGCAGTATGAATGGCTATGTAATTACCATCGCTTTCTAAGAAAACAATTGATTTCACATCCACGTAATACTCTGTGTCATCTATGTATGCTGAAATCCTTTGTGGCCCCGCTTGCCGCTTACTTAACAGACGCTGCAGCTCTAGTATCTCATCTGTTAACTCCCGGCAGTGGATAGTAATTTCATCCTGCTGTAAAGAATCATCTACGTCAATATTTATCTTCATAACTATTGGCGCCTCCTATGATTATATTCTACATAACTTTCTACAGTGCGCAAGATTTTGGGATAAGAGGTAATTATTTTACTGTTACAGGTTAAAAATGGAGCAGATAACCTGCTCCATAAGATTTTACATTTCTATTATTTTATTTGCAATTGATTTTAGATTGCATATTTTAAATCATCCTTAAGCTTAAGGAATTCTGTCTCAACCTGCTCGAAATCCTCTTCAATATAAGTATATCTAAAAGCATCCTCGAGGTATGCTAAATCTTCATTCTGTAATTCCTTAGCTTCTCTTCTTAACTGTATTAAGCTGATAAATTCGATTCCATATAATACGATTGCTGCTACAACTACAACTGCCATTTTTTCATACCTCCTATGAACTGTATTTGTTTAACTGTTGAGTACAGTATAAAGGATGGTATGTCACACTACAGGCACACTAGTAGCACACTTGTGTCACACTAAATCAGCTGGTTTAATATTTGCAACTTTTATTAAATCTGCAGGGGATAACTCTATCTGAAAGCCCACCTTGCCAGCGCTTACAAACACTTTATCATAGCCTGTTGCTGTCTCATGAATAAATGTAGGAAACTGCTTCTTCATTCCTATTGGCGAGCAACCACCATGAACATAGCCTGTAAGTCCAAGCAAATCCTTCTGCTTAATCATGGCAATGGATTTTTCACCAGCGGCCTTTGCAGCCTTCTTAAGATCAAGCTCCTCTACCACTGGCACTACAAATACATAGTAGGCTCCAGTCTTTCCCTGGGTAACAAGCGTCTTGAAGACCTTCTCAGCCGGTTCCCCAAGCACTCCTGCAATCTCTTCACCAGTCATAGTTGCATCAGGCTCGTATGAATGGCTCTCGTATGAAATCTTTTTTGCGTCAAGGACACGCATTACATTTGTTTTATCATTGTTCTTCATTTTATCACCCTTTACAATTCCGCTTCATCAAAGTTAGTCACATTCGCGACTTCCCTTTGCGGTCAATTATATACAATCTATCAGCTAGTTACAAATCATATCCTTAGCAACTGTTAGGGCATCCCTTGGGTCGCAAGGCACATCTGGTTCAATAGGCTGACCTGATTTTGTCTCATCTATTCTATACCATCTCTTAAATGAAACTCTAAGATTAAGCCTTGAATTTGGAGTTACAAATGTAAGCACATCTCCATAACTGTCTGGCATATTTCCAGAGGCTTCTCCTACTAGGGTTCCCAGGTCATTGTCTGCTACATACATTGCAAAATCCATAGCGGCGCTATAGGTATTAACATCTGTCAGCACATACAGATTGCCACTGAAGGCATCTGGCTTTTTGTCCACTGGGCTATAGCTTGCATCATACTTCTTTAAATAGATGCCATATCTAATGGCACATGCCCAAGTGTTGTATCCATCAATATCAAGATGGCTTAAAAACTCATCTGCCACATAAGAATGTCCACCACCATTGTTTCGTAAGTCCACAATAATGTTTTCTATCTTGTTTTCTTTCACCTCTTTGAAAAACTGGTTTACAGTACTTATATAATAGTCATCATAATTACACTCTTTTAGGGTGAATATGGCTAAGCTGTTGTCCTTATCAATTTCGTAATCTACCCATTGTTCATCATTTTCCTGTGAGATTCCTTTGACTTGCTCATAGGGCACCATACTATAGTGATAATCCTTGTTGCCTTCCTCGGTAGCAAAGGTAAATGTAACCCCATCTGTTATATCTACTCCCAGCAGCTTAAGATACGCTTCGTTTTGAATAATATCTATAAAAATCCCTCTAGCATACTCATCACCCTCGTAGGAAAACAGGCCCATGAAATCCTTTAACAGCCTGTCTGACGGATTGCCATTTATCTCTACTGGAACTCCATACTTCTCTACCTGAGTCACATCATCTATGTAACAATTGCTATCTGATTTGTACAACACCCCTGTGTGACCATCATGTAGCTTATTAATAATCCCTGACAAAATGCGCCATTCATCCAGTGTTGTGTAGCTATCAGTGCCATCCTCCTGTAGCTTCTGGCGTTCATTCTTATAGGCCTCTTCCACAGCCTGCACCTTTTCATTATCTTTCTCAAGCCAGGCTGGATGATGGCTGCGGATAGTCTTAATAGTATAATCCATGTCTTTTAGCACTTGCTTCTCTGTAAGTGTAGCATCTAATGGCAGCGGCTCCACATGTTTATCCGTTGTTCCTCTATAAGGATTGAATACCAGTTGGTATATCAGGAACCATAGGATTAGTATTGCTGCGACTATTATTGGGATTATTAGTAGTTTTTTGTACTTATGCATGTTTGATAATCTCATTGGTTTGTTTGGCATTGTATTCTCCCTTTTTTATGAATGGTTAGTCAGGGTTTATTATACATTATTGTAATTATGTAGACAATTGGCGGGTGAAAGGAAGTCTCCTGGGAGTATATGGAGCTTGAACAGGCTTTTTTGAAAAAAAGTATATATACGACTAAAAAACTCAATTCCAAACCTCATATAAGAAAAAATGGCATAGATTCCGCTGAAAAAGTATATACAGCTCCCTTTTTTTTCAAAATCAAAGCTTTTTTCATTCTTCCAAACAGATATAAACCAGCAAAAAAGTATATATTTTACAATATTCACACAACATATACTAAGTTCCCTTCCGCCAGTTATGTAACAAGCCATTTCAGGTATATATACAGCAATCTTCACACACTATATACCCAGTCCATGAAGCTACCCCAATTTACTCCGACACAGTTAAGTGGATAGACAAAAAAGCAGGAAAAAACTTAACTTTAAACATCACGCAAGCCCAGTAAAATCAAGGCTTCCAGCCATCCAAAATTCCATTGGTTATTCTCACCCGAACATCGCAAAAATAAGCTCATATTTCAGTAAAAACGAACATATCTTCTCGAAACTTTGTTTGCTATAATCCTAACATCAAAGGGTGATAGTGTCAAATGATCTATGAAAAAACTGGGTATAAAAAATAGGCTCAGATGAACCTTGAAAATTGCAGATATATA
>SVER01000075.1 GCA_015057315.1 Pseudobutyrivibrio ruminis | reverse complement strand
TGATATGTATACCAGAGCTATTTATTTAGGCGGAGGTTGCTGGGAAAGGCTTGATGATATTGATGAGGATATGGCTGAAAATATCTTGAAGGAATGGGGATATGATGCCAATCCGCCAGAAGCGGATGGTGTTTTAATACCTGAAAAAAATGCCAATATTGACGGTGTAGATAGATTTCCAGAAGGGTACTTATTCAAAGGGAAACTGAAGAAGATCCGCATCGATTCTAACTGTATTTGCTATGGCCCATGCCCGATGCCAGAGGATGAGACGGAACAGCATCTTACTATTACTTTGGAGGGTGGTGTTTGGCTTACAAGATTATCTTTTGCTAATGGGCAGATAGAAAAGACAAACTTTAAGATAGACGTTGGAGTTGTCAATAATCTGTTTGATGTGATAGAAAATCGTTTTTCGCAGGAACATGAGCTTTATTGCGTGACTGATGTGGGCTCCTGGGAAATGATTTTAACAGATGAAGAAGGTAAGGAGTTTCAATACAACGGGCCTTTGATTGAAAATGCCGGAGACAGAGTTGAAGGGCTTTCTGATATGGTGAGAGAAGCTACTGGCAGAGATGATTTATTTGTATTTGATGGATGCCCTGAAAAGATTGACTACTTGAAACTTGAGTACAACCGTGAGACCAAGATAAAGCCCAAACATTTACCGGAAGATGCAGAGTATGAATTTGTGACCTGGAATTATGCTGAAGTTTTGACAATAGACAGGGCTACGGAGACGCTGACAAATCATATTCAATTTGCTGAGCAGTGTTCTGTTACAAATACTTATCATGTAGAGGAAGGTATCAGCAGCCTTCTGGATGAATTATGGCCAGAGATGTTTGATGATGTTACAGGCAATCCGCCTGATGCAATTGATGATCCAATGAATCAATGCAACTATAGGATAACTATTCGCACACAGCATGGAACCGAAAAGACTATAGAGGGTTCTTTTGATAAACTTGGACTGCCTGACGAGTATCCGGAGTTTATAGAAAAGATTTATGATTTTATGGCTTTCTATGGAATTGGTGAGCTTTTTAACGAAGCGTCTTATGGTAAGGCAAAACGCACATCATCAGATTATATATTCTGTGATGTAGAGTTTGAGCCGGGAGGTAAGACCTACTGCTATTTGGCAGATGATGATTCTTACGAAGTTGGGGATACGGTTCTTGTTCCTGCGGGACATGATAACCATGAAGCATTGGTAAGGATTGTAGATAAAAACTATTATTCTTCTGAAGAAGCGCCATTTCCTGTGGAGAAGGCGAAACATATTATTAAGCGTATTGATGAAGATGAGATAGAAGATTATCTAGATTTAAAATGATATTAAGGTTGGAGGGTTAACTTTTGGAATCATATGAATTAAAAGATACAGACGATAATATCTTGGATACATTACTTCATGATTCTATATCAAGAAATCAGTCTCTTTATAGATTTCTTGATATGTTAAATACTATCGATGGTAGTGTGTCGCTTGCAGTAAACGGTAGGTGGGGAACCGGCAAAACTTTTTTTGTTAAGCAGGCTAAGTTATTGCTTGAAGCGGAGAATCCTTTTTTTGAAAATAGACCATACTACAGTGAGGTTAAAAATAGCCAATCTTGGAAAAAACATAAGGCTGAAATTGGTCAGGAGTTTGCTCCTGTGCTGCCGGTTTATTATGATGCTTGGCTGAATGACAATGCTACAGATCCGATATTATCAATTGTTTATGAGATTATTAATCAGCTTGATTTAAAGGATGAGATAAAAGGCAAGCCTGAGTTTAAGGAGATTATTAAGGGCGTTGCAATTCCTTTTGTCGAGAAAAAGACCGGCGTTAATATTGAAAAGTTTTTAGATTCTCTTGAAAGCAAAGATTATTTAGAAGAAATCTCCACGCAGCAGCATGTTCATGAACGGGTTGAAGAATTCATAACAAATGTTATAAAGGAACGTGGAAATCGCTTGGTTATTTTTATTGATGAATTAGATCGTTGTCGCCCAGATTATGCTGTTAATCTATTGGAACGTATAAAGCACTATTTCAGCAATGAAAATGTTACATATGTTTTTTCCGTAAATATAGACGAGCTACAGCATACAATAAAGCGGTTCTATGGTGATGGATTTAGCTCTACTGAATACTTGGATCGTTTTTTTGACTTAACGATAGATATTCCGATGATAGATGTAGATAAGTATTTTAACTCTATTTGTTTTGCATCCAATGATTTAGCGTCATCTGTTTGTAAAATTGTGGTATCAAAGCTTGATTTTAGTATGAGGCAGGCTGAGAGATTTGCAAAAATCATAAAAATTGCAATTTATAATAATAGATTTTATAAAAATAATCCGGTTTGGTCAGAGGATAGAGCAAAGTTTTTTATGATGGCTAATGTTGCGCCTTTGATTATTGGATTAAGAATGGCAGACATTAAGAAATATAGAAAGTTTATTGATGGTAAAGAAGCATCATTTATGCTTGAAGTATACGAAGGTGATAATAAAGATTTAGTAGATCATTTTATGCTGAAACAAAATGAAGTCTTTAAAACTGGTAATAATGCCGCAAATGAAGTGGATTTTAACCAGCGATTAACAGAAATATATGAAGCGATTTTTGATTACGATAAATCCAATTCATATCAGAAGGAAATTGGATTAATGACTTTTGACAAGAACAGTAAGGCATGGTTATTGAATGTAATCAATTTGTTTTCATTGCAGATTGAGTTTTAATTCATATACAAAGAATTTTAAAAGAACAGCTAACCATAACGGTGAGCTGTTCTTCGTATATACGGTATTAGAATAAATCCTCATCTTCAGGCACAAATTTTTCTCTAAATTTTTGAGGCGCGCAATAAGGAGCTGAGTTCAATTCATTAAGGTACGTACTTATTACTATATTATAAGCTTCTTCCGGCATACCTTTTTCTGAATTGAAGCTCTCGATATCCAAGTATTTTTTTATGAAAGCGTTGATTGCAATATTATCATGATCGCTATTGTCATAGTATGCAGAATCGCCGTTAACCATTTTATCTAAATAAAATGATTGATACCTAGCACTATTATTATCAAAGTTTGGAAATAGCAGCGCTTGATATTCTGTAGAGGTTGGATAGCTATCATAGCGCTTATCTGTATCTGTTTCATTGAGTTCTATGGTTTTAAAAATTGCTCTTTTAGATTTGAATAATTCAATAATCCAAGAGCCGATGCTCCTAGCACTAATTTGAGATGAAGCAGTTTTACGTCCAAATAACTCATCCAGTGAAACACCAAAGTAGTCGGCTAATGCAATATATTGTTCAATAGTAAAGCGGCGTCCTTTTTTCTGATTAAGTGCTGAGCTGAAATTAGGCTGATTTGTTTCGAGAACTTTTTCAGCTAATTCTTTTTGTGTAATTTTGGATTCATTTATTTTATCCTTAATGAAATTGTTAGCATTCTCAATATATCCCATAACGCAACCACCTTTTCTGAAATGATATGTAATATTATCAATATATATCGAAATTACGTATATTGATATAATATCATTGAAATATTATAAACGCAATTAAATATATGACTTTTGATATATCGTATATCGTGAAATATAATTTAATCATAGGAACTAGTTACTATCGTTGTTATGAATGAGGTTTTTACATTAAGGGAAGGCGTAATAATGTAACAAAATGAAGGTGCGCTCACTTAATATGGAAGTCCCTATATTGGGACAGGCTTTTTGTTACCATTAGAATCATAAAAGGGGGAGTGCACGATTTTCGCGGCTGTCAGATATTTTCGTTATTTTGTAGATTAATATTGCAAACAAGTGTTCGCGATGATATACTTTCAAATAGGAAGTAACGAAAGCAGATTGCTTCCTTTAGAAAGGAGCGGCGTATGAGACATAAATCTACAGAGCTTATGGGTACTATTAAGGCATTTGTAGAGGAATACTACAAGAATTATCGCCACTCACCGTCTACAACAGAGATTGCGAATGCGGTCGGTATCGCTAGAGGAACTGCATATAAGTATCTGTTAGCCATGAGTGACAATGGCATGATCAGATATGATGGCCAGCAGATTTCTACTGAGCAGACCGAGAAGGTTCAGACAGAGTTTACAAGCGTAGCACTTCTAGGTGCTGTTTCCTGCGGCGTTCCCACACTGGAGGAAGAGTACGCAGAAGAATATGTGTCATTGCCTGTTTCTATGTTTGGCAACGGAACTTTTTTCTTATTAAGGGCAAACGGCGAGTCCATGATTGATGCTGGAATCTCTCCCGGAGATCTGGTACTTGTCAGAAAGCAGTCAGAAGCCATGGATGGCGATATTGTTGTTGCACTTGTAGGGAATGAGAACACGCTGAAGCGCTATTTTGTAGACAAAGAGAATCAGAAGATCAGACTTCATCCTGAGAATAAGGCTATGAAGGACATTATTGTTTCGGATTGTGAGATTCAGGGTGTAGCTGTTAAGGTCATTAAAGACCTCGCGTAATGTGTGCTAAACAGTTTTTACAGATCAGACCAGTCGTGCATTGATAATGGCAGTGTTGACTACACTACGGAAAGGCCATTATCGGGAGATTACAGTATGCTCATCATATCGGTTTCTTTCCCTTTTCCGAATGAGAGATATCAAGCTTGAAAGACAAAGGAGGCGTGATGTTGATGAGTTCAGCGGAGGAAAAAATTGGGGAATGCGTGGTTTGCTGCCACAGATGTGGTGGATTTCTTATGGAGTCAGCTAGTACAACTTCGTATATGGTCTGCCCGGAATGCGGTGCTCGCCTTGTTGTGTGCGTGAAGAAAGGCAAGGTATCCGTATTCGATGATAATAGATCCGAGGAGGAGCTTGCTAAGAAGAGGCATGCTCGTTTAACCGGATACGCTGCGAAGCTTAACAAGTTAGGCAAGTAGCAATAAGATTTACAATTAAATATTTATGAGGATGCCAGGGAGATTGCTGGATTGGTCGCTGGTATGGCGTTAAAAGACTTACAAATGAGTGACGTCTGGCATCCAAGAGTTTGTGAAGAGAGTCGTATTTACTACGGATAGATGCAGCAAGGGCGTAAGACATCTATTCAGATTAAAAAGGGCCTGCAAAACAGAAGCTTACTGGAAGATACGTATATGCGTATCAGAAGGTTTTAGCAGTTGTTTTGCAGTGCTCTTTTATTTTTTGCGCTCTTTTTCGGTTCGCTTCTGTTTTGGAAGGCACCGGAAAGGGTGTAGATGATGAAAAAAGTAAACAGAAACAATGGAGTAATTGATGTAACCACAGTCGGTGGAAGAATTAAAAAGTTACGAACTGATGCAGGATTTACCCAGGAGCAGCTTGCCTTAGAGCTTCATCTTGAGGGGAAGTCTGCTATTTCCAATTATGAGAATAACAGCAGAGGTGTTTCAGCGGAGATGCTTACCCAGTTGAGCCACTTATTTCACGTATCTGCTGATTATATATTAAACGGTGATTCACCGGATAATCTTGATCCAATTGTTAATGAAGCAATTGAGATTCTTAACAATCTGAAGACGGACAAGGCAAAGAAGTCTGCACTTGAAATGCTAAGACAGATTCAGATTCTTGAGGGCTAAGGTTCACATCACGTGTACCTTATGTTCACATCCGCGCTAACGATTATAAAGCGCATTCCAATTAGACTAGAACATGTAAAGAGTTACGAAGCGGCGCGCAGCCAAGTGACATAAACACAACTGAATATAGGAGGTGTATATGGCCACTATGGTTA
>SVER01000074.1 GCA_015057315.1 Pseudobutyrivibrio ruminis | reverse complement strand
CTTTTCTTGTACACTCTACATCAGTTGATATTAAGGAAATAACCTTATCGACCCTTTCCTTGTAATCGCTTGGCTTGATCTTAAAATCTTCAATCATCTTAACAGCCTTTTTTTCATTTATACAGTATTCTTTATTTATTGCAAACAAGACTTGATTAAGGGAAGATATGCTTCGAAAGCAATGTCCGCAAACATAGGATACATCGTCTTTATCTATATTGTTCTCAGCAAACATTAAAGAGAAATCTGCCTCAAACATAAAAAATTCAGTTAATCCTTTCTGCAAAGCGGTTGGATAACGTTCTGCTTGCTTTTTAAGCTCATAAAAGTTTTCATCATTAGCATATTGAATCTTGCTAATTGCCAATTCTCCACGATACATAGTACTTATATAACCATGGGGATGCCCGGTCTGATAATTGGTAGTAACAATTCCTTGCTCCGTATCTTTGATTATTTGTTCCACCCGTTTTATATCACGTAATATCAAGTTAACATGACCAGTTTATAACTAACCATCCACCGCCATTAATCCAATCACCCCACGCTCCGGGAGGTATTACATTATATACCATACGAACACACTCCTTTTATCTATTAAAGACAAAATACCTCCTATTTGTCTCCTCTCTTTTTCTTTCTGTAGTTCTTTGGGAAGTAATCCTTCCCAAGTAGACAAACATACTGGTCGATTTGCTTTTGGTTATATTTATTTAAGCCGTAGAAGGCACGGAAATCTATCAGTATACCTTTAAATTTAACATAGTCTTTCAAATCGCCATCTTGAAAAACTGAGAAGTTATCACGATTTCTAAAATACCGAAGCACCTCATCGACGTAGCTATCATAAATCGGATAATCGAGTGGATTTGTGATGGCTACAATACTTTGAAGCAAAGGAGTAAAAATTCTTCAATGTATCTCCGATAGTTACATATTGGATATCTCCAATCAGGGTAACATCACCGGCTTTAAGTCTCAAATCGATATTCAGATCGCATATATGCTTAGCCACCGGATAGATTGAGAAAATGTTAATACTATAAAAATCATTAAGCGTTGATGCCTTTAATAGAATATCAATAACGTCTATATTCTTCGGGCATAGCTCAAAGAACAGTTTATTAAGTGCATCCTCCTGCAGGTGGTAGTTCTCAAGGCCGTCTCACTTTGTATGATAAATCTCAACCTGCTCGATTGATGGATTAGGAACATCAACATCCATTTTCTTTTTACGAGTATATGCACTGTAAGCAGTCTTTTCCTGCTTAGGCGTGGATGATGAATCGGCAATTCCATCAGAAGCTAAGAATAGGCGGAACCTTCTTAGATTAGACAAGTAACTATTAGCAAGTGATTTAGCATTACCAGACGAGTTCTTAGAAAGAGCCTTTATTAACTCGTTTTTTGCCGTATCCTCAAAATCAATATCAGTCACTGCTTAACAGAATAGGTCTTTGCTCCCTTTCCTCCAAAGATAGTACGAAAACTATGCTAGCCCATAGAGCTAACAAAACCATATAGTATATATTTCTATGAATTTTATTATCATTTCACGTATTTTAGGGAAATAATATTATTTATCCCAGCTTTCTTTGCACGATTCTGGGGTAGAGATTTCCTTTTGTATTCCTTAAAGTCTAATTTTTTGTATAGTTTTAGAGCGGGCATATTAGTATCAGCTACTTCTTCAATTAAATATTCTTTGTACTGAGTATTTTCAATAATATGTTTTATAACTTGAGATGAAGCACCTTTCCCTCTAAACTCAAGAGCTGTTCCTACAAATTCGATAGAGCTGGTTTCCGAGGCAGGATTTTTAAATGGACTTTCAAATTCTCTTTTCAAAATAACTCCGGCAATGCTACCTTTAATGTACCTAAATGCTTTCTTAGCTCTTTCTTGTCCAATCTCACCGCCAAAGTTCTACAATCTGTGCAAGCAGCTATTGCTGCAATTTTATTATCTAGCACAGCTACATAGAATTGGTCTAATACAAACATATGAGCAAAGGCCTTAGCGATTGTATCCTTATCCTTTGAAAAATATTCAAGCCATTGGATGAAACCCTCAGCAAAAATCTCAGACATTTGTGTCCTTACATCAAAATTTATTTTATCGGCTTTGATAACTGTAAAATTATACTTCTTAGGTGTCATTGATTTCTCCTTTCTTCATTATATAAGAAACTTGTAATAATAGCTTTAGCAGGCATTTTGAAAACCGGTTGAAAAGCTGTTTAAAAATTGTTAATCCTTGAATGGCTGAAAAAAAAGTATAGCCATTTCAAAAGAATCAATGGCAAAACTGCATTTACACCGGTGAGCACAATTAAACGCTTTTTCCTTATCACCTTAAAACACACCCAAAATCTATAACTTTACTCGCCATCAAAAAATAAATAAACCCCTGAAAACACCGTAAATAGGCCATTCTCAAGGGGCACTACATTTATTTTCTTTCCAGCAGACAGACGGTTTCAACGTGTTTTGAGATGAGGGGATAGCTATCAAAGGACAATTTCCATTTTCCTTTTTTACTAAATTCTCTTTGAGGGAACATATCCACTGTGGGCTTGCGTATGTGGGAACATATCAATATCGTGCTTAAATCCACATATTAATATGCCTTATTCAAAAAATTCTTTACTATAAACCACAGTTCCTGTAACACGCTCTAGACTACCATCTTCAAGTTCCAAAGCCAAAAACGATTCATTGGGTACATCAAATGGAGCTGAAATTCCCCATTTACTTGCAGGACTAAATCCAAATCGCGGGTAATATTTATCATGCCCAAGTACAATGACTGATTCGAAGCCCATTTCTTTTGAAATTTTTAGACCTTGAAGAATCAATTTACTACCAATACCTTTATTTTGATATTCGGGTAAAACTGAAACAGGTGCCAATGCCAATGATTCATATTCCATTTCACCGTCTTTAATGAGCAGTTTTGTAAACATAATATGTCCTACAATTTCTTCGTTAATTTCTGCAACAAGTGAAAGTTCAGGTACAAACACATTACTTTTTCTCAATTTTGCGACTAGAAATTGCTCTTTATGATCACTATGTACTTCATTTTTAAACGCTTTTTCTACCACTGTTTCCGAAATTTCATAATCTTTTTCAGTTTCCCGTCTAATAATTATATTCATCTTTAAATATCTCCTTAACTCCAAATTAATTAATTGTTATATACCTCAGGCACGCAAACCATCATCAAGTTTCTTAAACAATATATCTAGTCGTGTTTTCTTGCTGGGCTGCGGTGGGTAATTCCGAATAATTGCATGAACTTCAGTTGGTGCCACTTTAATTGCACGATCAATCATGTCGTCGCTTTCAACCTTTGAAGTCTTTGATAACTCAAGTGCATAAGCTGCGTAAACAATTGGTCCTAGTACATGACGTGCCTGTCTCCATCCCTGGTCGCCGTTTTGTAAATCCGTATGGGTATATGGAACAGCAGAAATTGCAGATGCTGCTTTTGTAACATATTTTGCAGGTTCATCTACTTCTTTACCAACTTTAAAGACTGCCATTGACACTCTACGAAGCTCTTGTCCTCGCTTTTCTCCTTGGACGTATTTTGTTACTACTTCTAAAGATTGCCGAGGTCTTGAATCATCAGGGTAATTCTTTTCAAAAATAGGTAATACTTCTGCCACAAAAGGAATACCCCAAAGTGTAGCCGGTCTTAATAAATGCTGATCATCTGTCGAATTCGTAAGTTTATTGCTATTAGATTTAGACATAAATTTTCCTCCTTTCAAATTCCTATTTGTCTACATGCTTTATAAAAGAACGATTTATTTCATCAACTGATCTAACCCTGCTTCGGATGTTAACATTTCAAGATTATTAAATATTTCCTCTTCGCTCCAATTCCACCATTGAAGCTTTAGCAAGAATTCAATCTTTTCGTCACTAAAGCGTTTTTTGATAAACTTAGCTGGATTCCCACCATATATTGAATAGGGTTCAACACTTTTTACTACTGTTGAGTTAGCAGCAATAATCGCACCATCTCCAATTTTAACACCTGGCATTATGGTTACATTTTGACCTATCCACACATCATTGCCAATCACTGTGTCACCCTTAAAAGGAAGTTGTTCTATTGTAGGAGTCACTTTTTCCCATCCTTGGCCAAAGATATTAAAGGGATAGGTTGTAATTCCATCCAATCTATGATTTGCACCATTCATAATAAACTTAACACCCTCTGCAATTGCACAGAACTTTCCTATTATCAGTTTATCCCCTAGAAATTCGTAGTGGTGCTCTATATTGTCATAGAATTTCTCTGGGGACTTTTTATTATCGCTATAATAGGTATATTCTCCAATTTCTACATTGGGCCGTTTTGGCAAATTACTTATATAACAAACTGTTTTTATGTTTTCATTCGGATAAAGCTTTTTCTTATCTGGTCCCCTCATTGAATATCAGCTCCTTTAAGGTATTCAACCTCGTTTACTAGTCTTTGAAGAATCTCTATTCCTTTTCTTGTACACTCTACATCAGTTGATATTAAGGAAATAACCTTATCGACCCTTTCCTTGTAATCGCTTGGCTTGGTCTTAAAATCTTCAATCATCTTAACAGCCTTTTTTTCATTTATACAGTATTCTTTGTTTACTGCAAATAAGACTTGATTAAGGGAAGATATGCTTCGAAAGCAATGCCCACAAACATAGGATACATCGTCTTTATCTATATTGTTCTCAGCAAACATTAATGAGAAACCTGCCTCAAACATAAAAAATTCGGTTAATCCTTTCTGCAAAGCGGTTGGATAACGTTCTGCCTGATTTTTTAATTCGCATAAGCTTTCATTCTTAGCATATAGTATTTTGCTAATCGCTAATTCTCCTCGATACATAGCACTTATATATCCATGGGGATGCCCGGTCTGATAATTTGCAGTAACAATTCCTTGCTCCGTATCCTTGATTATTTGTTCCACCCGTTTTATATCACGTAAAATCAAATCAACATGATACCCGTTCATAACTAACCATCCGCCGCCATTGATCCAATCACCCCACGCTCCGGGAGGTACAACAAGGTTGTTTCTATTCTCATCATCCAACTCTGTAGCAATTTGGTTAATCGCTGTCAGGTCAAATGATTCTTGATTGTAATAAATTCCGATATCTATATCAGAATCCTCTGTATGGGTACCTCTTGCACGGGATCCCCCTAATACGATGCCTTCTATATAAGGCAAAGAGGATAATTTTTCTGTCACTGATTGAATAATATTATCTATCATACGAACACACTCCTTTATTTTATTTTGCATCTAATTTTCTAATCTCAGTTATCATTGGGCAAACTATTGCAATGCAAATAATTAAAATACCTGATAGTAAAAACCAATGATTTACACCGATTCTATCAGCAAAGAATCCAGAAAGAATTAACCCAATTGGCATAGCAAGAGACATGATACTTCCAGTTAAAGAAAATACACGTCCTAAATATTCAGGCTTAATTTTCTCCTGAAAAAGAGCTGTTTGCACACCGCTGTAAAACGGAACCGAAAGCCCCATTATTGCACAGCAGACTACAAATATGAAAAATCCACTTTGGGGAAGTAATCCTGAAATGGTTAAGCTTATCCCCATCATAAAAATGGATGCCGTTATTAATAAGATTCGCTTTTGGTAATTCCCAAATAACCCTAATAATAGACCCCCTATCAACATACCAGAGGCATAAGCAATCTCCGTAATAGAAATATGCATCGGTGTACCATTAAAATATTCCATAGTGATTA
>SVER01000017.1:33719-72110 GCA_015057315.1 Pseudobutyrivibrio ruminis | reverse complement strand
AGGGTGAAGTCTCTGTCAGTTGCTTAACTGGCAGAACCTCTCATTTTAATTTGTACTAAATCTTGACACAGGACCAAAGCGTCTTTTTATTAGTCTTCACTCGAACCATCAGGCCCACTATAAATAAAATTAATGATACTAAAATTACTATTACTGAAATAATAAGCCCGATTACCGCACCTATATACAAGGATGCTCCAATAAGACCACATATAATCCATAGTAAGACCATTTTAGTTGTTCTCCTTATGCTATTCTTTTTATCCAGCGTTCCTCATCAATTGTCATACTGTCACTATACTGGCCCATAACCTCACAGAGCATACTCATGATATCTACATCACCTGCACATACATAATGGGTTGTTCTTTTATTTGTGTTATCCCAAACGGTCATGTATAGATCCTGATTCTTCTCTTTAAGTTCAAAACTAATAGTTCCTTGTTTACAGTAGCCATACACAGGAAGTTCTTCCTTTGTAATACTCTGCTTAGTGGCAAGTGCTCTAAGAGTGATTTCTTCAGATGAACTTTTTTTAGTTGGTCTTTCATCCCAAACTGTCTTTATTTTCACCTTACTTCACCTGCTTTCCGTATTTATTACTATCACTCACCATATCCGAAAGAGTGTTAAGAACATTGTTCTTTTCTAATTTTGTATAGGCAAGCACCATATAGCCATCACTTCCATGCCAGGTCTGTACATAATTATTCATATCGAGAATCTTGTCACTATTATCTGAAAGGCAATCAATTAATTCCTTGCTTGTGCTTACTGAATAATCCGTATCATCTATTCGGACAATTACTTTTTTTCCTGTTTCAATACTATACTCTGCCTTTTTTATTCCAATGGCATCTGAAGTAAGGCGGTACTCTGGATCAATCTCATTAATAGATTTTACCGAAAACATATCGTAACTATTTACTGGCCTTACTATTCTAACTGCAAACATTATTCCACTAAGAATGCCAACACACAACATAATGGTTCCAACAACAGTTATTGCTAGCTTTTTACTTCCAAACTTTACACTAAGCACAAAGTCTGCAACTGCTGCAATTATTAATCCTATTCCTGCAAAGTGGGTAAGGTTTCCAGTAACGCTTCTCCCATTTCTTACCATCTCTGTTCCATTTTTCATAAGAGCTATTCCTATAATTAAGAAAACCACACTTAAAAAGAATGCTATATAAGGGAATGTTCTTTTAAGGCCACTCTTTATCGTTTCATTTATATTTCTTTTCTTATCCATTGATTCCTACTTTCTTTATATAGTCCTCTATGTCTATGTATTTCATCTCTATATTTTCGGGAAGCTCCACATCAAACTCAAAGAGGCCAGCCATATATCTCCATGCCACAATTTGATATGAAGTTTTTGGAGATGCAGCAGCTCGATCTATAAAGAACAGAAGCTCTTTTACATTGTTATTAGTAAACAAGTAAACTACTTTATTAATTCCATCTTCGACTCCTTTTCCGTGGGCCGCCTTTCCTAGCTTCGACGGGGTGGTGTCAAAGCCATATGGGATGAGATGCTTCTTCATCTCTTCCATCCAGTCTTTTCTTTTATATATTGAAAGCTGGTAGTACCCATTTCTATCTACTGGTACGTAGAAGATGTTTTGATATTCCGAATCCATAATCTTGCTTTGATGTGTAACGTCGGTTTTTGCAGCAGGGTTTAAAAGCTTGCTTAAAATTCCTTCTTGATATCCGAGGATGATAGCACCATCTATAGGATGTTTATTTCTATCTGCTTCCAAGTACATTCCCATCTTTTCTTTTGCAACCCTTCGGGTGGCCATCTTGTAGATGTTCTCTTGGAATTTGTTCCACATCTGTAATTCTCTGCCGAAGTGATAGATTACATATGAGCCTCCAGAACAAAATAGGGAGCCGATTGCTCGTGAATTCATAATTTGCTCGTCCATCATTATTTGTTCATCTGTTTCTACTCGATAGTTCGAATTCTTTCTCACTTCTTCAAAGGTGTAATAGTATCCAGCATTCATATCGAGTAGCGCGGGGGTGGTTGCCCTTGCGATGCTTGGCTTTTGCGTGAGAAGTGAATTGAATTTCAAATGCCACATTATCTGTGATACCTCTGCCTCTTTATACTTTCGTATTGCAGCAGTGTTTGTCTCTACTCGGTAACGATTTTTATCTTTCTTCTTTAGGTCTTTGTATCTACCGATTTCTTCTCCATCCTCTTTCTTCTTCTCTTTCCAACGGGTGAGTAGTTCTTCATTAAGTCCACAGCTTTTCCAAGAGCCGTTTCTTCCGTATTGGCTAGTCAACAATTCTAGCTTGTGGAGATCCTTTATAGTTGCGTACTTTAATCTTTTTGATGTACTTATTTCAAAGACATCATCTTTCGCCATATCTCTTATTAGCTCTTCAAAGTAATGCCTATCACTTCTGCTAAGCAGCCTCAAACTTCTATATGTCACTGCTCCACCATTTAGCACCAACTCGACCAAAGCACTTCTAAGACCAGTAGTATATCCCTTCCCCCTTCTTCTCTTTTTCTCTTCCATTTGTAGCACCTTCTAGTTTGTATTCCACCACATAAGTCTGCCTACAACATAAGTTGCTGATTCATGCTCCGCACAAACCCTACCTCCGGTTGCTCGAAAATCTCGCAACCTTTGATTTTACTGGATTCCTATGTAGGCTTTTGTATGTCTTTTTGCTTTTTTCGTTTTTTCCATTAACATACATTTTCTCGCTTTATGTGTATGTCGCTTTATTTTTCGCTTTTTGCCCTCGACATACATTTTCTTGTCTTATGCGTATGTCCATATTATCTGTTTTCACACTCTAACAGAGACTTTCTGTATGTCGGTATGATTGCGTTTTGCTGTATTGCGTCATACGTTTTCTTTAAACTGCCGCCTTAAGAATGCTTAGATTATCTGTATAATCATATGCAAAATTCTCATCTAAGCTTTCATTTGTGATGAATACGCCTGCGTGTGGAATATCCTTTGCAATAACATCAAGGGCTTTCTGCGCCACCACCTTATTAACGTCACTAGAGAATACGAATACATAAACTCCATCAATATCCTTTAAGCACTCATCATCTAATGTATATTTGCCTGAAGCGAGCAACTTCTTTCTGAGGGCATCGTATCTTTTGACATAATGATTTAACTTATTTTCAAGTCGAGCAGAACTGATATTGATAAAGCTATACTCTACTCCACCAGAAATAAGATTGATTTCATCATCAGATACTCTTCTTACACTCTTGCAAGCTGCCTCATCAGTAAGATAGTCTAGTGCAAGATTTACTGTGTGAAGCATTGCCTTATTTGGGTACTCGTATTTCTTTGTTAAGTATCTAAACTTAACAAACTTATCATCGTGAGCAAGGATAACCTTTCTTGCAGTACAGTTTGCACGAAGTCTATCGTTGAATGTATAGTCAGACCAATCGAACAAAGTCTTACAATATGCTCTAGCCTGGCCTACTGTCATATATCCAACTTCTCTTAACATAGAAAGAAATGCTTCTTCCTGTTCATTTGTTATTCTAAAATATGCCATTTTCTTTACCTTTCTTTTGCTTTAATAGGCTTAATTATCACAACTAACGTTTGTTGTACTTTACAAAGCCCTTGTTGTACTTTTACTTTTACGTTCCCAACGCCAGTTGTACTTCCATGCGATTTAGTACACCTTCCTCCTTAAGTAATAATCTGAAAAAGAATGGTTGTTGTACTTTTTCGCCATTTTGTACACTTTTTAAGCGTTTTCCGGCTATTTTGCTTGATTTTTGTCGTACTTTTAATTGCTTTAATACACCTTTAGTGCTAAGCAACACCTTTTCGCTTATCAATAGATGTATTAAACAGCTTCTTTTCCCAGTCGGTAGCAACCAAATCAATTTTTAATCTATCATTGTTTGTTATCAGAAGGCCTCTACCATTAGCAGGGAAGCGGTCTATCGTCTTCTTATCTGCCTCGCTCAATCTAAAGGTGTTCTCTACAAGATCAATCTGTTCAGGCTTCATCTTAAGAAGAATTGTCAAGTCAGAACAGCCAAGAACTGCCTCGCCACTCTTTCCAGCCTTCTTTAAGTCTCCGAGCATCTGAGTTCCAACACAAGTTCCAGCACCATAACTTCGACAGATACGAACCATATCTTCTACTGTTTCTGCCGCTTGTTTATCTGCCATGATTTTCCAAACCTCGTCAAGGAAGATCATATCCTTAACGTATTTATTTCCCTTTACTCTGCCATAAGTAAACAGGGTACATAGGAACATGAACGATGGGAACAATGATTTATCCATCTTATCTTCGTTTACATCATATACAGTAAAATTTGATTTATACTTTATGTTTGTTTGTCCATTGAGGTTTTTGCAAGTACCATTTACAAACGTATTTAAAAGCATTGTGATTCCCTTTAACTGTGCATAAAGCTTTGTCTTTTCATAAAGGTCTCCAATAATAGGCATTTCCTTCAATACTTTCTTTTCTTTATCAAGATAAATGGAATCATTATCATCTGTTATTCCTTTTTCGCTGTAGACTTCATAAATTAAGTCATTAAGCAGTTCAAGGTTTTCTCTTGAAAACCATATATCTTTTTGCTTATCTGGTTCACTTACAGCTGTCATCTTTATCCAAGCAACAATATCTTTAATTTTGTTTGCAAGAAGTGATGCTTCTGTATCTATTGTGATTTCATCACCAAGAGCCTCAATATCAATCTCATCTTCAGGTTGAATATCAAAAACATTAATACAAACCTCGGAGCCTGGATATATAGCAATATAATTTCCATTCATTGCTTTACAAAGCGGCTTATATTCATAACCCTTTTTAGGAATAATGTATGTAATTCTTACCCCATTGAAATATAGTCTTCTTCCAATCATCATCATAGTAAAAGACTTACCTGCTCCAGGCTGTCCAAGAACTACAATGTTCGAGTTTGAGAATTTTGCTGATATAAAGTTATCAAGAATTACAAGTGTATTCTTTCCAACCAATTTTCCTAATACAAATCCCTTTGGGTCATTAATTTCATATGCTGTGTAGCAATATGTTGAAGCTAAATCCTCAGTAATCAAATCTTTTGATATTGTTGAAAAAGCCGAATTGAAATTTATCAGTGGGTCTGCAAGACTAAAATAATCCTGAACCTTACATGTTGTATCTGTAGGTAGCAACTCCAAATGCTTCACAAGTTGGTCTTTAAATTTCTTAACAAGCTTTTTGTTTTCCTTTGGAGTATTTGTTCTTATCGTAAAAACAATTCCACATTGATGAATTTCGGCACCATCCTTCATCGCTTGCGAGTAATAAACAGTGTCTTCTCTTTTTGAACCGAGTCCTGATATAATAGCCGACTCTCGTTTGCTCTCATCAAGAATTGCTTTTGATACTTTATTAAATCCAGCTAAAGAAGCATTAACAGCAAGACCAGATGCAACTCGTCCAATCAGGTCAACATCTACAATTGCTCCAAACTCTGTGCATCTATCAAACCAATTTAATGCGTTTACCCTATTCCAAGATTTCCCGATTACTCCAACAAAACCATAACAAGTTCCATCCATGAACATCGTATGTCTTGATGTAAAAGAGACTCCTTTAGGGGCAAGTATGTCAGGGAATGTTAGTTTTTTAGGCTCACTTAAGCCCTTGGCATTTTTATTGAATACATCAAAATCCCGCTTTACTCTTGCAGCTCTTTCATCCATCGATTCAGTTTTCGACGTTTTTCGATTATAGAACTTATAAAGATATGATAGAGTCAATCGATTGTAATCAGTTACATTGCCATTCTCGTCATTAGCATCTGGTTTTACTGTAGGGTTTCCGCATGATGAAAAAACACTCTCAACAAATTGTCTCTGCATAACCATCTCATCAATGATTTCATCCATAGAACTTGCCATTTTTCCATTACTTCCAGTGTAGCGCCAAATAAAGAAATATCTTTTTGTTACTGCATTAGTCTTTGATTGCTTTTGAATAAAATCAATATAATCATCTAGCTCTGTTTTTAAAGAGATGTTTTTTTCATCCTTGTTTTTCCACCTCAGATTATTTATTAATTCAGTTGGCTCAGCCATGTCTGACATAACCTTCAGTTTATATACCTTAAAGTCTCCAGTAGTAAATATTCTTAAATACTCTGCCATTGTATCAAGCTGTTCACTAGGACTTTTTTTATAGAAATTTATTGGAAGTATTTCTACCACTCCATAATATCTACCAGTGTATGTTTCAATAATTCCGTCTATAACATTTTTTACGTCAATCAGTTCTTGCGAGGCACCTACTAATATGCGCTTTTCATCTTTTGTTTTTCTATTCCTCTGAATTCTTCTCAATGAAGTCGCTGATGAACTTTTGGCTTTTTCCAATGTAGTATTCAGCAATGGACTGATCTTCTCGTTCCATACCGTTTGCGTTTCTTTGTTTTCTAACATATTCCGCACTTCTTAAATGCATTACCTTTCTATTTTTTTTGAATTTAATTTCAGCAAGCAATCTTTGCATTAACGAATCCTCTCCTACACCCTTTATAGTGAAGAAGGCTGCCGTGACGCTTGATGTAAACTGAATAATATGGCCCACCTTCGGAACAAAAGGAATCTGATGTATTATTCCATTTATTAGAATAACAACTCCTATTGTTTCAACAGCTTTCCATTTCCAGACATCGCTGTTAATAATGTTGCCACGAAATTCGAACTTACCTTTTTCATTGTTGTACATAATTTCGTCCTCATAAATGTATGCTGCCATTGGCTTATGGACAGAATACGTGCTTTTAAATTTTTCCTTATGAAAATGCATTATACACTCTTTTTGCAAAAATGTAAACCTCGTGTAGACTTTTTAGATTTTTTATGTAAAAAAAAGAGAAACGCCCTTATTTTGAACGTTTCTCACATTTTATTCATGGTTTGCATCTACAATTCTATTACAGCTGTTAACTCATCTGTTTTTCTATCGTATGTAACATTAATATTTATATGATTAATTTTTGTTATCATTTTGACTACGTATTTTTGTTCCTGTTTTTCTACGCTTGTTATTGCGATAACATCAGAATAAATACCGTTTGCTTGCAACTGCTTATTTATCAAATCACTAAATTCAGCAGCCTTATTAACGCTTATCTCCATTCCTTCAAGTTTCTGTGGATTAGAAATATAATTATAGCCTTCGTCCTCGTCACCTTCTGAATAGTTTACATCAATAATGTTTCGTTGAATTTCATCTATTTTTGCAAGTTTCTCTTTTTCTTCAGTACTTTTTCTAAAAAAAGTAATACCTACAAGCAAAGCAGTAATCACAAAAATCGCAGATATTATTCCTATTCGTACCTTCTGCATATAAAATCTCCATGTTCTGTAGTTTAACTCTTAATGAAAGATATACATCTCTGCAGACTTGCCACAAACTATTGAAATAAATAATGAATCATATATATATCCCTCGTTTGTTTGGTGTGCATATTTTAGATTATCCTTATTAGGGTCAACCACAATAAATCCATCTTTGGTAATACCTGTAACCAAAAAATATGTACTCTTTTTTCCCAATGCACTCTCGTGCGGTATGCGAATTAACACTTTAGCACTATAACGCTTAACATAGTTTGCCATCACATCAAAGTCATAACCTTGAACATCTAACGCAGTGCCAAAATATTTAGCATATCTATCTATGCTACTTTTATTTATCGTCTTTGTTCCATGCAGGCAGTCATCTGAATGTATGCCAACAAATGTTTCTGGGTTCACATCTTTTGTAAGATAATAAGTTTCAAGAGAAGCTAGACAAGTAATAAGATTTCCTTGTTCTCCAATTGTACTATCACCAAAGGCTATATCCTTGTAGTCTTGTTGATAATAGTTAGGGCAATTTAAAACATAATAATCTCCAGTTTCGCCCATTTCAGATTGGTAGTTAACAACAGGTGTTTCTTCAACAGTATTAGCGTCTTCTTGTTCGATTTCCTCCGCATGTATATATTTCATACCTGAAAATGTAGAGGCAAGAGATGTTAATAATAGAATACATATAATCTTTTGTTTCATTTTTTATTGCTCCATTATATATGCCATATCATTGTTATCTATATATACTCTTAAGTTAATTCCAGAAATACTAATCTGATAAAAGTACATATCGGTGGTTTCTTCGTAATCGAAATTATCTAACACTACATTATTAGTATCTGTATTGTATTTTGCTGCAAGATTTTTTATTAAATTATAGTAAACATAACCATCAGCACTTATGCAATAATCAGCAAAACTATCGTCTATTGCTATCTCTGAAGCGCTTGTATCACTTAGGTCATATATATAATCTGCTTTAGTACCAAGCTCCCTCCACTGTTCTTCTCGCTGATTCTCGACAGCTTCAATTTCAGATTCATCAAGTAATTCTACATCTTTCAATTTTTCATCATTGTTATCATTGGCTACCGTTATAGAACCCAGTTCCTGCTCATCATTCTGTTTTTTATTAGTAACGACTAGGTAGATAAGAATTCCTATTACTATAGTCAACAGTATTATTATAAAGCGTTTTCTTTTCATGTAATAAATCCTCATTTTTCGTCCACTCAAAACAGCAATGCTGTTTGCCTATTTTATTCTTTATATAATAAAGTATAGTTTTTTGTTAATAAGTGATTGTTCCTATTAATTCAAAAGAGTTATTCATTCTTGCAATACATGATTTATCGCTTGTGTAATAGAATTCAATAGGGCCGTGTGTCATCCATTGTGATATGGTGTATTTTTCTTCATTATATAGTTTTGTACTAAATGTATCTAGTATAGAGGCATAACCATTTGCTTCGACAGAGCCAAGATTTTTATAATAATGATCTCTGTTTTTTATACCTTGGTCTTTTTTGAAAGTTGCACCGTCAACTTGCGATGATGCTGCACTTGGAGTTGCTACGCCAGTTTGAATTATTCCATATGGGAATGTATGTCCTTTTGAATCACCAAGGGCGCAAGGAACGTAATAAACATTTCCTGTGTTTTTTTCTTTTAAAACAAGGTCTATTTTTTTATTAGAATAATCATACCAAGCAGCATTGTTTCCTACACCACCAGTATCAGACCAATAATTTGCTTTTACTAATCCTGGAGCGACAGCAATGAGATAGCGACCATCATTATTTACAGCCAATTTGCCACCTGTCTCTTGTGTGATACTATTTTTACAATAGTGGATAGCGCCAAGAACTTTTTGATTATTGCTATTATAGTAATAATCCCATACACCAAATTCATAACCACACCAATTGCTAATTGGTCTTAAGTTTGATACGTTTCCTACTTTATCATTAACATCCTTATAGATTTCTGGAACTGCCTTTTCAATATTTGTATAAAAGCTAGATGATGAAATAGTTCCAGTTGGTTCACTATATAGTCTTAACCATCCATCAAACTTTTTTGATGGCGATGCAGTTGGATTAGTTTCTGAAACAACATCACTAGCCAAGCTATACCAACCATCTGTTTCAAAATCGCCTAAATCTATTTCCTCATACTCTTCGGTACTTTCTTCTATTGTTATACTTTCATTCACATGATAGATTTCAGTTGTATTATTAAGATTAAGTTTTTCAATTACATCTTGTGTTGCACAAGCTGTCATAAATGCTGTTTGCATATTAAACTGATCGAGGTATGTATATAAAGCCTTATCTTTATCTAGGATTTCTTCAGGTCTTTTATCTAAAATAGCTGACAAATCTTCAATTGCAAAAGGGTTTATCTTTATGAAAAGCTCAGTTTTTGTTTTATCTTTTACTTTAACTTCTTTTTCTTCATAAGTAAGATAATAAAGATGCTTGTATACATCAGATGAACTAAGAATCGCTTCCATATCGATCTCGTCTAATTTTTCTTTATCTGATAATGCAAGCTGATAACTAATATTTGTGCCTATTATTAGATGACCATAATTTATTTCTCCAAAAACGCTAGTCCAATCATCTGAATTAGTAGCGGATAGGTTTTCTGCAGTCTCATCCCATTCATAGCCTAAACTTTCGCATAATGTCTTAGCGTCTTTTATTGCACTAGGATATACAGTACTCTCTAAAGAATTGTCAATTATTTCCTTATGGTCTAGCCAAACAGATTCAAATAAATCTTCAGGATCTATTCGTCCAGCTGTTGCAGCAGCACTATAAGAATCTGATATAACATTAACAGCCTTGTTGTAAACGGATATTCCGTATCCAATTATAATTAAAACCGGAAGAAATAAAATATTAAAGCTAAAGACAAACGATAGGATTCCCTTAATAATCAAACGAGCCTGACTTAATTCATCCTCTTCTTTACCAGCTGCTTTAAAATTATCAAAAGACTTTTTTAATGAAAGTAGACTATGACTTCCAGAATCGCCATCCCCGTCACTATCGGATGAACTATCACTTCCTTTTTTATCCTTTGAGCTAGAGCCATCCTTTTTTTGTTCCGAAGAGTCATTTTCGTGATGTTCATTATTTAGCTGCGATTCATTATCACTTGAATCGGATTGCTTAGAATTTTTATCATTTTGTTTTTTGCTACTATTGTTCTCGTTGTTATTCTCATTACTATTTTGTCCGTCTTTTATATTCTTATTTTGCTCAGAATTACTAAATTTATTATTTGATGATGCATCTTTATTCTGCAAATCAAGTTGTTTGTTTACATCTTCATCATAATCATCTACTTCATCCGAATAATCGTTAGTGATTTCATTATCATCATCTTCCAATTCAACATCATTCATTGAATTATTAGAATATGACTCATCATTTAATTCACTATTAGTAGAGACAGGATTCGCATCACTATTTGATGTGATTCCTGTCTCTTTTTGTGGTGAAATATTTTCTTTTGCCTTATTATCCATTTTTGGAGAGTCTTGCGACTCTCCATTTGGGATAGTGTTCTTTTCTTCATTCATACTTGTTTCACCGTACATTTCTATACTTAGTGTTTACCTTTTTTTGGCCCGAAGCCAAGTTTAACTAAATCGCCACCATATTGTGTATGCAGAATTTCAGCGCCCGCTTTAACTTTTCTTCCTTTTGGAGTTCCAAAAGTTTCTGTTATTAATCCATTATTGTGTTTGTATGAAACTTCCATTGTGTCATTTAACTTGTTATATTTAGCAGAAACGCCCAGTTTTCCAGCTCTTCTAAATCTTTCAGCAACCTCAATTTCTGCTTTAAGAGCAGTCTTAGTATCATATTGCATCTGACCTATATTCAGGCTATTACCAGTATTCGCATCATAAACGAACTGTGGTCTAAATTCCTTGCCGCCATCGGCTGTTGTGAATGCTCCAGATACTTGTGTGTAACCATCTCCAAGACCTGTAAATGTTGCAACCTTTCCATCCTTTTCAGTGTTAAAGCAACCGTCAAGCATATTGGAATTAATACCTGTTGCAAACTCGACATTCTGTATTCTTCCATTTTGCGACTCATTGAATTCAGCTTCGCTAATATCTGTTGTACCTTTACCATTCGCAAAGTTCATTCCATTATCATCTGAACGACATTCAAACGATGTGTTTTCACCATCAGTAATGGCATTTATAGAGCCAATTGCATCACCATTTGCATCTAGGATGCTTCCACTAAATGTACCATTTTCAGGGTCAAAGCTTCCTGTATCCCATGCAATTCCTCCCACTGCGTTAAGGCTATCATCACCTTGGCTAGTAAGTGAAGAAAGAGCATCCATTGGTGTATTTCCTTCACCAGCAAGATTACCAAGATGATCCAAATATTTTGCTTTTTGTCCGTCGCTTAATGAATCGAATGTATCTCCAAGGAGTCCTAAGCTACCATTTTTCATCAGATCATCCATATTATTCATACGGTCATTGCTTAGATGGCCTAGTCCATGACCATTAAGCAGAGAATTGTTTCGCGCATTTGCAAAATCCTCTGGGCTTGATAGTCTATGACCACCAATTGATTGTGCTGCTCCTAAAATTCTATCTGAACCTAGTGTAAGTCCTATTCCAGTTCCTAATATAGCACCGCCCTTACCTATAGCACCTAGACCCATTTTTCCTACTTTTCCAGCTGTTTTCCCTAAACCAAGACCAGCTCTTGCAATCTGTAATCCTGCAAATCCGCAGCCTAGCATAGTATCTGCCATTGATGAACCTGTTACCGCAGCACAGAATCCGAGTTTTCCTAGCATCTGTTCTATTTTGAAACCAAACATTTCCCATGCAATTATAAATGACCATCCAAGTATTAGAGATGGGGTATGTTCCATTAGAAATAGACAAAGAGCTATCCATAGTCTTATAAAGCACATAAGAGCTAATTCAACTCCAAACATTTGAATGTACTTGAATACTATAGCTGATGTCGCTTGCCCCACCATCATAGCTGTTATTGGTGGTGCCAATATGTATAAGCCAATTATGTTTACATAATGATGATACATTGAGATCATAAGTCTCAGTAGAGCTATGGTTGCCATAATTACTAAAATTCCAGATACCGCAAAATTGACTATTCTCTTTAAAAGCACACCTTCATATTCTTCTTCATATGCTTCGTGTATATTATTAGAGGCTTCTGCGTTATCTACCCAGTTGTCACCAAGAAAAGCACCACCCAACCATAATTCTACACTATTATAATGAGGAAAATCGTCCATCTTATCTTTTATATATGTCACATCGTCCTCAGTAAATCCTTGTCCAAATAAATCACCTATATCGCCAGCTTCTCTTGTCCACTCTCCATTTTCCATAGGTTTACTTCCATAGTCACTAGATTCAGCATCTTCTACATTCCAGCCAAAATTACTTTCGATTTTCTCATATACGCCTTCAGCTGTATCCATAAAAAGTCCTAGAACACCATCATCGGTAACGACATTATTAGATATACTTGGAACAATGATTACTTTCATCATTAATGCTGTTAAAACTATTCTTATAATAATTGGAGCAACACCTTGCTGAGTATTTCCATTCATTCCAAGCATTATTACAGAAAATAATGTTAGGCCTATTCCAATTAAGAATATTAACCATCCTACGTCTACAAAGAAGTTTATTAGCTTTCCTGCTGTATCTCCAAACATTAAAAAAAATGTTTGTAATTTCGGCTTTAAGGATGCTTCACTCTCTGCACTTTCCGTTATTAATGTTAGAAATTGTAGACTCATATCATTGAGAAGCTTAAATAACGACTCAACGATGTTGTATACTATTGTTTCTATACTTGTTCCCATAATAATCTCATTAATTCTATTAAAAAACTTGCCCGTATTTTCATACGGGCATGTAACAAAGAACTGTTATTATGCAAATAATCCAGTTCCACCAAACCATTCAAAGATTGTATTAAGTGTAGCTTTCATTACATCCTGATTCTTAAGGATGAATGCAACTACTGGCATTAAAATTAATGTCACTTTAACTACTTCTTTGAACTTTGCTGGACCCCAAACAAATAGAATCCAAGCTACGCCCCATACAGGCCAAAAGATATTTCCGTACCACTCGCCAAGCTTTTCCATAGCGCTTGTACCATCATTATCAAGTAATGATGTTGCACACGAAACACCTTTTACAAAGCAGTTTGCTGTACAAAAAAGCACAGCGTTCTTTGCAGTCATAAATCTTGTTTTTAATCTACTGAACATGTTTTACTCCTTCTATTTTATTTGCCACAAGCTAGTAACAGCGCGTTTAACCAACCTTCGGCATTTGCAAACTCTGGCTCTTCAACAAAATGAATATCTGAGCCATAAAGTTTTTGCACAGTTTCTTTAATCAGCTCTGATGTACCGCCTTGCATGTATACTTCGATGTTGTAAGGGTCAACCTTACCATCTTCTTTTGCAATTCTAAATACTTCTTTTACATAGGCAGTGAGCTGTGCTTCAATAAATTTTGCACTCTTTTCTTTTGAATTAGCTTCAGAAGTTCTTATAAATCTATCAG
This sequence comes from Pseudobutyrivibrio ruminis, assembly GCA_015057315.1. Taxonomy (GTDB): domain Bacteria; phylum Bacillota; class Clostridia; order Lachnospirales; family Lachnospiraceae; genus Pseudobutyrivibrio; species Pseudobutyrivibrio ruminis_D. The sequence goes on along the minus strand of SVER01000017.1, from coordinate 58,118 downwards.
CTTTATCTCCAGAGTACATTTTGCTTTCAATAAGCTTTCTATCAAAGTCTGTAGCGAACTCAGCATTTATTGCATCTGTAAGACTATCAATAAAAATTCTGCCGCCATACTTTCGAGTAATAGCTAAATTATGAACAAGTGAACAATCATCAAACATTGCCACTTGTAAATTCAAACCACCATCGTCGATTATCGCCACCAACTTCTTTTCAAATTTCTGTGGATTACTAAAAATAAATCCCGAACCTTCTGGACATACCATACGATTCTTTATGGTGAATGTTTTCTTCATCTTTCCTGCAGTTGTTCTTAATTCAACTGTTATAGGTTCATTCTTAGGAAGAATATATTCTCCATATTCTTTTTTGTATGTAGCGTTCTCGCATAAGCTTAGTGGACATCCTGTTGCGATATTAATTTCATCATTGCTGTCACAATATTTTGCTATAGCCGCCCATACTGACAATTTGTGATGAATTGATTTCTTTGAATCTTCCTTTGGCGCATATGTTGTTGCACCTTTCCCGATTCTATAAGCCTTACCATCTAATACAAGAATATCTGTATCTTTCTCAGGTTCAGCCAAAATATTCACTTCATCCACTCTTGTTGGAATCGAGTACTTCTCTTTTCCAGAAGCTCTTTTAATACAAATTTTTGTATTTTCTTTGCCTGAATCTACAGCCAAAAATCTTTCCATCTTCTGTCTCCTTTAGTTTTACTAATCTAAAGTAATGTTACCCATAAGATTACTTATTGTTTGTCTGCTTACTTCAGGCTCAACTTCCTTAATTGCAGTTATTTCATCTTTAGGTTTTCTTGTTTCAACCTGGTCATACTTTTCTGATAGTTGACGCACTTCTTCCCTTAACAACTCTAACTGCATAGTAATCTCATTGCTTGCAGCACTGGAACTTGACTCATTGAATTTTAATTGTAGGATTTGTTCATTACTCAATTGTTCAAGATCCTCTGGGTTTAATATCCCGTTAGTTTGGAGCATTTGGCAGATGCACGAAACTATATATTTACTTTTTCTATGTCCGATTCTATCCAAAAACAGAATCGCTAAATCATTCTTGTTTTGACCAGGCTCGATTTTTAAAGTTATTCTCTTCAAAATCTCACCTCTACATTTTAGTTATGCAAACCTCGTGTAGACTACATCAAAAATGCAAACATAGTGTATACTGCATTTTATATTTTGTCAACATTTATTTAAAAAAAAGAAGTAGTCGCGTCGGGACTACTTCAATTTTTCATTTTATTTAATTATTCCATCCAGGTGTTCTCATTCTTTTTTCATGTATTAAGTATGCTGCGTATTCGCCATCATTTAAAACGTGTTTTTGCGCCTGTTCTCTAAATAACTGGCGTTGTCTTGCAGTCACCTTAACTGTTGAACTACCAAAGAGAGGTTTCTTTGCAATTATCAGTCTGTGGTTCTCATCAGTAACATCAATTTGACTATCCTTTAGTTTTGCATCATCTTCTATTAATGATGCAAAGAATTCATTCATTTTTCGATAACCGCATACTCTACAGGCATCTCGTAGAAAATTTCGATCTGTCTCATCATAATATTTGATTCCCAACTGCTCTAGTTTTTCTTCTGATGCTTTGTCTTTTTTAACTCTATTGCTAGGTGTTCTTTTTTCTTTAATGTCTTTATTTTCTCTAGGCACATCAATATTTTCTATAGAGACAACATCTTTCTTTTCTTCAACAACTTCTTGTTGTGTAGAATCAGATTCTTTTATTGAAATTGTTCTCTGCGATTCCTGTTCTTCCAGTTCTGTCATAACTCTATTTTTTCTGATTGGTAATGAACCACGATTTGAATATCCAGCCATTAATTTATCTTTTTCGCCCATCTATTTTTCTCCTTTTATTATTTGCTAGTATTAATGATATGTTCTGCTATTTCATATACATCTCTTGCGGCAGCAGAACTTTTTTTGCTGTAAGTTACAGGTTGTGTAAATATCTGAGCCTTTTCGAAATCAGCCGCTTTTCTTATTTTGTAGATAGGTATTTCCTCATCTGACTCTTCCATATATAAAGGGATTATTTCATTTTTTAAACGAGCCTCTGCCACATCTGCTACAGCACCCCTTTCATATCTTCCAAGAATAAATCCTTTAAGTTCACCTTTAACTTGATTATTCCTTTGATGTCTCTTTTTAATAATCTCTTTTGTTACTTCTTCAGCATCATCGAGATTTTCCATATCTCTAAATGTTGATATATATATATCATCTGATGAAATATAACTCATTTCGGTTGTAATATCATTCTGTGGCCCGTGGTCAATAAACATATAATCATATTTCAAACCGCATTCGTCCATTGCCTCTTTAAACTTTTCTAATAAATATGGGTCATCAGGATCATTAAATGTTCTTTCAGGCTTTTCCATTCTCTTATCACCTACAATCATATCGAATGAGTCTAATGGAAGTATAGCCATATCTATTGAACCTTCCCCGACCAGAACATCATAGATTGTTGATATACCATTTTCTCGTCTTTGCTCTTCAGTTAAATTTAAACCCATGTGTTTAGTAGCACCTCTTCGTTGATCCATATCAATTACAAGGACTTTCTTACCCAATACTTTAAGAGCAGCTGCTAGCTCACAAGTTGCTGTAGTTTTTCCAGCTCCACCTTTTGATGAAGTAATACAAATTGTTTTCATTATTTGTTATTCTCCTTTTATGCCTTATTATTTGTGTCTATTTATATAAAGTAAATGAATTTAATACAACCTTACTTTTATATACTAATATTACGAATCTCTTATTTGTATTTATGAAATCATACATTTATAGATTATACTTAATGTTGGTTTATGATTCTACATTTTTATAAATTACTTTAAATTATTTTTTATTCCATTTGACCTTTCTCAATTACGATTTATTTTTATTAATTCCAATTTATGTCAACGTATCTCAATTTACATCTATTTATATTTTTTTCTTAATATGGATTAGATTTTATCGTTATGTGATTTTATATATATCTCTTAGTTGTTCTGAATAATCTTTGCTCACGTTCAATCATTCTTTACTGCAATATATATTCATTTATAACTCTTTACTATGTTCTATTATCATTAATATAATTACATGGATATATAATATTATTTATAGATACCAAATTCAATACATTTATATTAATTATTTTTTGTTTTATTTTATTACGTTGGATTATTATAGATTTTTATTAGATATTATTTATTATTATTTATTATTTTTTACTGTTATTCATAGCAATAAATTATTATTGTGTTTTATTTATTGTTATTTTTCTAACTAGATTTCTTGATTTTTCTCTATATGAATCCTCCCTATGTCAATTCTATATTAATCAAGTTAGAAAGCCATAGAGAGGCAAATTTGAAGCTCACAGGACAATTTTATGTAAAGATTATGTGTCAAAACTATTTAAACACATTAAAACTCAAAAAAATCATCTTTTATGTATAAATTATACTCAAACGAATAAAAAAAGTCATCTTTTCTCAACGAGAAAAAATGACTTTATAATTTTAAGCAATCTGCTTTATAGCTTTTTTCGCTCCAGCATCGGTAAGATAGGAGAGTGGTAATCCACTCCAATCTTTCCATTCAATACTTTTCCAATTTCCATTTCCAGAATACTCTTCAATAGATTTTCTTTCCTTAATATCCTTGGAACTACTAACTGCTTGTCTAAACAATCTGTTCTGACCGATTGCTTCATAAAAATTATATTTCTTAAATAACATTCAGATCCTCAATTCTAAACCCGCTTAATAGATAAAATATCAGCCAATCTAAATTCATTATCTCCCATCGGATATAATGAATTTTTATTATAAATGACCGAAATAGTATCTCCTTCTTCTATGCCTTCGATTTGCTTTGGGAGAGTTCTTAAAGATATATAGTACTTCTCATCATCAATTTCAGTTGATGCTTCGACCTTACAAAATTGATTTTTATTTCCAATCATTTTCTTTCCAATTTTTTTTATTTTATTATCTGAAAGAATTCTTTCTACTTCAAATTTGCTTTCAAAAAAACATCCATCAAGAAACGAAGTATATTTATTATAGATTGAATATACATCAACTAGGATTAAAAGGAACATAAATAATCCAAAGGTAATATCTTTACTAAGAATAATTCCAATAATCATCAAAGGCACTAATAATATGCCTATAAGAATATTTCCAATGACCTTATTATATAAGCAAGAAGGCATTTCTTTTAATGTACTTTTAAACTTGTCCATAATTCACCTGCTTAGCCTTTATATATTAAGAATATTGTAAATAAAACCATACATGCAACCAAAGACCCCATCTTTGTAATGTCTACAATCGAAATAAAGCTTGGTTCCGTTTTATCGGCAACAGGGGTATCATTATAATATCCATCTTTATTGAAATCGATATCAACATCACCCTCAACCCATTCATCCTTAGCAGCTTTATTTTTCTTTAAAATGTTACGAGCCTTCTCTGCTGGTGAAATTTTCTTTGCTTTCTCTTCATTGGCATCTTCTTCATCATCAGATAATAAATTAAGATTCTTCTTTTCAGTAGATGTACCAACATTCTTTTGGTTAGCCTTAGCCATTAATGTAGGCTCAATTTCTTCTTCCTCGACTTCATCATATGAATCATCATAAACTTCATCTTCATATGTGTCTTCATCAAAATCATCATCATCTGAAGAATATTCAATGTCATCAGGAATCTCATTAACAGCAAGTCTCTTTGTCATGCTATTAATCATATCAGCCTTAGATACAACAGAAGCCTGTTCCTGCTCAACTACTGAAACGTCATCACCATATTGTTCCGCAAGAGCTTCCTTAAACTGCTTTTCAACAATTGCTTCTATTTCAGCTTCTTCATCGAGACGAGCCTGCTCTGCAGCATCAGCTTCTTCCTGAGCCTTACGCATCTTTTCTTCTAGCTCTTCTTGTCTTTTCTTTTCTTCACGAGCAAGTCTTTCATTTTCAAGACGTTCTGCTAACTTTTCTGCAATTATAGCCTTACGTGCTTCCTCGGCTTCACGCGCTTCACGTTCTTTAGCCTCACGTTCTTTAGCCTCACGTTCTTCACGCTCTTTTGCTTCACGTTCTTGACGTTCTTTAGCCTCACGTTCTTCACGCTCTTTTGCTTCACGTTCTTGACGTTCTTTAGCTTCACGCTCTTCACGTTCTCTGGCCTCACGCTCTTCACGCTCTTTTGCTTCACGTTCTTCACGTTCTCTAGCCTCACGCTCTTCACGCTCTTTTGCTTCACGTTCTTCACGTTCTCTAGCTTCACGCTCTTCACGTTCTCTGGCCTCACGCTCTTCACGCTCTCTAGCTTCACGCTCTTCACGTTCTTTAGCTTCACGCTCTTCACGTTCTTTAGCTTCACGTTCCTCTTTAAGTCTAGCCTCTTCCTCATAGTTACGAGTAGATTTAATCTTAGGCTTTTTAAGACCAGGCACATTATTAGTAGTAACTAAAGTAGGAGCATCAATAATATCAGCAGGCTTATGAACCTTTTCTTCTAATTTAATCTCTGGTATTTCATTTGTTACTTCTGTTTCACATACAGTATTTGTAATATTACTAACATCTAACGATTCAATAACTGTTTCTTCTACTGTTGAAACTTCTGTAACAACCTCACTTACATCTGTATTTGTAATTGTAGCAGCAATCTCTTCAGTAGCCTTTACAGTCTCTACATCTTCTTTAGTAGCAATAACAAAACGAGGATCTACAACATACTTTCCAGTTACAATACGTCTAAGATCCTTTTTATTAAATGCATGTTTGCAGACAGAATTATCACATGTAGCTGTCAATTTGTTTACAACACCTGTAATACAATAAGGACAGTTAATTACATTCTCTGCCATAATTTGTTCCTTTCATAAAATCAATAACTATATCCTACAATTATTTATGAAGTATACACGAGGTTTGCATTTTTGTAAAGAAAAAAATTAGAGCTCTTAAAAAAGAGCCCTAATTAATTATTATTTTGATTTCTTTTCCTGCCATTCAGCACGTCTTTTCTTTTTTATATCTTCATAACTATCAATACCTTGCGAATAACAATTATATGTAATTCCACAACCATTAATAGGAAGCATTCTTCCTTCTTCGTTAACTAAGAAGTCCTTTGTTTCATTTAATTTATACCAACCATCATACATAGAATATATTTGAGGATCAGCATTTCTCATTCTAACGAATACAGTTTCTTCTGAATTAAGTACTTGTCTCAAAGTCATTTGCTGTTGATACATTGATTCATATGCTGTATATAATCTAGCCCAAAGCGAAATAGAGATTAACTTTTCAACGTTAGGTGTAATTGCAATGATTTGAACATATGGTTCTCCAACCAATACGCCATAAGTATGTACTCCATAAATTCTATCACCAGAAACACCACCGATTCCTGAAACATTGGCTGAATACTTTTGATCTTCAGGCACCTTCATAACAATACCCCAGTATTGCATACCAGTATCTTTTCTTCTTATACATACTGGCTGACCTTCATATTTACCAAGTTGACTTATTTCAATCTCGGTAGTCATATCGCGCCAATCAAATGTAGGTTTCACTTCATCTTCGGCAGTTCCATTTTTATCAGAAGTTAAACCACAGAGATAATCTTCTGAAACACCAAGGATTTTTGCAAATGGTTCAATATAATTCTGAGGAAGCGGTCTACGGTTACTTTCTATAGAAGAAAGATAACCTTTAGAAAACTTATTTCCCATATATTCTCGCACTTTTTCCGCAAACTGAATTTGAGTATAGCCCTTTGCTTCTCTAGCAGTTATTAGTCTGTCAGTATATACTGTCCTTTTCTTATTTTTCATTTAATTACTCCATTCTGAAAAATCTCTCTAATAAACATTAATCATTCTCATATATTCATCTATTAATTTGTAGTTTACACGAGGTTTACATTTTTTACAATATTAAATTAAAAATTTTCATTATTTCAACACATAACATTTCATATAAAAACACATTGCATAACCCTACTAAATAACTGTGTTTGACAACTTTAATTATTGTGCGTCAGTTTGAGCATATATATATATAGTTATAAAAAAACTCTTGATTTTTTGCAAACCTCGTGTATACTCTTAACATTAGAAAGGAATTATAAATCTATGAAATGGAAAAAATACTTATATACTTTGCTTGTGGCAGCATCACTTAGTTCAGCTCCAGCTACATTGGTTGTAAACGCAGCAAGTGCAACTGTTGACACAACATCGAGCAAAGCAGATAAAATTCTAACATACTCAGTACCACAGGACTACAAAGGCCTTACTGTTACAATACAAGTTGAAAAAGAAGGAAAGTATGAGGCAAAAGTATTAAATAATGGAAATACCTTTGCATGTGTACAAACAGATGATAAAACATTAAGCTGTACTGCATCAGATATTAAAAGAGGAACACTTGAAGTTCAAATTACTAATAAAGATGGAAGTGGTAGCGTACCACAGGTAACAGCCACAATGAAGATGGCTTCTTCTACAACATCTAATTCTACAGATAATATATCAGTAGGACAGGACATTACAGATTTCAAGTTATACTTTATTGATAATAAGTTAGTAGGAGAGTGGGCTGACACAGGCGTTGGAAATATCAATGCTCAGGTCATTGATTTAAACACATCTGAAACGATAGCCAACGTAACAGCATCTGATGAAAACAAATTTGAGGTTGAGATTCCAACTTCAACTGCACAAGTAATTGTGAATGTAGTTCCATCAGCTTCTTCAAAGGTTGATGGAGCAGCCAAAACATTTACACTTGATGTACCACAGAGCGCACAGGCAACAGTAGAATTTGAAAACATCACTTCTACAAATAAAGGCGTAGCTACTGTAAACACAACTTTTTCAGATGTTTATGCTGTAAAGGCATTTTGTAATGATGCTCTTGTTTTTTCTGAGGATTATAAGCAGCCAGGCAGCTATACATTTGAAGTGCCTCTCTCAGAAGAAGGCGAAAACGATATTGTATTCTATGTTGTAGATCAGAGTGGAAATATGTATTCAACAAAGAAAACCCTTACTCTTGATACATCCGGTCCACTTATGACATTTGATTCTAATTATGACAAGATTACTGTTGGAACAACACAGTATACAATAAGCGGAAAGATAGAAGATTGTAAGGATTTTTCTATTAATGGAAATCCTATTGCTGTATCTACAGATGGAAGTTTCTCATACGACATCTCACTTCATGAAGGTGCAAATGAATTCGAATTACTTGCAAACGATGAAGCAGGAAACGAGAGCACATATACTTTCACTATTACTTATGATGAAAACGCAAACAAAGTTAATCCATTAAAGGTTATCAGCATGCTTGCAGTAGTAGTAGGAGTAGGAGCATATTTCTATAACAAGAAGAAAAAAGCAAAGGCTTCTGCTGAAGAAGTAGAAGAGAAGAGTGGCATTGAGTTCAATGACGATGATACAGTAGAAGAGAAGAGTAGTGCAAAATCTGAAAAGAATCTACTTACAAAGCTCACTTCTAAGGAAAAGAAGACAAGTACTCCAGCAAAGATAGAAGAGAAGAATGGCTTTAACCTTAAGAATATTAAGAAAGAGCACATTAAGTTTGCTTGTGTAATGGCTACCATCATTTATATTTTCGGTATTGCAATGAGCTTTTCACCTATTACATCAGGTTCAATGGAGCCAACACTTATGACAGGTGATCTTGCTGTTTATAATAAGTTTGCATATGTTGCAAGAGATATTCAAAGAGGTGATATTGTTTCATTCAAGCTAGACGGAGACAGAACTATTTATAGCAAGAGAGTAATTGCTATTGCTGGTGATACAGTTGAATTCCAAAATGGATATGTTTACGTTAACGGTTCAAAGATTGATGAGACAGCATACCTTGATGCTAGTGTAGAAACAAACTGTAATAAGACATTTGAAGTTCCAGCTAAGTGCTGCTTCGTTCTTGGTGACAACAGAGAAGATTCTAAGGATTCAAGATACTTTGATAATCCTTATGTTTCATACAAGAATGTAATCAATAGATTAATGTTTACTATTCCAACACATCATATTTTTGGATAATAGAATATATTTAAGGACTACCTATTTCAATTTGGGTAGTCCTTGTTTTTTATTTCAATAGATATTAAAAGTTCATTTTTTATGTAATCATAATAAAGTAAAAAATAAAGAGGATGCCTAAATGCAATCCTCTTTCTTTAAAGTGTGGTATAAAATTATAATTGTATCAGCATAAACGGTTACTCGTTTTTATGCCAGGCTAAGCACTTTTTGCCATAGCCTTCTTGAAAAGAACAATAGTCTTATCCTTTCCGTCTTTTCCCTTATAGTTCTGATCTACATATTCAACAGCCCATACAGGGAAATCCATTATATCAAGTTTTGGCACAAGGTTTTTACTAGCGGTTTCAAATTTTTCTTCGCTTATACCAAGTGACTCAATAAGCTCTGGTGTAATAATACATTGAACACGGTTTGCATTCTGCTTGTATTCTTCACCACTATTAGAGTTATCAGGATTATCCGATGATACCCAGCAAGTAAATCCGCATTTCTTTTTCTCTATCGGAGTAAGAGAATAGAACACGCCTCGCTTTATATCTTCTACATTTTCAGACTTATCATCAGAAGAATTATCAAATGACTGGTTTTCCTGTTCCTTGTCGGCTACAACAGACTCGTTTGTTTCTTCATCAGCCTTAGCGACAGTATCCATTGATTCTTCTACAGTTTCATTTACTGTATCAATGGATTCATCTGTATATTCATCATCATCTTCAGGATTGTAAGAGGACTTGAAGTTTTTCTTTCTGTCTTCCTCTCCATCCCAATAACAGTGATAGAGCTTATCATAATAAGAGCCTTCTCTTACATCAATAAGTCCCGTAATTAGCTTAAAGTAGAAGCTCATATCAGAAAGTTTAGGTAACTCGAAAACAGTCATGTACTGTTCCCATTGCTTTTCAGCCACCTTAATCTTTATCTGAACTCTTGGGCCTTTCTCTCCACCACCAATTAATAACTTTCTAGTGCCACCTTTTCCAGTAGTATATTCAATAGCACTAGGAAAGTTGCCTTTATCGGCAGCAATCTGCTTTGCAACAGTTCCCTTATCAATAGCATCTACAAGTCTTCTGAATTTATCAGTATCTAAGTAGAAATCTAATGACTCAGTTCCTTTAGTATTAAGCTTTACAATCGAAAAACGAACCTTATGAATATCAAGCGCAGGGCAAACACTTAGCAAATAGCTGCTGCCATACGATTGCATAATTGCACCGTTCATTAACTGATCTTCAATTGTTTTATATACTTTAGTTTCACTTTTATTACTCATTTTTTATTTTTCCTTCCTAACTTGCAATCGCAAGTTTATAACGTGAATTTAGAACATAGAGCTTATGTCCTAGTCTTGAATAACGATTGTTATAAGCATCCTTTGACAAGCATTCTTTCAAGGCTGCTTCATGATAAATAATTACATGTTGTTTCTTTGAACGTGAGATAGCAGTAAACAGGAAGTTCCTGTTAAACAGCCTCGTATGCTCTTTTAGACAAACACTAATTACAACTTCCGCTTCAGAGCCTTGCGATTTATGAACTGTGATAGCATATCCAAGTTCTAATTCCTCAATAGTCTCTTTAGTGTAAATGTTTTCGCCATTCTTATACTTAACTGTTAATGATGTACTACTAACAGCAGTAACATAACCAATTTCACCATTATTGGCATACTCTTGATTTTTCTTTTGTACTACAGGATCTCCGACTTTATACATGACCTCTTCGCCATACAATTTACACTTAAACGGAACGCCATCTGGATTTAATAAATGCTGAATGTGTTTATTCAGATTTTTAGTTCCAATAGGAGTGTTGTTCGTTGGAACGATGAGTTTTACATTCTCAATACCCTTTGCCTTTACAGCTCCTAAATAGATTTTTAAGATTCTCTTTTCTATTTCTCTTGTTTCCATATCCCTGCTAATCTGAACAGGATGAAAATCAGTACCTTTTTCAAGTTCGATTTCACCTCTTTTAACCAGCTTAATATTCTTTAAGAGCAGAGAACCTTCCTCTTGTCTAAATGTTTTAATTAATTTTGTAATTGGGAGAACGTTTGAATCGACGATATCCTTGAAGCACCTTCCGATACCTACAGATGGTAATTGATGTGGATCACCACATAGAATTAATCTTGTTTTTGACTCGATGTTAGATAAGACCTGACTTAAAGTAATCATATCAAGAAAGCTCATTTCATCAATGATAAGCACATCCTGACAAAATGTATTTTTAACAAGTCCATTGGGAGTAATGCCAAAATACTTGTGTACTGTTACAGCATCCTCTCCAGTTGCTTCTGCCAACCTACTAGCTGCCATAGAAGTTGGAGCCGAATATACAATACCTATGGTTTTATGTATTCTTCTCAAACAATATGAAATACAACTAATAACTGTTGTTTTTCCAGTACCAGGCCCACCTGTCAATACACTAACTCGATTGTTGACAGCCGTTACTACAGCTTGCTTTTGTATAAAGTCAAACTTTATAGGAGCATTTTCCTTTTCGTAATCACTAATCAACTTTAAAATGGCTTTTTCTTCTACTTGTTGTAAAGGATACTCATAATGAATTCTAAGTAATTCCTCACAAATGGAATTTTCCATAACGTGCAGCTCTTTAGTCGTATACAGTCCGTTAGCGGACACAATCAACTTCTCTTTTGCTGCACTCATGATGTCTATGATATTTCCGCCATTTTTCTTTGTATAATTTTCTAACTGTTCCCTCGTAACCCAAGGGGAAGAATTGTCTTTGCAGACATTTCCTACGATTTGAGCCGCAAGTCTGTTATTAGCCACAAATTTTCACCTCACAATAGTTTTCTTTTGAAGGAGTTAGATACTCTGAACGAATTGAATACTGCTCATAAATGGCAGGTTGCTCATTCTTTAATAAATCCTTATCTACTACCGTGAGTGTCTTAGAGTAACTTTCGTAAAGTTCGGGCTTCTCATCTTTGAATTTTTGTTCATTGAATCGAATACCTTGTTGCGAATCATTTTTAAGATTAATAATAATTTTGCCATACTTAGTTTCGCAGTATGCTTCATTTGCCTCCTGAACAATTGGAAAAATTTTTTCGACAAGAAGTTTATTCCTATCTTTCAATAAATCCTCTTTTTGTTCTAACAGCATCTTCATCTGAACATTAAGTGACATAATATCTTCAAGCACTTCACTACATTCTGTAGGCAGTTCTACCGGCTCTAACTTTGGATTATAATTTCCTGCTTTTGCTCGATAAAACTTATTCAATTGCTCTACGTTCTGTCCTTCAATAGAAGGCTCAGTACAACTAATTACTCCAGCAACAAACTCTGCAACTAAATTCATCATAACATCGATAAATTCATTATCTCTGTCAATTCGAATAATTACATAATCTGTAAGAGCCATTCCCATCTTAAATACAATAAAGCCAAAGGCTCTATTAAAGCACTTAAGCATATATTGAACCTGACAGAAATATGCGAATGGGCATATTTTCTGCTGAATCAATTTGCGAGCTGGCGAATGCGGAGCTACTGTTTTGCACTCAATAATTCCTTCATACCCATTGATTTCTAAAAAACCATCATGGTTACAAATCATAAACGGATACTTTAAGCTGCCATCAGAATTAGTAATACCGCAACGATATGTAGTCTTATCATTTGTAAGAATTACGATATCCTCTGGGTGCTTTTTCTCGTATAGTCGCATGAACGCCCTTCTGATCGAAGGCTCTTCATTATGACCAACAAAGAAAATATCATCGTTTGACTGCTCTTTTAGTAACATTGGGATTCCACTTTTTTCATAATGGAGCTGACTTCTACATTTAAAAGAATGATCCATTAATCCGTAGTAAATCTTTGGTGCTACTTCTTCTAGTTCTTTTGAACCAACAACTATATTAGATACAGTTGATGCTCCAATTTGAACAGGCTCATTAAGAGTAGGAATATGGTTTTGCCATTCACTAAATGTTTCATCGGGAAGATAATAAGTTTCCGATTCTTCATCAAAAGCATATTCTTCCTGAATAACAGTAGGATATTTTAACCAATCCTTTTTCTTAAGCCCTTCCGTTTGGAATAGTGCAATAGGCTTAACGCCTTGGTCTAACACATTGTTGTTAGCCTTAAACATTTTTACCACCTCCTTCTAAATAAAAATAGAAGAGTGGTTGTGCAAGGGAGCTACCCTTACTTTCGTTGTACAACATTTTCTTTTCCTCTCTTTCTTGCAAGAGACTTTAGCGCACAAAAAAAAGAGCGCCTAACTCATTGACCCACTACGGGGCAAGTTAAACGCTCATTGTGTACCTTAGTCTATTTATTATAACGGCTTTATTTTAGCACCTTTTCGTTGTTTTATCAATGTTTTCCATCTCTTTTTTATATAAATAATTGGTACATCAAAAGACCAGTAAAAAAAAATAAAAGGCTCAACGCCTTTTATTTTTCTGGGTATTTAATTACTCCATTCTATTCGCACCCATAGATAAAACTATGAGTCATTGTAGTACATAAGCTTTTCTGACAAGTATGAGAGCATAATTACCAGCATTAACTTACTTCCATACAATATTTTGACTTTCGTCTTTGGAGTGCGACTACACCAACTAATTGTATAGTATATTATTTTCGATAATAAAAAAAGAGCCCTAGGGAATATATTTGGTGAGAAACATTCATCAATAGACGTTCGTAGCATCATATTGATATAGATTCTTACCTTATGGATTATGTATAATTTGTTTTTTATCAAAGAAAAAGCTCTAGCAATCGCTAGAGCTTAAATTGAATAAATTATTATTTTAGTGAAGCCTCTACTCTTGAAATATCATCAATTGTATATCCACAGAATTCTGAAATTTGTTCTGGAGTTTTGCCTGACTTTAACATGTTAAGTATTGATGTATTACGTTCTTTTGCTATACCTTCAGCTAGTCCTTCAGCTTTACCTTCAGCTCTGCCTTCGTTAAACTTTTCTTTATAACGCATTTCCAAAGTCATATACTCAGTCCTCCATTCTTCTTATCAATTGATTTTATTGCATCTTTACCGCCATAATTTCATCAATCGTATAACCACAGAATTCTGAAATTTGTTCTGGAGTTTTGCCTGACTTTAACATGTTAAGTATTGATGTATTACGTTCTTTTGCTATACCTTCAGCTAGTCCTTCAGCTTTACCTTCAGCTTTACCTTCAGCTCTGCCTTCGTTAAACTTTTCTTTATAACGCATTTCCAAAGTCATATACTCAGTCCTCCATTCTTCCTTATTTCTAGCCTTTTCTACTTCCTTTTCAATAGCCTTTGAAAAAGAGCCTTCGGCTTTACCTGTTGCAATATAATTCAGAAAATCCTTTAAATCTGTAGAAATATCCTTTGAATTTCCTTTTGCATTTAAAAATATTTTTATTGCTTCATCATTCAAATATAAATCATCAAATTCATCGCATCTATTTTGCATTGTATATACGGATGCATTTCTGTCAAATGGATCTGTTAAACATACGAAAATAATATACGATTTTTTCAGTTCTGAAAAATCGGCACCTCTTTCGATTAAATCTAAATCAATCATTCCTTGATAATATCGAGTGCGCTTTGGAAGATTTTTATTTAGAGTTGTTTGCATTTCAATATCGTAAACAACATCCTCATCCTCGCCTTCAACATAAACATCAAGTCTAATGCCTTTTCCATCAGCAGTAATTTCGATTGGTTTTTGTTTTTCAGGTATCTTAATGTTTGAAATATCCTTTTTTAGAATCAATGATATTAACTCTCTGCAGATATCAGGATTATTAACTAATACCTTGCAAAACATAAAATCATCTGAAAATACTAACTCACTATAATCTTTAGCCATTGTACTTCCTCCATTTTTTATTATAAACAGAGGAAGCATTGCTTACCTCTGATTATTTCTCAGGGATAAGCCCTTGCTTTTATTAAATTATAACATAGATTCTGCCATAAAAGAACTACTCTGGCAGTTGCCAGAGTAGAGTAGTAGTCCTTAAGGAATTATATGTCTATGCTTATACATTAGATAATCATCATATCCCTTAAGAAGCTTGTTTGATTCTGGACAAACATCATTCCAAGTAGCACGTTTATATACAAATCCAGCATTTAATATTTCAGTACGAAATTTAGCCGAATGATCCGCTACCTGTTTGTTTGTCTTTTCATCAGTATCAAACATATTAACAATTGTTTCGACTCCTAATAATTTAAGAAAGTCGAACTTTGATAAGAGATCTTTTCGATTGTTTACTCCAGGTAGAGCAATAACCGAATATCCTGTCATAAGATGTATAATATCTGCCTTGATTACACCTTCAGTAACAAGAACAATACCATCTTTGAAATAAGGAACCATTTCCCCGTCAAAATCTGGATAAAAGTCACACGCAAAATGGCATTTTGGCACAGATTTTGTACCATAGTTCCAATTTGATGAAGTGATATAACGACATTTATTATCTCCATCATCTAAATCTTCATCATGTAATCTGCAATGAAGTGCCACAATTTCTGCCTTTTCATTTTTTACCGGAAGCAATATTCCCTTGAAATACTGATCAGCGAACATTACTTGATTTTTAAATGAAAGACACATTCCAGGTTTTCCCTTAAAATCAATTCTTTTTCTATCAACAAGATAAGAACATAAATCTTTAAGGTTTTGATTAGTCCATGACTTATAGCCTAATCTTTCTATTTCTTCATCATTGAAACCTCGCTTATTCAAATCTCCCTTATCTCTATCTGTAAGAGGGGAGAAGTCTAATATACTTTGATAGTACTTATCAAGCTCAGAATCTGAAGATATATCATTTTGAGGTCTTTCAGGTTTCTTTTCATGTGCCTTTGGTGGCTCAACCTTTGTTACAGTCTTTTCGCCAGGTGCAATAAACTCACCACCTAAATATTTCATCATAAGATAGTGGAACTCCTTTGGCTGAATACTAAGTAAATTAGCACCAAAAGAGCAATTGTTAAAAGCAACACTGCAAGCATACTGTTTACCACCATAACAACAACCTCTGCCTTTTTCTGTGTTGTAGTAGAAATTACGTTGACCACAAACAGGGCATACCATTCTACGGTCAACAGAACTAGATGTTTTAATCCATTCAATATGAATTCCGCATCTATTCAAATAATCTTCAACTTGAAAGATGTCGTATTCTGCTTCGCTATTAGCCATACTTTGTGGCCTCCTTTCCTACGATACTTTTATTCCTCTTGATTGACAGCCATTTCTTGCTGCCGCCTTAATCTCAGGCTTTTTTGTCTTTGAATACACTAGAGCAAGTTCACCATCTGATAGCTCACCCAAGGTTTTGTTTTGAATTTTAATAGAACCGCAGTCAGGCTTTAAATCCATTCCTTCAAACTGTCGCGATACTTCAAAATCTTCAATAACCTTTAAACGCTTAACATCAGAACGTCTTTTTTCAGCTGCTTTTTTTATTTCTTCAATCTTCAATTCCTTTTGCTCCACATCATTAAGTTCATTGAATGTGTAGATAAATGAATTTTGTGAAAGATTAGCAATTCTAAAGAAACCAATTTTTGTTTCCTTGCCAGCTTCAGTATGATATAGGAGATTTTTGATTGCAAGCTTGTCTACACAAACTACCTCTCCGTCAACTTCCTTTACATCAACTGTTTTTCTAAAAGAACCTTGATTTTTTCCCATATACTTATATTCATGGTTAACAATGTCATAGTCACCTAATCCATCGCCCACATTTTCATATATAGGAATCTCGATTGCTGAAATAGAATTCAATTCTTTTCCTATTCCCCAAACTTTACAAGCTCTCTTAAATGCATTAGCCTCTACAAGCTTATGATAATGCTTTTCATTTCCCTCCATCTCTACCATACCAGTAGATTCCTTGTAAGTCCATGTGCCATCCTCTTGCTTTACACCTAACTTGCAAACTTTGAAGTGACCATTAATAGCACCATCTTTATACTCTACAGACCAACCACCAGCGGAAAACTCTTCATCCAGTATATCCATACAGGTATCCTTCTTTACGAAGGCAATAATTTTAACTGTGTCTTCAGTTACTTCATCAACCATGATTTCTACATCTTCATTATTCAGTTTTCTCATTTTCTTACCTTCCTTTTAAACAGGCACATCTCCCCAAAAGGGGAGAGTGTACCATACCTTACGATCTAACTTAATTAGTTAAATGGTAACTCTTCGTCTAACCCATCAAGTTCTGTCAAATCGAAATCTTCAGGAGTTGACTCAGGAGCCTTGTTCTTCTTTGAGCTTGTTGAAGCTGACTTATTAGAAGTATTAGTGTTTCCTGCATCACCTGATGAATTCTTTGACTCGCCAAATTCGATATTCTCTACGACAATATCCACAGTGTTAACCTTTTGGCCTTCCTTGTTAGTATAAGAACCACTCTGAAGTCTACCTTCGATGATTACCTTGTTTCCCTTATGCATATACTTCTCGATAAACTCACCTGTCTTACCGAAAGCAACGCAGTTAAAGAAATCCGTCTCATCAGCGCCATCCTTCTTTCTTGTTCTTGGTACAGCAATTGAAAATCTTGCAATACACATTGCATTATCTCCACTTGTGTAACGTACCTCTGGATCTCTTGTTAAACGACCTACTTCAATTACCTTGTTCATTTTTTCTTTTCCTTTCTCTTGAACACTTTGAGCGCATAAAAAAAGAGCGCCTTAACTCATTAACCCACTACGGGGCAGAATTAAAACGCTCATTAATACACTCAATAATTTTATAGTAACAGTAGCATAATAGCATAATTTTCTTGCCTTCTCAACGTAAAGGCTATGTATAAAATAAAAAAGCTATCAATAGATGATAGCTTTTTTCTCTAAGACTTATCCCCACTGGAGTAGTAGAGCATTGGCTGCTTGATGAATTTCAAATGGTTGTGTATTCATAAGTTCACACAATTCTTTAAAATCATCATCAGTAGATATAACGTCCTGACTTTCTAATGAAAAGAGATATGTAAATTCTCCATTGTCTTTTGCATTAAGATATCCATTTAGAATTTTATCAAGATTTTCACTCAACCATTGCTTTACTTTACTAGGTGGTACTTCATCACCAGATTCCTCTGGATTTTGATTGTTAGCTTCATCCTCAAACTCGGATTTTTGCTTATTCATTAATACGCTTGTATAAATATCAATGATTTGTTCTGTACCATCAGTAAATTTCACTAATACAGTGTTTTTTTCATTGTACGAATAAAGTGGTCTAATTGGCTTATAATGCCATTCAGCAATAGGCTTTATTGTATTATGACTTAGATATTTTTCAACCTGCATATCATAATACTTAGCCTCCAGCTCTTTTGGTGTAAGTTCTCGTATTACCTCTCTAACTTCTTCTTTTGTTTCTTCCTTCTGACATATTTTGCTTAAAAACTCAATAAAACCCATTATTCAATATCGTTCAGAGTTAAAACTTTACGTTTTCCCTCTGCCTTCTTCTGATATCGCTGCTCTAATTCATCAGGCACAGCCGGTTCAATTGATGTCACTTTTAAGAACATAGAAGAGAAGAGTGTTGGATTTTTCTGTTTTGGTGCTATTTCCTTCCATTTTTTAGGAGAAATTAAATACTGTGGCTTTGATTTATCTACCTTTGCAGTAATATTCACATAGTCACCGCCTTTATACCCTTTTTCGATTACATGTTCCTTAACATGATCGAAAAAATAACACTTATATTGAGCCTTACCATCACGCACAAGACAAGTAGCAAAATCCTTGCCTTCCTCAACAGTGGGTGCTGTTTTTAAAAAAACATTTCCGTTAATATTTAACATGCACGTTCACCCACCTTATTCCACTGGTCTCTAAGTCTTTCCTCAATTTTCTTTATTTCAGCTTCTTTTTTCTTTTCCTGCTTTACCAATTTATTTAAAGAAGTCAAACTATATATTGCTCCATAATAAACTCCAAGGCAAAGAATTAACATTATTGCTGCAATAACCTTATTAAAATCAATAATTGTTAAGCTCACATAAATTAAAAAGCTGTTTACTAAAATTGTAAAATAAAGAAATAATTCCATTAACTTAGCGTGTTTCATAATAATTCCCTCTTTCTTATAGTCAGCCCCACTAGGACTGACTTTCAATAAATAATAGATTTAAGTTCTAGTGGAACCTTATTAAGTTAGGGAATATTACCCCAAAACAACCTCAATATTAAAGTTGCCAAGCACCTTTTTAACAAGTTCAAACTTGTCTACAGGTATCTTTATACTGATATATTCATCATCATCTGAACAATCAGTATTTTCTTCGATAATTGTGTCTACCGAAGATGTTGTTGTCTGCATTGCAATCTCATTCTGAGCATTGATAGTTGCAGTCTTTACAGCCTCCTGCTTTTCAGCCTCTGCCTTCTGCAACGCAGCTTTTTTTTCAGCCTCTGCCATTTCTAAAGCCTTCTGCTTTTCAGCCTCTGCCTCTTCCAAAGCTTTTTGCATTTGAGCTTCCATCTGCTCTTTTTCCTTCTTAAGAAGTTCTTGCTTCAGATCTGCCTTTCTTGTCATCTCTCCAATTGCCTTTGATAAATCGTGTGTTTCATCAAACATTGCAATTCCATCTGCCTCAAATTCGTGCTTCATAGCCTTAATAGCCATCATTCCAGTACAGTAATTTGAAACAGCAGCAGTAATAGCCTCCTGATACTTCTTCTTTGATGTTGTTTGGTTAAGCCAGGTTGCATCAAAGATTTTTGCGAAGAACTCATCAGTATCTTGAATTTCATCTTTGCCTGATACCGCCTCGGTATAAAATGCTAAGATTTCATTCTTTTTCTGCTCTTTCCAATAGGTCTCAATTTCTTTAACCTTTGCATCAATTGGATCAATCGCATCAGTAATAGCATCCTGAAGCTCCTTTGATTGACTCTTGTATCCGTCATATGCACTAAGCACATCACTCCTGATAGTAGAATCCATCTCAGCAAACTTCTTTTTCAGAGCATTTAAGTAAGCTCTGTCATTTTTGAGGTTTTTCTTTACCTCATCAATGTCTTCGACATTAGTAACATCAATTGCTGTATAAGTAGCAAGAGTATCACTAATTGCCTTTTTCATCTGCTCATAAGGCCAACTAAATGTTGGAACAGTCCACTTATAAAGTGTGCTGAAGTCAATAGCAGCAACCTCTTCTTTTGTTTGAGGTAGTGTGATTTGTGGCATTGCCACACCTAAGTTTGTAGTTTCCATTTTTCCTTCCTTTCATGAAAAGACTTTAAGGCAACAAAAAAGCGCCCCTAACTCATTAACCCTACTTAGAGGGCAGTTAGAAACGCTCATTATCACCTTAATAAATTAATATATTAACGGTACAATATTAACACCTATTTTTTGTATTTTCAATGTAAACTTTATGTGTAAAACCATTAAATAGACATATTTATTTATTATAATTCGCTTATACGAAAGAGCTTTTTATTTTAGTGTGGAGAAGATATATGGCAGAAGGATATGATTTAAAAGTAGAAAAAAATAAAATAAAAAATGTAAAGTCTCTTTATAAAACAATTGAAAAAGAGCTTGATAAAATTTCAATTTTTGAAATATTAGATAATGAAACGCAGTTTGACATTCTATCCGAGTGTGTTGATAAAAGCATCGCCGCCACTGGCTTATTAAAAAATATGACAGACCATGTTGCTAGTGAAAATATTGAAAATTATTGTATAGAATCTGAAAAATCTCTTACAATGTCAAAGGAAGGAAATCTTTATAAATTCGTATTAAATGATCTTTTACCACAAAGAAGATTAATTAAAAATAGTAAAGACCAAATAAGATATGGTTCATTTAAAAACTATCTTTCTATTGGATATCGAGAAGGACTAGAAGAGTACTTAGTTCAAAATGACATTATACCTTTTAAAGATAAAGTACTTGCTTGTTTTATAAACTATTACAATGAATCATCTGAACTAATTGATTTAGACAACCTAGATCAAAAACCATTTATTGATATTTGTGTATCCAGAGTTCTTGTACCCGATGATTCCCCAACATATATATCTCATTTAATGTTAGGGCAGAAGAGTAGTGGTCGCTCGCACACAGAAGTTTACATCGGAAACAGTTCAGAAATTTTTGAACTACTTAAAACCCTTAATATTACCTTTTAAACATTTATTATGGAGAAAAAATATGACATCTTATAGAAAAGTTCCGTATCTAAATGATTATGTTTATATATTTTATGATTGGATAATAGAAAATAAACATTTAGGAAGTCCAACTGAAAGAGGCAATATAATTAAAATTATTAAAACTCAGGCAAGTAAACTTCATAAAGAAGAGCCTGACAAAATACTTACTGTTAATGATATAGGAACATATTTTAAAGATACTAAAAAAGCCTATATTTATAGTTTAGTACAAGATTTTTTTATTTATATAACTGCCAATCGTGAAACATCGTGGTTAATACACTTAGAATTCAAAGCAAAGCCAGCAGATAAAATTATAGTTACAAAGACTTTTCTTGAAGCCTATGATACTGCATTTTATGATGTTCAGTACGAAAGAGCTCCACAT
This sequence comes from Pseudobutyrivibrio ruminis, assembly GCA_015057315.1. GTDB lineage: Bacteria > Bacillota > Clostridia > Lachnospirales > Lachnospiraceae > Pseudobutyrivibrio > Pseudobutyrivibrio ruminis_D. The sequence goes on along the minus strand of SVER01000017.1, from coordinate 36,375 downwards.
CCGCAGGTTGCTTGTAACTGGGCTTCATATAAAAACCTTGATTTAGGAATTGAAGGTCAATTACCATATCGAGAAGCTTTATCAAATAATGCTCTTCTTAAATATATGAGAGAGAGAGATGAGAGAGAAGGATTTGACCGTTATGGAACAAAAAAGAAAGGAGACACTTAAAATATAGTGGCTCCTTTTCTTTGGGAGAGAATATATAGCAAAAGCATTTTAGAAACCTAAAAGCTTCTTTTCCAGCTCATTCATTTGTTCTGAGGTATATTCTCTTTCATTAAAGTTATGAAACTTATTCTTTTTCTTTTCCGGTACATTCTTTAGTTTAGAGGTATATTGCTTATTATTATAATTATAGGCATCATCTAATTTTTCAATATCACCCAGATTCTTAACGCCCGCCCTTTTCCAATTATTAAGTATTTTATCAGTATATTTGAATGTTGGTTTGCCAGTAGATTTAATTGTTCTTTTGCAAGCCTCTTCATATATTTCAGTAGAAAACTCATATTTTCTAGCCCATTCTTCAATAATTTCAATTTCTGGCTTTATAAGATCCCTGGCATATATTTGCATTGCATTTTTAATTGGAAAGATAATAGTATCTCTTATTTTGCTATATTTCTTTGCTTCTTCTACAGTTTTCAAATCGGCTAAATACCAGTTTTTTGCTATAGCATCCATATACTTAATATTAGCCTTTTCTTTTTTGAAGCTAAGCTCTATTAGATATTGAATAAGGTCTAAAGACATATGATAGTTTTCAACCCAATTTAAAATGGTTTGAAACTCACCTGTTCCAACTGGGCGCTTCAAGTAAATTTCTAAGAGATAAACAATATCCATCACTTCTTTGTGATATTCATTATCCATTTGCATTTTCCTCAAATATAGGTTCTTTTCTTAGATAACGTCCATACATTTCAAGGATTTCTAATGCTGAATACATTTCATATAACTTTCCGAGATAGACACCTTCCATTTCAAGAGCCGAAATAAATTTTTCATATGTTGTACCTTTTTTTGCAAGAGCAAGACATCTTTCCGCTTGATTATCACTCATAACAGGCATCTTTGTAGCCTGTTTTCCTTTGCCATTTTCTCCTGGCCATTTTCCTTTTATAGCAGACCTAATCCATCCAACATAATTATTTATCTTCTCATAACCATAATCATCAGCCAACTGAATAGCCATTCTAACTAAATCAAGATCATATGATGCATCATTAAGAAAATCTTCGATATTCTTTTCTGTTAAATCATTATGTCCTTCAAATTCAGTATAAAAGGCATTTAAGGTTGCCAATGTTTTTGTTTCATCTAATGGGTGTTTACTTAATATTTTTCCTAGAGTTGCATATTCTTCTTTTGGTTTATTTTTATATATGTGAAATAATATATATTTATAGCTTCTGCCTTCTTTCTTAAACTCATAATCAAAGGCAAAATCACACTTATCTTTAAATTCCTGCTGGCAAGGAATTATTACATTATTTTCAAAGTTTTGTTTTCTTTCATATTTTTTTTCTTTTGGTGGAAGATTTTCATACAAATAATCCCAATCTATTTTTTCAGGTGTTTTTTTATTTTTCATGATTACCTTTTGTACTTCTTCATTGTCAATTGAAGCAAAGCCTAGCGTAAATTTTAATTCTGATATTCGCACCTGATAATCAAAACATCTATTTTTTCCTTTGGGAATCTTATATGTTATTGCTTGTAAGTTTTTATATAATGCCTTAGCCCCAGGACTTTTTAATATAGCAAGTTTATAAATAGAATAGGTTGTAAAATTATCTTCTAGTCCTATAATATCCTTTCTAATGTCGGGAGCAAAAAATAGTTTCAAATGTCCTTTTCCATCTATATACCTTGTTTTTGGTACTACAGTATATACATCCAGAATTCCATTCTTTGTATCTTCTGTAATTACTTTTCTGTCTTGAATTTCGACAGCCATTGACTTTAAAACCGTATATACATGATTTGGATCACTAACTCCAAGTTCTAATAAATCCCCTGCATATACATCTGCAACTAAAGGATATGGGTAATCTGGATTATTAGTTGAATTAATTTGGATTCTAGCAATTCCAAGAGACATTACAACATCTTCAACTTCTGTAGAATTAATTTTAGACTGCGCCAAACCATTTGATATTGTGGCAGTCATTTCATAAATAGGAACATTTTTTTTGCTGTTCATCATGTCTCCAATCGCTAATTTTCAACATTAAAATAGTATTTTAAATATAAATACCACATAATAGTAGTACTTTATTTTAAATTACCACTTTATAATAGTAATTTCAAGCACATAACAACTTAATAATAGTAATTAAACAATATATACCACTTCATAGTAGTAATTAAATTAAAAATTCACATCATATAGTACTTATTTATACTTATGAATTTTTTGTGATTATATTTTTTTCATGTTTAATTACTACTTTTTAGTGGTTTTAATGCCACTCCATAGATTATTTACCACATTATTCTAGTAACTAAAAAATGTTGTTCTAAATATATACTTAAATTACTACTTTCTGGTGGTTTTGATTTTTTACTTATCTTATTTTCCACTTCACACTAGTAATTAAGGATATCTAAAACTGTAGTCTAGCGGTTTTTTATGTTTAATTACTACTTT
>SVER01000017.1:0-33619 GCA_015057315.1 Pseudobutyrivibrio ruminis | reverse complement strand
TATTTTCCACTTCACACTAGTAATTAAGGATATCTAAAACTGTAGTCTAGCGGTTTTTTATGTTTAATTACTACTTTCTGGTGGTTTTGATTTTTTACTTATCTTATTTTCCACTTCACACTAGTAATTAAGGATATCTAAAACTGTAGTCTAGCGGTTTTTTATGTTTAATTACTACTTTTGGGTGGTTTTGATTTTTTATTTATCTTATTTTCCACTTCATACTAGTAATTAAGGATATCTAAAACTGTAGTCTAGCGGTTTTTTATGTTTAATTACTACTTTTGGGTGGTTTTTGATTTTTTATTTATCTTATTTTCCACTTCATACTAGTAATTAAGGATATCTAAAACTGTAGTCTAGCGGTTTTTTATGTTTAATTACTACTTTTGGGTGGTTTATTCTTTTCTATCATCATAAATTACCACCTAATTCTAGTAGTTTATAACTACTTATATCTTTTGAATGTTATTTTTAGACCTATTTTTCCAAATTAAAAAAATGGGCCCATAAATTGGGACCCATTTTCTATGGTTTACCACCTAACACTAGTAATTAATACACCTTAAACTAGTAATTAATCCACTTTAAACTAGTAATAATTCCACTTCAAACTAGTATTCTTTCCACTTTATAGTAGTAATTTCACTCTATAAAGCATTGATTTTAAAGCATTTTATTTGCTCTAATAAAACAAATAAACAAATTTGTTTGTTGTTATAATATATTATATATATTTATTATACCTTTAATGTAGAATCTGAAATAATAGATGAAGGTGTTATATCTCTAGCATTGTTTAGATCTGCACCAAAAGCAAATCTTTTTATTCTACGCTGGAAGCTGCGAATGTTTAGTCTTTTTCCTCTAGCCTTTGTTTTACTTGCAACAAATAAAGCCTGTTCATAGACATCAGTTCCATAATTTAATCTTTCCTCCAGGTACTTAGAAAGGAGTTTTGATGTAGAGCTATTTATACTAATAAATTCATCTATATTATCTCTTGTAACCATAATCTGATTTTTTGAAAGCATTAGATCGTCCACATCTAAAGAATATAATTCCAAAGGCGTCATATTGGTCTCAATCATAAGAGAAATAATACTTGCGTCACGATATTTAGTTCTTTCGTTAAAGTATGATTGATCTTTATTAAAACCTGTTCCGTTCAATACGCTATCTAGTATTTTTTGCAGGTCTACATCTGATACAACAATTTCTTTTTCAGTTTGTTTTTTGGCCACAGGTCTTTCAATATCAATACCATAATCTTTTAAATACTGTGTTACTGAACGAATATAAGAATTAATGGTATTATTACGACTTCCTGTATTTTCCAAATAATCGGAGTATGAGAGTAGAGTAAAATAATTTATTTTTAATAAATCAGTAGAAGTAATATCTGTAATATGCTCAATCTTTAAAGATTTATCTTCTTTAATCCAATACTCAAAGAATTTTTTAATACGATAAATATATTCTACCTGTGATTTATAAGATATAGAGTTTTTATTGTTATCATAAAATTGGCGGCAGAGTGGTGGCATAGTAGTAAGTAAAAATTCTGCTTTTCTCATATTATCATATTCGAAATCTTCTTTATAATTTTTCATATTTCCTCACTAATAGAGCTGCATTAAATATTTAAGATGCTCTTGTCCTTTTTTATCAAGATAGACTCCTGGTTTACCATAATTTTTTATGTTAGAAAACATTTTATTCATCAAATAGAAGATTGATCTATCCATTTTTAGTTGATTAATAAGATTTTTGTTTTCCAGGGCATATCTTTTTATATAGTCTTTATAATTAAAAAAATAAAATATTAAACTATTTAACTGGTTATTTTCTTGATTAATTCTTATTATTTCTTCAATTTCTCCAAGTCTACTCAATGGATCTAAAGGTCTAACTCCAAAATAATAGTCCTCATAATCATCTTGTACTGACTTATCTAAGAGTAAATCCAATTTTTTAAGTAGAAAAGGAGAGGAATGATTTTGGTAAGTTATTATTTTATATAGTATAGATTTATCTATTGCCAGAACTTTTGATAATTCCTCAATGTTCATGTTAAGTCTATGTGCTCCAGCACGAAATATATTTTTGTTCATACGTTAAGCTCCTTATTTTTAGTCAATATAATATTAGACGATATGCGACAATATTATCAAGTATGAATTGCAAATTAGCTATGCACTATTTTTCAATATGCGACAATAGATAATTATATTATTTTTCTTTAGTTTTCTTCCTGCGTTACACTAAATCAATAATATTATTTACTGGCAGAGCAGCGCTAAGATATTCATAATCAAAGGAATAGTAATAAAAAAGTCTGCAGCATTTAGCTACAGACTTTTGATTATTGATCTATCATGCAAATTAATTTTTCTATATTTTCAAAAAAGAGTTTTTGGCCATTTAGATAGCTAATAATTTCTTGTTCAATATTATTTACCATTTCAGCATCTAAATCATAAATGTCCTCGAAAACTTTATATAGAACATCATCACAATCTATATATGCATATGCTTGTAATAGTGTATGATGTTCATTCTGATTTGTAACAATAGGTAATAATAATACATTAATATTGAGGTTTTCACGCTCAAATATTTCTGCTGGTAGTTCTGTGTGATATCCAACTATATTAGTTATATTTGATGCATAATATTTTTCCATATTTTTTGTTCTCCATAATTTTAAATTAATATGCTAGAACATTATAATATATATATGCCAAAATAGCAGTATATTGATAAATTATATCTTTGCGTTAAATGTATGTTTTATTGGTAGATAGATATTATTTTTGATATAATAGAAATATAGATATATTTTAATAACAAGGAGCTTCTTCTATGAGTCACGAATATAGAAATCAATCTGATATAAATAATAATCGAATCATTGATGATATGCTGGATAATATGCCTGAGTATATTGAAGATTTTAGAGTACATTTGAATAACAAAAATTGCGCCACATCTACAGTAAAGGCATATATTTATGAGATAAAGAAATTTTTAGAATATGTGGCCACTCTTTCTAAAAAAAATTCAATTATGGACGTTGAGCTAGATGATTTAGATAAAGTTCGTATAACTCAGATCGAACGATATATTGATAAATCTGATGATGGAATTGACCTATCTCCTAATACAAAAAATCGAAAAACAGCTGTATTAAAGAAATTCTATAAGTATTTTATTGGTATTGGCTATTTAAAAAATAATCCAACTTTATTAATTGAATCATCAAAGGTTCCTGAAAAGAAAGTTGTGAAGCTTAGTGATCCAGAGGTTGCTAAGTTATTAAGTACAATTAGAAATCAAGAAGGTATATCAGAACATGCTAAAGCATATAATGAAAAACTAGTTTTAAGAGATTTAGCTATTTCTATGGTTTTTCTTGGAACTGGTATGCGATTATCAGAGCTTGTAGGTCTTGATTTATCTGATATAGTAGAAATTGATGGCGATTACTATTTGGATATTGTCAGAAAAGGTAGTGATGATGATCATGTTAAATTAGTACCGGAAGTATACAAGGTATTATTTGCTTATCTTGATGAATCTCGCCCTTTCCTGTCTAAATCAGAAAGTGAGAATGCTTTGTTTTTATCTACCAGGGGAACTAGATTTGCACCAAATTCAATTGAAATTATGATGAAAAAACATTTTATTGCTGCCAAATTATCAAAAAAATATTCACCTCATAAAATGAGGGCCACCTTTGCAACAAAGGTTTATGAAGTTCTTAAAGATATTTATGCTATAAAAGATGCATTACATCATAAGTCAATCGAAACATCAAAACATTATATTGGAGATAAAGAAGGACGTATAGCTGCTGCTGCCAATGCAGCCAGTCTCCTGTTTGAATAATAATATAAAGGCTCTGCAATTTGCGGAGTCTATTTTATTGGATTTATAACAGCCTATACCCTTGTTTATAATTCTATTTCTTTTGGTTTAGGATAAATGGATTATTATGTATAGTAAAACAAGCCAAGAAACTTTGAGTTATTTTATAATAAATTTATTGTCGCATATTGAATATTTGTAGAAAAATTATTTATTTTTAAAATTATCATTATCAAAAAATTCGCTTATTGATATATCAAGTCCTCTGCAAATAGATTCTATTGTATCCAGCTTAACCTCTTTTCTTTTCTCATCCATAAAGCTATAGATAGTTGACGGGCGCACTCCTGCCCTCTCTGCTAATGCATTTATGGTCATATTTTTTTCTTCCAACAGCCCTTCTACTCTTTTTTTACATATTTCTTTTATATTCATATATAGTCACTCCATATTCTTTTATTTCATTAAAAAGCTTAGAATTAGGTTTAATTTGAGAAACATCAATAAGATCAATTTGTTTACCAAGCGTCATGACCATATCTTCTAAAAGACCGAAAAATGACAAGCCTTTTAATCCGCTATCTACATAGATGTCAATATCACTGTTCTCTCGCGCATTTCCTTTCGCATATGAACCGAATAATATAGCCTCTTTTACTCCGTGTTCAATAAAAACTGGAGTAAGCGCCACATTAATAGTCTCAATTGTTAGTATTTTTTCAGACATAGCCCTTCCCTTGATTATATTATAGTATCCTTTTCTTTTAATTATGCTTTTGTATAGCCAAAAAGTAAAGTGAGAGAGGTGTTTATATACAATCTATTGTCGCATATTGATTGTATATACAAAAAAAAGAAACTCATCAGCTATTAATTGGATAGCAAATCGAGTTTCTTAATTTTTAGAATATACTTGAAAAATCTATCTCCAGATTCTCGTACACTGACACATTTAATTTGTCACAGTGCAAGTATGTCTCAGGAGCAAAATCATTATCAGCTCTATAGACTGTAACAGATGTATTTTGTAGATCAACTACCCAATACTCTCTCACTCCCATCTGACCATATATATATGCTTTTATGCCAAAATCGTTTTTTCTTGTCGATGGCGATGTAACCTCCGCGATAAATAAAGGTGTTACATGAACACCGTCTGACTTTATTCCATCAGGCTCACATATAACCATAACATCTGGCTCAAAACGATTTTTTTCTTCCTGTTCAAGTATTTCATCACAATAGAGCAAAACAGTGTCTGTACGCACTTGGCATTTCCCGTTATGCTCTTTTATGTAAAACTTGAAGGCTGTAGCAATCTCTAAGACAGCATTGTTGTGTTCAGATGAAGTGAAATCAGTTATCACTATTTCTCCATCTATTAACTCAACATGCTCTTCTTTTTCAAATATTTCTTCTACCGAGAGACCATTTCTATCTACCATTTTTCGTGCCTCCACAAAAATCCCACCTTTCGTTGATTATATCATATTTTCAATTTTAGGTTTATTTTGTTATAGGCTAATAGACATACTGAGATACATATTCATCTGCAAGCGGTGTTTCTGGCAGACCAAAATCATAAGGACTAACTAAACCAGCATAAACCTCAGCAAAGAACTCTTCAGGTGACATCTGAGCATATCCAGCCGCCTCCTGCTCATAAATCTTTTTAAATTCTTCTGTCTGAGAAGGCTTAATACCATTACATTCATGATTTATATCTGCTGCGTGACCAATTTCATGTGGTAGAGCCCTTTTTGCATTATAATCATCGCCTTGGATAATATAAATAACTCTGCAATTAGGATCTGTGAGTCCAGCCATTCCCTCTTTCGCATATAGTTGTCTAAATGCTTCATTTTCTTCAGATTGTGATTCACAATACATTGCAAACAGTTCGTCTTCTGATGCTCTTAATACGCCCCAGTTTCCAACATAAAGTTCTTGTGAACAACAAGGTAGCATTGCCTGTAATTCGCTATCTAAGTCGAATCCTGGTCTATAAAGTTCAAAGTTATCTGAATCTCTTATAGTATTCAGCGATGTCAATGCTGCAATAACAATAAGTATTATTATGGTTCTTCTTATTTTTCTTAAGATATTCTTCATTTTTCCTCCAATAAAGCCACCGGAATAGGTGGCTTAAAATAAATTTAATACCACCTATGGTGACTACTCATGGAGTAGATTTATGCAATTATTGCTGCAGATAGTGCATTACTAAAGCGATTAATCTTCTCTGCCTTGTAAATTTCCACCTTACAGCCATTAGGAGCTGTATATCTCTCAATCTCCTTGATGCTGTCTTCAGCATAACCTAAAGCGCTTAATCTATTCATGAAGTCATTTTTATTCTTAAAGTGCTTCCAAAATGTATCGTTCTTATGACAGCAAGTATCGTTCATAAGTTTAAATACATCTGTAACCTTCTCAGGCACTTCTAAAAATAATGTCTTAGCCATAAGATTACTTGGACCTTCCATACATACACCCATATCATCAATGATACATTCCTCTATGAGCTTCCGTCTCTTTGTCATATCATCTGAAACAAGTGTGTATCCATCTTTTCCCCAACTCCAACTATAATGGTTATTGTCTTTCTTCCAGATGGTACATGTATGTGAGTCTCCCTTTGTAAGTCTAATCATTGTCTCGTCACCGTTAAAGTATCCAAGACAAACCAAATCCATCTCACGGCCTTCTTTCACCTTAAGAATAATTGAATCCATATCATTGTGCATTATTGTAACTAAATTAACTAATTTCATTGTTTTTCCTCCATACATAACCACCCTAGAAGGTGGTTATTAAATAAATAATAATTTCACCTTCTTTGGTGTTTACATACGAGTTATGCAGTTTGTAACTCTTTAATTTTAAAACCAATATCAGTAATCGTCTTAATGGCTTCAAACTGCTCTGCTGTTCTATTCTTTGTCATTCTAAATCTCATAATGGCTACATTTTCTTCTTTTGTAATCAATGCAAGATTATTTATCTCACAATGTTCCTGATTACCATCCTTGAAGGTTATAACCATTCCACTTGGCACTTCACCATAAGTCTTTTTCCAAATATGCCTATGGTACATTTCCCACTTATTATCTCCTATCTTAATCCATCTGTAAGGAATACCGTTTTTATCAGTTCTAACTGATATAGTTCCAATAGGTTTTTGATTATGTGGTACATTGCCTTTTTTAAACTCTGTAGCTATACTAGGCCTCTGCCCTTTTTTCCAACCATATTCGCACTTATGCCCTTTTTCAAATCTTGTATCTCTGCCATTTGTAATATGCTTATTCTTCATAGCAGCAATAATCTGATTAAGAGCAAGTTGTTCGTTTGGATGTGCCTTGTTCCAAAGCTCCAAAATTTCTTTTCTTGAACGCCCTGGCGCATTCTCTCTAAGCCAATTTAATCTTTGCTTATTCCAGAACACTTTAGCATCATCCTTGGTTCGCTTATAGCCGGTATTAAGTTTATGATTTTTGAGATATGATTTGAATTGATTTAAAGAAATATTCCAGTCGAGTTCTTTTAAAGATAGTTCATAGAGTTCCTTGATACTGCTGCAATTTTTGATATTATCTGAAACCCAATTATAATGGACTTCAGAATACAACCTAGCCATTGCTAACCTCTATTCCTAAATATGCAGGAATCTGCACATCTGCACTTAACATATCAGACTTAACTCTAGCTGCATTAACAACGCAATTAGCGCCTTTAATGATTTCTTTTGCTACTGAGCATACGCTTTTAGCTCGCTTTGTTTCAAATTCTAAGCCTTCTACATCGCCAGCTTCTAAATCGTTAAGTCTTTCTAACGCTTCAAATAAATGGTTGTTCAGATCTTCCATTTTTGATTTACACATTTTTTCTTTCCTTTCATTAGCCACCTCGTCAGGTGGTTTATAAAAAACTCACCTTAAAAGGTGCCTTCGTCAAGGGTACTTAAGTTACTTTGTATTAGCCAATATCCTGATAATTAGTAAACTTCTGCTTTGCCAAGTCTTTATCAGAGTAGCTTACCGTTTCCTCTGCCTCAATAATAAGCTTTGCAAACTTTTCAGCTCCTACTTCAGCTTTTACAAGCTGCTTAAATACTTCAAAGACTTCACGATTAGCAATATCGCTGGCCATTGATACTTCGTTTTTAGCTTCAATAAGCCTATTAGTTGTATCCTTAAGCTCTTTTACAAGCTTGCCATAATATGCATCTTTCTTTCCGAATTCATTCTCGTGATTTCTCATTTTAGTTTTTATTACTTCCGCTTCTTTAGCGAGACTTTGCTTTCTCTTAACTAACTCATAGCCATTGAAAGTCATATCAGCCCCACACTTCGGACAAACGTAGTGTATAGGCTTTTTATATTTACTAATATCCATTTTTTTGTCATCTCCCATCTTTATGCCACGTTTAATTTTACATTTCTTGAAGCCAATTGCCAATAGCCATTTCCCAAGGAATTATACAGTTTGCTCATTTGTAGAGTCTGTCTTATCTTCTCTTTGTAATGCTGATTAGCTTTAGCCTTTTCATACCCGTCAAACGCCTCATATAACTGCTTTAAATGAATAGGCTTATTACGTCCATCCATATTTTCCATAACAGTATGAATTGCTTGATTCCATGTGGCTGTCTTACTGTTTCTAATATCTATCTCATACTTCTTCGGCATTTCGATTCCTAAAATGTAGCTTAATTCTTTTCTCATAACCACAATATCCTCATGCTCAATGAAATAGAAATTACTACTGTTATAGGTACGACTTGCTGACATAGTGTTATATTGCTTTTTATGAATAATCTGAACAACATTCAGATGAACCATATCAAGTAACATGCTTTTAAATACACCATTCTTACGCATATCTCCGACTTGAACCGCAAAGTATGCACCGCCAGAAAGCGAAGCAAACCATCGGCAAAGCCATTTATTCATAGCCTTTACGAAGTCATCATAAGTCATATAAGACATATCTTTATGTTTCAGCTCACCTGTTGGATCAGGATACATTTTGCCAGCATACTGAATCATGTTGTAATAAGGTGGATGTGCAAATACCAAGTCGGCTTCAGATATTTCATCTGGCACATCATCATTAACAACATCCAAGGGTCTGATATTATCTCTTGTAGGAAATAAATCAAAACCCTGGTAATCAATCTGCATACAAGCTGCCACATCAGAACCTGTCCCACCGCCTGCAAAAGCCTCACATAGAAACTTTGCTTTATACTTATCAATTAAGCTAGCGATCACATATCCCGATGTATTTCCTCTCCACTTATTAGAGCCGAAATCCCCTCTTTCAGGAAATTCAAAAATGGTTGAATTGTTATTTCTAACAACTCTTAGTAATTCTTCCTTTGTCATAGGTTTTCCTCTCTTTCTAACAAACAAGGAGAACCCACTTTAGGGCTCTCCTTAAACTAAGAATTGCCCTTAAAGGACTTTATAAAATTATCTTATGCAATCAAATCTTCTAGTGTAATTTGTGTAAAGCCATATTTCTCGTAAAATACCTCTTTATCCTTCTTCTTTACAAACTCTCTATATCGGTTTGTATATTCGTAGGAAGGGGCAAATACGTTCTTTACAGCCTTATACAATTGTGGGTCATGCTTTGCAACCGCTTCTTCTTCCTTCGCAAAGTTTGAAGGTAAAGCGTACGGGCAAAGACAACACCCTGTCCTTGGAAGATTCCACTTTATATAACAATCTGATAAATGAATATCATAATATTTTGTATACTCTATTTTATCTTCCTCGGAATACCAAAATATAGGTCTATAGATATCTGGTCCACTTCCTGTTTCCGTATAGCATGATTGTATTTGAGCTCTAACGCCTCCTTCACCTTTACGAATTCCAATGATATTCAGATCATAGTCACCTTCTTTTAGTATTTCATACGCAGCCATCTTCTTTGCGTATTTACAGCATAAAGCCGATATTTTGAATTCTGGTGGATTTTCCATCAAGAATTCTTTTAACCACTTATTGTGATTGATATTACATTGAGAATTTTCACCACAGTCCTTACTACAGTTACACCACCACTCTAATGCCGATACACAGCCATTATAGAAATATCCATCTCTATAGGCCCAGCCCTTCGGTGGCTTACCATACTCTTTCATGTAGTTCACACAAGTTTTAAGGTCATCTCCCTCTGCCCTCTTGCAATATCTTTCTCTTAAAACCTCAATAGAATCATCTGAAGTAAAATCAAACGAATGCATCTGCAATCTCATGATATATTCACTTGCTCGCTTGTTTAAGAATGGATATCCGTGTCTTTTAACAGCAAGAGGAATCGGCTCGTAAGCCTTCTTTCGAACTATCTTTACACCATATCGGTTTTCAAGATAATCAAGATGTTCCTTCTCTGCCTTATAGACAAGTCCAGTATCATACCAGACATAAGTGATTTTTCCTTCCGTATCAAGTTTTGTTAGTAAATCCATCATAATCGTAGAATCCCATCCTCCTGAGATACTACATAATATTCTACTGTGAGTTTTAATCTGATAATCAGCTTTTGCTATGCTATCTGCAATGTTTCCTGTTGGAGCATTAAGCAGAAGTTCTGTTATTCCTTTCATTTCTTTTTCCGTCTTTCGCAAATATTTTGCTAAAACGGATCAAGAAACATTCTTCCTACTGATACAGCAATATGCTTATCAATATTGGCGTATTCCTTTTACACAGCTTCGCCCTTCCTAATTCTTATACGATAGGTGCCTTCGCAATAAAGCCCTTATCTTGCTGCAACCTGCATCAAGCAGGCTAAATGAAAGAAATTATTTAATTGTCTCACGCTACTTTAACGTGTCCAAGTACTCCTGAATTAACTGGAATGTTAACGTCAATCAATTCTCTATACTTGTGAGCTTCGTTGAACTTCTTAATATTTGCCTCAACAGCCTTAATCGCTGCAGACTCATCTGCGTTTGCTACTGTAAACGCCTCTCTTACCTTCGGATTTCCTCTTGAAGTCTTATAAGTGTAATCAATTACCCAAAGAACCAGGTTCACACCACCAAGACACAAGTTCTTAGGATGTACCTTCTTAAGCTTTTCAATCAGCTCATTATCTTCAGATGTACAGCTGTCAATGAATGACTTGCCTTTCTGATACTCATAAATGACTTTTCCGATTTGTCTGAAGTAATTCACTCCATGAAGGGTGCAGTACTTATCTCTTAGAGGTTTAACCAACATTTCAATACGTTGGTCATTTTCAACATCCTCAAATTCGATATCATACTTGCTAGTTCCTACATAATAGCCTGTATAAGTATGATAGTTGCCTCTTACAGTTGTATAGGCTACTTGGTACTCATACACTTTGTAGTCAATGCTACAGGGCGCATAATTCAATCCATTTAGGCTTGAACAGGCACTCTTTGCTTTCTGTAGAAGCTCATCGTCTTCCAGAAGCGTCCTTGCAAATACAAGTTCCATAATCTTTCCTTTCCGTCAGCCATAAGGCCGACTAATTTAATAGTTTGCCTTTTGGCTTTGGTTAAGAAAGTTCTACTAGATAGCTTTCTTTGTTAGACCAGTGATTAACTGAATTGTCTGAATGATGTGAGCTGCCAGTCTTGTGTTTCCACTATCGACTGCTGCATCAAAATCACTACTCAGATTCTTTACACACCGATCTGCATGCAATAATTCTGTTTTCGTCATCTTTCCTTTCCTTTTTGAAACTTTGGCACAAAAAAAGAGCGCTTAACTCATTAACCCCACTACGGGGCAGTTAAACGCTCATTAATTACACCTTTAATATTTATAATAACGGGTGAATTATATCATGTTTTTATTCTTATTTCAACATTTTCGATTTATTTCAGTTTTAACTCATCGTTTGTTTGACACCCTTGTTATTTTCTTAAGAGCTCAAACTTGATTTAATCTCCTTTCGAATGCAGTTTGTTTGATACCCTTATGTTTTTCTTAAGGTCTCAAACTTTTCGCAGCAGAGCTGCGGGAATCGACTCGTTTGATACCCTTGTCTTTTTCTTAAGGTCTCAAACGAAACATTGATTATGTTTTAAAGCTGCAATGTTTGATACCCTTGTGTTTTTCTTAAGGTCTCAAAAGTCGAATATTGATTGAGAATATCCTTTTATACTATATATTGTTTTCAAGGGCTTTGGTGAGTGCCTATGACCTCACCTTTGAGACTTCAAACAGCCTCTTTATATTTTATATGTGCAACTTCTATTCGTTTGCATCTATTTTATAGATTAATATATTTTATACTATTTATCCAGCAGTTTTTTCTATGGCATTTTTCTTTCTCTCTTCAACTTTCTCCGCCTTTGTTTTCCTTTTTTTCTTTGTATAATTGGTTGACATTGAAATATTTCTGGCCGCATTAAAATCTGCATTAAAATGATAATTACCAACTCCACTTTTTCTTTGCTTTTCATACTTATTATGTGAGATGCAATTAGGATTAAGACATCTGAACACAGATTGGCTTACTCTTTCTCCCATTTCACCACAACATGAACAAAGTTGCGATGTATAAGCAGATTCTACTTTTCTTACTACAATGCCATATTTTTGCGCTTTATCTTGTATCATTTTTTGCAATTCAAAATACGACCAATTTCTTAAAACAAACTGATAATCATCTATAGCATTCCCCTTATTATCTTTTCCGAATCCTGTGAGATCTTCCATGTTTATATATTTGGCATTATTTTTTAAGGCAAAATTGATAACTTCTGATGAATATTTATGATTCATTGTATGTACAAACCTATGCTCTCTGTCTCTAATAGCATTAAGACTTGCTAACTTCTTTTTTCGTCCATGCCCTCCGGAAGTATATTTTAATTGCCTTTGCAATTTACATTTTTGGCTATATAGCTTTTCTCTCATTCTTGTAAACGCCTCAAAATCACCAACAGCAAGGCGTTTATAGTAATCATTATTTATAGCACACATCACAGGTACAGCAAGCCCAATATCTATTCCTACAACAATATTTTCGTCAAGCTTTACTTTCTTTTGAGGAACATCTAACGATAGGTTTAATATTATCTTTCCTCTACTATTTATTGATAGCTGACTACCAACTGCTTTATATTCTCCTTCTAAAAAATGTAATATTTCATCTCTTAGGAATGCTGACTTATATGGGTTTCCAAATTTTATCTGATATTGCATTTTTTGAACAAAGTTCCAAATGATTTCTGGCTTATTTTCCTCTTTCAATGCATCATACAGTTCATTATACGATGCATAATTATGATAAAAACCTGCAGACTTCCCCTTTTCTTCTATATTATTTTTTTGCAAATTTACATATATTGGAGCTAATATTATTGGAAAGTTCTTTTTATATGTCGGCAATGAAACTCTTCCATGTAGAAGTCCATTTTCACATGCTGTATCGAAATCACTTCTTACACGTTGTCCATAATTGGCACCTAATCCTTTAGGTAAATTACATTCTTCTTTAGAGAATGCACTTCCTTTTTTGGATGTCGCTATTCGATTATATAGGTTATTCAATTCCTTCCTATCATCTTTTGATACTTCTTCTACAGCTGCAATATATAATGCAGACATGTATTGATTCATCATTTTAGACTGCTCTTCCATGAAATCTCTTATCCATTTATAACATCTATCTCTTTCTTCTTTGTCTCCAATAGGTATTAATTCTATTGTTCTTGTTAGTATTGGCATAGGCTCCCCCCTTTTTTATGCAATATTTAGTCTTTTTTTACATATTAATATTGTAATTTTTTCGCTGTCCGTTTTTATGGACAGTGAAAATAATATGCATATCCAATATAGCTTATCATCACATTTTTAAAAATCGCAATATTCCCACTATAATTCTTCTATAAAATGCAAATAGACCAAAGAGCTTAAAAGCCCAATGGTCTATCTGCATTCATCGTCGATTTTCAATTCCAATAATATTATATAATTATTTACTTTCACATAGCAATACAAGATAAAAAGCCCTAGTAGGGATAGAGCTTAATAAGTGGTGATTACCCTTCATCATTATCCAATTGTTCGCAGCAATTGGTAATGCAAGGAACTCAAAACTTGATCTAGTTAAAATATAACTATTTGTCATTAAAAAAGAGCATTACCGTATAGATAGTGGTAAATGCTCTTTTTTCTCTGGGGTATAAATACCCGTTGTTATTCCTGAATAATCAATATTGTTTTACATGTTCAAAGAACATAGTTTTTCTTTGACTGCATTTTCAATAAAACTATTTATAGATTGCTGGTTAGATAGTGCATATACAGCAACTCTTCTATGCAATTCTTTTCCTAAGCGAACATTAAGACTTCCCTTGTATGCTTGCTCTGGCTCTTCATTATTTGCTTCACATAAAGCTAAGTAATCGTCTACTGCATTATGAAAATCCTCTATGAGTTCATCAGGTGTTTTTCCTTCATAGGATATCAGGGAACGAATGCCTTGAACCTTACCGAAGAAAACCTTATCTTCTTCTGAAAACTCAATGCTTCCAATATAGCCTTGATATTCAAATGTATTCTTCATCATATCAGTCCCTCCTGCTCCAACTGTTCTCGTAGTTGCTTTACTTGATAAGCTAGAAGTTCTTTTCGAGGATGTGGTTTATGTAATAAGATTTTTGACTTTCCATCTTTACTTACAAACATAACTCTCGAACCACTCGTTTTGCCTTTATTACTTTTACAATATGCTAAGTATCCAAGTAAAGTTTCTGCATCTTCAAAAGAGAAGTTTTTTGAACCCGCTTTAAGCTTTGCGATTAATTTTTCTTTCTGACCCATTATCTTTGCTCCTAATACAATTATAATTCCTATTATAGCCATTTGCAACTATATATAGTCGCAATAATTTAGCTATTTTTAATCAACATTTATACTTTCAACAATTATAATTAGGTCTAAAAACATCTTCCTAACTTGTACATAACATAATTCTCCTATACTGCTGCATCTCTCATTTCATACTGTAAGAATAATTCGCCTCTTATATTCTCATCATATAAAAGAATTTTTCCTTCGGCTTCAGGTTTACCTTGTACCCTTCTAAGCCCTTTTTGTGAGCCTTGCATAAGATATAAGTAACCTTTATTCTCGAAGAAATGCTTTTTCTTCCAGTATGTAGAAGAACCATCAGTTAAGCAGTCATATTCAAGCTGTTTTTGGTACTCATCAGAATTTTCAATTTCCATCCATTCATCCCAAACTTTCTTTTCAGACTCATTGAGTTCACGAATACCAGGATTGTAGATTGAAAGCAAATTGCCATCAACCTCTACCAAAGCTGCTCGTGGGATATCCATTCTTGATAACTGTCCATCTGCACATCTAAGCTCAACATACTCTGTCTTAAAGTTTTCTACTTTTCTCCAACCGAGTAATCTAGGAAAGTTTTCCAATTCTTCCTTTGTCAATTCTTCGACAGGCTTTCCCCATCTCACTGTCTGCCTAAGTTCTTTGCCAACCAAAGCCTCTTTTACTTTTTTTACCATTTCAATTTCTCCTTATAAACTACCCCTGCTAGCGGGGTAGTTGTTATTTTACTTCTACCCCTAGCATGGGTGGCTCATTAGAGCTATTTGATTTTTACACAGCCTGTGTTATTGAATTTTCACGGCCCTGGTAGTATGAAACTTTAGTTTCATATATCTTATATCTGATAGGAAGTCCACTAGGATGCTCATATGAAGCGTTTAAGGATTTCATATACTCTTTGCACATTACATCATATGCTTCTTCATACGAATCAAACTCTTTTGGAATATCACCTACTTCGCAATAATAAGCGTCATATACAGAATCAATTGTTTCCTTTAATCTGTAATATGTTCTATTAGCACTTGTAGCCTTAGATAGAATATTGTAGTAATACATATATTCTTCTCTGTCCTGACCCCAAATTTCTTTATTCAGATGATTTGTAATCAGACATGCCTCGAAATGCTTATCTCCATCAGTTTCTGTATTTACGAAAAACTGACGATCTCCGATTCTACAGCAATATGATATAAGCTGTTTAGGCTGTATCTGCTCTGCTTTAGATAATCTGATAAGTCCTCTTTCAATTCCTAGTGTTACCATAGGAACATCTATGTTTGCACCATTTTCTGTCTCTACGTCAGCCGTATCTTGATACATCAGCTTATATACAGGTGTTCCAAGCTCTTCTTCAAAGAAATGCCAAATATATTCTCTGTCTGTTCCAGCTTCAAATATATTCCACTCTTCTTCAAGATTTCCATTTTCATCAACAATAACATCACTAAGCTCTTCCCACAGGAACTCTGCTGCAGACATTACTTTTGAATCTGAAAGTGTCTTGGTTGAATAGCTTATAGCACTACCACCTTTTCCAAAATACTGAATGTAATATGGAAATACTCTCTGTCCTAACTCATTTTTAAGCCTTCTAGGATAACTTCCTTCTTTAACAGGAGTGTCATCTAACCATGAATAACGAGCATCTTCAAAATGTCTAGTTACCATCTGATTTGCTCTTGGATTATCAATTTTGATATATGTTGTCATTTTTCCTCCAAATAATGAGACTATCCCTGTCAGTAGGATAGTCGAATTAATCTTTCTACCCTCTGACATGGGTGGCTCTTTTGGAGCTATTTAGTTTTATTCAAAAGCTTATTTAGAAATTCTTTTATCTGCCTCTTTATACACTTCTTCGTCTGAGCGCATGCCAACAACAATAATAAGCATTTCGGTTTCTGTTTTTTCCAATTTATATACAACCCTTATACCAAGCTTTAAAAGTTTTATTTTATATAGCCCTGTGAGATTAATTCCACCTCTATTCCCAAGTGGGTTGCCATAACCACCTTCACTTTTAGAAAGTGGATTGGTAGAAACTTTTTTTATTGCTTTTACTACTTGTACTTTTTGAGTTTTATCTAATGATTGCAAATCATTTAGTGCTTCTTCCATGTAAACGACTTTCCATTTATCCAATTTCTACGTCCTCCACGGAATTAAGTTCATCGATTGTTATATCCAATGAATTCAAAACATCTTCTTCAGATATAGTCTTATAATTGGTATTCAATCTATCTGCAGCCATTAGTATTAATTTTGCATTTTCAACATCATCCATCAGCTTAACATAGTCATCAGGGGAAATAAGAATACATTCTGGCTCATTATTTTTTATAATAATTTTAGCTCCTGTTTTTTTTACTTCCTCAAATATTTGTCCTGCTTTCCCTCTGTTAAACATTGTAATAGGAATCATATTAGAAATTGCACCAGCTAAATTATTCATATAAAGACCTCTCTTTCTAATTTCAGATTAGCATCTGTCAATATATACGTCAATATATTTATCGTCAAATTTATCAACCTGTTAACTTAAAAAAAGAGTTCTTCATTATTTAGCCCACTCTATTAGCATTACAAGACCGTCATTGAAAGTAATGTCCATATGACAAGTCTTTCTTAACCATTCATTGAAACCATCTTCAAAATAGTTCTTCTGCTCAATCTTGCCACAGCAATTTTCAATCAGTTCTCTGAAGCATCCAGCGACACCATCTACTGATTCTGCAATAACTACTTCTCTGGCTGGTCCATTGACTTTAGCAGTAATGAATTGACATCGGTTAATGTTCGGATTACTCTTTGAAACCTGTCTTTCAATTATTACAGCTGCTTTCTGTAAGCTACCTATATTAAGATACTGCCTAAACATTGAAGCGTTCTTCTTACGCTCTGCCTTAGTTGTTCTTTCCATCACAAGCCTCCTTTTCACTCTTATCATCAGTATTTACTAAATCCAAGAGAGCTTGACACTGCATTTCTGCTGGCTTTTTCTTACTTTCGATAACACGATAGATAAGTCCATCAATATTACTATAGTAATCATTATTGCTATCTTGCTTTTGTTCCTTTGCATATAGCTTTCCGACTTCAACACCATACTCTTCCATCAAGTCTTCATCTGTATAGCCAACAGCTAGTTCGCTATGTGCATCATGAATTCTTGCGACAGTATCTGCTGCAACAGTCTCAGCTAACACCTCAAAATAAATATAGCGTGTCTGCTGCCAATTAAGCATCTCATAAAGGTCTTCGTGATTTAAAGTAGCCAGATATTCTTTTACTTCCTGTTTTCTCATTAGTATTTCCTCTCTAATTAAAAAGCTCCCGATAAAGGGAGCTAGTTATTTTAAATATTTAGTTCCCTTTAGGTTACTTTCCATTAAAGCTGATTGCCTGCAGCAGTCACTTTATCAATGACTTTTTGCATCTCAGGTGTAACGATAACAGCTTCAAAAGACGGATCTAAGATATCATCTTCAATTGTTTGATATAAATGCTCGTAATCTGTAATCCATCTTCCGTCTAGTCCTTCAACTAACAAGCACATATCAGCATACGAATATCCGATGTATTCTTCGCCATTTAGACGATAGTAGATATCCAAACATAATCTGTCTAACCATTCAGAAATAATTACCATTGGCACCTGTCTTCCATCATCATTGATTCCAGCCTTACCAACACTAAAGAAAATAATATCCTTAAGTGATTTAATGCGTTCATCAACGTACTGGAAATTGACATAGGTTTCATTGTTTACATAAGCCGCAACTGATCTTGCCATAAAATCATCTGCACCTAATATATCACCGCCCTGCCAATTGCTACCAAATACAGCAGCCTTTTCGCCATCTTTATATACCATTATTTCTTCAGCATCAATTCCATTTCCTTGTAACATCCAATCGAAGTTTTCATATTTCATATTATGAATATCTTCAACAGAGTATTTTTCTAACAAAGCTTCGATACCATTATATCTTTCATTACCATTTGCTGTTTCAACTAGAAATTCTATGCCTATAACAAAGTTTTTAGCATATATCTCATAATGACTTGTGGTGCCATCTTTGAAAGAAAGGTCAAACTCCATTATTCTTGGACAAGCTGATTGATAAGTAAATGGGATTTCTCCCAATTTCTTTTCTTCTTCTGTAAGTATATGAAAATTACTTTGACTCATATTGCCTCCTTTACGCTACAAGCATTTCTTCTAGCTGTTTTAATAAACCAGGCCAATATGCTTCAATATCATCTGTATCAGACTCTTCTAACGTAAACTCACTAGCTCCAAGGCATGATGCATGGTCAACCTTAATATGATTATCTACCATCTTAAAGTAAAGGTCTGTTTCAGTCCTTATATACTTATAGTTGCCATTCTCATCTAGTCTCGTTTGAACAAGCGTTGTATACAAATCATCTGCATTACATACTTTATGAATATCAGCAGCCCAAAACTTCTTTCCGTTTGTAGTTCCTGTTGGCTCTACAACAGTGTGAGGGCATCCATCATCAAACTCCTTATCTCGCATCTCCCACAAAGAGTTTTGAGAGCAAAGATAGTTTGCAAATCTTTTTGTAATCCATAAGCGATGTTTTCCGTCTGCATCAAACAAACGAATCATCTCATCTATAGGTCTTCCCATATCCGTGTTTCCTTTCATATAAGACTGCCCGAAGGCAGTCTATTAAAAATTAATAGTTACTGCCCTTTTAGGCAACCTTCTTATAAAGGCTTTTATTATGCTGCCATCAATGAAAGCCCAAGGCTTTCATTAGCATACTTATAGAGATAGGTTTTACATATTGCCTTTATGAATCTTGCAATGTGTTGTGTCACTCCATTTGAGCATGCCTGCTGCATCTGAGGGAGTTTACCATAGAATTTAAAGTCTTTGTTTAATCCCATTATTGCAGCAGCTTCTGAAACCGAAAGAATTCGATTTCCTACAGGCGGCATGATATTAACCTTTCTCCAATTGCATATTGTTGGAGCTGGCTCATTTTCACTTAGTCTTCTGTATGTATTAGAATGTCTATCAAGATGTTTCATCTCTGGAATATCTTTATAGTTATGACCAGGTTTTACATAAGCCATTTTTTCAACAGTTTTTTGAGATGCTTTAGTTATATCATTGTAATTAAACCAACTAGAATCAACCTTTCTTAATGCATCTCCAGCTGTCTTATGAGAAGAAAGTTCTACATCAGGAATGACTACCTTACCCATCTCTTTTAAAGAACCAATAAGTACCATTCTCTCACGGTTACTATATCCACCCACACTAGAATCATTCACCACCGAATAAGTGATGTTATAATCATCTGAAAGTGAAGTAAGTACTTTCTCCAAGTAGCGACCATTTTCCTTCGTTAGAAATTGTCTGACGTTCTCAATTACAAACATGCTGTATTTTGAATGACTATTTGCATTTCCACGGCAAATCCTGATAAAGTCATCAACCAAAAGTCGATGTTCAATATCTAAAGCTTCATTTCCAGCACGATTACTATTTGAGTAACCAACGCAAGGAACTCCACCAATCAATAGATCCGCAGAAGGTACATTTCTTTCGTCCAAATCTCTGATATCCATACATAAAATATGGTCTCCGATATTCTTCTTATAAGTCTGTACTGCGCCTTCGTCAAAGTCCACTGCAAACTTGATGTCAAAATCATCATCTGTAGCGAATGGATAATCAAGAAGTCCAGCCCCTGAGAACAATGAAACAACATCGAATACATACGATAGATCATTTCTATTCTTTTCTGAAAAGATTCCAGCTACTGTCAGCATTTCTATCAGAGCCGAATCATGTTCTATCAGAGCCTTTTTATCAATCTCAAACGTGATGTCTTCGGTCTTATCAAGCATATCTACAAGCTGTCTGTCTGACAATCCCTCGACATTGGCATCAAGCTTAATAATATGAACGATAATTCTATCGCCCTTGATTTCAACTTCCATATAAGAAGCCTTGCTCATGGCTTGCTTTATTTCCTCATTACGCAAATCAACAAGAGGTTTTGCCTTTGCTCCCTTCTTGCTTAACTTATACTTTCCTGCCTCATCTGCTACCAAAATAATCTCTGATGCAGCAGTATCTACAATATATCTGTAGTGAGTGCCAGGTCTAAAAGTATCATTTGCGGCAAAAGAAAATGTTAAGCCTCGGTTACTTTTCTTAATTCTCATCGTTTTACCTTTCCTAATTTTTCATTAAAAAAGGCCATCCCCTAAAGGGATAGCCTATATACTATGTATTTAGTTTCTCCCTTTGGGGTTTAAATTAGACTTCAGTAATTATCATATCATCATCAATCCACATCTTAGGCCAATCAATAACCTCATCATATGCAATCAAGTGATCCTCAAATACTTCTGTAACCCTGCAGATATTCTCTGAATGTCCATCGAACTCATCTACAATCAATCTAAACTTATCGCCAACCTTTAAGTCGCGCCAAGATAATTTATTTCTGTCTTTGCACATAAGTTTTCTCCTTCTTAGGCATACCAGCCGGATTTAACACATTTTCCGTCTACAAAAATTCTAAAAGCCATTTCTTCTTCCTTTGCACGTCGTATTGCTTCAGCAATAGATTTACATTCAATAGGAGTCATGCAATAGCCCCATTTTGTATTAAACACAATCTTGCATTTCTTTGCCATCTTCTCACCTCTTCAGATTAAACAGCAATTAAGCCATGCTCAATACCAACTCGCTCAAACCACTCTGCCTTTTCTTCATCAAGTACGTTCTTAACGAATTCTACATTGATGTTTCTTTCTAAAGCCCAAGCAACAAAATCGTCTTCTGACACTCCAGAATCAGGCATTGATGCATACTTGTGATATGCTTTAAGCCACTTGGCATTAGCTTCACGGTTATCATGTGAGCAATCAAAGTACTTTCTTAAGATGTTATCAATAGCATCGAAATCTTCAGCACAAATACTACAATATGAACTCTCAGCATCTTCTTCAGAAAACTCGTCAATTGCTTTTCTCTGAGCCTTCATACTAAGAGGAAGTATTACGCCTTGTTCTTCTAAATAATCATTCAAACAGTCAATAACACATCCCACATACTCAGCCTCATCATCTTCAATCAACTTCTTTGCATAAGTAAGAGCTTTTCTAAATTCACCCTTTACATCTGCTGCAACGATATTCATAAAGATGTCTACCTGCTGCACAGGCTCCGTAACTTCAACAGTGATTGAATCCTTATCATTTTCAAAGGTGGCAATTACCTGAAGCTTCTTTACAAGTTCTGTCTTTGGGTCAGCAAAAGCATATATATCTACATACTCTGTATCCTTTCCAAATAATAACTTGAAGTTCTGCTCCACATTACCTGTCATTAAAACTGAAACAGTCTTATCATCCTCAATGATAATATCACTATTAAGGTCAGGCTTAAGGCCAAGCAAACCATACTCTGAAGGCAAATCACCTCGCTTGTATAGTTCATTCTTTAATGTCTCTGAATTAGCTTCAATAATCGCATTTTCCTCGATTTTATACGAAACGCCATTTACAACAAGTCTCTTATTGTCGTACTCGCTTTCTGTAGATGAAAGCTGATACTCTCCTGTTACTCTTGAACCAAACTTCTTCATAAGCTTTTCAATAGGCCCATCAATATAATCTGAAAAAGCCATAAGTCCTTCGCAGCCATTCTTAGCTTCGTGACTAATATATCCAGTAGAATACTCTACAGATACATGAAATATCTTTTTATCCTCGTGTGGTCCACCCAGGATACCTTCAATAAACTCAACTTCTTCTTGTGTTGGCTGTTCAATCTCTAAACAGCCTTCAACATAAATGCTATAACCCATTTTTCTTACCTTTCGTAAATAAAGCAACCGCTCGTCAGCGGCAAATTAATAGTTACCGCTTAAAGCGTCCTCTCATTCACGTTAAATAAGAGTATCTGATTATGTCTTAGGTTAAACCTATGTACATTAAATCATTCATTATTCAGTTTTTTCTAAAATAGCAATCACTCCCCTTGTTAAGTGAGGAGTGATTCTTTCACAATACTTAATTGTGACTTTGCATTATACCGCACATGCAAGCTCGTTATCTTCTGCGATATCTATAGTTTTTGTTTTGTAGTCAAAAATATATAAATCATCGCTCAAATAATCCTGTTCTGATACCTCTGTTTCATTAACAGTCTTAATCATGTCAACTAATATTCTTACTGAGCTATCATCAACATTTGTCAATAGTAATGTTTCGTGAACAGAGCATGGAATAATCCCTAGACTTTGAACACCTTTACTTTCGCAGATTTCTGATAATATCTCTGTATCCAGCATGTAGATTGCACCATTAGTCATTGTCTCATTTGTCATGATCGTTACTGGATCACCGCAATCAAGTCCTACGTCAAGACCTGCCATTTCGCCAAGGCACTGTTGCAAACCTACAACTTTAAGGCCACCAACATTTTTGGTGTTTTTTGTAGCCCAGTCATGGATATCATCAACTGTAACGCCCCAGTGATTCAATAGCTGATTTGTGATTTTTGTAGAAGCATTATCATCAATTTGTACATAATAGATTACAGCTAAATTCATCACCTTTTTGTGTGGTACTTCTTTTAGCATTTCCCTATTACGCTCTTCGTTCACAAGTCGTGCTACAATTCTTGGCTTTGCACTTTCAAAAGTACCTAACGTGTCTGTTACAGCTGATTCATACTCTGGCTTATTGGTGTTCATTGCTACATGAATAACATACTCAGCAGCCTGCTCCATTGTACGTGCACCTTCAACATAATCCTTGTAAATATCTTCAAGGTATATCACTGGCGAAACAGAACAATTTTCTGGCTTAATAGTTATTGCTGTAAGAACAGTGTTGTTGTTCTTTTTCACATTCTGAACTTCTGCGTTTTCATAGCCTTTTTGCTGAATGTTCGCTACTAGATCCTTTGCAAATGCGTCAATGTTTAAATAAATTTTCATATTTTTCCTTTCCTCTGCTTTTAGCAGACTCCACCCCCTATGGGTGGAGAAAATAAATTAATAGTTTCTCTCGCCCACAGGCGAATGTACATCTTCCATTACAGAAGAAAGAACTTTAAGGCACAAAAAAAGCGCCCTAACCCATTGACCCCTTTTGGGGCAGTTAGAAACGCTCATTAAATCCTTAAATAATTCTTTGTATATACAGCATCTATTATACTGTCTTTACTTTATTTGTCAACCAGCTATCGTATTTGCGAACATTTGTTATTATTACTTTGGACGAAATGTTTGATGAAATCAAAGGGGCCATAAAAATTAATGTGTAATAATAACTCCTTTATTGTGCGATTTTTCTGTATCAATAACAATCGCATATACTCAGCCTGAATGTATCTAATAATATAGAAATTCTTTGATTCTTATAAACATAAAAACGTATGTCAAAAGACAAAACATCTAATAGTATAGAAATTCTTTGATTCTTATAAACGTCCTCTGCGAAACAGTAGCTGCATTTATCTAATAGTATAGAAATTCTTTTATTCTTATAAACTATTATAGACAAAAAAAGTCCAACAAATCTAATAGTATAGAAATTTTTTTTATTCTTATAAACCCGTACATTGTCATAATGTACAAAATTCTCTGCCATATCAGGCAATACATTTACTCTTTTTGTATATTATGTATATCCTCTTCATTATTTATTGACCTGTGAAGAAATTAGGTCTTAAGTTTGCAATTAAGCTTTACTATATAATAATATATTTTTGCAAAAGAAAAAACACCCTGTTTCCAGAGTGTTTAATAACATTTTTTCATATTTATTATTTTGAAATTTTTACCTCATTATTGTCCTGTCTTGTTGATCTATGAGCTAGAACTACTCCAGCAAGAGCACTCAATACAGCTACAACAACAAAAATAATAGCATCAAACATAATGCACCTCTTTTATCAATTTAAGTTGTAGTTCTTATATTGATTCTTTTTTCTCCACATTATTATTTGTTTTAGTTGGAGCCTTCCAACCAGTATAAGCTCCTGTTACGCCAGCAACTATTGTCACGATTAATAATAAAATTGTTTCTACCATATATAAAGATCCTCCTTCTTCGATACATAGACTAACTTCAATCATCTTTTGTATCGGCATCTGTTACATTCTCGTCATGTTCCCTTTTTATCAATGGTTTTGCTCTTACAAAAATAAGATTCATCATTATGAAGAAACTTCTAAAGTAACAGATTAGCGAACAGTATCTTACAACGTATGTTAATACTTCAATATCATTATATGCTCCAATACAGCATAATACAAGTATTGCATCTGCTATTAAAGTTACAAAGTTTACTATTATGAGAACAGGTTCGCTTTCATCATCTAATGCTTTTAAACAGGTTATTGTATTTTGCAAATATAATACAATCGCTGTTATTAATGATAACGTTGGACTAAAAAGAATCAACCCAACTGTTACAGCTATAAACAACATCTCTATTACAGCGAAAATTGTTTTTTTGTCTAACATGCAACTCTCTATTATTCCCCTCTTTCGGGGAGGATGCTCTTGATATTATCTCCACATCCCCCCGAAGACTACGGGGTTTAATAATTAAATTGTTTTTGGCTAAATCAAGTTCGCGCAGGATTTAACCACTTGGTACAAGGGTAATCCTTATACGACTAAATATCAACCTAACATATAGGCTTATTCATATACTTTGAAAACTCATCATCTTCAGATTCTTCAAGAAAATCCTTTATACATTTTCCATCTTTATATACAGCATCATGTACACGTTCCTGTTCACAATATTCTATATATCTAAATGGAATATCTGGATATGTCTTGGTAATCATCTCAGCTGGGGTGGCTTCCCATGTATAGTTTTTATACCACATTATATGGCCATCTTCTAGGAAAATTCGGGATGATGTTAATTCACTTTTCAAATCCTCTTCTGTCCAATCCTTCCGATATTTAATCCATGTATCATCTTCCTTAATTGCCACAAAACCAGCTTTTAGAGCTTTAGGCTCTTCGTCTGCTTTCCTGGACTTCATGATATAAACCGAATTGCCTTCCTCTAAAACTTCTTTTTTATATTCTTCATAAAGTTCTTTATTGCACTTAGAATAGTCTATAACTGATTCAACATGTACCACATGAGTTTCATAGTTTCTATCAAGCATATATTTATCAACTGATTGAATTATCCCGTCTTCAACAATCTTCTTTGAAATATCAAAAGAAGGTGTTTCATAAGCTTCTAAGATATGTGTTATTGTTACACTCATATTTATCTAACCTTTCACGTAAAAAGACTACCCCTTGAAGGGATAGTCTAGTTAATAGTTTTATCCCTTCGGGAAGCCTTTAAACAAGGCTATATTGCTAAAGAATACTGTCCATCGCTATCTAAAGTAAAGAAATCGATAACATTAGTCATTTTAGTGACTCGTTTCTCTTCCTTATAAGCATCATATAGCTTGATGAAATCATATCTTTCAGCTGCTTTTTCTACAAATTCTTTTGCTAATTCATATACAATTGAGAATCTGCCTAAATTAGTGGCTGCAACTGCCATATTGCATGAACCACCAAATTGATCTAAACAGATATCATGTTCTTCGGTCATGTTGCGAATAAAATACTCATATAGAGCAACAGGCTTTTCCGCTTGATGATGCTTGTCTTTTGCTTTAAGCAACATCTCAATCTCATAATTAAGAATTTCCCTCGTCATATACCCTGCAATACCAGGGCGAGACAATTTTCTTGGCTTTCCCTTTGAGAAAATAAGGATTTCTTGAACGCCTTTTGTAGTTCTTCCAGTATTGATTGTACCTTCAGGAGCATTGCGCCAGATACATGAGGTGTAGAAGCGCAGGCCGTTTTTTTCAGCCATTTCATACAAGGAATGCTTGTATCTATAGTTACTCTCTGAGGTCACAGGAACAAACTCCACAAGGAATGCGCCTTCCTTAAGTTTTTTGGACTTAGCCTCGAAATCGGACATTTCATATTTAAAGCATTCATAATCAGCAAAGTTCTTCTGATTACCAGACTTGTGCTTTTTATCTTCCCAAGGATGATCCGTAATAATTAAATCTATAGAATTATCTTCTATTTCTTCCATCTTACGACCATCGCCCTCGATAATAAGGCTTGTTGCCTTTTCTCCTTTAAGCATATAGACACCCTTACATACTCGCTTGAATGTCTTATCATTGCGATAGATTACAGCTCGTGCCGAATCATGAACTGTATCAGAATTTGACACGTATCCGCTCTCATCTATGCCCTGATATATCTGCTTTAAGGTAGCAACACCGCCATCTTTTCCTTCAAGGAATTTTACGATAACTTCTCTTAGTGTCATAGCAAGCCTCCTTATTAAAGAATATCCTTATAGGACTTTGAGTTTTCAATCTGAGAAAGTCTTTTTGTAAATACTTTTTCTTCGCTCTCATCCTGTGTATCAAGATCAATTATCTCAACCTCGATATCCTTATTTCTTGTATAAACAGACTCAACTCTGCCACCATTTACTACAACAATTACCTTTGACATTTGTGTTTCCTTTCATATAAGACTGCCCGTAGGCAGTCTATTAATAATTAATAGTATCTGCCTTTTGGCAACCTTAAATTAAGGATTTTACCTAATATTTCTAGTCCAGTCGTTCAACTCTTCTACAGTGCTAATAACAGCTGAAATAGTAATATCTTCACAATGAGCAATGTTTTCAGTGATCAACTCATTTAAAATATAGTGATCCGTAGGACCACCATTATCTACAAGCTGCTTGAAGTAGCACTCTGGATACAATTCCTCTGCCACTTCATACCAATATTTGCCTATGCCTTCCTGATTATTCGCATAAACTGTCTCACAAATCTTCTGAAGCTCATCGTTATCACAATCTGACAAGCAAAGCACCATTTCATCATAGGTGCAAACTGCTAGTAACACTCTTGGTTCTCTCATACAACCTCCAAAATAGACTATCCCTGTCAGTAGGATAGTCGAATTAATCTTTCTACCCTCTGACACGGGTGGCTCTTTCAGAGCTATTTAGGTTTTATCATTTTAGATAGTTTGTTTATAAGCTTATAATCTGTATCAGTTAGTCCATCCCAATCCAAATTATTACCTTCGGTATTGATATCGAATTCTGGATCAACTATAGCATTTAATACAGATTGTAATGCATTATAACTTCTTTCAATATCTTTCATTATTTTCAGCCACTCTCATTAGACTATTTCCTTCATTAACAATATTCGCAGCAAGGAGCTGTACATCCTCCTTCTCCGTTACCCATTTGGCATTTTCTACAGCCTACATCGTCTGTCAGATATTTATTATCTTTAGATTCAATATAGTCTATATACTCTTGCCTCGCTTGTTCTTCAAAACAATTTATGTCGTCTGTTAGAAATAATGTTAATAATGGCATTTTTCTTGTAATACCTCTTAAGTGCTTTGCCACACCTTCAGGTTCACCATAATACCCACAGAGATTTGAAATCAATTTTTCCTTGAAGAAAATAACTTCTATTAGTTGCTTTATATCTATCACAATTCACACCTCCAAAATAGACTATCCCCATCAGTAGGATAGTCAGTTAATATCTACTACCCTCTGATGTGGGTGTCCCTTTCGGGGATATGTGATTGTTACATTTAGCTCATTTAACAATAATCTTCATATGGTACTTCTTCGTATTGATAAATTTTTATATCAATATCATTCCTATCGATATATTCTTCAATTTCCCGCATAGTAGCCATATTTATTTTAAGAAGACCGTTCAAATGTGCTATGGCGTTTTCTGTTTGCATATACTCTTCATTTCCACCTTCAAACTCACCATCATTGACCATTACAGTCCATGTTCCGGCAACTTCTGGCTTATTTGACACGAACAAGTCCTCACTAGGTTCGCAACTTTCATAAAGAAACTTGTAATCAGAAAGAAACTTCTTTGCCATCATATCGTAAAGTTTAAAGTGTGGATTCCAGCTGTCATAACAGCCAATATGAAGAAATTGCGTGTGTACGTCATGATTTACTATTCGACTCTCAGCACTTATGAATTCATCATTTTCATCATATGCATGACAGCCTTTAACCTTGCATAAACCAAGCTTTTCACCAACGTACTGCACCCATGTTGTTTTAATCTTGCGAGGGTCTGCAATTTCAAGAGCCTTATTCATTTCAATGAGTCCTTTTTCATCCTCAGAATAAATATAAATGTCTGTACAACAAGTATTACTCATCGCTTTTACCTCCTACCACTGTTCAGGAAAGACGTAGCATTCTTTACTACCCTTTATTTCCTTATTCAGCTTAGTTCTTATCTTTTCTACAGTAAAAGTTGACATTAAGCCACTATCATTAACTTGCTTTGCAACCTCGATTAGAAGATTGATGCATTTTGTAGCATCTGCTACTGCAGTATCATAATCCTCTGCCGAACATTCTACTTCGCCATTTAAAATAGCTTTAGTTGACTCATAATCAATCATTTTATGCTGCCTCCTGATTTCGCGATTTTTCAATTGCTTTATAAAGGCGTGCTCTATCAGCTCTGCAAAGATACATTGTTATATCTTCATCCTCAAACTCAGGCGAATTATAGTGGCATAGTATCCGTATAAAATCAGCCTTTTTAGTACGCTCATTAAAGTAAGCAGCGACTTTGATTTCGCCATTAAAACCAGCTCCTGAGCCTTGAACATCAAAGAATGGATTTATTACTATCTCAGCCCAATCTTCTAAGCCTTCTATCTCAACAGCTTTATATTGCGGATATTTTTGAACTCGCTTCTCTGTGTTCTTTTTCACTTTTACATTTGTAATATCTAACATACTTTCTTTCCTTCCTCCCCCTTTCAAGGGGATATACAAATTCCCCTTTACTTAGGTTGTAAAGGATATGCTCTGTTTGGTTCTCTTGAATCTGCAAAGACTCCAAGCACAACTTTTGTCTGCTTTATGTAGTCGTTGCAAAAAGCATTAGCTTCTTCTTCCGTAGCAAATCGGTACTGAAACTGATTGCCACCATCAACTCTAAAACTCATAATTTCTCCAATCCACTACCCCTTTTTCGCAAGGGGTAGTTATTACTTTCCCTGCGTATAGGGTTATGGATTAGTTACACTTAGGAAGTTTCTTCCATTCAGAAAGTCCTTCTTTTTCCCAGTTAAAATACTCCTTAAGTGCCTTATAACTATTTAATCCAAGTTCTTTTACTCTTAAAAATTCTTTGTGTGATAACAGTGAATGACCGATTGCTTTATCAATGTTTAACTGCTTATTGCCAATAACAATATCATTCCAACGTGCAGGGCCATTTTCACAGGTTAATTGACAACGGATAAAACAGATTTCTCTTACGATTCCGTCCTTATTAATTAAAACCTCAATTTTAGCCTCTGTCTGCAAAGCGTTTGTGTCAAAATACTCTTTTATTCGTTCATAACAGTTTAGCTTAGAAATATCCTTAACTACAGCGTTATAAATAAAAAGCACTTCTTCTTGCTCACCGCCATACCACCAAGAAATGTTGTTGAAATCGTCAGCCTTCTCGCTGAACATTCCAGTTATATACTTCAAATCTCCCATATTTAGTTCCTCTATGATACATTTTTTTCAACGTGCTCTGCCAGCTTCTTATCATCAAGATTTATGTATTTATCTTCTACAAAGAAGAAAATACTCTCGTCAATCTGTCGAGCCTCATCTGATACATAAGAATCATTTACTAATAAAACATTTTGAAGAGATTTAGTGGAGATATTCTTATCACCAAATCCCTTTATATTTACTGTTCTAATACTGTAACTTTTTCCGTTGAAAGCAATGTTTGTAAGTTCACCAATATGTTCTGTATTTCTCATGATTATTCTCCTATTAACTACACTTTTCATAAGCTTTGATAAACTGCTCGCATATATCTGAATCATAACGGTCAAATCTTTCGTAATAACCATCTTCAAACACATCTGCCATAGCAGACTTATCTCTTCCACTGAAGCATTTGAGAATAGAATCCTTTAAATTGCAATTTTCATTGCACTCCATGAGCATATCCTGGATATCGTCGTTTGTATAAATCTTCTTTGCCATCATTTTCCTCCTATGAAACCATTAATTGTAAACAATCTGAATAAGTAGTTGGTAGTGCAGCAGTCGCATGATTTAAACCATTGCACCAGCCCATAGATCCAACAGGATACTCTTCTGCCTTCTCTCCTGTTTCATACTTATACCAACCGTTTCCATCTCTTTCGACGTTAAGCCAACCAACAATAGCGGACTTACCTCTTTCATGTACGAAAATTGATGTATTAGCGCGGATACCGAATGGGTCACAGATATTAAAATCGTAATTGGTTCCAAACTTATGCTCCCACGCTGCCTTTAGCTCACGACATAATCCATAAGAACTGAGATTATTCTGTATTTTTTCTGGTCTTTCTCCATTAAGAGCCGCTTTTAAAGCCTCTACTGAGTTATATGGAATGTCCTCGTTAAGTGTTACTCCAGCCTTTTCATGCATAACAGTAACTCTATAAAGGTAAGCTTCATTTGAATTGAAGCACTTAAACCATTCCTTATCTGAAAGTAATTCTGAGTCAAAGTCTCCCTGCTCATTCTTTCCAACCAGAGTGAAGTAATCAACCTGATACAGATCACTTACTTCATCATAAAAGATTGCCATTTCTTTTGGCGTCGCAAATAATAAAATGTCGGATTTCATTTTTTCCTCCTTCGATTCTTGCTATCCAACCGGACAGCTTCATAAAATTAATAGTAACTTTCCCATTGGATAACCTCATCTAAGAGGTGTTAGTTCAATATTTAGTTTTTAAGCATTTAGTAATTTCAAGATGAATTTTGCAGCCTTGCCATTTACATCGTCTAAGATATACATAAACGTATCGCCTATATCCCAATACTTCTCCTTCACTGCACCTGCATCCATATTATCGATGCCAGCATCAATGTTTGAAGAAATATTGTCATAGGTCTGTGATACGTTGTACTCTTCCTTTGGCATCTCGCCAAAATCTGATGAACGCACAGCGTTGACAACAAACACTGCAGCAAGTACTACAAGTACAAGCTTAACTTTTTTCATCTCATTTCACCTTCGCAAGTATGTACTTGCTTTCCTTTCTTGAATTTCCCCTTTCGGGTTGTTTGTTTTTCTTTCCTTTCTTCTTAAATCAGCTTTTCCACCCCACAGGGCAGAATAATTTAATAGTTACTTTACCCAATGGAATGTATATACCTTATAAGAGAAAAGAATTATATTTAGGCAACAAAAAAAAGCGCCCTAACTCATTGACCCTACTTTGAGGGCAGTTAGAAACGCTCATTAAATCCTTAAATAATTCTTGTATATACAAGGAATATTATACTTGCATTATTTAATTTGTCAATCTGAAGTTTTATGTTCTTTTCCTATCGTCTTCTTGATGAAAGAGCCCATCCACCTGTGCATAAAACAATCCAAACGACCCATAGCCAATAATCATTGTCACTACTCTTATTTTCTTTTAGATAGCCTATTTTCTTATCATCATTAAAAGTTATTCGATAATCATTCATGTTTATGGCATCAGGATTATCAACTTCTTCGCCGTTTAAATAATAGACATAGCTATCTCTATCTTTTGATGCAGCAGCAGTTATGTTTTTATTTATGTCTTGAATTAAAGGGTTCATCACAAAAATTTCTACTGTGGCTATTATAAAAAGAATTATTGCTATTACGAATATACCATTTAGACTTTCATAGTCAGCGATGCCTTTCTTTATAACAAAAAATACCCCTATAGTTATAATAACTGCTAGGACAAAAATAGCTATCTTTGCACCATTTAAAATTGTCAATAGCCCCTTTAAATCATCTATTGAATATGTGTTTAATTTCATCATTTTTGAAAGCATATATAATCCTTTTCCTTAACACCAAATTACCAATTTTTCTCTCAATATCCTCGACTTGCCATTTAACATATTAACAAGTTCAGCAGATGCATGAGGAATACAGTTATAACAATCTTCATAGCCACGAGGCAGAGCATAATCAAGCACAGCGCCAGTATAATCTACAGTTATTGTACCAGCTTCTGTACTTTCTTCAGGATAGATATTACAACTAATCGTATCTTTGCTCTTTTTTATATTTGTCATCAATACCATATTTTTCAGCACCCCTTATTAAGCAATTTTACTGCAATTATTAATATATTTCTATAAAGTAGTAAAAAAATACTTTGTTTATATGTTGCGATTTTTTCATATCCAGATATATAATCATTCCCATGATTATATATTTTGAAGAATACAAAGCAAAACTAAAAAAAAGAAAAGAAAATGAAGCAAGCTGGGAGCTTGAAGATAATATTGAATCGCTATTCAATGAACACGCATCTGAAATCAATAACATTAACAAACAAGGTGCCGACGCATTTCTTCAGATTTACTCTCCATTCGTAAAACTTCCAGTAAAAAGTCAATTTTTAAAACTGTTGGAGTTATTTTACGATTGTTATACTTCTATAAATAACAACGAAGGTTTCATGGGGATGAATATAGATGAATCCAATGTTTTCATGGTTAAATGTACAAAGAAAATGGAAGAACTCTCATCTTCTATCCCTTCAGGGACCCAGAAACATTCTAAATTATTGATAGATGCTTTTGATGCATTTATGCTTGATGAAGAGCCATCTGAAAGTTATCTTGAACTGATTAAAAAATTGATTGATGAATTGAAATCAAACATCATGAAGGACGATTACTCCGATCTTCCCAACTACATTACGATATTACAATTTGTTCAATGAAAAAAAATAG
>SVER01000016.1 GCA_015057315.1 Pseudobutyrivibrio ruminis | reverse complement strand
ATGAAGTGGGATAAATCCTACAAAAGAGCTTTTAGAAAAGGCTTGGAAAGTGTAATTTTAGAGTTCACACTGATTTCTTGTGGTTTTAACCTTTATAAATACCATAATCGAAAGCAACGAATTTACCTAGCAGCATAGATTTAATCTCATTAAGCTTCGTATAACAGGCCATAAAAGCAATGGTCTTAGTTGGTGACCTCATTTTTGTAGTAAAGCAAGATGCAATAATGATGAATGTTAAAATAAAAGAGGATTCAGTGACCATCCGTTAGGATGGTTGCTGAATCCTTACCTTTTACGGGAGTTTTTTAACATCCCCTTTTCATTTTATTGTGCACAAGATTAGATATGCAAATAGCAAAGAAAAGTTTTTTTGTTCAAAAAAAGGATATCCTTTTTTTTCATGTAATATGTTTTATAGGAGTGTCGTTATAATGCATAAAGGGAGGCAAAAATGGGCACAATTAGAGAAATGATTGAGCAGATGGAACGAGAGACACTTAGTCCTTATGCTACACAGAGCGCTAATTCGCGTGGTAGAGAGAAGGATGAGCCACAGTGTGATATCAGACCTTTATTCCAAAGGGATAGAGACAGAATCCTTCATAGCAAGGCGTTTCGTCGTCTTAAGAATAAGACACAGGTTTTTCTTACACCTCAGGGTGATCATTACAGAACCAGATTATCTCACACCCTTGAAGTTTCACAGAATGCCAGAACAATAGCTAAGGCTCTTCGTCTTAATGAAGATTTGGTTGAAGCTATTGCACTAGGCCATGACTTGGGCCATACACCATTTGGTCATGCAGGTGAGGCACAGCTTAACGCTATGTGCTCTACTGGTTTTGTGCATTCTGAGCAGAGTGTGCGTATTGTGGAGAAGCTTGAAAAGGGCGGTCAGGGTCTTAACCTTACATGGGAGGTTCGCGATGGGATTCGCAATCACCAAACCAGCGGCCATCCAGCCACACCAGAGGGACAGATTGTTAGATTGTCAGATAAGATAGCTTATGTTAATAGCGATATTGATGATGCTATCAGGGCACACATTCTTACTGAGGAAGATATACCAATGGAAATCAGAAAGACACTTGGTATGACCTCAGCAGTTCGTTTAGACACCCTTATTCATGATGTTATCATCGAAAGCAAGGATAGCCCTGTGATTAAGATGTCACCTGAAATCGAAGAGGCTATGTCTGATCTTCGTAGTTTCTTATTTGCAAATGTCTATAAGGATTCTATTGCAAAGACAGAAGAGGTAAAGGCTAAGCGTATGATTCGTGAATTATACGAATATTACACCTACCATTTCGAGGAGCTTCCTGATAGATACAGAGCTATGGAAGAGGAAGGCACCAGTCAGGAACGCATTATATGTGACTACATTTCTGGAATGACAGACCAATACTGCATTACAAAATTCAACGAATACTTTATGCCAAAGGCATGGGTAGTTGATGGATTTTAATAAATAAATAATTTTTTCGGGAGAATAAATGCCTTATTATTCTGATGAAATCATCGAAGAAGTTCGCTCCAGAACAGATATTGTCGATGTAATTTCAAAATATGTTAACTTACAAAAAAAGGGCAGCCAATATTTTGGACTTTGTCCCTTTCATAATGAGAAGACGGGCTCATTTTCTGTCAGCCCGCAAAAGCAAATGTATTATTGCTTCGGCTGCGGAGCAGGAGGAAATGTTTTCAGCTTTCTGATGGCGTACGAGAACATGACCTTCAAGGAAGCGGTTGAGGATTTGGCACCTAAGTGTGGAGTTACACTTCCGCAAAGGGAGATGACAGCCCAGGAGCGTCAGCGTGCCGATAGGCGAACCAGACTTTTTGAAATCAACAAAGAAGCGGCAGCCTACTATTACAAAATGCTTCGCTCCCCTGAGGGTGGACAGGCTATGGCCTATTTTACAAAGCGAGAGCTTACAGCTGATACCCTTCACAAATTTGGCTTAGGCTGTACCAGCAAATACTCTGATTCTTTGTACAAATACCTTAGAGGCAAGGGATATGATGATAATATCCTAAAGGATTGCGGCCTTGTTACCATCGATGAAAAGCGTGGCGGTCATGATAAGTTTTGGAATAGGGCGATGTTTCCTATATTCGATGCAAATGGCAAGGTGGTTGCCTTTGGTGGAAGAGTCATGGGAGATGGAGAGCCTAAATACTTGAATTCACCTGAGACGGAAATATTCAACAAATCCAAAACACTTTTTGGCTTGTATTTTGCTAGAAAGACAAGGCGGCAGCAGTTTATACTATGCGAAGGCTATATGGATGTTATATCCCTTCACCAGGCCGGCTTTGACAATGCTGTAGCATCACTTGGTACAGCCCTGACAGAAGGCCATGCAGGTATGCTTAAGCGCTATGTTAAGGATGTATACCTTAGCTATGATTCAGATGGTGCCGGGCAAAAAGCTGCCCTTAGGGCGATACCGATTCTTAAGAATGTGGGCATTTCCTGCAGGATTATTAATATGTCCCCTTACAAAGACCCTGATGAGTTTATAAAGGCTTTAGGAGCCGAGGAATACGAAAAACGTATTCAAAATGCTGAAAACAGCTTTATGTATCAGGTTAGGATGAAGGAGAAGAATTACGACCTTACCGACCCTGAGAAGAAATCTGATTTTCAAAAGGAAGTTGCAAGGATGATTGTTACAGAGTTTCCAACTCAGCTTGAAAGGGAAAACTATACAGAATCTGTTGCAGCAAGGTTTAATATTCCAAAGGCAGCACTTGGCAAGTACATCATAGAGCTTGGTCAGTCGGGAATCACTGCTAAATCGAACACAGCAGCAAGAGAAAATAGAAAGCCGGCTCAAAAGCCTAAGGATGATGGTATGAAGATGTCCCAGAGACTTCTTTTGACCTGGCTTGTAGAACAAAATGATATTTATCCTAAGATAAAGGATTATGTAGCCCCACAGGATTTTGAAGAGGGGGTATATAAAAAGGTTGCGGTTGAGGTATTTGACAGCCTTAGCCAAAACAAAACAGTTGATACAGCTCGAATCGTAGATATGTTTATGGAAGAGGAGGAGCGTAAGACTGTGGCAGCTATTTTCAACACAACAGTTGGAGAGCTGACAGATAATACGGATCTTAGCAAGGCTCTCAAGGAGACATTGCTTAGAATAAAAAAGAATTCGCTAGAGCTTGCACAGAAAAACGGGGCAGATTTAAAGAGCTTAGTGGAAGGTAAAAAGCAACTACAGCGTCTTGAGCGCTTAGATATTTCAATCTAGAAAGGAATTAAAATGGCAAAAAAGAAAGTTGACGAATTAATCGAAAACGGAGATTTAAAGGCTGCAGCTGATGCTTTCTTAGCAGAGGCTGATGCAGAGGCAGCAGAGGAAGATGAT
This sequence comes from Pseudobutyrivibrio ruminis, assembly GCA_015057315.1. Lineage (GTDB taxonomy): Bacteria > Bacillota > Clostridia > Lachnospirales > Lachnospiraceae > Pseudobutyrivibrio > Pseudobutyrivibrio ruminis_D. The sequence continues at coordinate 69,514 of SVER01000016.1, read as the reverse complement.
GCTGATGTAGAGGCTGATGACAAGGATGTAGATTTCGGTGATATGGAAGAAATCTCAGCTGAGGATCTTGAGTTTAACGAGCATGATTTTGACAACATTGATGAGACAGAAGATGATGATGACGTAGATGAATTTTTAGCATCAGTTGGTGCAAAGACATCTATTGACGTAGATGACGATATGGATGACGATGAGGATTCATTCGGAAGCGATGAGCTTGATTCTAAGGTGGCAGAGCTTGTTAAAATCGCAAAGTCACAGAAGAGTATCATCGAAGACTACGAAATTTCAGAGTTCTTAAAGGATTACAAAATCGATGCTAAGCAGATGGAACGTATTCTTACATACCTTGATAAGAAGGGCATCGATGTAAACTTCTCATCTGGCCCATCAGATGCACTTCTTCTTGCAAGCGATGATGAGGATATGGAAGATATTGATATGTCAGTTCCAGATTCAGTCAGCATCGAGGACCCTGTGCGTATGTACCTTAAGGAAATCGGTAAGGTACCACTTCTTTCTGCAGAGGAAGAGGTTGAGCTTGCACAGAGAATGGAAGAGGGAGACCAGGAGGCTAAGAATAAGCTTGCTGAGGCAAACCTTCGTCTTGTTGTTTCTATTGCTAAGCGTTACGTTGGACGTGGTATGCTTTTCCTTGACCTTATCCAGGAAGGTAACCTTGGTCTTATGAAGGCTGTTGAAAAGTTTGATTACCATAAGGGCTACAAGTTCTCTACTTATGCTACATGGTGGATTCGTCAGGCTATCACACGTGCTATCGCTGACCAGGCTCGTACAATCCGTATTCCTGTACACATGGTTGAGACTATCAACAAGCTTATCAGAGTTTCACGTCAGTTACTACAGGAGTTTGGCCGTGAACCAACTCCAGAAGAAATTGCTGAGGCAATGGGAATTACAGTAGATAGAGTACATGAGATTTTAAAGATTTCTCAGGAGCCAGTATCTCTTGAGACACCTATCGGTGAAGAGGAAGATAGCCACCTTGGCGATTTCCTTCCAGATGAGAATGTGCCAGTTCCAGCAGAAGCTGCTACATTTACACTTCTTAAGGAACAGCTTCACGAAGTACTTGATACACTTACAGAACGTGAGCAGCGAGTACTTATACTTAGATTTGGTCTTGAAGATGGTAAGGCTCGTACACTTGAGGAAGTAGGTAAGGAATTCAACGTTACACGTGAGCGTATCCGTCAGATTGAGGCAAAGGCTTTAAGAAAGCTTCGTCATCCTAGCCGTAGCCGCAAGCTTAAGGACTACTTAGATCAATAAAAATAAAAAACAGAATCGACATAATTAAATGATAAAATTATCGGAAAGATTACAAATTATATATGGTATGGTACCAAAATGCGACACCATTTGCGATGTGGGGTGCGACCATGGATACCTAACAATTGCTCTTTTGGAGGGAAATGTTGCAACCCGTGCAATCGCAATGGATGTCAATAAGGGACCACTTAACAGTGCAAAGGAAAACGTTGGCCTGCATGGGCTCTCGGATAGTGTGGATTTCAGACTATCTGATGGTCTTAAAAAGCTTTCAGTTTCTGAAGCAGATACTATATGTATTTGTGGTATGGGTGGCGCACTTATTACTAGAATACTTGATGCGGGAATTGATGTGGCCAAAAGCGCTAAGACAATCATTTTAGAGCCACAGTCGGAATATGATAGGCTTAGAGCCTTTTTAGTGGGTAATCATTTTTTGTTTTTGGATGAAGCATTATGCATGGAAGAAGGAAAAATCTATCCGATAATTAAGGTCTGCTATGAGCCTGATTTGGATTACAGTTTATCTGATGCAGAGCTTGAATACGGCCCGATAATTATCAAGAAGAGGCCAACCTTATTCAAAACGCTTCTTAACAAAAACAAAAATGAATACTTATCTATTCTAGAAAAATTAGTTTCAAAAAAAGATATAGCCAGTGATTCACCTATACAAAAAAGAATAAAAGAGCTGGAAGATGCTCTTAACTGCATTGAAAGGCTCGAGCTTGAAATGGAGGAGTAGCCATGGCTAAAGTAATCATTAACGGTAAAGAAGAGACTTATGGGGACGGAACTAGTTTGCTTGAAATTGCAAAGCGCCACAAGGAGGATTTCAGAGATGATATTGTTCTTGCAAAATATAATGGCAATCTTGCAGAGCTTAACAAAACCGTTTCTGAAGATGCAAGCATTGAATTTCTGACTACTGCAGATAAAGATGGACGAAGAGCGTATAGACGAAGCGTTGTATTTTTATTACAGAGAGCTTTAATGGAGGTTTATCCTTATCCAAAGCATGCATATCTTAGGGTACAGCATTCGCTTGGACAGGGCGATTTCTGCACCTTTGATGGAGTGGATGAAATAACGACAGATAAGATAGAGGAACTTAAGCAGGTAATGCATCGTCTTGTAAAAGAAGATATTCCTCTTAAGAAGTATTCCATTAAAACTTCCGAAGCCAGAGAGATGTTCCACAAGTTTAACATGGTTAACAAGGAACAGCTTCTGAAATACCGTACCAGTTCAAACATTAACATCTATGATTTGGACGGATGTAAAGATTACTTTTATGGCTACATGGTTCCTTCTACAGGTTACTTAGGCTATTTTGATTTATTAAAATTTGAAAATGGTGTAATGCTTATGTTCCCTAATGGAAATAAGCTAACAGGAGATACCAGAGTGGTGGCAGAGTTTTCACGCCCTATGAAGTTGTTTTCTGTTCAGCAGGCAGCATCTAAGTTCGGAGAGACTCTAGGAGTTTCAACTGTTGGTGAATTAAATGAAGCCATTACTAAAGGCAGAATAAAAGATATTGTTCTATCACAGGAAGCAATAATGGAGCGAAACATTGGTGAGTTAGCTCATACTATTGCCGATAGAAAGGATGTTAAGTTTGTTATGATGGCAGGTCCTTCTTCATCAGGAAAGACCACATTTTCACACAAGCTTTCAGCGCAGCTTAGAGCATTAGGCTGTGTACCACATCCAGTTCCTTTGGATGATTTCTATTTAAATCGGGATCAGATGCCTATAGATGAATATGGTGAGAAAGACTTCGAATCAATCGAAGGAATTGATGTTCCATATTTTAACGAATGCATGGTTAAGCTTTTGAATGGCGAGAGAGTACTGCTACCTAACTTCAACTTTAAGACAGGTAAGCGTGAGTATAATGATCATTACATGCAGCTTGGCAAAAACGACATTCTTGTAATTGAAGGTATTCATGGTCTTAATGACAAAATGAGTGAATCTCTTCCAGCAGAGAGTAAATATAAGATTTACTTGTCAGCGCTTACTCAGCTTTCAATAGATGAGCACAATCCGCTGTCTACTACAGATGGAAGATTAATTAGAAGAATTGTACGTGATTCAAGAACACGTGCTACATCTGCTGCTGAAACCATAGCAATGTGGGATTCAGTTAGAAGAGGAGAAGAGAAATATATCTTCCCATTCCAAGAAAAAGCAGATTATTTGTTCAATACAGCTTTAATTTATGAGATGGCTGTGTTAAAATTGTATGTCGACCCTCAGTTGTACGCTATAGAACCAGACCATCCAATGTATGCTGAGGCGAAACGATTAATCAAATTATTAGATTACTTCATTCCTATGGCACCAGATGTTATTCCAAACAATTCTTTAGTGCGTGAGTTTATAGGAGGAAGTTGTATACTTTAAATATAGAATAAGCAATGATAATTAGGGGCTAGATGAGTAGTCGCTGCCTTACTGTAATGGTAGGGGAGAGGAAAGTCCGGGCTTCACAGGGCAAGGATGCCAGCTAACGGCTGGTGGAGGTAACTCCAAGGATAGTGCAACAGAAATATACCGCTAAAAGGTGACCTGCCATTGAAAAATCAGCTTTGCTGATTGGGGCAGGTCGCTGTTCACGATTTTCTGCGTCAAGCTTGAAAATCGTGAAATTAGTAAGGGTGGAAAGGCGGTGTAAGAGACCACCGTACCGTTGGTAACAACGGTAGCCATGTAAACCCCATCCGAAGCAAGTTCTAAGCAGCGCGTACGCGGCCCGCCAGCGCTAGGTTGAACGCTTGAGGCCACTGGCGACAGTGGTCCTAGATAGATGACTACTTTAAAAGACATAACCCGGCTCACAGTCTAACCCTTTTAATTTGTCTGAATATAGGACAATATTTACAAAAAAGATAAGCTAATTTTATTTTTTAGTGGGAATTATTAACGAATGTGAAATTTTTGTGTCCTTCTAACCGAAAAAGGTGATATACTATAACTATGTTAAGTCAAAGGGGAAGAGTTATGGAGGTACTTGTTGTTATGGTTTAGAAGGATGGTGAAAAATGGATTATCAAGTAGGCGATTATTTAGTTCATGAGGGTAGTGGAGTTTGTCAGGTGGAAGACATTGATGACATGGAGCTTATGGGCAAAGGTTCTCGCAAAACTTACTACTGCATGTCTCCAGTATTTAAGGCAGGCGCAAAGGTATTTACTCCAATTGTTGGTTCAACTGTTAGGCTTCGTCCGGTAGCTGGACTTGACACATTTACTAGAATTCTTGACAACATTGACGACATCGAGTGTATTGAAGAGGCTAACGAGAGAGCTCTTCAGGACAAATTCAAAGCAGTTATGGCTGAGTTCACACCAGAGTCTATGGCTAGTGTAGTGAAGACAGTTCTTATCAGAAAATGGAATCGTATTGCAGCTGGTAAGAAGGTTATGGCTATGGATGAGAAGGTTCTTAATGTAGCAGGTCGTAAGCTATATGAGGAAATGGCATTTGCAATGGGTAAGGATATTGCTTATGCACAGAAACTTTTTGAGGACGCAGTTAAGGCTAGCCTACAGGATACACTCCTTATAGGTGCTTAATTTATGATATCTTACAGAGAAATTACAGAGCGAATTAAAAATAATAATGGTCTTGTCACAGCACTTAATGTGCTAGACAAGGCCATTACTTATATTACAGTATTAGTGTATTTAATCTTTCTTATTCATGGATTTCTACAGATCCCTGAGGATAAGGGGCTTCTTTTATATAGAAGCATTTTGATACCAGGGGTTTCATTTATTATCGTAAGTGTTTACAGAAAGCTTTTAAGTGCTCCAAGGCCATATGAGGTTTATGGTTTTACACCGGCTCTCAAGAAAGATACTAAGGGCAAAAGCTTTCCTAGCAGGCATGTTTTTTCTATTTTCATAGTTGCATTCACAGTTTTTCAGGCTTTTCCAGTGGCTGGAGCTGTTATTTGTGTGCTGGGGTTCTTGCTTGCCATCATAAGAGTGGTTGGCGGAGTACACTTTATAAAGGATGTTGTGGCAGGTTTTTTCATGGCATTAATCATATCAATTGTTTGTTATGGTATTTTTTGTGGCGTTTTCGGTCTTGTTATGCTACCATTTTAATATAAACATATTTTTCGTTTGGGAGTGATATATGAAGAAAAATGCAAAGAAGGCTTTGGCTATATTTTTTAGCGTTCTTGGCTCAGTATTAGGATTGTATATTGGAGGATATTGGTTGTTTGTTCGTCCTGTCTATTGGCTTGTAACTGGCTTTACAGGGGGGACACTTACAGCTGGCATTCTCATAATCAATATATTTAAGATATTTATCGCATCCACTATTGGAGGAGGTATTTGGTGTGTGTGCGATATTATCGCAGGTTTTTTCAGGGATGACCCTAGAGAAGACTAGTTACTAATAATAGTTGGGAGGTATTATGAAATGACTGGAAACGTAATTGTGGGACAATCAGGCGGACCAACCGCCGCAATCAACTCTTCTTTGGCAGGAGTTATCAGGACAGCAAGGGATCGTGGCGCAAATAAGATTTACGGAATGCTCCACGGAATCAAAGGATTAATGGAAGAGGATTACATAGACCTTTCCGATTACATCAAGAATGATTTGGATGTAGAGCTTCTAAAGCGTACACCAGCTGCTTATCTTGGCTCATGCCGCTTCAAGCTTCCAGAAATCCACGAGGATATGGAAACTTACGAAAAAATCTTCGGAATTCTCAACAAGCTCGAAATCGAAGCTTTGATTTACATCGGTGGAAATGATTCCATGGACACCATCAAGAAGCTTTCTGATTATGCAATTATCACAGGTTCAAACATCAGATTTATAGGATGCCCTAAGACAATCGATAACGATTTGGCTCTTACAGACCACACACCAGGATATGGTAGTGCAGCTAAATATATCGGTACATCTGTGAAGGAAATCATTAGAGATGGTCACTGTCTTGAATATGATAAGGGACTTGTTACTATAGTGGAGATAATGGGCAGAAATGCCGGTTGGCTTACAGGCGCTTCAATCTTAGCAAAGGGCGAGGATTGTGAGGGACCAGATTTAATCTACTTGCCAGAGGTTCCATTTGATGTTGAGAAATTTAAAGAGAGAGTAGAGAAGCTATTAAAGCAACAGCATTCTGTTGTTATCTGTGTTTCTGAAGGTATTCATACAAAGGACGGCAAATATGTATGCGAATTAGGAAGCAACGTAGAATTCGTAGATGCCTTCAATCACAAACAGCTTACAGGAACAGCATCTTATCTTTGCAACTACATTGGAAGAGAGCTTGGCTGCAAGACCAGAGCTATTGAGCTTTCAACACTTCAGCGTGCAGGCTCTCATCTTGCGTCACGTATTGATATCCTTGAGGCATATCAGGTAGGTGGTGCTGCAGTGCTTGCTGCAGATGAGGGTGATACAGGTAAGATGGTAACTCTTATTCGTCATTCAGATGATCCTTACCAGTGCGGAACGGAGGTTAAGGATGTTCACAAGATTGCAAACGACGAAAAGCTGGTTCCAAGAAATTGGATTACACATGATGGTACTTATGTAACAGAGGCATTCATCACTTATGCTAAGCCACTTATTCAAGGGGATGTGGCTCCTATCATGGTTGATGGAATTCCTCGTCATATTTGTAGACCAAAAAGAAAAAAATAAAATGTATGGAGGGGTAAAATGCAGGTTTTTCATGGAACAATAATTACATGTGATGAAAATAATACGATTGCAAATTATCTAGTTGAAAGAGAAGGTAGAATTGCTTATATTGGTGATACTTTGCCTACTCAATATGAGGTTGTGCCACCTATTGAGCTAGGAGCAAACGTTGCGCTTCCTGCATTTGTTGATACGCACACCCATTATTCAGGCTTTTCTGTATTACACAGGATGTTTCCTATTAGTGATACAGATTCCAACGCAAAGATTCTTGAGCAGCTTGAAAACTATGCTAACACCACCAAAGAAAATATTGTGGTAGGATTTGGTGCTACAGAGTTTGCTGTATCAGAGGGATATTTGATTCTTAGAGAGCAGATGGATAAGGCTTGTCCTAACAAGCCTGCCATCATTTTAAAACATGATGCACATTCAGCTGTTTGTAACAGCATGTTTATCGATGCTGTAAAATCCAAGATAGAAAACTTACGTGGATTCAATCCAGAAACTGGTGAGCTTAAGCAGGAAGCCTTTGTGGCTGCGGCAGAATTTGTATCCCATGGCCTTTCTACTAAGAAGGTTATAGATTCCATGGTGGAGACAGCAGATTTTTTGGCCAGCAAAGGTGTTGGTCTTATTTGCTCTGCCAGTGGTCTGGGCTTTGTTAGGGACTACGATTTTGATATGGAACGGTCTGTTGCCAAGGGACTTGATAATGGCATGCAGATTCGTGTGGCTTATCAATGTTCCAATGTAGACAAGATTGCAAAGAAGGACATGACTAGAGTGGTGTTTGCCAATCTGGATGGAACCTTTGCTAATCAGGATGCAGCACTTATTGATGAATATGCAACCGCAAAGCATAAGGGCGTATCATATTATGATGATGTTGATGTTCAGAAATTCTGTATAAATGCTAACCGTGCAGGTTATCAGATTGCATTACATGCAGTGGGAGATGCTGCCTTTGAGCAGGCTGTCAATGCAATAGCAATGGCACTGGAGGATTACCCAAGGTATGACCATAGACACATTATATTGCATGGCTCACTTCCAACAGAAAGATGCTTAAAGATTTGCGCTAAATATAATATAATGATTTCTGTTAAGCCTTCGTTGCTTTCTCACCTTAATGGTGTTGAAGAGTACATTAAGGGAATACTTTCAGAAAATCAGTATAAATTCATTAATCCACTTAAGACAATGCAGGATTTGGGAATCAGGGTGTGCTTCAATTCAGATGCACCAGCATCGGATCCTGACCCTATTAAATGGATTCATGATGCATGTAACAATACCAATGCTGAAGAATCTGTTTCAGTATACGATGCTCTTAGAATGGCTACATATAATGGGGCTTATTCATTGTTTGATGAGAAGGAGCGAGGCTCACTGGAGATGGGTAAGAGCTGTGATATAGTTATTCTAGACCACAACCCATACGAGGTTCCAATTAATGAATTAAATAAAATAGGAGTTTTAGAACTCTATCTTAAGGGAAAGCCATACGAAAGATCCAGAACCGGATCCATGGCCACCATGCTCCGCGGCATGTTCCCACAATCGTAGTAATGAATATGTTTCTTAAGCGAAGCTTTCTATGCTGAGCGTAGAAATATAATTATTGTTAGCGTAACAGGCGGACTAAAAGTATTTCAGGGAGTAATAATGTCTTTATCAATAGTAGTAGGTAGCTCGGGTAGTGGTAAATCCACTACCCTTTATTCAAGAATAATTAAAGAGTCTATGGCAAACAAGGATAAGAATTTTCTTGTTATTGTTCCAGAGCAGTACACCATGTCAACTCAGAAGCTTTTGGTTTCTATGCACCCAAACAAGTGCATTATGAACATAGATGTACTGTCATTTAATCGTCTGGCCTATCGTGTTTTCGAAGAGCTAGGCGCAGGAATAAATGCAGTCCTTGATGATACCGGTAAATCTCTTGTTATAAGAAGAATTATTGGTTCTCATTTGGAGGAGCTTAAGACTCTTAGAAAAAATATAACACGTGTCAGTTACATAACTCAGGTGAAGTCACTGATTTCCGAGATGACCCAGTATAATATCACTGTGGATAGATTGAAGGAAATGATTGATACACCTGCTATGTCAGAAAGCTTCAGAAGAAAAGCCTCGGATTTGTTAGTTTTGTACGAGGCTTTTTTGGATTTTATAAATGGAAAATATGTAACCACCGAATCTATTTTGTCTACATTAAATGATATGCTGGATGATTCCCAGATTGTCAGTGGAGCCACTGTAGTGCTAGATGGTTTTACAGGCTTTACTCCTATCCAGTATCAGCTTGTGGAGCACATGCTTCGTATTTGCGATGAGGTTGCAGTTACAATTACTGCGGATAATGATGAGGCTCTGCTTACTAAGGCGTCAGATGATGCTTTGTTTGAGATGTCATCAGAGTTTGCAATCAAGCTAAACAAGCTTGCGGTAAATACAAATACATTGATTAATCCTGTGACACATATTGATTCAACAAATGGTTGGCTGGCTTCAAATGAGGTGCTATCACATTTAGAAAAAAACATCTTTAGAGAGAATGTAAAAGAGTATAAAGGTGATTTGGCTCCAGGGGAAGCTATTAAGCTGGTGAGCTTAAGAACCATGAGAGATGAGCTAAGATATGTGGCAATTCAGATTAATCATCTTATCAGAGGCGGCATGCACTATAAGGATATTGCGGTGGTGGCACCTAATTTGGATTCTTACAGGTATCTTGTTTCAGGCATTTGGGATGAATACAATATCCCTTATTTCATTGATGCCAAGACAGAGCTTTTATTCCACCCTATGTCAGAGGCCATAGAAGCCCTTTTTGATATCTTTGACAGAGACTTTAAAAGGGAGGATGTGTTTAGATTCCTTCGAACAGGTCTAACTGAATTGTCATTAGATGAAATAGATTATCTGGAAAACTATCTTATTTCTACAGGAATACGCGGAAAAAAGAAATATTTCCATCCATTTGCCATTCGTTCAAATAGCTTCAATAAGGATGAAGATCTTATTAAGGTAAATGAATTAAGGGAAAGGTTTATAGGTCCATTTGTACAAATGGATAAGACCATTAATTCAGATTCCACAGTAAAAGATATAGCGGTGGCATTATACAGATTCATTACAAGCTTTGATTTTGAAGGAAAGATAAAGGAAAGAGGAAAGCTTTACGAGGATAAGAATGAGGCTGTAAAGGCAAAGGAATATAGCCAAATCTATCAGGTAATAATGGATATATTAGACAAGCTGGTAGGAATTCTGGGGGATGAAAAGATGTCCTTAGATGAGTTTAAGGATATATATGAGGCAGGCCTTTCGGCAGCATCCATCGGTGTTATTCCACCTACTGCAGACAGTGTTATTTTAGGTGATATAGAAAGAACTAGATTATCCAATATAAAAGTGCTGTTTTGTATTGGAGCATCAGATGATGCTATTCCTAAAAAGGTAGAAAATGGAGGTATTTTATCTCAGCTAGAGCGTGAACAGCTGTTATCTCTTGGGTTTGAGTTGGCTCCATCAGATAGACAAAAATCATTTAGACAAAGATTCTATCTCTATCTTATGCTTACCAAACCAAATCATATTCTTTATATTACATCTCCACGTGTAGATGGCGCAGGAAAGGGTGTAAATCCATCATATCTTATGGAGCTTTTAAAGGATATGTTCAAAGGCCTAAAGCTTGAGGAAATAGAAGAGTTTACAGCCAAAGATAGATGCCTTTCAAAAAAGAGTGCACTGGATTATTTAATAGAGCTTTTAAATAAGGCTATATTAGTATCATTTGAAGGGCTGACAAAGGAAGAACTTACAGATTTAAATAATCTATTGGAGTGGGCAAAATCAGAAGATAATGAAAAGCTTCAGCTTTTACTTACGGCGGCTTTTTATGAGCATACAAAGGAAAGCTTTTCAGAGGATATAATGCTTGCAGTAAATGAAGCTATAAATTCCGATGAAACCATATCAGGTTCCGTATCTAAGTTTGAACTTTATAATGAATGTAGCTACAAATATTTTCTTACATATATTCTTAAGCTTAATGAGAGGGAGGAGTTCGCCCTTTCAAGCATAGATATGGGAAATTTCTGCCACGAGGCTATTGAAAGATACTCTAGTAGCCTAAAAGCTGATGGCAAAACATTTAAATCAGTGACAGCTGATGAGCGGGAAAAATATATAGAGGTTGCCATATCACAAACCTTTGAACACATGGCAAAGGTGGCAACATTAGAGGATGCAACTCAAAAATATATTGTAGAATCTCTAAAGGATACCCTAAGACACACGGTGGAAATCATTACTACCCAGGTATCCAGAGGCGAGTTTGAGCCAGAGCTTTTTGAAGAAGTGATTAGGACAGAAATCAGGGATAGTAAGACAAATGAGATACTGGCTAATCTTAAGGGCAAGGTTGATAGAATAGACCTTACAGATTCAGATGACAGAGCAGTTAGAATTATTGATTACAAATCAAGTGACCATAAGCTTGATTTAAGTGAGACATATCACGGTTTATCACTTCAGCTTCCAATATATATGGGGGTTGTACTTGATAAGCTAAAGGAAAAATATCCTGGGGTAGCATTACATCCATCGGCCATGCTTTACTATGAAATGGCTAACAAGTTTTTAGAGTTGTCATCATCTAAGGCAGCCACAGAAGAGGAAAGACTTAAGCTAAGCAAGATGGATGGTCTACTTTCAAATGACCCGGCTGATTTGGCCGCCAACGACCTGACTGTTGGTACTATGGAAGGACAGACCAAGGTATCATCAATTGTACCTTATGGAATAAAGGTTAATGGGGAGCCATCTGAACGAGATACCAATGCAATCGATAGGTCAGCAATGCAAACTGTGATAGATTATTCTATGCTTGCAGCAGCTGATACAGCAAAGCACATAATAGCAGGTGATTTTGAACCATCTCCAGCCCGCCTTGGAAATATCGATGCATGTAGATACTGTAATTATAAAAGTGTTTGTCATTTCAATGAGAATGAGGCAGGCTTTAGTGTAAGAGCCTTTGATAAGGCTAAAAAGAATTCTGAAGTAGTAGAATTGATGAAAGAAAAGCTAGAGGAAGAGTAAATTGGCATTAACAAAAGAACAGATGCTGGTGCGAGATACAAGAAATAAAAATATGCTTGTAAGTGCCGCCGCAGGTAGTGGTAAGACCTTCGTACTGGTTGAAAGAATCATATCTCAAATATTGGATGAGAAAAATGGAGTAGATGTAGATAGAATTCTTGTGGTTACCTTTACTACAGCAGCTGCTGCTGAGATGAAGGATAGAATAAGAAAGGCTATCGACAAGGCCATTATGAAAAACAGCAGGGATGCCAGATTAAGATGTCAGGCAACCCTTATTCATAATGCTCATATTAGAACTATCGATAGCTTTTGTAGCTGGGTAGTTAAGAACTATTTCTACGAGATTGACATGGATCCATCATTTAGAATTGGTTCCTCAGGTGAGTTAAAGATGCTAGAGGATAATGTCTTTAGCGATTTGTTATCAGCTAAGCTTGAAGAGGCTGACGAAGGGTTTAAAAATCTGGCTGGAGCCTATATCAATGGGCGTAGAACTGACAGCCTAAGGGATATGGTGTTTAGCCTTCATGCAAAGGCCGCAAGCTTTGCCTGGCCTAATGAGTGGTATGATAATGCCTTGAAGCTATATGATATTAATTCCATAGAAGAATTGGAATCATCCCAGGCTGTAGTAGAAATACTTAAGCTTACTGATATGGAGCTTAAGGGGGCTATTGATAAACTGGAGCGGTTTGTTAATTTATATCCTTCTGACAGTGATTCTAAGGACAAGGAAATCCTTAACTACGAGCTGGGGCAGTTAAAGGGAATATATTCTAAGGACAGCTTTGCTGATAAATACGCTGCTATTTCCGGGGTGGATTTTTCTACCAGATGGAGTAGCAAGGGAACTAGTCTTAATGAAGATGATATAGCAAGAGCAAAGGCACTTAGAGACAGCTATAAGGGTATCGTAAATACGTTAAAAAAAGATTTTTATGGACTTAGTTTAAATGATATCTTTGATGATATTTTGTATGTTAGAAATCAGGCTATATCACTTATTGAATTTGCAAAAGAGTACTCAAGAGTGCTTTTAGAGGAAAAGAAAAAGCGAAATATATATGATTTTAATGATGTGGAACACATGGCTCTTAGAATCCTAAGAAATGAGGAATCTAAGGAGCATGAAAAACGCCCTGTGGCCATAGAGCTGTCTAATCATTTTAAGGAAATCATGGTGGATGAATACCAGGATTCTAATGAGCTGCAGGAACAGATACTTACTGCTATCAGCTCAGGGAACAATTACTTTACTGTAGGTGATGTAAAGCAGTCTATCTATGCATTTAGACAGGCAAATCCTAAGCTTTTTATTGACAAGCTTTCTTCATACCCAATGGATGATGGCCCTACAAATAATTCTATCAGAATAGATTTGGACAAGAATTTTAGAAGCCGCTACGAGGTTTTAAATTTCTGTAATCAGGTATTTGCTCCCCTTATGCAGATGGATGTTGGTGGAGTAATGTATGATGAAAAGGCTGCACTTAAGCTGGGTGATGAAAGCTTCAAGGGAGAGCCTTCTGATTATGAAGCCGAGGTGCTTATAGCAACTGGTGAGCCTGATTCCATGAAAGAAATGGATATAGATGGTGGAGATATATTAGAGGCACTTGTTATTGCTAAAAGAATCAAAGAGCTTATGGCTGATGGCTTTCAGGTAAGCTGTAAGGGAGAGGATGGAAGAGAGCAAAGACCTCTTAAATATAACGATATTGTTATCCTTATGCGTGGAGTTAAGGGGCATGCTGACAAATATATTGCCACCCTTAAGGACAAGGGAATTCCAGCCTATGTGGCAGAGGAAACTGGATTTTTTGACAGGGAGGAAATTGACACAGTTTTATCTATGTTAAATGTGATAGATAACCCGTTTAACGATATTCCTCTTGCAGCAGTGCTTCACTCAGCTATGTTTAATTTTTCATCAGAGAGATTGGCACAGATTAGAGCAACTAATCCAGAGGTTAGCCTATATCAATGTCTGCTCAACAAATGGGAAGCCGATAAGGATGAAGATATTGGTGCTTTTCTCACACTTTTAAATCGCTTTAGGGATGAGGCAATAGACACTCCTATTCACGAAATTATTGAGCACGTATTAGAGGAAACTAGGTTTTTGATATATACCAAGGCTCTTGATAATGGACCTATGGCAGCTGCCAATCTAAACAAGCTTATAGACGAGGCAGTAAGCTTTGAGGGGACAAGCTTTAAGGGGCTTTCCAGATTTGTTAGCTATATAGAGGGGCTTAAGACCTATGATGAGGATTTGGGCCTTGCAAAAACTGTGTCTGAAAATGATGAAGCCGTAAGAATTATGACCATACATAAAAGTAAGGGCTTGGAATTTCCAGTGGTATTTTTGGCAGGCTGCGGCAAACCATTTAAAAGCGAAGGTGGATTGTTCGTATATGATGATAAGCTTGGACTTGCTATGAATTACAGAAATCCGGACACAAGATTATCTTATAGCACGCCACTTTATAATCTGGTTAAGTTTGCCAACCAATCCGATGCCAGGGGAGAGTATTTAAGAATTCTTTATGTTGCCCTTACCCGTGCTGTTGATAAGCTTATTATTACAGCAGAGATAAAGCCTTCTAAGGATAAATCCGCTGTAGATAAAATAAGCGAGTTCGCAGGGGATAGTGGGCTACTGGATACCTATACCAAGCTGAAAGCATCTACTAGTATTGAGCTTATAATCAGGTCTTTAAATGCATCAGCCTACCCTTACAAAAGAAGAATTGTAGATTGCAAAGAGCTGTTTATAGATGAGGTTAAGCGAGCTGTAATTAAGGAGCAGGTTAAGGCTACTATTGATAAGATTATTGACGAGGTTGAGGCTACTGATAATCCTATCGTAAATACGTTAGCCTTTGAATATGATGGAATTAAGGATAGCCAGTATAAGAGCAAGTATTCTGTTTCGGAGATTAAACATCAGGCTATGGAAGAGGCATTTATGTTTAATGCAGATGCTGCCCCTGCTTTTGTTTATCAAGAGGATGAAAGCTATATTCCTGTTTTTATGAGAGAGGGGAATATAGAAGCTGATGGTGATAGCAATGTGCCATCTGGTGCATTATATGGAACAGCCATGCATAGATTTTTAGAATGCTTTGATTTTACAAATCAGGATTTATTAGGTTCATTTGATGAGCAATTGCAGTACATGAAAAAGGTTAAGTGTCTGTCAGAGGATGAATTCTCAAGAATCAATCTAAGCAAGCTAAAGACGTTTTTGAGTGATAATTCAGCTATTCGTATGGCAGCTGCAGCAGCATCAGGAAAGCTTTATAAAGAAAAGCCATTTGTGTATGGTAGTGATGCTAAAAGGCTTTTTGATGATAATGAATCAGGGGATGAAATGATTTTAGTTCAGGGAATAATCGATGTCTTCTGGGAAGAGGATGATGGTATTGTTCTTTTGGATTATAAGACTGATAAAGTAGACGATGCTAATGCATTGATGGTAAGATATGAGAAGCAATTAGAGCTTTATAAAAATGCAATAGAGGCTTCTTATGGCGTAAAGGTCAAAGAAGTATTAATCTATTCATTTGCGTTGGAAAGGAGTATTAATTTATGTACGACAAACTCACAGTAGAAACATTTTTGGAGAATCAGTTAAAGCTGTTTCCAGAGAAGGTGGCAGATTCCTATGATGAAGCCTTAGAGTTTTTGGAGGATGTTTGTGCCATGGTTTGTAAGAATAAAAAAGAGGTAATTGCATATCTTGAGGATGGCATGGATATAGGTGGAATGACGGAAGAGGAAATATTATCCTCAGAAGAAGTTTTTCCTCTTAAAGATGGAAGATACTTGATAGTAGAGGCATAATATGGAATCTAACAGAAAGATTTATTCTCTACAAGCATTGAGAGCCATTGCTTTTCTTGGAATATTTTTAGCTCATGCAAAGATTGTGTATTCATGGCCTAAGCTTGGTGTGTCTATATTCTTTTGCTTGTCAGGATTTTTAATGGCCTATGTATATATGGATAGGGATTTGCCAGTTGGGCTTAAGGAATCATTTTTATTCTCTGTTAGAAAGATTAAAAAGCTGTATTTGCTGCACATCATTACGATGGTTGCAGCAGTGCTTATTGAACTATGGATTGGAAAGGTTAATGGCAATATTTTGGCAGGTGGCTATGTGCTGCTTAGAAATATAGTACTTAATGTACTATTACTACAATCCTGGTATCCTGACAGTACAGTGAATGTAGCTTTAAATGGAGTTGCCTGGTATTTATCAGTGGCGCTGTTTTTGTACATGCTTTTTCCATTTATTCTTAGATGGATTAAAAAGAGCAAAGTGGCTATGGTATTGGCAGCTGCTGTAATTATTGTGGTGCTACAGGTAATGCTTTCATATATTGCTCTTTTACTGTTTCATGAAGGGGTGCAGTATACCTGGTTTATGTATTGCTTTCCTGTATTTAGAATAGGAGATTTTTTTGCAGGCTGTGCTCTTTTTAAAGTGCTTGGTGAAACAAAATATGTGAACAATAAATCAGAGACTATCGTATATACGATTGTTGAAATAATAGCTTTTGTAGCTATAATTATTTTTTCGGTGTGGTTGGAAAAGCCAGGCAACGGGTACTTTATTACCGCTATAAAAAACTGGTCTAGTAGCTATATAATTATGGCACTTGTGCTTATATATTTATTCTATAGATGCAATGGTCTGTTAACCAGATTATTTTCAAATAAGCTTTTTATAGCACTTGGTGATATTAGCCCACAGGCATTTTTGATTCACTATGTAATTGTAAGATTTGCCAACGCTTATATGGGATTACATCAGATACCATTTACTATTTATAAAACATGGCTTTTATTTATAGCAGAATTTATCATAACAGTTGTGATAAGCTTATTATATCTTAAGATTAAAAATAATCATCGCTCTATTAGATAGACTTGGAGGATAGTATGAAGTTATTAAAGAGATTTTGCGCTATCGTATTTACGATATGTATTTGCGTAACATTTTCAGGCTGTGAGATAGCAGGAAGAACTGTATATTTTGGCGGCTCCAGTGGATTTAACACAGTGTTTAAGATTGGTGATATGAAGTGCTCCAAAAAAGAGGCACTTGTTTATCTATTAAATGAAAAGAATATTTATGGCTCTGTAAATGGTGTTAATTTGTGGTCAGATGATTACGATACTGATACAATGGCAAGCTCAATTAAAGACCTTACTTTAGAGCATTTAACCAGAGTATATGTGCTTAATTTATATGCCATGGAAAATGGAATAGAGCTTACTGATGAAGATAAAAAAGTATGCGAAGAAGCAGCAAAGACTTATTACAAATCTATGAATTCTAAAGAGCGTTCTTTTACTGGCGCAAGAAAAAAGGATTTAGAAAAAATGTACTACAAATATGCTCTCGCATCAAAGGTTTATGAAAGCCTTATGAATTCTGTTGATGATGAAGTATCTGAGGATGAAGCAAGAGTAATGGAGGCTTTTGTTTTATTTGTTTCAGATGAGGCAAAGGCAAATGAAATACAGGGTATGATTGATTATGGATATACCTTTGAGAGATTGGCATCATCTTATACTGAGTTAGATTATTACCAGAAAACTTTTGCAAGAGGAGAGTATTCAAGTGATATAGATGAAGTGGTTTTTAATCTTGATACAGATGAAGTTTCAGGTGCAATTTCTGCTGATAATGGATACTATTTTTTCCAGTGTTTGGACAAGTATAATGAAGAGCTTTCTGAGGCAAATAAAGAGGTAATTATTGAGAACAGACGTAAGCAGGTTTTGAGTGATATTGTATCAGAATTAGAGGATAGATATTTCTCTGATATGAATACAAAATTGTGGGATGAGTTAGACTTTCCTGAGGATGCATCTGAGCTAACAAGCGCATCATTTTTTGAAACATTAAACAATAAATAGTAAATGTTTGAAAATTATTTTCTAAAGAAAAATATAGTCTATTTATGATTTAATATTTGCAATATATACTAAAAAGAATGCGTATTTAAATATTTATTAGTTATTTGGTAGAAAATTGCAACAATACACTAGCAATTGAAGAGGCAAATGGCTATAATAATTCTTAAATAAAAAATAATGTTTTGCTCATATAGGAGGGTGAAAAAATGGTAACAAACGCAAAGGTCACAGTTGATGATGTAAAGAAGTCAGCTGCAACAGCTGCTAGTACAGTTAAGACAGCTGCAGCAAATGCTACAGTAGCTACAAAGAAAGCTGTAGAGGAAGTTAAGAAGGAAGCAGCAGTTGCATCAAAGAAAGCAACTGAAGCTAAGAAGACAGCAACTAAGAAAGCAACAGTTGCAAAGAAGACTGCAACAAAGACAGTTAAGAAAGCAGCAGCTAAAGCTAAGAAGGCAGTTGCAACAACATCAGTAATCCAGTATCAGGGTAGAGAGTTTACAGAGACAGAGTGCTTAAAGAAAGCTCAGGCTCAGTTCAAGAAGGATTACAAGAAAGAGGTTCTTGAGGAGATTAGCATCTATATCAAGCCTGAGGAGAACAAGATTTATTATGTAGCAAACAAAGATCGTGTTGGTTCAGTTGATCTTTAAAACTTTATTTTTTAATTATGTTGGAACGGAAGCGTTATCGTATATACGATAACGCTTATTTTTTTAGAAACGACCAAGCCGGGAGGCAAGACAAGGTGTATGCGCAGCAGACGGATGAGGGTTCTATCTAAAAATGTCAATCGCATGACATACCAAAAATCCATCAAATTAACGCTATATCTTTTTGAATTGTACAATGTATACAAATTACACATCTCTAATTTAACTCTATTTTACAAAATCACCACTTAATCGTTTGAAATGTATGTCAACCGATTGACATACATTTCTCTGGATGATATTATCCATAATGTAAACAACACACGAACCTATTGAAGGAGGGTTAATTGTAATGAAGAAGAAGTTATTATCACTTGCAGTGGTAGCTGCTATGTCAGCATCACTTGTAGCTTGTGGCGGTTCAGATGGAGCATCAGGCAGCTCATCTAATGGTTCAGGCACATCAATTACTATTCTCAATTCTAAGACTGAAATTCAGACACAGTTCGAAGAAATGGCAGAACAGTACGAAGAAGCAACAGGCGTTCATGTAGAAGTATACAATGCAGATACTGATACAACAGTTGCTTCACAGGTTGCAACAAAGTATGCATCTAACGATCCATACACACTTACAATGGTTGACGCAAAAGATATCTACTCACTAGCAGATGATTATGCTTATGATCTTTCAAATGAAGATTGGGTAGGTCACACAACACTTGGTATCACAGTTAATGATAAGCTTGCTGGTTTCCCATTCTGTGTAGAAGCAAGAGGAATCATCTACAACGCAGATGCAATCGAAGCAATCACAGGTGAGAAATTTGATCCAGCATCAGTTGCAACACTTGATGACTTTAAGACTCTTTTAGATAAGCTTGTAGCTGGTGGAATGGAAAAGCCAGTTGGTGTTCTTTCTGAGTATTGGTCACTTGGAGCTCACTACTTCGCAGAAGTATACGAGCAGCAGCCAGATCCAGATGCATTCGTTAATTCACTTCTTGCAGGCGAGGAAGACCTTGCTAGCAACCAGAAGTTCAACGAGCTTATGGATACATTTGATACATTAATCGCTTATAACTATGCTAAGGGTTCTGCAGCAAATGCTGATAGAGAAGAAACATCTATGATGCTTGCAGAAGGACAGATTGCATTTATGTTTGGTGGTAACTGGGATTGGTCAGTACTTAACCAGTATGATTTCACAGAGAACATGGGAATCATGCCAGTACCTGAGAACACATCAGATGATACAAACACAAAGCTTGTAGGTGGTGGTTCTAAGTACATCTTCGTTGATAGCTCAGATGCAACTTCTGATGAGCAGAGACAGGCAGCACTTGATTTCTTAAATTGGCTTGTAAGTGATGCAGAAGGTAATGCATTCCTTACAGAGAAGTGTGCACTTGTTCCTGCATTTGACAACATCGACGCTTCAGCACTTGACCCACTTTCATTATCAGTTAAGTCTTATGCTGATGCTGGAAAGCTTATCCCTAACTACAACTACTTACCAGATGATCACATGACAGTAGTTGGACAGGAGATTATGCAGAAGTATCTTGACGAAGCAATGACAAGACCAGAGCTTGTAACAGCAGTTCAGGATTACTTCAAGACAGCAACACCAATTGCTCACTAAGTGCATATTTTTTACGCAGCTTTAGCAAGTAAAAATTATGCTGTGAGCCCCATGCCGAAGGCATTATAGATGGGCGAACTTCATTGTACAGAATATATTGGGCCTGCAAAACTTGTGGGCCCTATTTATTAAGAAGGGAAATCAATATGAAAACAAATACCATGAGCTATAAATTCAAGCAGTATTTGCTTTTTGCAGGCATATCTACAATTATTTTTGCTTGTGTTGTAATCATACCTTTCATTTATGGTTTGTATCTCACATTTACAAGTTGGGATGGTGTATCTCGTAACAAACCATTTGTTGGTATAGATAATTATGTTAGCGCTTTTGCGGATAGCGGATATTGGACATCACTTGGACGTACATTCATTTATTCAGCTATCGCAGTTATTTTAGTTAATGCCGTTGCATTTATCATTGCATATATGGTAACAAGCGGTATTAAAGGACAAAACTTTTTTAGAGCAGGATTCTTTGTTCCAAACTTAATTGGTGGTATTGTTTTAGGTTATGTTTGGAAATTCGTATTTAATAAAGCTCTTGTTGAGCTTGCAAGTACTATTTCAAGTGGACACGCTAAGTCATTACTTGCCACAGAAACTGGTGCTATCGCAGCACTTATCATTGTATCTGTTTGGCAATATGCAGGTTACATGATGCTTATCTATGTAGCAGGCTTTATGAGCGTATCAGAAGATGTTATAGAGGCGGCTAAAATTGATGGCTGTACAGGAACACAGTCAATCATTCATATATCAATTCCACTTATGACTGCTTCATTTGTACAGTGCTTATTCCTTACAATCACCAGATGCTTCATGGTTTATGATGTAAACCTTTCACTTACAAACGGTGACCCATACGGAAGCTCAGCTCTTGCAGCTATGCACGTGTATAACCAGGCATTCATTAACAAGGATTATGGTACAGGTCAGGCAGAGGCATTAATCCTATTTATTATCTGTGCTATTATCGGTGGATTACAGGTTTATGTTGGAAAGAAAGGGGAGGTGCAGGCATAATGGAAAACGAAATCGCAGCTCGCAACAAAAAAATTAAACATGCCATTATGATTATCGTACTTGCTATTTTATTTGTAGCATTTATATTCCCTTTCATAATGGTTATCATCAATGTATTTAAGGTGAAGTCAGATATTACAGCAAATCCACTTGCTTTAATAGGAAGACATGGCTTTACACTTGAGAACTTCCCAAATGCTATTAAGAAGATGAACTTCTTTAGATCATTTGGCAACTCACTTATTGTTACAATCTTTTCTACAATTGGTACTATCATTTTATCTTCAATGACAGCTTACTTGATTGTTAGAAATAATTGGAAGGCTAACAAGATTTTATTTGTAACTATGATTGCATCAATGGTTATTCCATTCCAGGTACTTATGGTTCCATTAGTATCTCTTTATGGTGGAATCTTTGGTGTATTAAATCACAGAATTACACTTATTATCATGCACATTGGATTTTCACTTTCAATGGCAACATTTATGTTCCATGGAAGTATTCATACTAATGTACCTATATCTCTTGAAGAGGCAGCTACAATTGATGGATGTAACAAATGGCAGATTTTCTCACAAATCGTATTTCCGATATTAAAGCCAACTATTGCTACAGTAGCAATTATCGATGCTATGGCATTTTGGAATGATTATTTGCTTCCATCACTTGTACTTGGTCGTAAGGAATTATATACTATTCCTATCGCAACAAAGGTATTCTACGGCACTTATTCAACAGATACAGGATTGATTATGGCAGCTTTACTTCTTGCAATGCTTCCAATTCTTATCCTATATTTATTCCTTCAGAGATATATCGTTGAAGGAATAACTGCGGGGGCAGTTAAGTAATACGGCAATCATAAATGTTTGCCTTCCCGTTTTTGGGAGAATTTATATAAACAAATTAAGGAGGGGCATAATGGCGACGCTTAAGGATGTGGCAGCTGAGTGTGGTTTGACAGTCACTACAGTCTCTAGAGTTCTTAATAACAGGGGCTACATAAGTGATGAAACCAGAGCAAAAGTTTTTGCCGCAATGGAAAAACTTAATTACACACCTAATGAAGTGGCTCGTTCCCTTTCTAAGAAAGCGACTAATACAATTGGTGTTATAGTGCCTCACATCAGGCACCCATATTTTGCAGAGATGATTAGTAACATAGAAAATGCTGCAAGTAAAAAAGGCTATAAGATTATTCTCTACAATACAAAAGGAAGAGATAATAAGGAAAAAGTATATTTAGACATGTGCACTAGTAATAGAGTTGCCGGCATAATTCTTTTTTCAGCTAGCATAGCAGTACAGGAATTCACAGATAGCAAGATTCCACTTGTTACAGTAGAGCGTTATGTAGAAAATGGAACAGCTGCAGTCGAATGCGACAATAAGCAGGGCGGGGAGTTAGCGGCTCAGCATTTGATTGATCAGGGATGTAAGAGATTATTAAACGTCAGTGGCGTTACGGAAAATTCAATGCCAGCTGATGATAGAACCTTAGGTTTTGAAGAGGTATGTAAAAAGAATGGTATTTATTACAAGGTCATTGAGACTAATATTGGCCAGTACAACAGCTTAGATTATCATGAGTTGCTAGAAGGTGCATTAGAACTGGATGATGAAATAGACGGGGTTTTCGCCAGTTCTGACCTGATAGCATCGCAGGTATTGCAGGTGTGTTCTAAGCTTGGGAAGAGAGTACCAGAGGATGTTAAGCTGGTAGGATTTGATGACGTTATGATTTCCCAAATCACCAATCCACCGATATCGACCATACATCAGCCTATTAAGGAAATGGCATCGGCTGCTGTAGATATGGTTGTTGCAGCATCTGAAGGAAAGACAGTACCAAAGCGTACATTGCTTCCTGTAACTTTAGTTAAAAGAGAAAGTACCTAAGAAAAAAGGGCAGCTAATTGTTAGCTGTCCTTTTTTGATACACAAAAATAATTGAAGGTTCCCTTGTTGGTAAGGGTGTTGCTTTCATCAAATACATCTACCTCAACCACACACAAGCTCTTAGTCCTGCTTACAACTGTTGCAACAGCATTGATCCTGTTACCTTTGTTTGCTTTTAGATAGTAGAAGTTTGCCTGCTGTGTTACATATTCTCTGCCATCCCCACGGCTTGCGTATGCAGCGCAGGTATCTGCTAATGTAAAGCTTACACCACCATGTGCAATGCCAATAGCATTCATTGATTCAGGCTTCAAATCTACATGGGCCTTTGCACTCATTAGCTCTATGTCATCAATAACAACTCCAATATGATTTGGAAAGTGGTTTGTTGATATAGAACCTTCCCACTGATTTAGTAATTCTTTACTCATTTTATCCTCCCTTAGACATTATTAGCACTCTGTATAGATGAGTGCTAAATTTCTATTGACTTTGAGTTTTTGCAGTATTATCATATCATTTAGTGAGAATTATTACAAAGGAGTGACGTAATTATGGGAAACAAAAAAGGTAGTTTATCAATTACAAGCGAAAACATTTTTCCAGTGATTAAGAAGTGGTTATATTCTGATCACGACATTTTCTATAGAGAGCTCATCTCAAATGGTTGCGATGCAATTACAAAGCTCAAAAAGCTAGATATGATGGGAGAGTATTCACTTCCACTTGATTATAAGGCTAAGATTCAGGTAATTGTTAGCCCAGAGGACAAGACACTTACATTTATTGATAATGGTCTTGGTATGACATCAGAAGAGGTTGATGAGTACATTAATCAGATTGCATTCTCAGGTGCTACAGATTTTCTTGAGAAGTACAAGGATAAGGCTGATAGTGATCAGATTATTGGACACTTTGGTTTGGGCTTCTATTCAGCATTTATGGTAGCTGATGAGGTTCACATCGATACACTTTCATATAAGGACGGCGCTAAGGCTGTTCACTGGGAATGTGATGGTGGTACAGATTACGAAATGGGCGATGGTGATTGGGACCAGGTTGGTACTAAGATTACATTGTTCTTAAATGAGGATTGTCTTGAATTTGCTAACGAGTACAGAGCTCGCGAGGTAATCGAAAAGTACTGCTCATTCATGCCTACAGAAATCTATCTTTCTAAGAAGGATGCTCCAGAAGAATACGAGACAATCGATGCAGCTGACAAGCGTGACACTGATAAGGTTATCGAGGAGATTCATGAGGAAGCTAAGTTCGAGGAAAAGGAAAAAGAGGATGGTACTAAGGAGCAAGTTGAGGTATCACCTGCAAAGGATAAGCTTAAGATTGTTAAGCGTCCAGTTCCTCTTAACGAGACACATCCACTTTGGACAAAGAATCCTGCTGAATGTACAGAGGAGGAATATAAGGCTTTCTATCGCGATGTATTCCATGATTATAAGGAGCCACTTTTCTGGATTCACCTTAACATGGATTACCCATTTAATCTTAAGGGTATTTTGTACTTCCCTAAGATTAATACAGAGTACGATTCAATCGAGGGTACAATCAAGCTATATAACAACCAGGTATTCATTGCAGATAACATCAAGGAAGTTATCCCAGAGTTTTTAATGCTTCTTAAGGGTGTTATTGATTGTCCTGATTTACCACTTAATGTTTCTCGTTCAGCTCTTCAGAACGACGGATTTGTTACAAAGATTTCTGAGTACATTACAAAGAAGGTTGCTGATAAGCTTTCTGGAATGTGCAAGACAGAGAAGGAATCTTATGAGAAATACTGGGATGATATTGCTCCATTCATCAAGTTCGGTTGCTTAAAGGATAACAAGTTCTGCGACAAGATGAATGATTACATCCTTTTCAAGGATATTAATGATAAATACATCACACTTCCAGAGCTTCTTGTTAAGGAAGAGGAAAAGGCTACTGATGAAAACGGTGAGAAGGTAGAGGCAGAGGTTGTTGACGATGCAAAGAAGGATGATGCAAAGAAAGATGATGCAGAAAACAAGGAGCCTGAGGACAACAGAAAGACAGTTTACTATGTAACTGATATGAATCAGCAGGGACAGTATGTAAGCATGTTTAAGGAGCAGGGTATGAACGCTGTTATCCTTGACCACGCTATTGATACATCCTTCATTACACAGCTAGAGCAGCGTAACGAGAATTATAAGTTCTGCCGTATCGATGCTGATGTTACAGATTCTATGGTAGAAGAGACTTCTGAGGATGAACTTAAGGCTGAGACTGAGACTCTTACAGAAGTATTTAGAAAGGCACTTAATAATGAAGGTCTTGAGGTTAAGGTTGAAAGATTCAAGAACAAAGAGCTTTCATCTATGCTTACTGTATCTGAGGAAAGCCGCCGTATGCAGGATATGATGAAGATGTACGCTATGGGCGGTATGGATATGGGTATGTTTGGCTCTGCATCAGAGACATTAGTGCTCAACGCTAACAACGATTTAGTAAACTACATCCTTAACAATAAGGATTCTGAGAATGCTCCTATATTTGCAGCACAGCTTTATGATCTTGCTAAGATTGCCAATGCACCACTTGCACCAGAGGCAATGTCAGAGTTTATAGCTAGATCAAATAAGATTATGACACTTCTTGCAAAATAGTGATATAATCAGAATAGTTATACAAAATAATATGATTTTACACTTGCATATTATTGTAACGGCAGACGGTAACGTCTGCCGTTTTTAGATTTTACATGCAATTGTTTTAAAGTTATCTTAATTTTGAGATTATATGTGATGATTTTGTGAATAAATTATTGAAAAAGTATGTTTAATCCGTTATCATCTTAGTAGAGAATTTTTGATTATGGGGGACGGTTATGGCAACTTCTAGTACAAAAAAATGGTGGAAGAATGCGATAGTATATCAAATTTATCCACGATCATTTTGTGATAGTAATGGGGATGGGATAGGTGATATCCCTGGAATCATATCTAAACTTCATTATCTTAAGGAACTGGGCGTAGATGTTATTTGGCTAAGCCCTGTTTATCCAAGCCCTGGCTATGACAATGGCTATGATATTTCTGATTATAAGGGCATCAATCCTGAATTTGGCACTATGGAGGATATGGAAAAGCTTATCAGCCGTGCTAAGAGACTTGGAATAAAAATAATTATGGATTTGGTAATTAACCACACATCAGATGAGCATGAGTGGTTTAAGAAGGCATTGGCTGGTGATAGTAAATATAGAGATTACTATTATTTCAGAGATGGAAAAGGAAGGAAGGCACCTAATAACTGGGGTTCATTCTTTGGCGGCAAAGCATGGACTAAGACTGAAAATGGTGATTACTACCTTCACTTGTTTAGTAAAAAACAGCCTGATTTAAATTGGCACAATTCTGATGTTTATGAGGAAATCACTGATATTATGCGCTTTTGGCTTGATAAGGGTGTAGCAGGCTTCAGATGTGACGTAATAAATATTATATACAAAGAATCTTTAGAGAATGGAAAAAGAAGATTTGCACTCACTGGTAAGGAACATTATCTTAACACAGAGGGATGTCATGAATTAATACAGAGATTTAATGCAGAGGTATGGAGCAAATACAAGACCTTCATAGTGGGTGAAACTGTATTTGTAACACCTGATGATGCTAAGCTTCTTAGTGACGAAAGTAGAAAAGAGTTAGATGCTGTTTTCTTCTTTGAACACATGGATGTAGATAGCAGAGGTGTTAAATGGTTTAAAAAAGCTTATAAACCATGTAGGCTTATAAGAATACTAGATAAGTGGCAGAAGGCATTAGAGGTTCCAGCTAATTATCTTGAGAACCATGATCAGATACGCTCTGTTAATCACTTTGGTAATACAGGTAAATTCTGGGAGAAGAGTGCAAAGCTTTTATGCGGCCTTAATCTTTGCTTGAAAGGCCTTCCATTTATTTACGAAGGTGAAGAAATAGGAATGACTAATGGAGATTTCAGAGGTCTTAGAGACTTAAAGGATGTGGAATCTGCCAGTGTCAATCAGGCAATGAAAAGGCTATTGCTTGTACATTCTATAAGAAGACATCTTATTCTTCGCACTACCAGGGATAACGCACGTACACCGGTACAATGGGATTCATCTGAGGGTGCAGGCTTTACTACAGGCACACCATGGTTAAAGATTAATGCAAATAAAAGCTATATCAACGTAAAGGATGAGAAAGAGGATGAGAATAGTATCCTTAATTTCTACAAGAAGATGATAGAATACAGAAAAGGCTCCCATGCCCTTAACGAAGGTACTTACCGCCGTGTAGCATCTCCAAGTGACGTATATATATTCACTAGAGAATCAGATGAACAGAGATTATATATTTACTGTAATTTATCTAGCTGCAATAGGTCAGTAGAATTCTATGGGGATAAAATAGTATTTGGAAATTATGATATTGAAGAGGCAGAAAACACTTACCTCAAACCATACGAATTTAGAATCGTAGCATCTAACATATAAAAAGCCTTCCTCCGCTGGGGCTCAAGAGGTCCAGTGGACCTCTGCTCTGAGCCGACCGGAGCGGCAGCGGAGAAGAAGGTGTCTGCGCAGCAGACGGATGAGGGTCAACTATATGAATTCCCTCATCAGTCACCTGCGGTGACAGCTTCTCCCGGAGGGAGAAGCCTTTTTTATGCTTTAGCTAAATTCTTATTTGCTGTAGAAAGCATAAGCTTAATTCTGTTCAGCTGGTTTACTTCTGAAGCACCTGGATCGTAGTCGATGGCTACGATATTAGCTTCTGGGTGCTCATGGCGAATACGCTTAATAACACCCTTACCAACTACGTGGTTAGGTAAGCAACCGAAAGGCTGGATACATACGATGTTGCTTGCACCAGTTTCGATAAGCTCAAGCATTTCACCTGTAAGGAACCATCCCTCACCAGTCTGGTTACCAATTGATACGATTTCTTTAGCATTAGCTGCAGTATCTGTAATGTATGCTGGAGCAGTGAATCTCTTAGACTTGTTAAATTCATCTCTAGCAGCACTTCTGAGCCATTCAAAGAACTTAATTCCAAGGTTACACATGAACTTAGTCTTTCGGCTAGCACCAAGGTTTTCTTCCTTAAAGTTTGCATTGTAGAAACTGTAAAGGAGGAAGTCTGTAAGGTCTGGTACAACTGCTTCAGCACCTTCCTGCTCAAGTAATTCAGCAAGATGATTATTAGCTGCTGGAAGGAACTTAACAAGGATTTCTCCTACGATACCAACACGTGGCTTCTTAAGTCCTTCTATAATAGGAAGGTTATCGAAATCGCGAATCATTTCACGGCACATTCTCTTGAACTTGCGGTGAGAAAGAATCTTTGTATTAGAAACAAAATCGATAACTTGTTTTTTCCACTTGTTGTGAAGCTCGTCTGTAGAACCAGGAACTGCTTCGTAAGGACGAACGCGATATACACAGCGAAGTAAAATATCACCAAATGTAAGAGCGTAAAGTCCGTGTTGGATAAGGCTAGGAGTAAGCTTAAATCCAGGGTTTGGCTCGAAGCCGTTAAGGTTCATTGAAATAACTGGAACATCAGGATAGCCTGCCTTTGCAAGTGCACGTCTGATGAAGCCAATGTAGTTGGAAGCACGACATCCACCACCTGTCTGTGAGATGAGAAGAGCGGTACGGCTCATATCAAACTCACCTGAATTGATAGCAGCCATAAGCTGTCCGATTACCATAAGTGAAGGGTAGCATGCATCGTTGTTAACATACTTAAGTCCCACATCTACACAGGTACGTGTAGGAATATCTGGAATCACCAGGTTGTAACCAGCTGCGTTAAATGCAGGCTCGATTAATTCAAAGTGGATAGGTGACATCTGTGGGCAGAGGATTGTGTAATTCTTCTTCATTTCCTCTGTAAATACGATACGGTTGTAATTAGCTGGAACAATTGTGCGCTCCTGCTTTTTCTTCTTCTTAACACGAAGTGCAGCAAGTAGAGAACGTACTCTGATACGAGCAGCGCCAAGGTTGTTAACCTCATCAATCTTAAGGCAAGTGTAAATCTTGCCAGAGTTTGTAAGGATATCAGCAACCTGATCAGTTGTAACGGCATCAAGACCGCAACCGAATGAGTTAAGCTGAATTAAATCTAAGTTGTCATGCTTCTTAACGTAGTTAGCAGCTGAGTACATACGAGAGTGGAACATCCACTGGTCCATAACGATAAGAGGACGCTCAACCTCACCAAGGTTAGAAATAGAATCCTCAGTAAGTACTGCGATGCCGTAGCTGTTAATAAGCTCTGGAATACCGTGGTTAATCTCTGGGTCTACGTGGTAAGGGCGGCCTGCTAGAACGATACCATGCTTTCCTGTTTCCTCTAAGTATTTCAGAACTTCCTGGCCCTTAGCGTACATATCATTTCTGAAATGTTCCTGCTCAAGCCATGCTGCATGGGCAGCTGCCTTAACCTCAGAAGCGTCAATATCAAACTCTTCCTTAAATACCTTTTCAAGCTGAGTTGTAAGAATCTCCTCAGAAGAGAAAGCCATAAATGGATTAAGAAAACGAACCTTACCAGTTGTGATTTCGTCTACGTTGTTCTTAATGTTTTCTGCGTAAGATGTAACGATAGGGCAGTTGTAGTGGTTGTTTGAATCTGGGAACTCATTTCTTTCGTATGGAATACATGGATAGTAAATGAAGTCCACATTGCCTTCGTTAATGAGCCACTGAACATGACCGTGTGCCATCTTGGCTGGGTAGCATTCTGACTCAGATGGGATTGATTCGATACCCATTTCGTAAACCTTACGGTTTGAACGAGGAGAGAGAACTACTCTAAATTTAAGAGCCTTAAAGAATGTAGCCCAGAATGGGTAATTTTCGTAAAGGTTGAGTACACGTGGAATACCAACAGTACCACGAGTAGCTTCTTCCTCAGAAAGAGGCTCATAATCAAATAATCTGTTGTATTTGTATTCGTAAAGGTTAGGGATGTTTTCCTTATTTTTAACACCGCCTGCACCCTTTTCACATCTGTTACCAGTGATGAATGAACGACCGCCAGAGAATCTGTTGATTGTAAGTAAGCAGTGGTTTACGCAGCCCTGACAACGAGTAAGCTTTGTATCAAATGTAAGATTGTTAATCTCATCAATGCCAAGTGTAGTAGTGGTAGGATTTTCCTCGTAACGCTCCTTAGCGATAAGGGCACAACCGAAGGCTCCCATGATACCTGCAATATCAGGACGAATTACATTAACACCTGCAACCTTTTCAAGGGAACGAAGAACAGCATCATTGTAGAATGTGCCACCCTGAACAACGATGTTCTTACCAAGCTCTGATGCATCAGAAAGCTTGATAACCTTGAAGAGTGCGTTCTTTATTACAGAGTAAGCAAGACCTGCAGAAATATCAGCAACTGATGCGCCTTCCTTCTGAGCCTGCTTAACCTTTGAATTCATAAATACAGTACAACGTGTACCAAGGTCGATTGGGTTCAAAGCAAAAAGTGCTTCTTCGGCAAAATCCTGAACTGTGAAATCAAGTGACTTAGCAAAAGTCTCGATGAAAGAACCACAACCAGAAGAACATGCTTCGTTAAGCTGTACGCTATCAACTACGCCGTTTTTGATGCGGATACATTTCATATCCTGACCACCGATATCAAGGATACAATCTACATCAGGGTCGAAGAATGCTGCAGCATAGTAGTGAGCAATTGTCTCAACCTCGCCATCATCAAGCTGAAGTGCAGCCTTAAGTAAAGCTTCACCGTAACCTGTTGAGCAAGAATGCACGATATGTGTATCCTCAGGCATGATAGAGTAAATCTCTTTAAGTGCCTTAAGTGAAGTAGCAAGTGGGCTACCGTTATTGCTTGAGTAGAAGGAATAAAGAAGTGTTCCATCATCACCAACAACCGCAAGCTTTGTAGTGGTAGAACCAGCATCGATACCAAGGTAAACATTACCATGATAGTTAGCTAAATCGCCCTTTTTAACCTCTGCCTTTGCATGTCTGTCCTTGAAGGCTCTGAAATCATCTTCACCATCAAATAATGGCTCAAGTCTGGCAACCTCAAAGTCCATCTTAATTCCTTCAGAAAGCTTGTCGATAAGGTCGTCCATAGGAACGTTGTTTTCTTCCTTTGAATTAAGAGCAGAACCGATAGCTGCAAAAAGATGAGAGTTATCAAGAAGGATAGCGTGCTCATCATCTAACTTAAGTGTACGGATAAATGCTGCTCTAAGCTGATCCAAAAAGTGAAGTGGACCACCAAGGAATGCAACGTGACCGCGGATAGGCTTACCACAAGCAAGACCTGAAATAGTCTGGTTAACAACTGCCTGGAAAATAGAAGCAGACAAATCTTCCTTAGAAGCACCTTCGTTGATAAGAGGCTGAATATCAGTCTTGGCGAAAACACCACAACGAGCAGCTATAGGATAAAGTGCCTTATAATCCTTTGCGTATGCGTTAAGACCTGGTGCATCTGTCTGAAGTAAAGATGCCATCTGGTCAATAAATGAACCTGTACCACCTGCACAGATACCGTTCATACGCTGCTCTACATTACCATTCTCAAAATAGATGATTTTGGCATCCTCACCACCAAGCTCGATTGCAACATCTGTCTGAGGAGCATAGTGAGTAAGGGCAGTAGAAACTGCGATAACCTCCTGTACAAATTCAACACCAAGATGCTTAGCAAGTGTAAGTCCGCCTGAACCTGTAATCATAGGACGAACCTGAATCTTACCAAGTGTTGACTTGGCCTGTGTTAATAAATCAGTGAGAGTTTGCTGAATGTTAGCAAAGTGTCTCTGATAATCTGAAAATAAAAGATTGTCATCGTCATCTAAAACTGCAATTTTAACTGTTGTAGAGCCGATATCAATACCTAGTTTAAATAACTTGTTTTCCATAAAATAATAATTCTTTCCTATTAAAAAGTATTTTATACAACATGAGGTATTATAAATGTAGATGAAAAAATATACAATAAACAAATTATTAAATATGTTATAAAATTGGCTTCCCCTTGGGGGGAAGCTGTCAGCGCAGCTGACTGATGAGGGGTAAACACGTTGAATATTTAGAAAAATTTCCCTCTTTACAAATCTATCCTCTTGTTGTAATATTTTACAGTAATTTGAGCGTTTATTTTTTTGGAGGCATTCCTTCAAAAAAAAAACGCTTTTTCTATTTTCAGGAGGAAATATGTCACAAATATCTATTTAAGATTTCTATTAATGATGTAATCCAATGAATAATACAAATTAAGGAGTGTAGAATGACAAAGCATGTATTTGTAACAGGTGGTGTAGTATCAGGCTTAGGCAAGGGTATCACAGCAGCTTCTTTAGGACGTCTGTTAAAGATGAGAGGTTATAAGGTGGCTTCACAGAAGCTGGATCCTTATATGAATGTTGACCCTGGCA
This sequence comes from Pseudobutyrivibrio ruminis, assembly GCA_015057315.1. Lineage (GTDB taxonomy): Bacteria > Bacillota > Clostridia > Lachnospirales > Lachnospiraceae > Pseudobutyrivibrio > Pseudobutyrivibrio ruminis_D. The sequence continues at coordinate 36,815 of SVER01000016.1, read as the reverse complement.
CAATGAGTCCTTATCAGCATGGAGAGGTTTTTGTAACAGACGATGGTGCTGAGACAGACCTTGATTTAGGACATTATGAGCGTTTTATTGATGAGAGTCTTAACAAGTACTCTAATCTTACATCTGGTAAGGTTTACTGGAATGTTCTTAATCGTGAGAGAAAGGGCGAATATCTTGGACAGACAGTTCAGGTTATCCCTCACATCACTGAGGAAATCAAGCGTTTCATTTACATGGGTGCAGAGACATCTGGCTGTGATGTTCTTATTACAGAAATCGGTGGTACAACTGGTGATATAGAATCTCAGCCATTCATTGAGGCTATTCGTCAGGTTTCACTTGAAAAGGGACGTGAGAACTGCTTATTTATTCACGTAACACTTGTACCATGGCTTTCAGGCTCAGAGGAACACAAGTCAAAGCCAACACAGCATTCTGTTAAGGAGCTTCAGTCACTTGGTATCTCACCAAACATTATTGTTTGCCGTGTAGATCATCCACTTGAGCAGTCTATTAAGGATAAGATTTCTTTATTCTGTAATGTTAAGAAGGATTGTGTAATCGAAAATGACACACTTGATTGTCTATATGAAGCACCACTTATGATGCATAAGTATGGCCTTGATGATGTTGTTTGCCGTGAGCTTGGTCTTGATAATCCTACTCCAAAGATTGAAGAGTGGGAGAAGATGGTTGATACTATCAAGGGTCTTAAGAAGACTACTAGAATTGCAATCGTTGGTAAGTATGTTGCACTTCATGATGCATACCTTTCAGTTCGCGAGGCTCTTTATCATGGCGGTTATGCTAATGATGCCCATGTTGAGATTGAATGGGTTGACTCAGAGGAAATCACAAGGGATAATGTTAAGGATAGACTTGGCATGTGTGATGGTATTCTTGTTCCAGGTGGTTTCGGTGATAGAGGCGTAGAAGGTAAGATTGTTGCCTGCCAGTACGCTCGTGAAAATGATATCCCATATCTTGGCATATGCCTTGGTATGCAGGTTGCAGCTATTGAATTTGCACGTAATGTATGTGGACTTGCAGATGCTAATTCACGTGAGTTTAACAGCACAGGTAAGAACTGTGTAATCGATCTTATGGAAGAGCAGATGGCTGTTCTTAGAAAGGGCGGTACAATGCGTCTTGGTGCTTATCCATGTGCAGTTAGAAAAGATACTAAGCTTTTTGAAGCATACGGCAGCGAGAATATTTCAGAACGTCACAGACATAGATTTGAGTTTAACAATTCATACAGAGAGCTTATGACAGAAAAGGGGCTTACAATTTCTGGTACATCACCTAATGATGAGGTAGTTGAAGCTATCGAAGTTTCATCTAACAAGTTCCATGTAGGTGTTCAGTTCCACCCAGAATTTAAGAGCCGCCCAAACAAACCACATCCATTATTTACAGCTTTCATTAAAGCAAGCCTTAAATAAATCGGCTTCCCCCTCTGGGGCTCAAGAGGTCCAGTGGACCTCTGCTCTGAGCCGACCGGAGCGGCAGCGGAGAAGAAGCTGTCGGCGCAGCCGACTGATGAGGGCATAACCAAGTTTCCAATAATTTTTATATATAAAAAAGGAGAATTATATGTTAGAGAAAAGATTTAAACTCAGCGCAAACAACACTTCTGTAAAAACAGAAATTATCGCTGGACTTACCACATTCATGACAATGGCATACATCATTGCCTTGAATCCAAACTTACTTACCAATTACGGTGCAGGCGGACAGGAACTTTGGAATGGAGTATTCCTTGCTACATGTCTTTCATCTGCAGTAGCAATGTTCGTAATGGCTTTCCTTGCTAACAAGCCATTCTGCTTAGCTCCAGGTATGGGTCTTAACTCATTCATGGCTATCGTTATTGGTAACCTTGTTGCAATGACAGGAATGGGATATGTTGAGTCATTCCAGGCTATGCTTTGCATCATTCTTATTGAAGGTATTGTTTTCTTTATTCTTTCACTTCTCAATATTCGTGAAAAGATTGTAGATGCAATTCCTCTTGGAATCAGACTTGGTATCTCACCAGCTATTGGTCTTATGCTTCTTAACATTGGCTTTGGTTCAAATGTTTACATTGCTGATTCTAACTTTAATCAGTTCTTTGTAATGAGGGATTTCTTTGGAGCACTTACAGCAGGCTATGCTAAGCAGACAATGACAGATGCTTACCCTGTGATGGTTCTTTCTGCAATCACTATGTTTGTTGGTCTTTTCATTATTGTAGTTCTTGCATCAAAGGGCGTTAAGGGCGCAGTTATTTGCGGTATGTTAATCGCTTCTGTTATCTACTGGATTGGAGATGCAGTATTCCTTGGTAACAATCCTTTTGCTTCACTTGCTACAGCATCATTTGTTCCAGCATTTGGTGACATGGTATCAACAACATTATTCAAGTTCAACTTCGCAGGACTTGCTCAGATGGGTTGGTTCACAGCAATCACACTTGTTATTACATTCTGCGTTATTGATATGTTCGATACAATCGGTACACTTGTTGGTACTGCATCACGTGCAGGCATGGTTGACCGTGAGGGTAACATGCCAAACATGAAGGAAGCACTTCTTTCAGATTCAATCGGTACAATCGTAGGTTCATGCACAGGTACATCTACAGTTACAACATTCATCGAGTCAGCATCAGGTGTAGAGGCTGGTGGACGTACAGGTCTTACAGCACTTACATGCGGTATCGCATTCCTTCTTTGCATCTTCCTTGCACCTATAGCTGCTATCATTCCAGCAGCCGCTACATCAGCAGCACTTATCTATGTTGGTGTACTTATGATGACAGGTCTTAAGAAGGTTAACTTTGATGACCTTTCAGTATGTGTGCCAGTTACAATCATGCTTATTGCTATGCCAATCTCTGGCTCAATCGGACACGGCATCGGTCTTGCTATGATTTCATACACAATCATTAAGGTATTTACAGGTAAAGCTAAGGAAGTTTCAGCTCTTACTTACGTAATTTCTGTATTATTCCTTATCAAGTTCTTCTTAGCAGTATAAAAGGCTTCCCCCTATGGGGCGAAAGAGTAAACAACAAGGGCACCCTTCTGGGTGCCCTTGTTGTTTAACCTTCGCAAGTTTTGGCACATAAAAGGGCAAAAAATGAATAGAGACAAATACAGTCAGTTGGTAGAATCTTCATATAAAAAATAAACTGGGAGAAGAATAATGGCTGAATTTAATTTGTTTAAAGATGGTATTGTGGCACCTATTGTGCTTGAGGACAATGGAGTACATGGTGTTAAGAAGATGGCAGGGATTTTTGCTAAGGATATTGAAAGGGTAACGGGGATAGAGCCTGAAACTTTAACAGAGTTTCCTAAGGATAAAAGCTTTGTAATCTATCTAGGCCTGGCTGAGAGCTTACAGGTTAAGACTACCTTTGAGAAATTAATTGATACAAAGGACATTGCAGGTAAGCGTGAGAACTACGGTATTTTCATGTTTGCAAATCCTGATATTAAGGGACAGCAGGTGTTTGCTGTAGTAGGTAGTGATAAGCGTGGGCTTACTTATGGTATGTTTCATATCTCAGAAATCATTGGTGTGTCTCCATGGTATTTCTGGGCAGATGCGAATGTAAAGCGCAAGGCAGAGGTGGTTCTTACAGATGATATCTGCATGATTTCAAAGGAGCCATCAGTAAGATATAGAGGTTTCTTTATTAATGATGAGCAGCCTTGCCTTGGTAACTGGGCAAGGGAAAACTATGGAAGCATCAGCCCAGGGCCTGAGCTTTATGAGAAGATTTTCGAATTGCTTCTTAGATTAAAGGGCAACTATATCTGGCCTGCAATGTGGCGCTCCGATTTTACACTTGATTATTTTGACAATGCAGTGCTTGCCAATGAAATGGGCGTTATTGTTGGTGCATCCCATCATGAGCCATGTTGCCGTTCAGGACAGGAGTTCCAGCGCCTTAGACATGACAATCCTCAGTATGGAACAGATTGGAGCTTTTTATCTAATGCCGAAGGTATCACAGAATTTTGGAAGGATGGACTTGTCCGAAATAAGGATTTTGAAAATCTTATTACTATAGGTATGCGCGGTGAGAATGATTCTTATCTTATGCCTGAGGATGCCACACTTGAGGATAATATCAATGTACTTAAGAAGGCCATAATAAAGCAAAAGGAATTGATTGCAAAGTATGCTCCAAGCCAGCACCCACAGCTTCTTGCCTTATATAAAGAGGTAGAAGAATACTACTACGGTGATGAGAATACCAAGGGGCTTAAGGACTGGGAAGCCCTTGATAATGATATTATGATGCTTTGTGATGACAATTTCGCAAATGTCAGAACACTTCCAGATGATGAGCTTCGTAAGAAGAACGGTGGATTTGGAATGTACTATCATTTTGATTATTTTGGTGAGCCAGTTTCTTATCTATGGATTAACACTTCTCCTCTGACAAAGGTGTGGGAGCAGATGACTATGGCCTATGATTTTGGTGTTCGCTCAGCATGGATTGTAAACGTAGGAGATATCAAAAATCAGGAGTTACCTCTTAGCTACTTCCTTGACCTTGCCTATGATTTTGATAAGTGGGGAACAGGTGCTATCAATAAAACTATAGAGTACACTGTAAAATGGCTTAAGGGATTAGGCTTTGATGCCAAAATGTCAGATGAAGCCGCAAAGCTTGTAACAGAGTATGTAAGCTGGAGTGGAAGAAGACGTCCAGAGGCACTTAATTCTAGCATTTATCATGGGGCTCATGATAATGAGGCGCGAGATTATCTAAATCGTATATACGAAGCTGCGGACAAGGCAGAAGAGCTTTATGCTAAGGTAAAAGGAACCGATTTAGAGGAATGCTTCTTCCAGGTGGTTTATTATCCACTTAAATCTGTTGCAGAGATTAATAAGATGCATCTGTATGCCAGCCTCAACAATGTATATATTAAAAAGCGTATGAAGCATGCTAATGTATATGCGAAGTTGATTCAGGATTGTATTAAGACAGAACGTAATCTTGTAGAGGAATATCATACAAGAAACGGTGGTAAGTGGAATCACATGCAATCTGTTTACCATATTGGATTTACTAACTGGAATGATGAGCAGTGTGAATATCCTATCAGCCATTTCTTAAATCCTGTGGAAGACAGCCGATTATTAGTAGGAATCACTGATAGTGAGGATTCTACAGGTGCTCATCGTTGGACTAGACATGTACTTCACATGCCACTTTGCTTTGAAACAAATGATTCAGGTGTATTTGAGGTGGCAAATGGCGGAGAGAAGGAGCTTCACTATCGCATAGACTGGGATGCTGATTGGATTGAAGTAGTGTCAGCAGATGAAGGAAAGTCGGTGGAGAAGAATAAGCAAGTAGCTATTGATGATATTAAGCTATATAATGTCAGAATTAATAAAGCCAAATGGGATAATGCCGAAAGTGCCGTAATTCGTATATACGGAGACGATTGTGAGACTGTTGCAGACGAATCTGAGAATGGTGGAAGCATTACTATGGTAGAGCTTCAAGTAGATGTTACAACTATTGATTTAAGCAATGTAACAGAAAAGTGTTTCCTTGAAACGAATGGTTGCATCTCTATTGAGGCTAACCATTATCAAAAATCTATCTCAACAGCAAAGGGTGAATACAAAGAGATTAAGGACTACGGTAGATACAAAAGTGGTATGAAGGCATATCCACAGACAGTTCGATTTGATAATCCTGCTGATGCACCAGCCCTTATTTACAATGTATATGCCTGTGAAGATGCAAACTATGAGGTTGAAGTATATGCAGCAGCAAGCAATCCAGTAGTATATCAGGGTAAGCTTGCACTTACAGTTGCTGCCAATGATGAAAAGGGTACTATCGTAAATACCATACCAGAAACTGATTTTGTCCCATGGAAATCAAATAGCTGGAGAAAGGGTGTTTTAGATCAGATTCATATAGGTACCTGCAAGTTTAAACTACATAAGGGTGTAAATACCATTAAGCTTTCAGCAATAGACCCAGGTGTTGTAATAGAAAAGCTTGTGTTATGGAATGAAAATTATGAAAAGCGTGATTCATATTTAGGTCCAAAAGAAAGCAAACTATGTTAAAATATCCCTAGAATTAAACTTTTGGGGGAATAATATGGTTTACAAATTTGAAGATTATAAAAATCCTGAGATTATTAAAAATCATCTAAATCTAGGTGGAAAGGATATTGCTGGTAACGAAATCTCCGTTACCAGCTTATCTATTGAAAAAAATGGAAAGCCTACTATGGCTGTTATGGGGGAAATGCACTATGAACGTGTACCAAGAAGTCAGTGGAAACAGGCTCTTGAGACAATGAAGGCAGGTGGAATAGATATTGTTTCCACCTATATCATTTGGATTTATCATGAGTTAGAAGAGGGCAGGTTTGACTGGGAAGGTGACAATAATCTTAGAGCCTTTGTTAAGCTTGCTAAGGATGTAGGGCTTGATGTGTGTATCCGCATTGGTCCATGGTGTCATGGTGAAGTAAGAAATGGTGGATTTCCAGATTGGCTATTGAAAAAAGGGTGCAGGCTAAGATGTAATGATGATGAATATCTGGCTATTGTTAAGAAATGGTATAAAGAAATAGCAACTCAGGTTCAGGGATTGCTATTCAAGGACGGTGGCCCTATCATCATGTGTCAGCTGGAAAATGAGCTTACGGATGAGCCAGAGCATCTATTGACACTTAAGCAGATGGCAATAGAAGTGGGAATAGATGTACCATTATTTACAGTGACAGGCTGGAATTCTGTAAGGGGTGCAAAGATACCTGTTGATGATGTGATTCCTACCTTTGGTGGATATTGTGACGCACCCTGGGATGAGGGGGTAAAGCAGCTGCCTCCATGTGCCAGATATTATTTTACTGGAATCAGAAATGATTCTGCTATAGGAAAGGATTTGATAAAGGATAAAGAAGAGGATGATTGGCAGTTACCGTATATGCGATATCCTTATGCAACCTGTGAGATAGGAGCGGGGCTTATGAACACGTATCATCGTAGATATAATATACATGGTATGGATATATATGCTATGACACTTATCATGCTATGTGAGGGCGCAAACCTATTAGGCTACTACATGTATCATGGTGGTATAAATAAGGTGGCACCTACATACACACTGCAGGAATCAAAGGCTACAGGCTATCCTAATGACTATCCTATTATCTCTTATGACTTTCAAGCTCCAATATCATGCTTTGAAGAGACTAGAGAGTCCTATGATTTATTAAATATATTGCATCTATTTATACATGAGTATGGAGAAAGATTAGCAACCATGACTTATGTAGAAGGAATTTCAAATAGTAAGCTGGGTACCATGACAGGCTTACGTTATGGCATGCGAAGAGATGAAAAAAGTGGCTTCGTTTTCATTAACAACTATCAGAGATTACATAAACTACAAGCTATTGATGATGTGATAATTGACACTGGTTTAGTGCAGTTTCCAAGCATCAATATAAAAGAAAACATTGCCTTTTTCATGCCATTTAATATGGATTTAGGAGATGGTGTAACACTTAAATATGCCACAGCTCAGCCTATTTGCAAGGATGGAGATATATGGCTTTTCATGGAAATCCCTGGCATTAAGCCTGAGTTTGAATTTGCAAATCCTGATAAAAAGGCTGATATAAAAGTAATTAGCATGGATGAAGCAAAGCTTCTTAGAAAGGTAGACGGAAAAGTATACTATGCTAAGGAAAGTGGAAAAACAATTAAGCAACTAAAGGCTCATGGAGACAATGATTATCACCTGATAAAACTTGATAGTCCTGCCTTTGAAATCCCTGAAATGTATAGCTATGAGCTTAAGTATCAAAACAAGCCAATAACCTGGTACAGCCTAAAAGTAGAAGGTAGTGAAGGCTTTATTGACCTTAACATTCCTTGTGATGTGATGCAGGTATACGTGGATGGCAAGCTTGTAATGGATGAGTTCTATCATAATCTACCATTCAGATTACCTAAGTCTATATTGCAAGGTGATGAGATTTATGTTTTGTGTTCTGATAAGCCTGATGGTATTTATATAGAATGATAGGAATCTAGATTTTGTTGACTAGCTTCAACCTTTTGTTGATGGAGATATCCCTGGTATTGATTTAAAATATTCTCATCAATGACAAAAATTTAACAATGTTCTGGCAGAAGTAAGCATTGTTAAATATGTTTAAAAGGAGGATATTTTAATGAAGTACCAGGGACTTTTTGAGCCTATCAATATTGGTAAGCTTGAAATCAAGAACCGCTACGCAATGGCACCTATGGGACCACTTGGTCTTGGTGATTGCGAAGGTGGATGGAACGACAGAGGAATTGACTACTACACAAGACGTGCTAAGGGTGGCATCGGTCTTATTATTACCGGTGTAACATTCTCAGACACAGAGGTTGAGAAGCCTTCATTCCCTAACACACCTAACTCTACATACAATCCAGTTCAGTTTGTAAGAACTAGCCGTCAGATGACAGAGCGTGTACATGCTTATGGCTCTAAGATTTTCTTACAGATGTCAGGTGGATTTGGTCGTGTTACTATTCCTACAAACTTAGGTGAGTTCCCACCTGTATCTGCGTCAGCAGTACCACACAGATGGCTTGATAAGACTTGCCGCCCACTTACAGTTGAAGAGATTCACGGTATTGTAGAAAGCTTTGGTAAGGGTGCTTACAATGCTAAGCGTGCAGGTTTTGATGGTGTTGAGATTCATGCAGTTCACGAAGGATATCTTATTGATCAGTTTGCTATTTCATTCTTCAATCAGCGTACAGATGAGTACGGCGGAAGCTTAGAGAACAGACTTCGTTTCGCTAAGGAAATCCGTGAGGAAATTGCTAAGACTTGTGGATGGGACTTCCCAGTTGCAATGAGATTCTCTCTTAAGTCTATGATTAAGGACTTTAGAGAGGGCGCTCTTCCAGGAGAGGAATTCGAAGAGAAGGGTCGTGACATTGAAGAGGGTATCGAGGCTGCAAAGCTTCTTGAGAAATACGGATATGATGCCCTTGACGTAGATGCAGGAACATACGATGCATGGTGGTGGAATCACCCACCAATGTACATGGAGAAGGCTCCATACAAGGAGTTCGCTCGCATTACTAAGGAACATGTTAATATCCCTGTAATTATGGCAGGCCGTGTGGATAACCCAGATACTGCACTTGATTGCCTTAACAATGATATCTGCGATATGATTTCTCTTGGTCGTCCAACACTTGCTGACCCTGATATCGTAAACAAGATTAGAAGAAACGAGCTTAGCCAGATTCGTCCATGTATCAGCTGTCAGGAAGGTTGTATGGGACGTATCCAGACATACTCACTTATCAACTGTGCAGTTAACCCACAGTGTGGTAAGGAAAGATTAAACCAGTACAATCCAGTTTGTAAGAAGAAGAAGGTTCTTGTAGTAGGCGGTGGTGTAGCAGGTTGTGAAGCTGCACGTGTACTTGCTGAAAGAGGTCACGAGCCTGTACTTTACGAGGCAAATGGTCGTCTTGGTGGTAACCTTATTCCAGGTGGTGCTCCTGCATTCAAGGAAGACGATATTGCACTTGCTAAGTGGTACGAAGATGAGATGGTTCGTCTTGGCGTAGAAGTACACATTAACACTAAGGCTACAGAAAAAGAAATTCTTGATAAACAGTTTGATGCAGTTATCCTTGCTACAGGTTCTCGTCCTAAGATGTTCTCACTTGGCGATGATGAGAAGGTTTACTCAGCAGAGCAGGTACTTCTTGGTGAGAAGGAATCTGGTGAGAAGACTATCGTAGTAGGTGGCGGTCTTGTAGGTTGCGAGCTTGCACTTGATTTAGCTCAGAAGGGCAAGAAGGTTACAATAGTTGAAGCACTTGATAAGCTTATGGCTGTTAACGGACCTCTTTGTTCTGCAAATAAAGAGATGCTTGAGAAGTTAATCCCATTCAATGGCATCGATGTTGTTACTGGCGCACGTGTAACTGAGTACAGAAACGGGGTACTCAAGGCCACAGTTGGTGACGAGACAAAAGAACTTGAAGCGGACAGTGTAGTTCTTTGTGTTGGTTATGCTAGTGAAAATACACTTTATAATCAGTATAAAAACGAAGTAGATGAGATTTATCTACTTGGTGATGCACGACAGGTTTCAAATATTATGTATGGTATTTGGGACGCATTCGAAGTCGCAAATCACATTTAGTAATCCTTTTTTATATAAATCATTTCTCACCTTTGGTCTCGATGGACTTGTTGTCTGTCGAGACCTTTTAGTTTAAAATACATCTTATGAATACACGAAATTTTAAATGCTTTCAAACTGTATATGAGGAAAGAAACCTGCAGGTTGCTGCCAGCAAGCTATTTTTGTCCCCTCAAGGATTGAGCAAGATAATAAAAAGCATAGAGGATGAATGTGGAACTCCGCTTTTTATTAGAAGCAAGGAGGGGTTTGTTCCAACAGAAAGCGGAAAGCTTTTTTATGAGAAATCCAAGGTGGTATCTAGAGATTTAAATGAGCTTTTTTCTTCAATAGAAACTTTGAACGATAAGGAAAAACGATTTAAGGTTGGCTTTGCAGCAGGTACCATAAGGGCTATTGATATACCTAAGGTTAATGATTTTATGGAGTCTAATCCTGAGGTTTTAGCAAGCTGGTCCGAGTACGAGAATGAGCAAATAATTAATAGAATACTAAGTGATGAAATAAGCTTTGGATTTGTTGTAGGAAAGCCTAATAATAGTAATCTTGTGACGAGGCTTGTAAAATCAATTGATTTAGTAGCCTATGTTTATAATGGTCATAGATTATTTGATGAGAAACAGGTAGAAATAAGTGATTTAAAAACAGAGAAGATTATTTCTATGAATGAGAAATATCATGTGTATCATGATGTTATTAACGCATGCCATCTTAATAGCTTTAATCCTAATATTGTAGCAAGGGTTGGCGAGGGAGAATCTATTTATCGTTTAGTGAAAAACAGGGTAGGAATAGGCATATCCCCTAAGTTTTTCAGTGATAATGAAGATATTAAAGCTGTAGAAATAAAAGATGCTTATTCATGGGATGTATATGGTGTATATAGAGTGGATTCTGCTGATAGGGACTTAGCTAAGAGATTTTTAGAAGCAATGAATGAAAGCAAACTCGAGGTGTTTTATTATGAGTAAGGAATTCGATATTCAAGAGTACATGACACATGGTGTGGAAAGAGTAGTAAAGGATTATCTTAGGGCTACACTTAAGGATCCAAAAGAGAGCATCTTTATGGGAAAGTTTGCTCTGGCCACAAAAAAGGCTTCAGATACTAGAAGAAAGTATGAAGCTGACGGACTGCATGTTCCACCATTTCTTATTGCATCTATAACCAGTAATTGCAATCTTCATTGCGCAGGCTGTTATTCCAGACAAAATGAGGCTACTAAGGATTGTGAGCCTGTTAATCAGCTTACAGATGATAACTGGCTTAGTATATTTAACGAGGCTGAGGATTTAGGAATCAGCTTTATTCTTTTGGCAGGTGGAGAGCCTCTTCTTAGAAAGGGTGTAATTAAGGCTGCCGCAACTAAGCCTAATATACTATTTCCTATATTCACAAATGGCGTTTTTATCAGCGATGAGTATTTTGATTTGTTTGATAAGAACAGAAACCTTGTGCCTATTATGAGTATCGAGGGACATAAAGAAGCTACAGATGCAAGACGTGGTGAAGGCATCTATGAAAAGCTGATTTCCAATATGGAAACCTTTAAGAAAAACGGTCAGATTTTTGGTAATTCCGTAACAGTTACTACGGAAAACTTTGATGATGTTCTTTCAGATGATTTCGTTTCAATGCTACAGGGCTATGGCTGTAAGGCTGTTATCTATGTAGAGTATGTACCTGTTTCTGAGGAAAGCAAGCATCTTGCTTTGGAGGAAGCCTCAGAGGAGCGTTTAAGAGCTAGGATAGCTGAGCTTAGAGAACAGTATGAAGACATGGTATTTATATCATTTCCTGGAGATGAAAAGTCCTCAGGTGGATGTGTTGCCGCAGGCAGAGGATTTTTCCATATTAATTCACAAGGTGGTGCGGAGCCTTGTCCATTTTCACCATTCTCAGATACAAATGTAATGGATATGGGATTAAAGGGCGCAATATCTTCGCGATTGTTTGAGGTTCTACAGTCCGGGGATATTCTAAAGGATGACCATGTAGGCGGATGCGTACTTTTTGAAAAGAAGGATCAGGTAGAAGCAATACTACAGGAAGCATATTGTGGTACTATTCTTTGATATCAGAAGGATTAAACGAATTCCAATGACAGAAGCTCTTAAGAGTGTGGAATAGTTGGAGGCAATATTTTATTTTATGAAAAAAGGAATAGCAAATTCTTCAAGTGAATATCAAAAAATGTTCCATGATTTTGCCAAGATTACAGATGTAAGTAATCAGGATGGATTTGTTTTATATGAAAATAATCAGGCTGGCTCAATAATAAGCTATGGCCAGCCTGAAACCATTCAATGTGGCATAGGGGATTATGTGGTTGATAGTGATTTTTCTATCGAGTATCACTATGGCACCAGGTTTTTGCACTTTGGAATAATTTACGAAGGAATAACCTATTCCTTGAAAAACGGAGAACTTGTAGCTCAGTCCATACCATCTTCATTTATGGCATTAGAAAAAATGGATAAGGGTGTTGGAGTATGGCGGGCAGGCCAGCATTTTAAGGGGGTAGAGTTTTCGATTAATTATGATTATTTGGTGGATACATTACTGCCATCTATTAATCGACAAGAGAAGGAATTGGATTTTATCATGGTAAATACGCGTTATACCATGATAAGCCAGGAGATAATAGATGTGCTTTCTAAGGTAGAAGGTTACATTAAAAATCGTATTCTTACGAATGCCTTGATGCAGGCTTGCGCTATTGAGCTTGTAGAACTTTTATTAGCGCCTTCTTCCAGAATGTATTTTGTTACCAGTAAAGACCGATATATTAGGGTAGTAAAGGCTGGAAAAAGGGATATAAAAATAAGTGGAGAGGATATTAATAAGCTTAATAAAGTAAGGGATATAATAGTCAGTTCAGCTTATGATTTCAAAACTATTCCCATGCTTGCCGGGGAAGTTGGAATTAGTGAGCAGAAATTAAAATATGGCTTTCAGGATTATTTTAAGCAAACAGTTTGGGATTTCCAGAATAATATTAGAATGAGTAGAGCAGCATTTCTAATAAAGGAAAATGAAATGAATTTTGAAGAAATATCAAAAGCAGTTGGCTATCACAGCCAAACTGCTTTCTACAATGCTTTTAAGAAATGGTGTGGATTGACACCTGGTGATTTTAAGAGACATTTGTTAAATCATCATGAGAACTGATTGGAATAATCATGGGAGAGCAGGACACAGGATCCGTAATTACAACACTTTTTAGACCATATATTTCTTCGATAGTCTGTGAGGTAATTATATCCGAAGGGCTGCCTTCCTTGATGAGCTTTCCATTTTTCATAGCAAATATATAATCTGCATATTTGCTGGAAAGATTAATATCGTGCAACACCATAACAATGGTAGTTTTCTTTTTTCTATTTAGTTCCTTTAACAAATCCAAAATTTCAATTTGATAGGCTATATCTAAAAAGGTAGTAGGCTCATCTAAAAATAAAATATCTGTCTGCTGTGCTAAGGCTAATGCTATGAATACTCGTTGACGCTGACCACCGGAAAGCTCATCAATACTTCTATCTGCAAGGCCGCAGATTTTCATAGCTTCCATGGCCTCCTTTACGGCAGCATAGTCCTCTGCTGTAAGAGAGCACATGAATTTTCTATATGGAAAACGACCTCTTGTAACAAGCTCAGCTACAGTTATACCTTCTGGAGCAATGGAGTTTTGAGGAAGTAAACCTATTGATTTAGCAATATCCTTATTTTTCATTTCCTGCAAAGATTTATCATTTAAAACTATAGATCCAGATTGAGGAGTAAGCAGTCTACAGAAGGTTTTAAGCATGGTAGATTTGCCACTTCCGTTTGAACCTAGTATAACACTTATTTTGTGGGCAGGAATCTTAAGGTTAATTCCATCTATAATAGTGTTATCACCATATCCAGCTACTATATCATTGGCTATTAGAATATTATCGTTCATTTAAATAGAACCTCCTTTGTTTTGCTTAATAAGAAGATATACCAAATAAGGTGCACCTAGAATTCCCGTAATAATTCCTACTGGATACCTGGTAGGCAACAGATTTTGCCCTATAAAATCTCCAGCAAGTACAAGGATTGCACCTGTGAGTGCAGCAGGGATAGTATTAATCTGATTTTTGCTACATAGCCTGCCGGCTATAGGTCCTGATAAAAATGCTATAGAAGAAATAGGACCGGAAATAGCTGTTGCAAAGGCAATTAATACTACTGATATCAATATTAGTAGGGAACGTGTTACATCAACATTTACACCTAGGACAGTGGCGTAGTTTTCTCCAAGCTCCAAAGCTTGCAGGCTGTTACTTAGATAAGTCATTGTAATTAGAGCTAATAGTACAATAACAATCAGTAGTGGAAGAGTATCTGTAGTGATTCCGTTTAGGTTTCCTGACATCCAGCGCATGGCAGTAGGAACATCATATTCAGAAGCGTTTTTAATCATCCAATTGATAAGAGCCGAAAAGAAGGCTTGAGCACCAATGCCTGTGAGAATTAGTCTATTGGTGGAATAGCCATCTTTACTGGCTAACTTATAAATTAATAGAGCTGAGACTGCACCTGCTAATACGGCTATAAAGGATACTAATCCTCTGTTTAGGTTTAGAAAAAGAATGCAAAATACAGCGGCCACTGTAGAACCAGATGAAACACCGATTATATCTGGGCTAGCAAGGGGATTTCCGAGCAGAGTCTGGAAGGTATTTCCCGCTATGGCAAATGCTATACCGCAGAAGATGCCAGCTAATGTTCGTGGAAGCCTTAGCTTCATAATGATGTAGTTATTCTCACTTGAAAGAAGTGTATGTATTACTTCCATAAGAGAATAGTTTTTTTCACCTATTGTCATATTAAGGCAAACCAGTATTAGCAGGATAATTGCCATTATTGTTAGTATGATTTTATATTTAATCCGGTGTGACTTTATATTTGCAAATATCTTTGAATTATCTATCATAAGGACTGTAGCTTTGCCTTTCTAATTAAGTATATAAATACAGGTGCTCCAATTAGAGCTGTCATAATACCTGATTCTAATTCACCAGGTCTTCCAAGGATTCTTCCTAGTACATCAGAGATAATAAGGATAGCTCCACCATAAATACCACTACTTAGGATAAGTATCTTGTGATTGCTACCAACAATTGCTCTAATTAGATGAGGAATCATAAGACCAATAAAGCTGATTGGACCTGCAAGAGCTGTTGTAGTAGAACATAATATAACACCACAGATGGCTGCAATTCCTCTGGTAAGACCAATATTTAAGCCTAGAGCTTTTGCAGTTTCTTCTGATAGGAGCATAGTATCTAGATTACTGGAAAGCATTAAGCTTATAACGATGGCTGCTATTGTAAATGGAAGTAGTAACAATATGTCTGTGTTTGTAGTTCCACCAATACTTCCTATTTGCCAGAAGCGAAATGTAGTCATAACGCTTGAATCAGGCATTACAAAAATGCTTATAAGGCTTGTTAGGGCAGTGCTTACAGCAGCACCCGATATAGCAAGCTTTATAGGAGTTGCACCACCATTTCCAAGTGATGCCAGATTATATACAAACAGTGCAGTAATAAGTGCTCCAACAAAGGCTATACCCATGTAGGCAATCTTTGATTGAATATTGAAAAATGCAATTCCAATAACAATAAAAAGTGAAGCCCCGGTGTTAACACCTAAAATACTTGGGTCTGCAATAGGGTTTCTAGTTATGGATTGCATCAATACACCAGCAATGCTTAAAGAAGCCCCTGCTATTAAACCAAAGATGGTTCGCGGTATTCTGGCCGCTACAACATTAGCGTTGAAGCTATCAGTATTTCTTCCCAAAATACCATCTATAATATCAGATAAACCTACGGCTTTTGCACCGTAGGTAATTGATACAATAACAGATAGTATTAGGACGATTATTCCTATAGTAAATACGATTGTTATTTTATTCTGTTTCAATTTTATTTGCTGCCTCGCTTAATAAAGATAAATAGTCATCGATTGCATAAGGGATGGAAAGGATTGATGGTGTAGTTGCAGCAGCAAGGACTGTAGTTGAATCGATAAGAACAACAGCTCCATTTTTTACAGCTGGAATCTGGCTCATAAGTGGATCAGCCTGCATAGCTTCAAGTAGTCCTTCGTCACCGTAAACGACCATAATATCCACATCATTTAATGTTTCTGTTTTTTCTCTAGAGATTGTTACAGAAAAATCCTCTGTAGAGCTTGCAAGGGAAAGAATGCTCTCAGGTGTCTTTAATCCCAAATCATTAAGGTATGATGCTCTTGGATCATTTGGGAGATAAGCGTAGAAAGTGCTCATATCATCCTGGGAAATCCAAAAATATCCTGCGGTTTTGCCATTAAGCTCAGGATAGTCTGCAAGCTTTTCAGCAATAAGAGCATCAGTTTCATCTACGAGCTTTTCGCCCTCTGATTTCATACCCATTGCAGTAGCATTAGTGATTGTCTGTTCACGCCAGTTTGTCTTCCATGCAGTTTCAAGGAATGGTACTACAGGAGCAATTTCAGAGAGAAGATTATATTCTTCTTCTGTGAATCCAGAGTATGATGCGATAATAATGTCAGGCTCGCAAGCAGCGATAGCTTCGTAATCCCATCCGGTTTCGTCATTAAATACGTTTGGATTTTCGACACCCAAATCAGCAAAGGCTTCATCTGTCCAAAGGTGTAGCTTGTTGTCTGTCATCATTCCATAATTAGCAGCAGATACACCTACTGGAACTACACCAAGGGCAAGAGTTGTATCCTGATTAGCCCATCCAAGGTTAACTATACGCTCTGGTTTGCTTTCGATGGTAGTTTCACCAAAAGCGTGCTTAATTGTAATAGGAAATTCTGAAGTCTCTTGAGTGGATGACTGGGCTGTAGCTGCCACGGCATTTTCACTGGAATCTTCAGCTGTACTACCACAACCGATTATGCTTGTAGCTGCAATTGATGCAGTGATTAATAATGTAAATAATCTTTTTTTCATAAGAAATATTGTCCTCCGTGTTTGATAATTGAATCATTAGTTAGAAAGTTCTAACAGCGAAGAATAATTTAGCATAGGAAGTTAGGCTAGTCAAACAAGACGACCGATTTGGCTAATCCTGCACCCGATTCAGTAAGAAAAATTATATTTATGAAAAAAATGATTTGAAAAATTTCTACAAAAAAGTGTTGACAAAACTTTTGGGGAAGAATATTATACTAGACAAATAAAAAAACAAGACTTGTTTGAAGAATGACAAAGGCGTCGTAAGCAATATGCTTGCGGCGCCTTTTGTTTTATAAAAAGGAGGAAAAGATATGGAAGAGTATTCTAGCATGTTATTTGGCGTATGGTTCCTGATAGGAGCTGCATTGGTATTTTGGATGCAGGCAGGATTTGCAATGGTGGAGGCTGGCTTTACCAGAGCAAAAAATACAGGAAATATCATTATGAAAAATCTTATGGATTTTTGTATTGGAACAGTAATGTTTATAATACTAGGTTTTGGATTGATGTTTGGTGAAAATGCTTTATTTGGTCTTGTTGGCAAACCATCTCTTCAGGTGTTTACAGATTATGCAAGCTTCGACTGGAGCAACTTTGTATTTAACTTAGTATTTTGTGCAACTACAGCAACAATCGTAAGTGGTGCTATGGCAGAGCGTACAAAGTTTATCAGCTATTGTATCTACTCAGGTGTTATCTCTCTTATAATCTATCCAATTGAGGCACACTGGATTTGGGGAGGCGGTTGGCTATCACAGCTTGGTTTCCACGATTTTGCTGGAAGCTGTGCAATCCACATGGTTGGTGGTATTTGTGCATTGGTTGGTGCTAAAATATTGGGACCTAGAATTGGAAAGTTTAATCATGACAGCAAGGGCAAGATTACAAAGGTAAATGCTTTCCCAGGTCACAACATTGCACTTGGAGCACTGGGTGTATTCATTCTTTGGCTTGGCTGGTATGGATTTAATGGTGCAGCAGCTACATCAGTAGAACAGCTTGCATCAATCTTTGTAACTACAACAATAGCACCTGCCGTTGCAACATGTACAACAATGGCATTCACTTGGATTAAATATGGCAAGCCGGATGTATCAATGTCACTTAATGCCTCACTTGCAGGTCTGGTAGCAATCACAGCCCCATGCGACGTAACTGATGCACTCGGTGCAATCATAATTGGTGTTGTATCAGGATTTCTTGTAGTATTTGGTGTATGGCTTCTTGATTACAAGCTTCACATTGATGATCCAGTTGGAGCAGTTGCAGTACACATGATGAATGGTATTTGGGGAACAATAGCAGTAGGATTATTTGCAACTACATCAGCTCCTGACAGTGAGCTTACCGGTCTTTTTTACGGGGGAGGATTTAAGCTACTTGGTCTACAGCTACTGGGAGTTCTTACAGTAGGAACATGGGCAGCTGTTACAATTACTATCGCATTTACGGTAATTAAAAAGACTATAGGGCTTCGTGCATCTGCAGAAGAGGAGATAGTTGGTCTTGATAGAACTGAGCATGGACTTCCATCAGCTTATTCTGGATTTAACATGCTAGAGGATGATTTTGATGCAGATGAATATGATGATGAAACAGCATCACTTATCACTGATACATTAGAGGCTGCTGGTCTTGCATCAATGGATGATGCAGTAGAGGTTGAGTATGCACCATCTCAGATTACATCAGCAGGCAAGCCTAGAATGACAAAGGTAGAAATCCTTTGTAAGGAGCGTAATCTTGAAAAGCTTAAGAATGCTCTTATGAAGCTTGGCATTACAGGAATGACTGTATCTCATGTAATGGGCTGTGGCGTTCAAAAGGGAGCTCCTGAATATTACAGAGGCGTTGCTTTAGAGCCAGCATTGCTTCCTAAGATTAGAGTGGACGTGGTAGTCTGCAAGGTTCCAGTAAAGGATGTAATCGACACTGCTAAGAAGGTACTTTACACAGGCCACATCGGTGATGGAAAAATCTTCGTATATGACGTTGAGCAGGTTGTAAAAATCAGAACAGGTGAGGAAGACTTTGCTGCCTTGCAGGATGTAGAATAGCTTAAGGGGCTGCCGAGGCAGCCCTTTTTATTATCTTTCTTTATTAGAAGCGGATTGTTTGCGGAATGCAGATGGTGTCATTCCAGTATATTTTTTAAATTGTCTAATATAATGTTCTGCAGTGTCATAGCCTACAGCTTCAGCGATGGTGGATACAGACATGGTAGAATTAGCAAGTAAATCCTGTGAATGCTCAATTCTTACGGTTCTTAAGATTTCAGTATAGTTCATTCCAGTGAGCTCCTTAATTAGACGTGAAGTATATTCATTGGAATAATGAAATCTTTTTGCCAAATCAGAAAGAGTAATTTCTTTATAGTTCTCTTGAATATATTGAATAAGAGCGTAGCGCTGTACATCAACACGGCTATCGAAAAGTGGCATCTGCACTGACTCAGAATAGTTTCTGATAATCAGGTAAAAATCCAAAAGAAGAGTATTAGTGATTGCCTGATAATAATATTCCTGTCTGTTCCTGCTTTCTGACAGCATCCATATAAATGACAAGCTTAATGCACTATCTGAGCCAGTTCTGAACATAATATAATCGTTTGCTTTTTTCGCATATATATTGTTTAAAAAAAATGATGACAGGATGTTTTGAGTATTAAGGAAACCATAAAACATAGAATGCAAGGTATCTCTTCTAAGCATTATATTGATAGCTATTGTGTCATCAAAAATAGAAATAGAATGCTTAATTCCAGGTGGAATAATACAAAAATCTCCAGTGCGCATTTCGATTGTCTTGCCAGAAATATCCTGGGTACATTTACCATCATATATATAAGTAATCTCAAAAAAGGTATGGCTGTGTTCTATGGCTGGGCTGTATCTTTCATGCTTTTGAACTACAATACTATCATTATTAGTAAGATCAAAAAAGAATGAATCTTCAAAAACATCTGGAATAGTTTCTTTTACTTCCCATATCAAAAGATGTCTCTTAAATACATCCTCCATATCAAGATTTGCAAGAAACTTATTTAAATTTTTGGGATTGCTCCTTGCAATATAGTATTCTTTATAAAATTTTTCTGTGTCAGTCATATCGTAGATATGCTGTTTTAAAGCTGTTGCATCCATGCATACGATAATAAACCATAATCTTTCTAATGTCAAAAAGTATCAATAAGATTAGAAAAATAAATTATATACATCAAAATAAATCAGTAGAGTTGATTAATATTGTGAATTATCTTGGGGATTAAATGTATTTATAATCGTCTTACAAGTTAAGCAAGAAAGGTGTGTATTGAATATGAGTGAGCCAATTCTTGAGATGAAAAATATTTCAAAAAGATTTGGGAGTGTAGTTGCTCTTAATGATGTTTCACTTACAGTTTTTCCGGGGGAAATTAGAGGCCTTATTGGAGAAAATGGATCAGGAAAATCTACAATTTCTTCTATTGCGGCCGGCATGCAAAAAGCGAATAGTGGACAGATGGTTTTTAAAAATAACAATTGGGAGCCAGAGAGCATGATTGATGCTCTGTCAAAAGGTATAGGGATGGTTGTTCAAGAAAGTGGAACAATAGCAGGTATATCTGTTGCAGAGAATATTTTCTTAGGTGAGCTTAATCAGTTTAAAAACAAGTTTGGGATTATTGATAAAAAAAGATTATATCGTGAAGCTGATAAAGTGCTTGAAAACATAGGTATTACCAATGTTAAGTCAAACATTTTGATGCAAAGTCTGGATTTTCAGGAAAGAAAACTGGTAGAGATAGCCAAGGTTATGATGAAAAAGCCAGATATCCTGGTAATAGATGAAACAAGTACAGCTTTGTCTCATGATGGCAGAACACTTATGTATAGCTTAATCAAGAGATTAAAAAATGAGAATAAATCAGTTATTTTCATTTCTCATGATTTGGATGAAATAATGACTGTTTGTGACACACTTACAGTTCTAAGAGATGGAAAGCTTATAAGAACATTTGAGAAAGAGGAGTTTGATGCTGATTTAATAAGGACAAGCATGATTGGACGTGAGCTTCAGGGAGATTATTACAGAGCAGATTATGATGCAACAAGTGAAGATGCTGTAGCTTTAGAGGGAAAATCACTTAATTATGGAGATAAGCTTAAGGATGTAAATATTAAGCTTCATAAAGGGGAGATAGTAGGAATCGGAGGATTATCTACATGCGGAATGCACTACCTGGGCGAAGCACTGTTTGGAGCATTAGCACTTGATAGTGGAGAGGTTGTTGCCGATTCAGGCAAGGTAATCAAGAGCTGTCACAATGCAGTGGGACAAAAAATCGGTTATGTATCAAAGGATAGAGATACTAAATCACTTTGTTTGGAGGCCAGCATTAAGGACAACATATCCATCGCAGGAATGAATATTTTTAAAACAAAAGCAGGCCTTGTTACATCAAAAAATGAAAAGAAATATGTAAGCAATCAGATTAAAAACTTATCAATAAAATGCAGCAGCATGAATCAGCAGGTTAGTCAGCTTTCAGGTGGCAATAAGCAGAAGGTTGTTTTTGGAAAATGGATTGGCTGCGACAGTGAGATATTAATACTTGATTGTCCGACAAGAGGTGTGGACATTGGTGTTAAGCAGGCCATGTATCAGCTGATGGTTCAGCTTAAAAATGAAGGTAAAGCCATTTTGATGATTAGCGAGGAGCTGCCAGAACTTATTGGAATGAGTGATAGAGTGCTAATCATGAAGGATGGACAAATTACAAAAGAATTTAAGCGTAGTAAAGATCTGTCAGAAGCAGATGTAATTAACTACATGATTTAGGAGGCAGGTTGTGAGTAAAGGAAATAAATTAAAAAATAGTCAAATGCTTATAGCTATACTTCCAATCGTAGCTCTTATAGTGCTGTTCATTGTATTTTGCACAGTAGTGCAAATGAATGAATATAGATTAGATATGTATTTGAAGATAGTGTTTAACGAAGCTGTAGTTCTTGCAGTGGTCGCCACAGGAGCGATATTTATATATACGTTAGGAACCTTTGATATAAGTCTTGGAGCATCTACACTTTTTGCGGCAACCATGGGTGTCACAGTATACAACAGGACAGAAAGCCTCCTGCTGATGATATTAGTATTGTTTTTGGCTGGAATTGTATGCTCATTGTTCAATTCCATACTGGCATCGATTTTTAACATACCAGCATTTGTAACAACAGTTGCAATGATGTCGGTGTTGTCGGCAATTGCTTCACAGATTATCACAACAGACGGTGGTGCTCTTGGTGGAATAAGCATTCCAAGCAGTGTGGTTGAACCATACACAGGAGTGGGATTTAAGATTCTTTTGTTGGGCCTATATTTTGGAATTTGCTATTTCATTTTCCAACATACAAAAACAGGTAGAAGAATGAAATACATAGGCGGTAATCCACTGTGTGCAAGCTTAACAGGTATCAAGGCTAACAAATATACAATTATCGCATTTGTGATGGCAGGTATTGGAGTAGGGCTTGGTGCATTCTTAACACTTACCTATACACCATCAGTTACAACTCAGACAGCATCCAGCATTGGAATGAATATTTTTATAGCAATTGTATTTGGTGGAATGCCTATATCAGGTGGAGCTCGTTCGAAGATATACGCAGCACTTGTTGGAGGATTTTCATATATGCTTCTTAACGATATTTTGGAAATTCTAATTGATAGTAGCGCAGCTTATGGAATTACACAGGTTATTTCTGCAGTGTTTTTCTTAGCAGTGGTATATGTGACAAGCATGAATTACCGTTCACAGATGCTACCTAGATAACGAAGCAAAGGCTGCATTTTACAGCTTTTGAATATATTAAAAGGAAATAATGGAGGGATTTTAAAGATGAAAAACAGGTTTACAAAGTTACTTAGTCTGACACTTGTTGGCGTAATGTCAGTTAGCATGTTAGCAGGTTGCGGCAAAGGAGATTCAGCTGATGGGTCAGCTTCCAAGTCAAGCAAGGACTCAGTAAAAATTGGTGTTCTTGTTGCAGATGTAAGTGGTGAGGAAGCAATTGGATTTAGAAATTACTACGAGAAATATATTCAGGAAAACTATGATGTAACTTTTGATTATACAGATGCATTAGAAAGTGCAGAAGATGAGAAATCTGCGATCGAAAAATTTGCATCAAAGGGATATGATGCAATCATTTCTCTTTCAAGTTCAGATAGAGCACAGCAGATTGAAACATGTGAAGAATATGGAGTTTATTATGCAATCGCATCAGGTGTGCTTGATGAGGAGCAGTATGAAACATACAAGGGTTATGAGCATTTTGTAGGTCAGATTGGACCTTCAAACGAAACAGAATTTGAAGCTGGAAAGGCTATGGGTGAGTATTTTAAGAGCCAGGGTGTAGGCAAGGTTGCTATGTATGGAGCGTTTATTCCAAACCCAATGCATGTATATCGTGCAGCTGGTGTTATTGCAGGACTTGGAGATACATACGGTGGCACAGATGATATGAATGGAATGATTGGACAGATTTTTGGTGATCAGGCAATTGATTTATCAAAGATTGAAGGTGATGTTGAAGTGGTTGCATATCTTCAGGGCTACGGCGATACAACAACAGATGAGTTAAATGCAGCTATTCAAAAAGCACCAGATGCATTTTTATCAGTTGGTATGGCTACTACATTCTTCGCCCAGACATTATCACAGAATGATATTCAGTTTGCTGATATTGATTCATTCACAGAAATGAATTTGGATTCAATGACAAATGGAACATTAACATATCTTGCTGGTAAATATTCATCATCAATTGGACCTGTATTTGCACTTGTTATGAATGCAGTAAATGGAAATGTAATCCGTGACAATGATGGTAATGCAGTTTCATTAAGCCAGGGATATCTTGTAGCAACAGATGTTGATTCATTTAATCAGTACTATGTAACAGATAATGGTGATACACCTATCTATGACAAGGAATCTCTTGATTCAATCATTGGTGATTCAGTTACATTTGAAAATATAAAGACTTTAGTAGAGTCAAAGTAATATTTGGAGGCAATTATGAGCACCCCTAAGAGGATAATACATACATTGGCAATACCAGTTCTTGTAGCTGTAGTGCTGGAACTGCTTTGCCTAACACAAGGACAAAATATAATTACAAATGCAAAGAGTTTTGACAATTTTGTAGTTTACACAGCCATAGTAATGATTACTACAATGGCACTTTCCATAAATCTTAACAGTGGACGTTTTGATTTTTCGCTGGGGTCAATGGCCGCTTTATCGTCAGTCATAGGAGCACAGATTACCTATTCACTGATGTCAGGTCAAAAAGGGTCATCTTTTGTAATGCTTATTATCACACTTATTGTTGGCGTAGTGCTTGGACTTATTTCCGGTGGAATATATGTGATTTTGAGACTGCCACCTATCATAACATCACTTGGTGTAACTCTTATATATGAGGGCATTCTTTATACACTCACCAGTGGAAAATATGTAATGAAAACTGTTCAGAATAATTCAATGTCGGCCTTTGTAAGTACTTGGGTTTATGCATTTATTATCATTACGGTGGTGCTCATATTCATGATTGTTGTATTTGAAAAGACAACATTTGGATATGATTACCTGGCACTAAAAAGTGGACAAAAGGTAGCAATTAACACAGGCATCAAAGAGGTTAAAAATGCACTTATTTGTTATGGCATATGCGGTGGATTAATGGGAATTGTTGGATTTTTAAATGCAGCAAGAAACACAACTATCAATGGCGGACAGCTAAATTTTGGAAGTATTGCCATCATGTTTACGGCATTCTTGCCAATGTTTATTGGAGGATACATTGGTGGTTACTGCAACGAAAAGGTTGGTTATCTTCTTGCAGCAGTTTGCATGTCGCTTTTGAATTCAACCTTTGCAGTATTTTCAAATCAGGTTACTGCATCAACACAATCAATCATAAATGCTGTGCTGCTTGTAGTATTTTTGATTTACTTAAACAACAATAATTTGATAAAGAGACTATTTAGACCATGAGAGACGAGAAATTATTAAAAAAGGCAATAAGCCTTATGCCAAAGTTGATATATAAAAATGTAAGTCCAGTTGGCACAGACTACCAAACCAAGCAGTTGAAAAAAGGGGATTCTATTGTACTTGATTTCGGTGATCATCAGGTGGGAAGATTGGCTTTTGATTTAAAGGCAAAAGGCTCTCATCCAGATGCTCCTGCATATCTTAGATTGCATTTTGCAGAAAGAGAAATAGAGCTTACAGAGAATCCTAAAGAATACAATGGTTGGGTCTGTGCATCCTGGATTGAGGAGGAATATATACATGTGGATGTGATTCCTTCAACAGTAAAACTTCCAAGAAGATATGCTTTTAGATATGTAAAGATTGAGGTTTTAGATATTAGCGATAAGTACAAGATTTATTTTGATAACGTGGTATGCACTAGTGAGTCTTCTGCTGATGATACAAAGCTTGTAGCATTAAATACAACAAATGAATTACATAAAAGTCTTGATAAGGTTGCAATAAAAACACTTCATGATTGTATGCAGCTTGTATTTGAGGATGGTCCAAAGAGAGACAGAAGACTTTGGATTGGTGACCTTAGAATGCAGGCACTGGCTAATTATGAAACATATCGTAATTACGAATTGGTAAAGGAAGGTCTGTATCTGTTTGGGGCTTTGACAAATGATGAGGGCCGAGTTGGTGCTTGCATCTTTTTAGAACCAGAGCCTGAAGTGGATGATACATTTATGTTTGATTATTCACTGTTTTTCATAAACATATTGCTGGATTACTACAGAAAAACAGCAGACTTGCAGGCGGTTAAGGATTTATGGCATGTATGCAAAAGGCAGATAGAGCTTGCTATGAATAATCTGGATGACAATTATGTTGTGGCTGATTCTGACAAGTTGGGATGGTGTTTTGTAGATTGGAATTTAGGACTTAACAAACAGGGCAGTGCCCAGGGAATTCTTCTTTATGCCCTAGAGGCTGCTATTGAATTGGCTCAGATTGTGGAGGATGTATTAGTAGAAGAAGAGTATGCACAATACTATCTACAGATTAAAACATCAGCTAACAAGTTTTTATTTGATAGCGAAAAGGGAGTTTATATCAGCGGAAGCGATAGACAGATTTCTTTTGCATCTCAGGTGTGGATGATTTTAGGCGGCGCCATTGAAGGCAATAAAGCAGTAAAGCTTTTAGAAAGAACGAAGGCCATGGATGATGCGGCCATGATGGTGACACCATATATGTATCACAATTATATTGAAGCACTGATTATGATTGGGGAAAAAGATTTGGCCCTTAAAGAAATGGAAAGCTATTGGGGCGGAATGCTTGATGAGGGAGCAGATACGTTCTGGGAATTATACAACCCAAAGAACCCTAATGAATCACCATATGGAGGAACCATAGTAAATAGCTATTGCCACGCATGGAGCTGCGGTCCTACATATTTTTTAAGAAAGTATTTTTATAATTAAAGAGGTTATAAATGTCAAATATAGATTATAGGGGAAATCCCTTTTATTTAGATGATGAGGCTATAGAGTGGGTTGAGTCTACCTTTAGCGAGATGTCGCTTGAGGATAAGTGTGGACAGGTATTCTGTCCAATGGGATTCAGCAGTGATGATGGAGTCCTCAACCACATTGTAGGAGATATAAAGGTAGGGGGTATGATGTATCGAAGTGGCAGAGCCGAGGAGATACAGAACACTCACAGAAAAATTCAATCAATCGCCAAGGTGCCACTTCTTCTTGCTGCCAATACTGAGGCAGGAGGAGATGGTTTGGCTTTTGAGGGAACATCCTTTGGAAAGCCTATGGCAGTAGCTGCAACAGCAGATAGCGAATATGGCTATAAAATGGGATATGTTGCCTGCAAAGAAGGTGCAGCTCTTGGTATGAATTGGTCATTTGCACCAATCGTAGATATTAACAAAGAGTTCCATAATCCTATTACAAATGTCAGAACCTTTGGTGATGACCCAAAGACTGTGGTAGATTTTGCCAGCAGGTATATGGATGGAGCTGACGAAAATGATGTGGCAGTTGCTATTAAACATTTTCCAGGAGATGGTATAGACGAGCGAGACCAACATATTCTCACAAGCATAAATAGCCTTTCTGTAGAGGAATGGGATGAGACTTTTGGATATGTATATAAGTCACTCATAGATAAAGGTGCCAAAACTGTAATGGTAGGCCATATTGCATGTCCAGCGTATGTACGTAAATACGATAGTAATGCTTCTAGAGAAAAACAGTTATGCCCTGCATCACTTTCCTACGAATTGCTTACTAAGCTTTTGAGACAGCAGCTTGGTTTTAATGGTTTAATTTCTACAGATGCAACACCTATGGTAGGATTTACAGCTGCTATGAAAAGAGAACTTGCTATTCCAACTGCAATTCAAAATGGATGTGACATGATTCTTTTCAATAAGAGCTTAGAAGAGGATTATGGATTCCTTATGAATGGTGTGAAAAATGGAATCCTTAAGGAAGAAAGATTAGACGAAGCAGTTCTTAGAATACTTGCTACAAAGGCTTCTTTAGGTCTTCACAAAAAGCAGGCAGAAGGAAAGCTGGTACCAGGCAAAGATGCTTTGGCTGTAGTAGGTTGTGAAGAGCATAGAAAGATGGCTAAGGAAGTTGCAGATAAGGCCATAACACTCGTAAGAGATGAGGCAAGTTTACTTCCACTTTCTGCAAAAAAATATAAGCGAATTTATTTGAATGTTATCGATAGAAATGATGATCCAAATAGCGATTTTGTAAAGATGTGGAAGGAAAAACTAGAAGCAGAAGGCTTTGAAGTCAGGGTTAGAGATAGACGCACTCGTCTTTCTGTAATGGATTTGGCAGATCCAAGTAGAATAACTGAAGAAAAGCAGATGCTTATGAATGAATTGTATAGAAGTGTTTCAGATATGAAGAAAGATTATGATTTGTATCTTTATGTTTGTAACATGGAAAATGCTTCTAATAACACAACACTCCGTTTGAATTGGAATGTTTTGTTTGGCCTTGGGGATGATGCACCTTGGCATGCTGCTGAAATACCGATGCTTATGGTTTCTACCGCTTATCCATATCATCTTTTTGATGCACCAATGATGAAGACTTATATAAATGCCTATAGTGGTAACGATGATTTTGTAACGGCTTGTATAGAAAAGATGATGGGGCGTTCTAAGTTTAAGGGAATCAGCCCAATAGACCCACTATGTGGAAAGGATTATATATAAAATGGAAATCAAGGGAATTATATTTGATTTAGATGGTGTTATTTGTAGCACTGATGAATATCATTATCAGGCCTGGAAGAAAATGGCTGACGATGAGGGAATATATTTTGATAGAAAGATCAATGAAAGACTTCGCGGTGTTTCCAGAGCTGCCAGTTTGGAGATTATTCTAGAAAAAACTGACAAGCAGTATTCAGATGAAGAAAAGCTTGAGATGATGACAAAGAAAAATGATTTATATAAAGAGCTTTTGGCATCAATGACAGAAAGGGATGTATCGTCAGAGGTGTTTGATACTTTAAATGCACTTAGAGCAAAAGGTTTAAAGCTTGCTATTGGTTCATCATCACAGAACACTAAGCTTATTCTAAGCCGCATTGGTCTTTTGGATTTCTTTGACGGAATATCAGATGGAACTATAATTTCTCAGTCAAAGCCTAATCCAGAGGTTTTCATTAAGGCTGCCGGTATTCTTCAATTAAGGAATGAAAATTGTTTTGTTGTTGAAGATGCCGAAGCTGGAATTGACGCAGCAGTAGCTGGTGGTTTTCACAGCATAGGAATTGGCAGTGCTAGCAGTTATGAGAAGGCTGAGCATAAAATAAATAGCTTTAGACAGATTATCAATCTAGTATAAGTGGATAGTCTGTAGGATATTTAGCTATCTATGTTTTTATTATTCCTGTACTCAAAAGGGGTGCAGGAATATTTTTCTTTAAATAATTTCGTGTAATAGCTTTGATTCGCGAAGCTAAAAAAATCCGATATTTCTTCTATTGTTGCATTTGAATAAAGCAGTAATTGGGTACTTCTCTGTAGTTTTATATTATTGATGTAATCAGGAATAGATACACCGACCTCTTTTCGAAAGCATTTCGAAAGCCAACGTTCGGAAACATTACAAATTCCAGCAAGTATAGATAAGGTTAGTTTTTTTTGTACATGAGAATTGATGTAGGACACACAATTTGAAATCATAGGGGAGTAACCTTTTTCTGTTGTAGCCTGCTTATTTACAACTTCTGAGATTGCGGCTATAAGTTCTACATAATAAGGTCTCACATCAAAATAAGTTGGCGCTGAGTCAACTCTCTGACATATTATTTCAGCAATCACATTTACAGCATCTTCTCCAACACCACTACGGATTGCTTCCTGACAAATCTTGTTGGCGACTACCATAAATACATATTTTGTTTGGCGATCGTGGTTCAACGACATTTTTGTAAATGAATATTGATTTGGTTCGGAAAACTTTTTAAATAAGTCTTCCATGACTGGAATTCCATCCATGGCGAAGTAAGAGTATAAGTCGTTATTAATGGATTCAGGGCTACTGTAATTCTTATCCTCGCTATCAAGATTATTAACTTCTAGAAGAGAGTGGAGATTTTGTAAAGGCTCTTTCGATGCAATTATTTCATCAACTAAAATATTAGATTTGTCCAGCTCTTTGGCAGTGTTTATAAAGTAAGCTAAACAAAGTGCATTTTTTAATTCTTCTATGGAAATAAGCTTGCTTTGTTTTATGTTTAGCTTAATTGCTTCCTTATCCTTGCTATATGGCTTTCCAAAGAAAAAGTGATTTATAAATTCATCACTATGCTCTTGAGGCAAACAGGGACCAAGAATTAAAAAACTATAATCGGATAGCTTTGAAATGGCAATAAAAATAGATGGTTCTTCAATGATGATTAGTGGGGTATTTATATCGTGTCCCTCATTATTAAATCTTGAGACTACATATTTCATCAAACTAGGCATAGGTATGTCTGGAATGAAATAAGAGATTTCGGTGTGAGTATTGTATATGCAAAATGGAATATTGATGGTAGATTGCAATGATTCTAATAACTGTAATCTGTGGGACATTTGTATTCTTCCTGTTCAGTGTACTAATTTAATAAAATATGTACTATTTTATTATTTGTATATCCGGCTGTCAAATATAATTAATCCATAATAAGAAATGGGGGCTAAGAAATGAAGCTATTTACAAATGATTTTATGTTAGGTGCAGCCACAGCGGCTCATCAAGTTGAGGGAAACAACACAAGAAGTGATTATTGGGTTATGGAGAATATTGAGCATTCTATGTTTGCTGAAAAATCTGGATTAGCAGTAGATCATTACAACAGATACAAGGAAGATATAGATTTGTTAAAACAGGCCGGATTAAACGCCTATAGATTTTCTATTGAATGGGCGAGAATAGAGCCTGTCGAGGGACAATGGGATGAAAAAGAAATGAATCACTACATTCAGGTGATTGATTATTGTAATGCAAATGGAATTGAACCAGTAGTAACTTATCATCATTTTACATCTCCTGCCTGGTTGATTACAAAAGGGGGATGGGAATCTCCTGATGTAGTTTACTACTTTGAAAGATATGCTAAATATGTAACAGAACATATTTCGGGCAAAGTTAAATATGTATGTACAATTAATGAAGCAAATATGAGATTGCAAATGGCCTTTTTAATTAAGGATATTATGGGAAGAATGAGTAAGCAGTCAGACAATCAGAATCATGAAGGTTCAGTACAGGTTGGAGTTAATCTTTCACAGAATCAATCTCAGATGATGATGTCTATGATGGAAACTGCAAATGCTTTTAACGTTGCAGATCCAAGAAAAGTTGCAAATTTTGTATCTCAAGCAACTGAAGAAGGTGACCTGCTTGTAATGAAAGCACACAATGCTGCTAAAGTTGCTATAAAAAATGTTGACTCAAGTATTCAGGTTGGTTTGACACTTTCACTTCATGATATACAATGGGTGGATGGTGGTGAAGAGCATGCAAAGGACGCTTGGAATAGTGAATTCCTGCATTATTTGCCTTACATCGAAAATGACGATTTCTTAGGTGTTCAATGTTACACAAGAAAACTCTTTGATGCTAATGGAGCAAATTCAGCACTTGAAACAGGACCAAAAACTCAGATGGGATATGAAGACTATCCAATGGGAATTGTAAATGTTGTTAGAAAATGCGCCAAAGAGTTTAAGGGCGACATTATTGTTACGGAAAATGGAATAGCTACAGCAGATGATGATAGAAGATGTGAGTTTATAAATGAGGCTTTGTCAGGTCTTAGCAATTGCATTGCGGAAGGTATTAATCTAAAGGGATATTTTGCATGGTCGCTACTAGATAATTTCGAATGGCAGAAGGGATTTTCAATGACATTTGGATTAATCTCTGTTGACAGAAATACAATGGAAAGAACACCGAAAAAAAGCCTAAAAGTACTTGGTAGCTTTATTGAATCATAGAGAGGTTTATTATGACATCGAATATAACAACAAATATAGAAAACAATATTTATAGAAAAGCAAAAAACTGGCAAATAGCACTTACAACAATAAATTCAGGTGGAGCAATGTGTTTTTACATGCTCTTAACATATGCAAGTTATGTGGCAAATGTGGGATATGGTATAGCAACAGCGATTGTAGGAGTATTATTAACTGCCACAAGGATATTTGACGGGTTCATTAATCCGTTTATAGCAATGTTAATAGATAAGACTATGACAAAATATGGAAAAATTCGTTTATTCTTGCTGGCAGGTTGGGGATTAGAAAGCTTAGCAATTTTTATGCTATATATATGGTGCTCAGGAAAAGGCCATGGAATTGTTTTGTTTACAATGATGTATTTAGTTTACATTGTGGGATACACAATGAACAATGTTGCAGGTATGATAGCTGGACCTGTTATGACAAATGATCCAAACCAAAGACCAATCGTTGGTGTGTGGGGAACTGTATATAATTATTTTGCACCAATGATAATGACTGTATTTTTTACTGTTGTTTTATTACCTAGATACAATAATGAATATACAGTAGAGATGCTTGCAGCATGTGCGACAGTGACAATTGTTATATCATTCGTATTTACGATACTTGCTTGTATTGGTATATCAGAGGCTGATAAGCAAGAAAACTTTGGAACAGATAGCCATGGCGCAAGTGAAAAGGTAAAAGTAAAAGATATGATAAAGCTGTTGAAATCAAACAAGGCTTTGCAGATGTACATTGTAGCAGGAGCTACTGATAAGCTTGCACAGCAGACTGCTAGCCAATCTATTATTACCACAATGCTATTTGGTATTCTAATTGGAAATATGCAATTATCAACTATATTGAATGTAGTTGCAATGTTGCCGTCCATTGTTTTTGCAATTTTTGGAGCAAGATATGCAGGTAAACATGGTAGCAAAGAAGCTCTTTATTTTTGGACAGGAATTTGTATGGCTTTTTCTATATTACTGGCAGCATTTATGTATATGGTCGATATGAGAAAAGTGACTGTTGAAATACTTCCAACTGCTGTATTTTTTGTAATTACATTATTAGTTAATGGCGCAAAGATGTGTGTAACAACAGCCACATCTTCTATGAGCGGCGATGTAATTGATTATGAAATGGCTCGTTCAGGGAAATATATGCCTGCAGTTGTTACAGGAACATATAATTTCTTTGACCGTATTCTTTCATCACTTGGAGCAGTTTTGGCAACTTCGCTAATAGCGTTAATCGGTTATACATCTACAATGCCACAGCCAACAGATACACCAAGTCTTGCAATTAAAAATATGACAATATTCATATATATTGGATTACCATTTATTGGCTGGATTTGTAATCTATTTGCAATGAAACTTTCTCCTATATCTAAAGAAGAAATGGTAAGGATTCAGGAAAAGATAGCAGAACAGAAAGCGAAAGTGAAATAAGAGTAATGAATAATTTAGCTGTGCAACAGATAATGATTGGATCTGTATGTAAAGATGAGAAGACAACCTTAAGTACTTTGAAACGAATAAAACAGGTTGGTTACGATGGAATAGAATTGAATCTATTTATGATTGAGAATACACCCTTTATCGTTAGAATGCTTACAAAAATGGCTGGGATGCCTGTTGGCAAAGGGGCAAATATATGTTGGCCTGATATGTTAAAAGAAAGTGGGCTTAAAGCCACTAGTCTTCATGCCGATTTAGGAAGTCTTGAAAATAGAATTGAGGAAGTTATTACAAAGGCGAGAGAATTAGACACAGATAAAATAGTAATAACTGGAATGTACAGATTTGATTATAGTAATTATGATAATGTTAAAGACCTGGTAAAAAGATTGGATAAAGTAGGCGCAAGACTACGTGAATCAAATTTACAATTACTATATCACAACCATAATGTGGAATTTTTAAAGATTGATAATAAATATACGGCGTATGAAATGATACTTAATGATACAAATCCTGATTTAGTCAAGATAGAATTTGATTCTTATTGGCCAGCAGAAGCTGGAGTTGATGTCGTTCCATTGATGGAACAACTGGGTGAGCGATTGGTTCTTTATCACATTAACGATAGAGGGACAAGATTAAAGAAAGCTCCAATTACTCCAATACTTAAATCAGATTCAATAGAACTTGGGTATGGAAATATGCCATTAAAAAGGATTCTTGGCTTGGATTGTATAAAAAATGTTGATGCAATTATTCTTGAAAGTCATAGAAATTGGGTCAACAATAATCCCATTGAATCTTTGGAGAAAAGTATAGCATTTTTGCAGGAGAATTATTCTAATGAACATTAACGGAATACTAAAATCGAACTTAGTACATTGGATAGAACCAGAAAAGGAAATTGATACAGAAAAAAGACAAAGACCAAAGTGGGTGGAAAAGTCTTTTGATGTAAAAACTATAAATGGTAACGAGGAACTATTTATCACAGCCCATGGATGCTATGAGGCATACATTAATAATCATAGAGTAGGAGACTTTATTTTTGCGCCAGGTACATCTGAATATGAAAAGGAACTATATGTTCAAAGATATAGTGTCGCAGATCTTTTGAAGGAAGGAAAGAATACTATTAAGGTGTTACTCGGAGATGGTTGGTATCGAAGCGCAGCAGGTGTTACCGGCGCAAGAAATCTTTTTGGAACCCATATTGGACTTTTAGCGTGGATTTCTTCTAAAGATTCGATTATCGTGAAGACTGATGGTACGTGGGAGACTTATCCTCATTCTGAAATTGTGTCTGCGGATATGTGTCAGGGAGAAGTAATTGATTGTTACAGAACTATCCAAGTGGACCGAAAACATGTATATGAAAAAGAATATTCCTTTAATAATCTAAGATTTGCAGATAATCCACATATTGTTGAGAAAGAAAGATTTAAAGGAAAGCAAATCAAAACACCATCAGGAAAAACAGTCATAGATTTCGGTCAAAATATAGCCGGTTATGTTCAGATGACATTTAATGCAAAGTCTGGTCAAAAAATCATATTGACTCATGGTGAAACTCTAGATGAAAATGGTGAGTTTACTATTGAAAATTTTCAACCTGGAGAACGTCACAAAGAAGGTGGTATTTTTCAAAAAATAGAGTATATAGCTCATGATGGCAAAAATACTTACAAGCCTCATTTTTCCATTTTTGGATTCAGATATTGCCTAATAGAAACAGATATTTCATTAGAAGATTCAGTATTTGAGGCAATTGCAGTATATTCAGATATGGAAGAAACTGCGAGCTTTGAGTCAAGTGATGAAAAGCTTAATACTTTGTTTAAAAATGCCATGTGGAGTATGAAAGGAAATTTTTGTGATGTTCCGACAGACTGTCCTACA
The DNA here is from genome assembly GCA_015057315.1 of Pseudobutyrivibrio ruminis. GTDB lineage: Bacteria > Bacillota > Clostridia > Lachnospirales > Lachnospiraceae > Pseudobutyrivibrio > Pseudobutyrivibrio ruminis_D. The sequence goes on along the minus strand of SVER01000016.1, from coordinate 1,644 downwards.
AGAGAAAGAGCGGGATGGACGGGAGATGCAGGAATATTTGTTAATACTGGCCTGTATTTGATGGATTGTAGAAAAATTTACGAGAAATGGTTGGCAAGCTGTAGGGCAAATCAATATAAATCGGGGGCTGTAAGAAATATTGCGCCAAGAAATAATGAGGAGAGCTTCTTTGGCAAAATGTTGGCTTCATCTGCTGGATGGGGAGATGCAATTATTATTGTCACATACACTTTGTACAAGAGATATGGGGACAAAGCTATTATAGAAGAAAACTATGAGGCTATGAAAAAGTGGCTAATGTTTCTTAGGAAAAGAGCAAAAAGAGGATTTGTTAAAAAACTACTGAGTGGCAGCCGAGATAGTTTTTATGATGTTACATCTGGCCTTGATTATGGTGAATGGGCAGAACCAGATGTAGAATTTGCAAGTGGAGTAGATATGAAAGGCAAAAGCGGTGTTGCAACTGCTTATTTAAGCTACTCGGCAAAGCTTTTGGCTGAAATGGCCGATGTCATTGGAATGCATGAAGATGCTAAAGCTTTTTCCAAGATAAACCAAGGAGCTAAAAAAGCATATCAGCACCGTTTTATTTCAAATGGCATTATTGAGTCGGATCGTCAAAAGGACTATGTAAGACCTATTGCTTTTGGTCTTATAGAAGAGAGGGACATAAGTGTCAATGCAAAAAAACTAAATGACTTGGTTGAAAAGATGGATTATCATTTGAACACAGGCTTTTTATCTACGCCATTTTTATGCAAAGTGCTTGCCGATAACGGTTATGTAGAAACTGCTTACAAGCTACTTTTGCAGGAAACAAAACCAAGTTGGTTATATGAGGTAAGTCAAGGTGCTACAACTATTTGGGAAACATGGGATGGAAAAGCATCTCAAAACCATTATAGTTACGGAGCAATTTGTGAATGGCTGATAGAGGGTGTTTGTGGTCTAAAATACACATTTGACGAGTTAGTATTAAATCCACTACCAAGTAAACAGCTACAATATGCAAGAGTCTCATATAAATCCCCAAAAGGAGTTATTACAGTAGGCTGGCATTATGAGGATGATAAATGCCTATATAGTGTAGAATTGCCAGATGGTTTATCTGGAAAACTGATTAAGCCTAATGGTGAAGAGGTAATAGTTCAAGGAAGCTATATTTGTGAATTATAATAGGTAAAAAAATCTGTCTTATCGCCCTGATCTAATTCTATATTCTTTAGGAGGCATACCATATTTGGCTTCGAAGATTCTGTAGAAATATGCAGAGTTTTCGTAGCCAATTTTTTTTATGATTTTTTCTGTTGTAAGGGTTGTGCTTTCTAACAGGTATGCTGATTCCTGAAGTCTTCGTTGTTGGAGAAGCTGTTTGAAATTTAGGCCTGTGTTTTGTTTCAAAAGGCGGCTTAGGTAGGCTGTTGAATACCCTGTTAGCTGAGCCAGTTCATCTAGAGTGCCATTGTCAAAGTGGGTATCGATATACTCCAGCGCCTGAATAGTAGTAGAGTTACTGCCCCGGCTCATATCAGTTAAAGTGTCTGATGATAGAGTACAAAGATTCATCAGAAGCAAATCCATTGTGGACATAGCGATAGTGTTCATATCATTTTTGTGATATGTGAGAGTCCAGATTAAGTTCTC
>SVER01000073.1 GCA_015057315.1 Pseudobutyrivibrio ruminis | reverse complement strand
ATGACAGGCAAGTGAACAGTTTTGTGACAGTGAGTCAGAGTAGAACTGTGACAGCCTATGAGGTTAACAACATTAATTGTTGTAAGTAACGTCTAATCATATTATGGTTAGGCGTTTTTTTACGCCATTTTTGAGGGATTGCAAAAAGTGTCGTAGGTTTGCGTAACAGCACAGGCAGCTATCGCTAATAAGTAATTATTGGTTGATTAGGCGGTTAGCTTAAATAGAGTATTTGGCCCAGTCCCTGGGGTTTCCTGGGGGCTGGGATTTTTTATTGTGTGGCTTATGTATGAGGGCACTGCTGGCGCAGTTTTTTGCCTTTTTTGCTCTAAGAATGGCAATCTGAGTAGTGTTGATGTGAAAAATGGCATTGGCACTGTAAAGTATGATGCTGAATTACAGTGCTGAAGCGAAAATAGGTGTTGGCGCTGTAAAGTATGATGCTGGATTACAGTGCAGGAGTGAAAATAAGTACCAGCACTGTAAAGTATGATGCTGGATTACAGTGCTGGAGCGAAAATAGGTGTTGGCGCTGTAAAGTATGATGCTAGATTACAGTGCTGGAGTGAAAATAGATGCCAGCACTGTAAAGTACGATGCTGGATTACAGTGCTGGAGTGAAAATAGGTGTTGGCGCTGTAAAGTATGATGCTGGATTACAGCGCTGGAGTGAAAACAGGTGCTAGCACTGTAATTAATAGAGTGTTGGAAGAAGCTAAAGATTATGGCTGCGGAGCTGTACATATTACAGCTTCAGATATGGGAGTGAAACTGTATACTGCTCATGGGTTTATGCATAATGAAAAAGGTATCAGGACCCGCGGCCCATAGAAGATCGCTATTTCATTGGTATCATAAACATAGCTTTGAAATAGCTGCCTTCAATGGACGTGCTCAAAATACCATCATTAGAATTAAGTGTTTCCTGAACAATCTTGAGGCCCAATCCGTGATTCAATTTATCAGGCTTTGTAGTTTCAAGATTTGGGTTAGAGGCTAACACATTTTCAGCTATTTTATTAGATATTTCGCAGCTTAAATAGCCTTTGATGCACTTAATTACAATGTGAATGTCTGGGCGGTCTACATTTTCACAAGCCTCCAAGGCATTGTTATATAGATTCAAAAAGATGGTACAAAACTCATCATCGTTGATTGACAATTCAGAGGGCAGAAGGATTTCTGAATACACTTTTATTCCGTGCTTCTGAGCCTCTGATATTTTACGATTTAAAATGTAATCTATCATAGAATTACCAGTGGAAATTGCAGAGATACTTTGGATTTTTGCACCGATTGTTTCATCTAAATAAGCCTGTAATTTATCATAGTTTTGTTCATTTAATAGAGTCTGAATGTACAAATAATTATTCTTTAATTCATGCCGTTCTTTCTTTATACGTTCTTCTAATTCCAATGAATATCTGTATCTAAAAACCTGGGCTTTGGTTTCGGTAAGAGCCTTATCCAATCGCCTCTGTTCATAATTGCCTATCATAAAGGTTGAAAACAAATCATAGAAAATTGGCAAAATAGGAATGATAAGAAATGCCAAAATAGCATCCTTGTATTCATCCCAAAATGAAATATTCATAACTCCAAGAAGATAATAAACACTGAGACTGATAGGTAGATATAATATTGCATAATATCTTGGATGAATGTTGGCTTTATCGATTAATAGTGGCCATTTTATAAAAGTTGAAGCTAGAAGTACAAGCATCCCCACAAGTATAATGAATAATATAATATCAATAATCTGGTATTCAATGGCAGGAATTACACTCTCATTTCTGTAAATAGGAGAGCAAGCCATTTTTGCCAACTGAATGAATGCTGTGAAAAATGAAATATATACTGTTTTTGAAAGAAAATTGCCTTCTAAACAAATGTGGGAAAATATAAGAGCGAGTGGTAAAGAAACAATATAAAAATACCAATAAGGTCTATTGTAATCCCAAAATGGAAGAATATAAGGAATATATTTTAAAGTCAAAAAGACACTCATTGTGACAACAAAATAACTTGCGGTTGTCCAAGGTGCTTTCTTTTGCGGGAATATGCGGTGCAACATATATATGAGAATCGCAAAGTGAATAATACCTTCTATTTCCCAGTTCCTAAATATCTGATATAACATAAAATCTCCTTTTATGACATAGAATAATTGATAAATAACTGCTTTAAAGCATCGCTACTGCCTCTACTTATCGGTAACTCCTCGCCACCAGTTAATATGATACTATTTTTTGTAATTCTGAAAATGTAATCCATGTTTACAAGAAAGCTTCTGTGAATTCTCACAAAATGAAAGCTCTCAAGCTTTTCCTCTAAATCCATAAGCTTCATTTTCACCGTGGCATCACCATTTGTGGTAACGATTTTGCATTCCTTACGCTGTGCTTCAACATATATTATGTTTCTAGCATCGAAGGATAAAACATCGCCGCCATTGTTCTCTATGATGGTAAAGGTCTGTGGAGAACGTCTTTTTAGTTCATTGATTATGGAATCCACCAAAGCCGGGCACAGCTCCTTTAGTTCGGATTTACGAATAAATCGGAATGGCTGGACTTCGAATGTTTGAAACACTAGCTCCTCTTTATTTGAAATAAAAATAACAAGAGCATCCTTGGATAGCTGTCTTATCTTTCGGCAAACGGATATACCATCGATGTTTGGCATTTCAATATCTAAGAAAATAATGTCATAGTTAAAATGACTCTCAAACATAGACAGAAAGTCTTTACTATTTGTAAAGAAATCAAAGGCAACTGCTGTATTATATTTCGCAAATTCATCAGCAAGCATAGCCTTTGTAGAATTAAGAATATCAAGTTCGTCATCAACAATCGCTGCCTGATACATAAGACCTCCAAAATCATTTATTAATCTATATATGATTATACTTAATAGATTAGTTTCTTACTAGGAGCATTCTGTACCATATTTTTGCATTTCGTACCAAATCCTATTTTTAGAAAAAGAAGATGCTAAAGTATACCTATCTTAATTATTAGGAGGATGTTTTTATGAGCGTGAAAAAATTCACCAGATTATGGACAATCATTATTGCAGTAGTTACTGTACTTGCAATAGTTGTTAGCATCGTTCTTACAGGCCCATTATACACTGTTATGAACATGTATTTTGGAAAAGGCGAAGCGGTTATTAAACAAAACGAGCTTGCCAGCTCCCTAGACGGAGATTATTACAAGCTTGAGCACAAGGATGCAGATAGCCTTCTTAGCGCTAGCGCACAAAAAGCTGAACAGGTAGAAGAGGAAGGAATCGTTCTTCTTAAAAATGATAATCAGGTTCTTCCACTTACATCTGAGGAGACAAATGTATCTTTATTCGGAAGAACATCAGTTGATCCAGTTTACACTGGTGCGGGAAGTGCGGCTACTGAAAGTACTCCAGTAGATTACAAAACAGCATTTGAATCAAACGGCTTTAATGTAAACGAAAGCCTTTATGATTTTTATGCTAATCATGAAATTACAACAACACCAATTAAAACAAAGATGCAGACTGGAATGGGTGAGATGGATGTTGAATATACAGGCCGTGGATTCATCTCATCTATGGGAACAGCAATGTTTACAGGCGATATCATTGCAGAGGTGCCAGCGAAGGATTATCCAGAAGATTTAAAGGATAGCTTTGCAACATACGGTGATGCAGCAATCGTATTTATCGGCCGAGTTGGTGGTGAGGGTTGTGACCTTCCTACAGATATGTCTGAGTATGACGTTGCAAAAGATGACAAGAACAAATCTTACCTTGAATTAGACAGCCGCGAGATGGATATGCTTTCTTATGTTAAGGCTCAGAAGGATGCCGGTGCATTCAACAAAATCGTAGTTGTTCTTAACACAGCAAACGCTATGGAGCTTGGCTTCTTGAATGATGAAGCCTACGGAATTGATGCAGCTGTTTGGGTAGGCTGTATCGGTGACCAGGGTGCCAACGCCGTGGCTAAGGTTTTAAACGGAACTGTTAATCCATCAGGTAGAACAGTTGATACATATGTAAGTGATTTAACAAAGGACCCTACATACGTTAACTTTGATGATACTTTCTACAACAATATTGATGGAAGTATCGGTGGATACGAATCTGGTAGATTCAACGAGTATGAAGAAGGTATTTACGTTGGTTATCGCTATTACGAAACTGCGGCAGCCGAGGCAATGGATGGAAACTATGATGGATTTAATTATGACGAGGCTGTAGTTTATCCATTCGGTTATGGTTTATCATACACAACTTTTGAAAAAGAGTACGTGGGAACACCTAGCTACAATGATGGCACATTTACATTCAATGTTAAAGTTACTAACACAGGCGATGTTGCCGGTAAAGATGTAGTTGAAATATACGAGGAAAGCCCTTACACAAAGGGTGGTATCGAAAAGAGCAAGGTTGTTCTTGCCGGATTTGCAAAGACTAATGTGATTAATCCTGGTGAATCTGAAGAAGTTACTATCGAAGTAAAAGCAGAGGATTTGGCTTCATACGATTACAAGAATAACAAGGCTTATGTGCTTGACGAAGGTGAATACAAATTCTACCTTAGCGACAACTCACACAGCTGGGCTTCAATAGATGCAGAAGATTCATCGAAGGTATACACACATGATTTTGATGCATGGGTATTTGATAAAGACAACAAGCGCAGCACAGATTTAATCGCAGCAACAAATCAATTTGATGATGTATCTGCAGAGTTTGTAGATGTTCCAACAGAGGGCAAGCCTCTCAACTTCTCAAGAGCAGATTTTGCCGGAACATTCCCTACAGCTCCTACTGAAGCAGATATGACAGCAGAAGATTACATTAAAACAGCTCACGAAACTGTTTATGATGAAAACACAAATAAAGAAACTGGAAATGTAGAAGGAAGTGTTGCATACACTGACAAGATGCCTACAACAAAGGCAAACAACGGAATTCAATTAATATCATTAAGAGGCTTAGATTACAATGATCCAGCATGGGATTTATTGTTAGATGAGCTCGACATGTCCACAGTTGCTAACATGCTTGCAAACGCTGGATACAACACAGCAGAGCTTACAGATATCGGCAAGCCAGCGACTCTTGATTATGATGGCCCTATGGGATGGTCTACATGGGTATCAGCATCTGGCAAGGATGCAATCTGCTTAGGCTTCCCGGCAGAAGAAGTTCTTGCAGCTACATGGAACGAAGCATTAGCTGAAGAAATGGGACAGATTATTGGCGAGCAGGGTATCTACAACGGATTTAACGGTTGGTATGCTCCAGCTATGAACACACACAGAAATGCTTTCGCTGGACGTAACTACGAATATTATTCAGAAGATGGTTTACTTGCTGGTAAGATGGCAGCTTCAGAAGTAAGCGGAGTAATGAAATACGGTTCATACTGCTACTTAAAGCACTTCGCCCTTAACGACAAGGAAGATGGTAGAAATGGTATTGCAACATGGGCTACCGAGCAGGCAATCCGTGAAATCTATTTGAAGCCTTTCGAGATTGCAGTTAAAGAAGCAAAGGCAGATGTGAACTACTATGATGAAGATGGAAATCTTAAGACATCTACAATCAAAGCAGCAACTGCAATCATGAGCTCTTACAACAGAATTGGCTGCACATGGTCAGGCGCTCGCTATGGACTTATGACTACAATTTTACGCGATGAATGGGGATTTAATGGCGCAGTACTTACAGACTATTACGGAGGCAGCGCATACATGGATCCAGATTCAGGAATTCGCGCTGGAAATGATTTAATGCTTAATACTTTTGCTGATGGTAGTCTTTCAGACCAGAAGTCAGCAACAGGTGTAGCAGCTATGAGAAGAGCAGCACACAACACTCTTTACATGGTTGTAAATTCAAATGCAATGCAGGGCATTGTACCTGGTTCGACAGTTACCTACCAGCTTGCAACATGGCAGAAATGCTTAATCGCAGGCGATATAGTAGCAGCAGCTATCGTTATTCTTGGAATCGTATTAATTCTAAAGAAGAGAAAAACTGCATAACATTCTCTAAGCCAGAGCCTGATTAATGGTTCTGGCTTCTTCATGTTGCAGAAAATTTTGGAACAGATGTGGCATTGGAAAAATTGGATAATCTTGAAAAAGATATTATGAGTCTGGGCGAGAATCCATACATTGGCACAGAGCCAAAGTATAATATACTTAAGCGACAAGGATATATG
>SVER01000072.1 GCA_015057315.1 Pseudobutyrivibrio ruminis | reverse complement strand
AAAAGACAGATCCTCCCCCGGTAAGTGCTGGGGGATTTCTTATTTTGTCAAGATACGGATTATTACTTACTTACTTTGCTTTTTCCATCGCTTGAAGTGTTTTCAGATCCTCTGGCGATGGTTCATTTTCCGGATCCAAATGTTTATCATAATAGCTTTTTAATTGACTCGATAGATTCTGTGTATGATAATTGGCTTCTCCTGCACTCTCGTCTCCAGTATCAGAAAACCCTCTTTGTGCGCCTATAATATCTATTTTTATCAATCCCAGCAACGGATTTGATGTTGTACACTCCATCAAGTAATCTGTAGGTTGCAAATCATCATCATTCATCTTACTTGGATCGAGAACATACGCTTTTACCTCAAATAACGTATTAAATAAATCTCCTTTTCCTAAATACTCACATAGATTTTGAGGCCACAGAGCCAGTTTTACTTTTTTTGAACTAGCGCAAGTCTTCACTGCTGTCTCAAATGCTTCTTTATATGAAACACATAATTTTTCTACATTCTTTGGCAAATAAATAAATCTAACCCCTAAAACACCACCGTTCCAATCCAATGTGGGTATTATATTAGATACATAATGCAGTTCATTATCCTTAACATCAATCCATACATCCAGCGCTGGCATTATCTGTTCCATCTCCTGCATACATCCTTCAAAATCAAAATTCCCACCATTTATCCATACTTTCCCAATATCATCTAATTTTTTTCTATTAGATAGTGTAATATCATTAAAAACAAACTTTCTAGCAGATAAAAATTTTGCCAAAGCATCCATTGCTGAAGTTTTTCCACTATTATTTGCACCAACAAAAACTGTAGTTTTATCACTCAATTCAATCTTACAGCATTTCAACTTTCTAAAGTTCTGAATATCAAATCGCTTTATGTGCATTACAAATTCTCCCTTTTTGATTCTATTCTTTATACCCCAAACGAAGTATTATATTTTATATTACTCACTTTTCTGTTCATTTAACTCAGCTTCAATTTCTTCAATAGTTGGTAGTGTGCCTTTAAAATCCTCTGGTATCAGATTAGAAAGTTCGTATTCTGATATACCCAATGGTTGACTGCTAGACTCTATTGCGTATTTCGCCTGAATATTGTCTTTAGATTTACAAACCAATAATCCTAATGTTGGTGCATCCATATCAGTTTTTAATATGTGATTAACTGCAACCACATATGTTCCAAGTTGTCCTGTAAAAGATGGTTCAAATGCCGTAACTTTTACTTCAACAACTACATAACAGTGCAATTTTATATTATAAAACAACATATCAATAAAATTTTCTGTATCGCCAATTTCTATTCTATATTCACGTCCAACAAATGCAAAACCACTCCCAAGCTCTAGCAAAAATGCTGTAAGATTATCCATCAAAGCATCTTTCAGTTCTTTTTCATTATAATTCTGAGTCAATGTAATAAAATCAAAATTGTATGGGTCTTTCGTAAGCTCCTGTGCTAAATCACTTCGTATCGATGGAAGTGTAAGTTCAAAATTAGTAACTGCTTTTCCTTGCCTGTCAAAAAGTTTCGTATCAAGAAAATTTAGCAATACAGCCCTTGACCAATTGTTTTCTAATGTCTTTTGTACAAAAAACAATGCCTTCTGCTGGTCATCCCTACATTTATCCATAATAACCTTATGATGCCCCCACGGAATCATAAAAATTATATTCTTCTCTATTTGTGCACCAACTTGGGGCGTAATTTCATTTTTAAAAATTTGTGCATCAAGTTGGTGCGTAATTTCTACATTCGAATACAGCCTATAAAACTGATTCATATACTGTAAATTTCTTGGCGAAAATGACTTGATTTCCGGCAATTCTTCTACTAAATCTTTACTTATTTTTTGATAAACATGGCTGCCCCAAGATACATTCTTTTTCATCATCTCAATATCTCGTCCAAGAAGCCAATAAAAACGAAGCATCTCATCATTTACTTTTATAGAGGCCTTTATCTGACTGGCTCTAAAACGATTACTTACTTCAGATATCCATCTTTTATAATTACCTTCAAATTCTGCCCCTATCAATGTATCTATCATCTACCTTGCACCCACCTTCTCATTCATCATATATATCAATCTCTATTTCTATATAGTCTTTTATATTATACCATTCCTGCCTTTACATCCTTACCTATAACTTTTCCTGAAATTTTTTTATAAGTTGACCTCCACCACTTCATTATAAAACTTAGTGATTTCTTCAATACTGCTTGTCCTATTTTTTATTGGAAGTGACTCCCATATAATCTTGCGGTAGGGTGCTTTAGACTGATCTCCAACTCTGGAATCTACAATTGACACAATTCCTCTATCCTGTTCACTTCTTATCAATCGTCCAATTCCCTGTTTTAACTTTATTACCATTTCAGGAACTGATACTTTCATTAGACCATCACCTTTGCTTTGTTCATACTTATAATCAATGATAGGCTCCCTTACTGGAAATGGTAATTTGAAAATAATTACATGAGACAAAGACACTCCTTCAATGTTAATACCTTCCCAATAACTCCCCGTACCTAATAAGACTGAATTTGTATCATTTCTGAACTTTTCTAACGTTTCAGACTGCTTCGAATTACCCTTTTGCATAATTATTTCAAATGGCAGATTCTCTTGCTTCAACTTATTATATACTTCATACATATCCGTTTTTGCAGTAAAAAGAATCAGTGCTTTTCCATTACTAATTTGGAGCAACTTTGTAATTTCTTTTACTCCTTCTTCAATAAATTTACCCCTCTCTTTTGTTGGATGTGGTAAATGTTCTGTATAATAGATCATAGCATGTTCGTCATAATTAAATGGCGATATCTTTGGTTCACATATAAGACTATTATCTATCGGCAGTCCTGTATTATTGATAAAATATGCATAACTCTTTATATAATCTTCATTCTTGCCACTGGTAATAGTTGCAGACGTTAAAATAACCGGTAGATCAGAATCACTAAACATAATATTTCTTGTAATCTTGTCAACCTCTTTAGGACACTTATACAAGCGAACACCCATTATTCCACGACTGCCATTATCCCGTTCAAGCCAGAAAATATCCTCACTGTTATTTCTCTTTATTGCTGATGCTAAAAAGGCAACGTTGTCTTCCAGCATTTCTATTTCCTCATCAAAATTTTTTCTATTACGGTCACCTATAAAATCGCCAAATGACATAGCTGCTTCAAATTGAATCTCATCGAGAAGTTTTTTTAACCTTACAAAATTCGTATCAATATTTCTAACATAGTATCGATCAATATCCTGTCCCATTTGAGCTGCTTTTCGATCCTGCTCATCCATTTGCTTTAATAATGACTTAAAAACATCATCAATTAACGCATCAGCTTGTTCCATCTTTTTCGTAAAAGATATATCAAAAGAATTAACTGCTTTTCCAGCCTCGTACATGGAATCTTTTAACTGATTGAGTGAAATGCAAGATGTAACCGATGAACGCACCTTACTTTCAAGATTATGTACCTCGTCTATTACGATTATCCCCACATCCTCACTCATGAGTTGCTTCCTATAATTTGCTTTTTTATTCATGTTTACAGTAAGCAAATCTTGATTACATACAATAATTCCGTCGGTATATATCATTTTCCGACGCAAATTATGATAATGACAAGAGCTACAATAGCTACATTTATCCTTACAAAATTGAGGATTATATTCTTTCACATTCACTCTGTTCCATATTCCATCCGGAATGGGTATACTCCAGTCGGCTTTTTCATATCCGAATCTGGATACTGCCTCATATATTATCTGATGTTCTTCTTTCTCCTGGATAAATTTTGGAGTAAAATATTCATCAAACCTTTTTTTACACAAAAAATGATTTTGCCCTTTCGCTATAAGAACCTCAACATCATAATTCAACATATCCATAATTTTATCAATATCATGAATTAACTGTTCTTGTAAAGCGATTGTTGAAGTTGCAATCACTACAGGTTTTCCGTATACTTTATTATAATAAAGAACTGGAACTATATATGCAAAAGATTTTCCAATACCAACTCCTGCTTCTACAAGAACATGCTTTTTGTCCCTGATTCCGTCTACAATTTCGCAAGACATTTCCCATTGCCCTTCTCTATCCTCAAATCCTTCAGCAATAGCTTTATCTTGAAAAAAAGAAAATACATCTTCTCCGATTTTTTTAAATTTCGCTTTCCTTTCCACCTGATTTTTCCGAAAAAAAGACTCTTTATCATATTGCCATAAATACACTGAATCACCTTCTTCCTTCAATAACTTTAATACTTTGTACGAAACCATACATTCATTACTACTGTCTTTCATTTTCTATATCAATGTCGCATCTTTAAATTCCTCATTTGTACCCCTTTACTTCCCGCACTATTTTATCCTTTTGGTTAAAGCAGATTCATACTTAATAGATCTATATCAAATCCTATTTGTAAATAGTCATACAATTTTGAACCGACCGGCGAATAGATACTCACATTATTTGCTCTTACAAATATAGGAGTTTTAACATCCTGAATATGTTGCTTCATCCATTCATCATTTTCAGCATGACATCCCCACAAATCATCAATCGATACTCCTGTATTTTCGCACATACTCTTCAAATCTCTTATGGTTGAATCATCCGGTTTCAATAATCTAGTCCCATGTATAATATGATTTTCATGCATCCATGATACTGCTGTCTGGATATCATCATTTTCGGAATGCCATATTATAACACTTGGATTACATCCAAAATCATTCCAAATCGTGTCTCTGTATTTATTTATAATGCCATATATATTTTTACCGGATCTATCCTCTTTTGTAAACTCGTTCACAATATCTTTAAATTGCTTACTTGCCTGATCATAGTCTAATAATTCAAATTCTAATAATTGTTCTTTATTTATGCTCTGAATTATTTCTTCTGCAGTATGTTTTGCAATTATTCTGTAGTACTGATTTATTAAATTAATCGTATGTATCAGGAGTTGCATATCAGTAGTTTTGCCTCTGAGTAACATATTATATACGCACACACACACTTCAAGGACATCAATTAAATAGTTCCTGTATGGCATCGGCATATATACATTTCTCATGGTCTCCTGTATTTTCCCAATAAATGCATATAGCGTCTCTCTATCCGCTTTGTTTGCTACTCCATCTACCAAGGGTACTTGAAAATACTGCGGTTTACTCCAGCAAAAGTCTTCTTTCAATTTGACGCTATACATATTTTCATCATACGGTTTTTGTGCCGGTATCACCACATTATAAGCACACCATTTACTTGTATACATACTTATATCAGAGCAAGTAAAATACGATATTCCTTGTACCTTATCTCGATTTCTCTGAACCCATTGCATCAACATCTGAGGAATAATATACTCTTGTTTATAAGATACCCGACCACTATGATTTACAAACCCACAAGCCAATACTAACGGATATTGCTTTACATACATAGAAGCTACCTTTAACCATGTATCAAAATTGTTATGTTTAATAGAATCATTTAATAGATTTCCAATTATCTCGTTAGATGTTCTTATATGCCGGTATAGCCCTTAACTTCGGGCTTTTCCGGCATTTTTCCTATCGGAAGAACCTCACAAACATTCTTATTACCCCTCATGTTTTCGTTCTCAAACGTAGTACAAACAGTAGTACATTCTGCGTATCTTATGCGGCCTTGGATTCCTGGGCGCTCTCTGACGCAGGCTGCGCGTTGACTGCGGCGGCGGTCTGTGACTTGGCTTGCAGCCGTTCCATTTCCTCCTGTGCGGAATGGAACGTGGCGTGGGCGTAATAGTTCAGCGTCATAACGATATTGGAATGCCCCATAATGTACTGCAATGCCTTGGGGTTCATGCCCGCATTTGCCATTCTGGTACAGAATGTATGCCGCATGGTGTGTGGCGTCATGACCTCCGGCAGCGGTTCCGCATGGAACTTGTTGAACTTCTTGGCAAGGCCCTGAAACATGGAATCATAGTTGACAGCCGCTTTCGGCAGTCCGTCCCGATTTAAGAACAGGAATCCCTTATACCCGTCCACCACAACGCCTTTGCCGTCCTTTCGCCTGTGCAACACACGCTGAAATGCTTTGTAGGCCGCTGCGCTCATAGGCACCTGGCGATAACCGCTGTCTGTCTTTGGCGCTTCGATGTAGTAGCCGTCCTCGGTGCTTCTCAAAAGCTGGTGGTCTACATTCACAAACCGCTTGTC
>SVER01000015.1 GCA_015057315.1 Pseudobutyrivibrio ruminis | reverse complement strand
AAATAATGACAGGCAAGTGAACAGTTTTGTGACAGTGAGTCAGAGTAGAACTGTGACAGCCTATGAGGTTAACAACAACAATAGCATTGTCTTAAAAGATATGATACCGAATATGAAGAGTATTATTGAAAAATTAGTTTATGAAATTAATATTGTGAATATATTATATGAGAATACAATAACAACAATTGACGGATTATCAGTAAAATCAGCTTTTTGTTTTTACGGGAGAAGTGCTAAGGGGGTAACTTATTCAGATAAAAGTAACAAGGTCACAACAGTTATTTCTGATGGTATATATTTTTCAACCTTATGTTTGGATAGTGAGGAAAAGATTTTTGCGTTCCTCAAAGAAATTGGATTGATTAAGAACAAATCTGATGTGCCGGAATGGTTTGCAGAGTTGGATTATTTTGATGACGCAGATCGTAAATCAGAGATATTAGATATTGACACTCAGATAAAACAACTACAAGAACAAAGGAAAATTGCATGTAATGTCCTTGAGGATAACAACAGATATAAATCTATTTTATATACTACTGGTGACGAACTCGTCGAGGTAGTGTTTGATATTTTACAGGAAATGTTAGGATGCGATTTATCAGGTTTTGTCGATGAAAAGAAAGAAGATTTCTTGTTTGAATTGGAAGGTAAAACATATATAGGTGAAATAAAAGGCGTTAATACTAATGTTAAAAGTGAATTCATTTCTCAATTAGATGTTCACGTTAATGGATATTTGGATGATAATCCAGATAAGACGTTGGATGATGTGGTCGCACTGTTAGTTATTAATGACCAAAAGAAAAAGTCAATCATGGAAAGAGAACCTGTCCATAAGAATCAGATAGCGTTAGCAAAGAGAAATGGAAGTTTGATTATTCAAACAAAAAGATTATTGGAAATACTGTCAGATTATAGAGGTGGAAAGATTGACCGCTAGGGAGTAATAAAGATATTAAGTAAGAAGGGGATATTATAAGTAATTATGAATAAAAATCTAGTTGGTTTTACAAAATTGAAAAATGATGTAGAGGCGGTAAATCTTGTACGCTTTGTTCTTAAAAATGAGCATAGACAAAAGATAAAAGATTTGAGAAAGCAAATTAAAGAGTGGGAGGAAATAACAGACGATTACATTAGGTTCTTTTCTGATAGAGGTTGGTGCATCTATGATTCTATGAACATAGATGTGGCACGAGAAGCAGTTTCGGTTGCAAAAGAAAACGGTGTAGATGAGGGTGAAAAAATTATTCTGAACTTCTATACAGGAGAGGTGAGGAATGTATTGCACTGGCTCAAAAATAAAGCTAAGCCATATGCTGATAGGTATGATTTGCTATCCATGGCATTTGAAGATCATTTTGTGGGCAGATATTATGCTAGCGTTCCGTTGTTTTTGATTATAGTTGATGGTGTTGTTAATGATTACACAAAGAGTAAGGGCTTTTTTGCAGAAGGAACTGATGTGACAGCGTGGGATTGTCTTGTTGGATGTGACGATTCAATAACAAAAATGAAGCAGATATTTAACCAAAAGAGAACACGTACAAATACGGAAGAAATATTCATGCCTTATAGAAATGGCATTCTTCACGGTAGAGATGTAAATTATGGAAATACATATGTTTCATGTAAATGTGTAGCCTTAATGTTTGCAGTTGCTGATTGGATAAAGATGTGTGATTCAGAAGAGTCACGAAAAGAACAATTTGAAAAAGAAAGCAATCCTCCTTCAATACGTGAGACGCTATCAAAACTTAGTAAGCTAGAAGATGATAAAAAGAAAATAAAGGCGTGGAAAAGAAGAACGGTTGAGGTTGGTGTTGATATTTCAAAGAATCCAACAAAAGAAGAATGTACAAATTATCCGTATATGATTTCTATAATAGAGGCCTTTGACGCGTGGAGTAAAAAGAACTATGGTAAGCTTTCAGATAGTTTTGCAGACTTGTTTATGTATGAGGAATCTGTTAGAAAACGAGCGGGTGAATGTCGAGAATTATTTGCTAATAAGGAATTGTTATCATATTCAATACTTGAAGTAGAAGAAAGGGCTTGTTCATTAACCAGAGTTCTGGTTGAGGTTCGATGGAATGAATCACAAAAAGAAGTTGTTAGTAAGATGGAGTTTGGAATCGTGTATGAAGCAGATGATGGCGGGATTGGTATACCTGGCAGCGATAGGGGCCGATGGAAATTGAAGATATGGAAGAGCGGATGCTTGTATGGTTGAAGGTAATCGGTGGTATAGACTCTAGATTTATGAAGAGGATGTGAAATCTATCATTTTGCAATATTCATTATTATTACAATATATCTATATATTAAAAACACAATTATGGTTTATGCTCAAATAGTAATTTGTTAACAAGACGTAAAAGAAAGGTTTGGCAGCTATGAATCTCGAAGATATACTTAGGAATAAACGAAGGGCTATTTTTGATAAAACAATGTGGATGCTTGTATCAGTTTCTGTGGTAATGATGATTATTGCACAGTTTATCCTGAGAACAATAAATGACGATGTGTGCACAATAATTTTTTCGATAGCTGCTTCTATTTTAGCTTCTGTAATAGTATCGACTTTTACACAAAAATATAATGTGAATGGAATTGATGATGAAATAATAGAGCGATTTGATGTGTTGAAGATTTATCAGAATTACAGCTTAAGGGGGATATATACAGGATTTCCATTTGAAAATAAAAAAATATAGAGAAGATTTTATTAATAGCAAGCGTGTTGTGATTGTGATGAATGATGCTAAGTCATTTATATCAGGAAATCCTGCGTTGTTCACAGAAAGAATCAGTCAAAAGGGGAAGACTACAACATTCATAATAGAAGATTATAAACAAACAGACATAATAAGTGCCTTGAATAGAAAGAATGGACATGAAAAAGGTTATTATGAAAGAAAAATACATGATGTTGTTGGCTATGATATTATGCATTTATATGAGGAGGCTAAAAAATCGAAGCATAATGTGCAGTTGTTTTTAAATCATAATACTAATACGCTTGGAATAGTGTTGACTGATAATTATGCAATGGAGAGCATATATCGTGTTTCAGAAGGGAAAACAATGGTACCTCATTTTATTTTTCAGGTTGGAGGAGAAGAGTACATTGAAGTTCAGAAAGATGTAGACAAACTCATTGGAGGTACAGATAATTCGACTGAGATTGTAGATTTGGAGCAGTTTAAAAGCGATAATTAGCTGGTATTGATTATTCTGTGGCGGACAAAGTAAATGAATAGATTGAGAATAGAGAGGAATAAGGCACTCTAAAGGAATGGGGGATGCAAATACAACTTTTGCGGAAGCAAAGTTTATGCTTGTGGCATGTACAGCCTTTATTAACTATTTGATGGATATAATGGCTGATTAATTAGGCCTCTATAATATATTGAAGTTGTAGATGACATGTAATTTGAACCACTACGTGACTAAGGAGAAGTAAGGATGGACCAAGACTATTTAAAATATATACCAAAAGGATTGCTAGAAGACTTACGCAATCAAAAAGTTATTCCATTTGTTGGGGCAGGTTTTTCAAAGAATGTACAAATACCTGAGGGCAAGAGTATGCCCGATTGGAATGAACTTGGCAAGGAAATTGCCAAGGATCTACAAGGCTATGAGTATGAAAGAGGCATGGCTTTAGATGCAATATCTACATATGAAGATATGTATTCTAGAGTGAAATTGATAGAAAAGTTGGCAAGCCTACTTCTAGTGAAGGGCGTGGAACCAGGAAAGACTCACGAGGCTTTTTGTAAGCTTTTTTCAGGTCAGGTATGTACCACGAACTTTGATAGCCTGCTAGAAGATGCGTATTCAAATAACCACATGCCAGTATCTGTAATTGGGTCGGAAGAAAAATTAGCTATAAATCTTGAGAAGTACACAAAAGTAATTAAGATTCACGGAGACTTTGACCACTTAGATAAGATGGTAATAACAGAAAAAGATTATGATTGTTATATTGATAATAATAGCCTTATGGCTACATACATCTCTAGTCTGTTTATTACAAACACAATTTTATTAATAGGCTACAGTTTTGACGATGCTGATATTAGAACAATTTGGAATATTATCAATTCTAGACTTGGAAATATAAAGAGAACCGGATATTGTATAATGGTTGATGCCTCCATTTCTGATGTCATGAGATTTTCTAGAAGAAATATTCATGTTATAAATATTCCTGGAGATAAAAAAGATTATGCATCGATACTGGCAAGAGTATTTGAACAGATTAAAGAAGCGGTTGAGGCCGATAATGTTTCAACTCTTAAGGCATCTAATGCTAAGATTAAAGAAAATATGCTCATTGATGAAAATGATAGAAATAGATTATGCTATATTTCTGCTTCATATGAAAAGATGATTCAAATACAGGAGACTATTATACCATTATTGGTTGAAATGGGATATGAACCAGCATTTTCTAATGAGGTTTTATCATTTGGTGATAATGTGTTTAGAAAAACAGAATTACTGATAAAGAGATGTGGTATCGTAATAATAGATCTTTCGAAGAAAAATCCTTATATATATTGGGAAATTGAGACTGCTAATGAGGGAAATAAAAAAATAATATTTATTAGAGATTCTGATGCAGAAGATCCTATTTATGTAAAAGACAGTGTTTTTGAGTATTCGAATTTATATGATAGGGCATTTATACAGAAAATAAAAAGACAGTTGGAAATAAAAACAGAGAGAACTGATTTGGAAGAAGCCGAGTGGCTTGTTGAACGCGGAGAATATAGAACTGCTGTAATATTAGCTTTAAGATACCTAGAGGAAAAACTTGCACAAAGAATGGATGGTAATTCGAATGTACTATTTCGCCATAATCTAGCGGAAATGCTTATAGAAAATGGTTATAATAGCGCAGCCTTGAAGAAAGAAATAGAATGGATTGTTTCTTTGCGTAATGATATTGTTCATCGGAATAGGTCTGTAACAATAGATGAAGCTGTCAAAGTACTTGAATTTGTTAAGAAGTGTTTATCAAAGAAAAGTTAGTGTGTTAATCATGAAAGGAGACCTGCCATCATGAGTAAACTAAAATTTCCAAATTTAAAATCCCTGGTACCTGACATGGAGTCGAAAAAAGTTGAAAAAGAACATTTTGCATTCAATTATGCCAAGCAAAGAATTGATTGTGTTTTTTGCATTTGCAGTGGGCACTACGAACTTCTAGTGGGAGTGCATACATTGAATTTTGGCTTTGTGGTTAATATTGTGAAAAACAGTGCGGGAGAATATGTTGCTGAAATAACAGATGATCAGTATGTTCAGTTTTGTCGGGTGTTAAATCTCTCATATAAAGGGGATGGTTTTACTTCAAATAAGTTACTTATGCTTCTTTCAGAGAATACTCCACGAGATTCGGTTGGAATGAAGTTGGATTATACTTTTATGCGTGAATATACTAAGTGCAGACATGTTGATGAAGCAGACAAGATATATTTCAAAGGGTGGAATGACCATACTAAGGATAAAAAGAGGGCTCAAAATTTTGATAAGACAGAATTTTATTTCGGTAAAGAGGTTGCAGATTATTGTAGGAAGCATAACATAAGCTCGATGTGGACCGATATACCAGCAGAAGAGACTAAGTATAGAGATCCGTTTTAAATGTTTATGTTTGACTAGGTGTAGGCATTTGCCTACACCTTCCTTTTATGCGATAATGAAATACATGAACTTGATAAAAAGTTAGGGAGACAAACATGGTAAATATCATATTTGGAGATTATAAAGGTGACAATTACATAAGTAACCCTGATATGTATTTTGATAATACATATCAGGATGAATGGTTGGAATCTTCTTTAGCCAAGGAAATAGTGAAAGATATAGATAAATCAGAATTGGAAGGGCCAAATCTAGTTGTTAGTCCTGTTTTAGGTTCTATTCCTGTAACAAGAATATCAGGTGGAGCCAAAACGATAATACAGATAGCTTTTGACGATAACCATATTTATAATGCATCAGCATGTGGAGATAATTGCGCAAAGTGGCTACTAAATATTGGTCAAGATAAAGATATTGTTGTGAGAATGGGGCATATTATGCATTTTCCTGAAGAATCATTTGAGATAAAGATAGTCAATACCGGCGATATTGTTCATACCCAGTACGAATTAGTGGAGAAAGTAATCGCAGAAAGACTATTGGATTAGAATCAGTGAAGCATATGGAGGTTAATTTTAATGGTCGGAAGATATGATATAGAACTATACAATAACAAGGTTCATTATCATTTAAATATCAAAAGAAATATTACTATATTAAGGGGAGATAGTGCTTCAGGTAAGTCAGAACTTATTAGATTGTTGGGAAATTACAATGCAAATCCAGAGTCATCAGGTATAACATTGATAAGTGAAAAAAGCTGTAGCGTACTAACAGAGGAAAACTGGAAGCTTTTTATTGAGTCTTACGAAGAAAGAATATTCTTTATTGATGAAGGTAATACATTTTTAGCAACCAAGGAGTTTGCTGAGGCTGTACGAGGTGCGAATCACTACTTTGTCATTGTTTCTAGAGAACGTTTACCACAGCTACCATATAGTATTGAGGAAATATATGGACTTCGAGAAGGCGATAATGCTGGGAAGTACAGAAATGCTACACATATATACAATGAAATGTACAAGCTTTATAGTAATCATTTGGGACAAGTGAATGTCCCGGATGTTGTCATTACAGAGGATAGTAATTCTGGTTATGATTTCTTTCGTGAGGTTTATCCAGATAAGTGTATTACTGCAGAAGGAAAGAGCAATGTTCAGAATAAAATCATAGGAGCGGATGGAGAACAAATACTGGCTATTGTTGATGGAGCTGCTTTTGGCCCTGAAATGCAAGCTTGTATGGAACTAATAAATACATCACCTAAAACTATATCATTGTATGCTCCAGAGTCATTTGAGTATTTAATCCTTAAATCAGGCCTACTCAATATGCCTAAAGATATCTTGGAAGAGACTTGGAATTATGCCGACAGCGCAAAGTACTGTAGTTGGGAAGAATATTATACTAACGAATTATGTGAGCGGACAAGAAACAGTGTGGGGCAATATTCGAAGAAACATCTGAATGGATATTATATTACGAAGGGAAGTATAGATAAGATTAGTAAATGTTTTCCTTGGACGTAGTTAATATGTTGTAAAAAGAGCTGCACTAGGTTTTAGGACTAAGCTAGCTGAATTGCAACTATTTACCGTTTACTTCTTTCAAAAACGAATGAGTATTACACTAACAAGGGAAGTATAGATAAAGTTCGTAAGTGTTTGCCATGATGAGTTTAAATAGTTAGGATTTAGAGGATTAGTGCTATATAATTTTATGGAAATATTTTATTGTACTTTCCTGCCCTTATCTTTCTTGCGGGAGTTCCTATTTACAGGGCAATGAATCTGTACATTATAATGATTAATCTTATGACAGTGTTAATCGGATATTATTGCTTTAAAAGGTTATTAAAGATAAGTACTGGGGCTTATTTGCTACAATCTGTTATACATTGGCAGGATATAGGTTGACGAATATATATACAAGAGTAGCTGTAGGGGAATATACTGCTATGGCTTTTCTTCCTTTGTGTATATATGGAATGTACAGACTTTATACATATGACTCTGAGGATTATGGAAGAGGAATAAAGCGAAAAGTCTACACAGTATTGCCGTTTGTTCTTAGCGTGACAGGACTCATACTTATCTATGGATTTAAGGATTAACACTAATCCTGTGTCAATAGATTTACAGGGGTATGGGCTTTATATTAAACAATTATTTGAGCTTATAACACATGGAAGAGGCGAAAACTATGTGTGGTCCACTAACGAAGAAGGATGCTTCAATGTAGGATTACTTATTGTATTCTGTTAGATATTGACGTTCACATATATAGTCAATTTATTCATACTTTGGAAAAAAGGCAATAAGAGCGTATCGCCAGATGTAAAATGGGAAGGAAATTTATTGGCGATAGATAAAGCTTCTTATAATGAGGGAATCCAGGTGAGATATATAGAACCATGGTACTGGAGAGTAAGTGAAATAATAAGTATAATGGTATTGGCAGGTTTGATTGCGTATTTGATGACAAAAAAACTGATTAGGGTATAAAATAACTGCAATTAAATATATTTCTTTAGTGGGATGTGTGGAAAATGGAAGGTGCAACAAGTGTATTTAGAAAAATTTATAGAATGGTCGTGGTTATTTTTGCTACGGCCATTTTTTCGACTATATTTGTAATGTGCATGATTTCTACCTGCTACATCACAAGCGAAGAATATGAGATAACATTTTTTTGCAAGAATAATATATTTATTAATGTCGCATTCCTTGTTGTTAGTACAAGCATCCTGGTTGCGATGAAAGTGAAGGGGATTTTTTCGAATTTACAGGAAAAGCTAAATGACGATAGTTTGTTTAAAAAGGCAAAAAACACATTGTTATTAATAATTCTGTGTCTCGGTTTAACATGGGTATTTATTACACAGTTTGTGCCAGGCTCTGACCAGCTTGATGTAATGTCTTCAGCTTATAAGATTAGATGTGGTGATTATTCGGAACTCGTCCCAGGTGGCTATCTGGATAGATGGAATAATCAATTGGGACTTACTCTTATTGAATATTTATTTGGTAGAGTATTCGGGGATTACAATGTAATGGGATTCCAGTTTCTTAACTGTTTTGGGCTGGCTTTGTTGTACCTAAAGCTGGTGGATATTATGGACAAGTTACACATCTCTAGAATGGCTCAGATTATGACTTTGTTCTTAGGAGTACTGTTCATTCCGATGATTATGTACACATCTTTTGTCTATGGAACAATATGGAGTGTGGCTCTCGCATTATGGGCATTTGATTTTGAACTTAAATATCTAAGTGATAATAAAGTGGTTGACCTAGTAGGCTGTGCATTACTAATAGGCTTGGCAATACAGGTAAAGAACAATGTACTAATTATGATGATAGCAATGATAATATATGGTTTAATATGTTCTATTAAGGATATTAGGTCTATAAAACGTTCGTTGCTATTAGTAATTATAATTGGTGTTTCGTTTATAGCTTTTTCAAAGGCTCCACAAATCATAGTCGAAAAAAAGACAGGATATTCTTTATCACAAGGTGTAAGTAGCTGGTCATTTGTTGCAATGGGATTACAGGATGAAAATCATGCCCCAGGTTGGTCCAATGGATACAACTACACTACCTATGAGGAAAGCAACTGCATAACAGCAGTGCAAGAAGAACGTGCTAAGGTGGATATAGCAGATAGAATGGCATTATTCAAAGAAAACAGTCATTATGCATTTGAATTCTTCTCACAGAAGATTGCATCCATGTGGACGGAACCTACATATCAATCTTTTTGGATAAACCAAATCCGTAACCATCGTGTGAGTTTTCCGGAATGGTTGGACTGGCTTATGAGTACTAACGGATACACATTTGTATCAGGTATTCTTGGCTATTATCAGCTACTTTTGTTTAGCGGTTGTTTGCTATGGGTCATTCTAGAAGATTCAAATCAGTTTATTAATAAATCATTTTTTGCAGTAACTATAATAGGTGGCTTCTTATTCCATCTTGCATGGGAGGCCAAATCCCAGTATTCAATAACATACATCGTCCTAATGATTCCGATCGCTGTGATGGGTTATGAACAGTTTATCAATAAACTTTGCTGTGCAATCGAATCTTTAAAGACTGGCGAAGGCCTAAAAAAATCGTCTGCCAGATACACAGCACTTTTGTCAGTGCTAGTGATGGCTGCGTATGTGGGAATCTATAAGTTCGACGGAACTCAATGTCTAACAGCGGACAGCGGCTACTACGAAAAGTACCTAGAAGCCATGGTGATGCCATATACTGCTGAGACAGTTAGGGATATAAACATTATTAATGCTGAGAGAAGGCATTATAAGGAATTGGCAGAGTACTTTGTGCAGTTGTTGGGGGAGAATGGGATAGATTATTAGGAGGCTTTGAATTGGAAGGAGAATTGCAATGTATACACACACCAACAACAAACTAATATCCTACTCCTCTCGCTACTATCTCTTCGGCAAGGGCGCCAAGCTCCTTATCGCTGACAGCTTCACTGGTAAGCAAATCCTTATTGGTACGCTACCAGTTGGCACAGTCAAAAGCATCCTAGGTTCATTTCGCCTCATGGCGAGGGCTCTTAGGTTGGAGGTTAGATGCGGGATTTTTGTGGATGAAACAACAGCGTTAGTTTCATATCATGGTGCCATTTATAGGGTGGATTGTGAGGCTAAGACAATCACATTAGAGCATGAATATCGTCCAGAAATGAACAATCCCCTTTGCTTTACGAAGCTTGAGGGGGTCGATGGATTCGCAGACGGTATATATTACGGGGAATATTTCATGAATCATGCAAAGGCGCCAGTTAGCATTTATAAAAGAGAAAACCATGGCTGGAAAGTGGTTTATACATTCCCTGCTGGTAGCATATATCATATTCACGGGATAATACCATGCCCTGCCAGAAGCAGTGTTTTCATCCTCACTGGCGATAAGGATGAGGAATCTGGAATATACGAATTCAAAAACGATTTCTCAGAAGTGACTGTGATAGTCAGCGGTAAGCAGCAGTACCGGTCATGCATAGCCTTACCAACCGTAGATGGTATGCTTTATACCACCGACACTCCACTAGAGACAAACTATCTATATCACCTGAATTTTGCCACCAAAGAGACCAGACCAGTGATGGAAATCGCAGGACCATGCATCTATGGTAAGGTGATATCCGAAAGTGAGATGCTGTTTTCAACATCTGTTGAGCCTGATAGCAATATCACAGGCATAAGGTACGAGTTTACCAATAAACTGGGCCCGGGTGTAAAGGACAGATACACCCATTTATATTCGGTTAAGGTTGATGCAGATGGCATTCATGCTGAAGAAATCTTCAAAGCAAAGAAGGATATTCTACCTATGGGAGCAGGGCAGTTTGGCACATTGATGTTCCCGGCAGGAGAAGGGGATATCTATGTTACAGGGCAGGCGGTCAAAGGTTTTGATAACAAGACAATCAAAATACGATAGAGATGCCTAAGGTGACCCTAGAAAATTTAACAGCTATTGTAAATTTATATGTTTACAAGTAAAATAGAAACGCGATTAATAAATATAAGGAGCGTTTCTATTTTTATGTTTAACAAGATTCAACACTGGCAAAAAGTAGCTACAGTTTTAGCGGTATATGATGTATTTACAGTGGCATTATCATATTTTCTCGCACTGTGGTTGCGCTTTGATTGCCAGTTCTCACACATAGATGTGCAGTACTTGTACAAGTATTATCTAATAATTATTCCATATACATTGTTTGTTTTGGCAGTGTACTTTTTCTTAGGTCTGTACAAGAGTATCTGGCGTTTTGCCAGCTTTTATGAGCTTAAGAAGTTGGTGATTGCTACAGCTATTACATTTATAACTAATGTAGTAGTTGTAATAGCTTTTATCTACAGAATGCCAATCTCGTATTTTGTATTTGGAATTGCATTTCAGTTTTTCTTTGCAGTGAGTATTCGATTTTCATATAGATTTACATTGCTTCTTCGGGAGACACGTGCAGAGCATGGTGAGGTAGATAACAATGTTCTTCTTATTGGCGCTGGTTCAGCAGGAAGAATGATTCTTCGTGATATTAATTTTGCAAACAATGTAGCTCAGGCCAACACCAAAATCGTTTGCATCGTTGATGACAATCCTAACAAGTGGGGAAGATATATCGATGGTGTCGAGGTAATTGGTGGTAGAGACAAGATTCTCTACGCTGTAGAGAAGTACGAGATTAAAGAAATCTATATTGCGATAGCAAACATAACACCTAGCAATAAGCGTAATCTGATTAATATTTGTAAAGAGACAGATTGCCGCATCAAGCAGCTACCTAACATGTACGCTGAAAAGGCAGGCATCATCAGCGCTGGCAACCTTCAGAACATCACTATCGAAGATGTGCTAGGACGTGATCCAATCAGCCTTCACCAGGAGGATGTTGCAGCACAAATTAAGGGCAAAGTAGTGCTGGTTACAGGTGGTGGCGGTTCTATTGGTTCAGAACTTTGCCGACAGATAGCCAAATACGAGCCTAAGCAGCTCATTATCTTTGATGTATACGAGAATAATGCTTATGATATTCAGTTAGAGCTGAAGCGTAGATACCCTAACCTTGATTTAGTGACACTTATTGGTTCTGTACGTGATGCTAGAAGAATCAATTCAGTTTTTGAAACCTACAGACCAAACATCTGCTACCATGCGGCGGCTCACAAGCACGTGCCTCTTATGGAGGACAGCCCTTGCGAAGCAATCAAGAACAATGCGGTAGGAACTTACAAGACTGCATACGCAGCTATGAAATACGGCTGCGACCGTTTCGTCCTTATCAGCACAGATAAGGCGGTTAACCCTACAAACGTAATGGGCGCTACAAAGCGTATCTGTGAAATGATTATTCAGACCTTTGATAACATGGTGCGCAGCAACCAGGAGGACAAGCTTCCGGTGCTTATCACACATCAGCTTGATATTGATTTGGAAGATGGTGAAAAGGTGCCAGCAGGCAGCGGTCATACAGAATATGTGGCTGTTCGTTTCGGAAATGTACTTGGTTCCAACGGTTCGGTAGTTCCACTATTTAAGAAGCAGATTGCAGAGGGCGGCCCTGTCACACTGACACATCGTGACATTATCCGTTATTTCATGACAATCCCTGAGGCAGTATCGTTGGTGCTTAAGGCAGGTGCTAATGCCAGCGGCGGTGAAATATTCGTTCTTGATATGGGTGAGCCGGTTAAGATTCTTGACCTTGCTCGAAACATGATAGAGCTCGCAGGCCTCCGCCCTGATATTGATATTGAGATTAAGGAAATCGGACTTCGACCTGGTGAAAAGCTTTATGAAGAGAAGCTTATGAGCGAGGAGGGATTGAAGGAAACAGAGAATCACTTGATTCATGTAGCTGAGCCAATTAAGTTTGATTCTAACGAATTCCTTGGACATCTACGTAATCTGATGGATCTTGCCTATAGAAATGCTGGCGAGGATGTAGTACAGGAAATTAGACAGACTGTTACAACTTTTAGAGGTTAATACATAATGAATTTTACAAATAAAATCGAAAGCAAAATCCTATCGATAAAAAATAATCTTTCGTCACAGCAGATATACGGCTTCGTTGCTGCTTTGATTGCAGGTATAGTAGCCCACGGCTATATTATTTTCAATCGTATATCTTACCATGATAATACAGCGTGTCTCTTTAATCTTGGTGGCACATACGAATCTGGCCGTTGGATGCTAGGCTTTGTGTACGATTTGCAGATGATGACCACCAAGCTTTTTTCGGTGCCGGTGTTTAATGGATTGCTTTCAATAGTATTTATAGCAATTGCTGCTATGTTAGTAATCGATTTATTCAAGGTAAATAGCAAATTTATTGCAGGCCTAATAGGCGTAATAATGGTTGTTTATCCGGTTGTAGCAAGCATTTTCTCATTCATGTTTACTTCATGGGAGTATCAGCTTGGATTAATCTTGTCAGTTTTGTCAGCCAAGGTGCTGATTGAAAAAAGAACTGTAGGCAGATTTATCTGTGCGGCTATTTTATTGGCTGTATGCTTAGGCTTTTATCAGGCGTTCATGTCTGTAACTATAGCGCTTTTCTTGATTACATTATTCTTTGATGTGTTAGATGATAAGTTTGGAAAAGTTATCGATTATATCAAAACCGGCTTAATATATCTCGCTAATCTTGCAGTAGGTCTCGTGCTTTGGGCTATTATGCGCAAGGTTACAATGGCTGTTAAACATATAAGTGCTGTAGATTACAAGGGCATGGATGAGGGCTTTAGTCTTAGCAAAGCTCCTCAGCTTTTTGTAGATGCATTTAAGGCATTCTTCACATTCGGCCAGGAGGGCATCAATGCTGTTTTATATCAGCGTGCTTTTACTGCGCTTATTGTGGTTATTGCAGTTGTTCAAATCATATATTTATTAGTTAAAAAGCAGACAGCTATTTCCATCAAACTTGTAAGCATAATTGGATTAATACTTCTTCCACTTGGAATGAATGTGGTATATCTGCTTTCTACCAGCAGCGAATATAATGTGGATTCTGTGATGGTTTACGGTGACATTTTTATCTATATCATGCCACTATTAATGGTTGAAAAGCTAGAAGGTATGGATGGCCTGTCAGGACTCATATCTGCGATTGTAAATAAATTGACATGGATTCAGTTAGCGCTGATTCTGGTTATGACTATCGGATATACGTATATGGACAATGCTGCTTACATGAAGGGAGAAATCGCCCAGGAGCAGGCAATCGCATACTTTAATCAGCTGATAACATCCATCAAATCATGTGAGGGTTTTGAGGATGATATGGAAATCGTCTTGGTTGGCTGGTCTAATTTGGAAGATGGCACTTTTGCAAAGGTTGACAACAGCGACCAACTGGAGGCAATCAAAATCACCAAATTCCCTCGCTACACCGACCTGGTAAAATACGAAGGCTCAATTTACTTCCTTAGAGAGCACTTAGGATTTGGTAATGAGAATGTAATTATAGATGACGGAACCGTAGCTGCAGAATCGGCAGTTAAGGCAATGCCAACATATCCTAATGATGGCGCCATCGAGGTGATTGATGGCAGAGTTATTGTGAAGCTAGGAGATTAAAATTGTACGCGAAGTTTTTTAAAAGATTAATAGATTTTATATTAGCTCTTGTGGGGATAGTGATACTAGCTCCAATCCTGATATGTGAAAAAATATCAAAAAGCACAAATAAATACTAAGCGCTTACGAATAACCATGCTCCTAAGATTAATATTTTTAAAGAGAAATATGCCCAGTCAGAGTTATCAAATTATTGTTTTAAATCGGTTATGTTAATTGAAGTTGTAAGTGATTTTTCAAGGATATATAAGTGTTCATATCGGAAGGTGAAAAGAAATTTTGGAGGTTTGATGCCCATTTTGGATGATTCGTAAGCCCTCAATCATGAGTACCAGATATCAAAATACCTAGCATTTCTGCTCAGCATAGTCGTTGCCCATTGGAACTTTTCCATCATTCAAAAATGCACGAAAGTGTTGAATGATATAGCATCTTAAATTGCCTTCAGAGAATACAGAAAACGATGCTTGGGAGAACGTTTACAATTGAACCTGTAAAATATAAAGGAATGCATATGTATTTTCATATAGCAGGAAATTTGTTGATGTGTAAAAAGATAATTATCAACACTCTCCGTAAAAAAATTACGGGGAGTGTTGATTTTTGTTTGTGTATTAAATATACTTACATTAAAGAGAGGTGTAAGTATGTTAATAAATTTTGAAGTAAGAAATTATAAAACTTTTAATGGGAGTATCGGCATCGATTTTAGTGATGTATGTGGTTACAAATTTAATCAGGCGTGTATTACGAATAATGTTTTATCTAAAGTCTTAATTTATGGAAGAAATGCAACAGGAAAGACGAATTTAGGAGGAGCGATTCAAGATATATATTATACCCTATTTTCGTTAAATAATAGGAGAACTGCATTATTAAATGCGGACACTAATGGGGAAGAAATCTTCTTTTCATATAAATTTAAATTTGGAGATGATGTTTTAAAGTATGAATATTCTCGATCAGAAGCAGATAGATTATTAACAGAATCTCTATTTCTTAATGGCGATATAGTGTATAAGTATGATTTTAGCAAGAGAATAATGCTAGATGAAAATTTAGAGATATTGCGAGAGGGACCTATCTTATATGAGAGATTTATAGATTCTATGACTGATGAATTGATTAACTTGGAGGACACGACATTTTTACGTTGGATATACAGTAATATA
This sequence comes from Pseudobutyrivibrio ruminis, assembly GCA_015057315.1. Lineage (GTDB taxonomy): Bacteria > Bacillota > Clostridia > Lachnospirales > Lachnospiraceae > Pseudobutyrivibrio > Pseudobutyrivibrio ruminis_D. The sequence continues at coordinate 60,207 of SVER01000015.1, read as the reverse complement.
TCGTTGACCAATGAATCGCACCTTGTTAGCTTAATGGATTATATTAATAGAATGCAGTTTGTATCTGTTCAAACTGATTATTTTTACAAGAAAGATAATCTTATACAAAAAAGATTTTTTGAAATAATTGAAAACAAAGCTGAACTTAAAAAATTCGAAGAATTCCTAAATGCAATGGGGGTTGAATGCAAATTAGAATTAAAAAAATTGCCAGATGGACAACATGCATTATATTTTAAGCATAATAAGTTGGTGCCTTTTTTTGAAACTGCATCAAGTGGAACTAAGTCGTTAGTTGATCTATATAGAAAGATTTTTTTGACTGAAAGGGAACCATCATTTTTGTATATGGATGAGTTTGACGCATTTTATCATTATGAAATGTCCGAAAAATTGTTGAATTATATGATTGACAATTATCCTAATACTCAAATTGTATTAACTACCCATAACACAAATCTTATGTCTAATAAGAATTTGAGACCTGATTGCTTGATGATATTGTCAAGAGATGGTCGAATAACATCATTAACACATGCTACAAACAGAGAACTGAGAGAGGGACATAATCTTGAAAAGATGTATATAGCAGGAGAATTTCAAATGTATGAGTAGTTTAATAAAAGAAAAGCATCGTAATAGAACGATGCTAATTGTTGAAGGTGTATACGAAAAAGAGTATCTGTTTAAATCAATGCTTATGGCGTTTAATGAATTATCAATAGATGAAGATGATGTATGGGTGTACAAGACAAACATATATGTCTTAATTCAAAGTATTAAAAACGAATATGGCGAAAATTGGTATTTACAAGATATTGATTTGCCGCTTCTAGTGAGTAGAAATGATTCGAGTATAGCAACAAGCTATAAGAGTGAATTTACAGATATTTATTTGATATTTGATTATGAAAGACAAGATAAAAGATTTGTAAATATAGATATTGAGAGAATGCAAAGTGCATTCATGGATTCAACAGACAATGGCAAACTTTATATTAATTATCCCATGGTTGAGGCGTATTGTGATTTTTCAAGTATACCAGATAGAAGCTATCTATTAAAAAAAAGTAATTCTTGCATTGCTAATGGTCATGAGTATAAATCCGCAGTTGAAAACAGTGTAGTAAAAGGATTCGTGGGGTTGCCAAACGTAATTGAGGATATACTTTATACCAATGGGATAGAAGACTACAAAAATAAAGCGGATATGATTTTAAAGGCAGCCAAAGTAACTCCTGAGTTAATTGAAAATATCATCAGGGAAAATAACGATAATGATTTTAAATTTGATAAGGCTTTATGCTATCTTATTTCAGCAAAATATGATGAATATGTTAAAGGGGTATATAGCGGAGATTATTATAGTAGATTAAGAAATCTATATCGATATATTATTCTAACATCATTACAAAAAATACAGCATATACTCGGAGGCTATAAGGAGCTGACAGTATATAATGCATTAGATTTGTTAAAGGAGCAGAATAGATGTGCTGCTGATGCGTCAAATGGATATATTTGGATTGTCAGTACAGCTGTAACTATAATAACGGATTATAATAGCAGGCTTATTAATGTATGCGGTAAGGATGAAGATACTTACTGATAGATTAGTCATAACCATTCTTTACATTTCCAATAGGTTGGGCTATGCTGAGATGAATACTATGAGCATATTTTGGAAATGGCATTACAAAAGAATTGTTTGATGGTAAAAAGACTAGACTATCCTGTAAAAGAGGGGAAACATTGAAGGTGAACTGGGAAAGCTTATTTAAATCGCATATACGTGAGCGCGGATATGATTATCATGCAGATAATAGAGTTAGAATTATTAGTGCTGATGAGCATAAAATAGAAGCTTGTGTTGATGGTAGTGATGTTTATGAAATAGAAATAGATGTAGATGCTGGAAATATTATAAACATGGAATGTGATTGCCCGTATGCTGCCGGTGGAAATAATTGCAAACATATGGCTGCGGTTTTATATGAATTCTTTAGCGAAGAGAATAGCAATAAGCCAGAATCAGATCATCTAACGCGACTTATACAAGAAAAAGAAATGCTTAGGGAAGATATACAGCAATTGTTATCAAAAATCCCTGATGAAGAAAAACAGATATTGTTAACTAATCTGTTGATAAATGATTCTGAACTTAGAAATACATTAAAACTCAAATATGATTATATTTTAGATGCAAAACAATTATTAGCATTACGACAAGAGATAGATGATATTGTGGATGAAAACTGCTATCACGGATATATTGACTGGAATCATGCATATGATTTTTGTTGCTCTTTAAAATGTTTTTTAGAGGATAGAGTGGAATTTATTGTCGATAAAGGGGCTCTGAAGCCAGCTTTCGAATTAACTAATAAGATTTTCATGTTGATAGGCTCGATAGATATGGACGACTCGGATGGTGGTTCAGTTATGGTAGCAGCAAAATGCTATTCAATATGGAAAACTATATATCAGAAGGCTGATATTGATGCGAAGAAGAGGATTAAAAATTGGTTCTTGTCTTATAAGGAGGGTCGGCTATTAGACTGGATAGAAGGATACTTGCTAGAATTTCGCAATACAGAATTAGCTTCTCCTGAGGAACTATTGGTTGCTATGAATGAAATAGATTCTATGATAGAAGCTCGGGGTGATTCAAATGATTGTGGGTATATGTATTCAATTAATGAAGGTAGAATTAGTTTAATCGATAAAAGAATAGATTATATGCGCCGCCTTGGTATGTCGCAGCCGGAAATAGATGATTATTGTGACAAGCATATGCAGTTTTATGCAGTGAGAATTAGGAAGCTTGAAGAATATATAGAAGCTAAAGCGTACGGCACCGCAATAGATTTACTGATTAAAAGTAAGCAATTGGATTCCAATGATAAAGCGCTGCTGACGCAGCATAGTGATAAACTGCTTGAGTTATATAAATTAACTGGAAGTAACGAGGATTATTTTGTAGAATTGCAATATAATCTTTTGCATTGTACCCAATCAGATGTAAATAAATTTAGAGAATTAAAGTCCTTGTATCGAGAAAAAAAGATAAATGGGTGGGAAAACATAGCTGATTTAATAATCGAGAAAAACCGTGGGAGCTATGTGGTATATGATTTTTTCATTGAGGAAAGTAAATTTGAACAATTAATGGATGACATAGAAGAAGATACAAATGTTTATATTCTAGATAAATACCTTAAAATATTGTCAAAAGAAGTTCCAGAAAGAGTAATTCATATATACGCCACCTACATTAAAGAAAGTATGGAGCAAGCTTGTGATAGAAATGCATATAGAAGCATAGTTAAGTACTTGAAGACGATGAGTTTTTCAGAGGCGGGGAGAGTGAAAGCGGAAGAAATAGCAAATGATTTAAAAATGGAATATCGCAGAAGACCAGCAATGCTTGATGAGTTAATGAAGATAGGATTTTAGGATGTATTACAATTTTGAGAATTTATAGTATATTTTTGAATGATTAACGATACATAAGAATCAATATTTTAGTCAAAGAGTGAAAGCAAATAAAATGAATCATATGATGCTCAGGTTTGCTATGATGAGGAAGGAATTGATGTGTAAATGTAATAATGTCGAAAAAAATGGCAGTAGTGTAATTGAAAGGACCCTAAAATGAAACTAATAGACTACAAAAACTCCCTAGTAGACAGCTACAAGAAAAATAAGAGAACCTTCACCTTCTATCTAGTACTTAGGAGCTTAGTAATATTAACCCTCATTAGATGCATAATTACAAAGAATTACGAAAGTGCTGCAATTTGCATTCTATCATTGCTGCTATTCTTAATGCCGGCTTTCTTGCAGGACAAGATGAAGATAGAGTTTCCAGCAGTGTTTCAGGCTATAATCTTTGGCTTTATCTATGCGGCAGAGATACTTGGTGAGGTAAACCATTACTATGTGATGATTCCAGGGTGGGATACGATGCTACACACTATGAATGGGTTCTTGTGCGCAGCAATCGGCTTTTCCCTTATCTATCTTTTAAACAGAAGTAGCAAGCATATCAATTTATCACCATTTTACCTGACGCTTGTAGCTTTTTGCTTTTCCATGACAGTTGGTGTGATTTGGGAATTCTTTGAATTTACTATGGATCAGCTATTCTATCTAGATATGCAAAAGGATTTTATTGTAAAAGAAATCGGCTCAGTGACGCTGGACCCTACAAACAGTGGTATGCTTTTTGTTATAAACAATATCTCTGACACAGTAATCAACACAGCAGACGGAAAATCCTATGTAGTGTCAGGAGGGTACTTGGATATAGGTATCATTGATACAATGAAGGACTTGCTTGTGAACTTGGTTGGGGCTATAGCTTTTAGTATTATTGGCTATACCACATTGAAGTTTTCGAAGAAATCAGTGATTGCAGACAATCTAATGATTAAGCCCACGGAGAATTAATTTAACAATGATGGGGGGAGAATTTATGTGCACAGCAGCAACATACTATAGTAAAGACCACTACTTTGGGCGTAATTTGGATTTGGAGTTCTCATATAATGAGACGGTGACCATTATGCCTAGAAACTACAAGTTCCCTATTAGGCATCAAAATGATTTGGACAGTCATTATGCATTGATTGGAATGGCATATGTGGTTGATGACTACCCACTTTTTTATGATGCTATAAATGAAAAAGGTGTTGGCATGGCTGGACTGAACTTCCCTGACAATGCTGACTACAAGGCGATGAAGGATGATAAGGACAATATCACACCTTTTGAACTTATTCCGTGGATATTAGGGCAGTGTGCCTCAGTGAAAGAGGCTAGGGTTCTGCTTGATAAAATTAATCTTATTAATGAGAATTTTAGCGTTAAGCTTCCACTGTCACCTCTTCACTGGATGATTTCAGATAAGACAGAATCCATAGTTGTGGAGCAGACAATAGAGGGGCTTCGTATATACGATAATCCGGTAGGCGTAATGACCAATAATCCTACTTTTGATATTCAGCTTTTTGAATTAAACAAATACATGTCATTATCTGCAGAACCAGCCCAAAACACTTTCGCAGCAACCTTGTCATTAAATCAGTACAGCCGCGGTATGGGTGCTATAGGACTTCCAGGTGATTTGTCATCGAGCTCCCGTTTTGTAAAGGTTGCTTTTACTAGAATGAATTCCATTTCGGGAGAGACAGAGCTTGAAAGTGTAAGTCAGTTTTTCCATATTCTTGGCTCGGTGGATCAGCAACGTGGGTGCGTACACTTAGGCGGCGATGCCTATGAAATAACCATCTACACTTCCTGCTGTAATTTGGATAAAGGAATCTATTACTACAATACCTACGAGAATCACCAGATTACCGCCGTAGATATGCACAAGACTAATCTTGATGCTACGGAGCTTACCACATATCCATTGAGACATGGTGAGAATATAATGTATGAGAACTAAGAGCGGAGAATTATTAAACCGGCATAAATGACTAGAAGAGAGGGTAACACATGCGTCGTAGAGAACGAGAAATCACCGACATATCCGAAATAGAAGACATATTAAACAACAGCGTATACCTTCACCTGGGGCTGGTGGATGATGGTATGCCTTACGTGGTTCCAATGAACTACGGCATTACAAAGGATGAGGCAGATGGCCATTATATCATCTACCTGCATGGCGCCAATGAGGGGCGCAAGCTGGATGTAATCAGGAAGAATCCAAACTGTTGCGTTACGATGGAGCGAAACGTTGCGCCATTTGAAGGTCGTATGGCATGCCAGTACGGAACAGTGTACGAGTGCGCAATGGGATTTGGCACAATAGGTATCATCGAAGATCCAGCAGAGAAGATTCATGCTATGAAGGTGCTGATGCACACTCAAACGGGCAGAGATGATTTTGAATTCGATGAAAGAATGCTTTCCATCGTCACCGTAATGCGTATTGATGTAAAAGAACTTACAGCCAAGCGTAGACCTCTACCTGGCAGTGAGCATAAATAAATTTCAAAGGGGGTTAACATGACTACATTTCTACCATTTTTTGTTGTAATCATGCTACTTGTTGTTGGATTGGGGTATTTCAATGAGAGAGTGACCAAAATCACCGAAGAAATTGCACTGATGTTGTACGCAATCATCATTGGTGCAGTGCTTCTTTTGGTTAGCCACTTCATTAAGAATGAAGATATTCAGCTTATTCTTCACGATATCCAGTTATTCGATTTGGAAGATTATCTGATGGATTGTGTTCTGTGCTTCATGCTTTTTGCAGGCAGCTGTCACATGAAAATCAGAGATTTTAAAAGAATGGCAAGGCAGATTAGTGTACTTTCATTCTTATGTACATTTTTAGGAGCATTAATATACGGCTTTGCGTTCTATGGCTTTGCTATGCTTTTGAGGCTTAATGTATCACTTCCAGTGTGCCTTATGTTTGGAAGTATCGTAGCGCCTACTGATCCAATCGCAGCCACAAGCATCCTCAACAAATTCGGTCTACCAAAAGATATCAGCTTCCTTATTGAAAGTGAGTCACTTCTAAACGATGGTGTAGGTGTTGCACTTTTTGTATGTTTTTCAGGTATCGTTAAGGCATCAAAGGGTGAAAATGCTGTCATGATAATGCTTAGAGAAGTCCTTGGTGCAGCAGTAATCGGCTTTGCAGTTTCATTTATTTGCATCTTTGTTTTTGCAAGAACATTAGATTACAACAGGCAAATTTTTGCCAGCCTTCTAGCAGTATCAACGGCTTATTTGCTTTGTGAGAAATTTGACTGTTCAGGCGCAATTGCGTCTGTTGTTTGCGGCGTAATGTTCTCTTCAATCAGAAGATATGAAAAGGGCAAGGGACATTTTGAGGCGATGCAACATTTTGATACCTTCTGGGACATATTGGATAACCTACTAAATTCAGTGTTATATGTAATGCTTGGATTGTCATTTGTTCCAATTATTCAGATGCCACATGTAAGAGGATTGGTTTTAATCGCAATTCTTTGCAACTGGATAGGCCGCGCAGGCTCAGTAGCTCTTTCAACACCTGCAATGGGCAGCATTCCTGATGGATATAATTGGAAGAAATTCACAGCACTTCTTACCTGGGGAGGTCTTAGAGGCGGACTTTGTATAGCGCTTGCCATGAGTACGCAGCCTATGCTAGATAGTAACACCTATAGGCTTATCCTTGGTGGAACTTATGCTATCGTGTTCTTCACAACTGTTGTGCAGGGACTTACCATGAAGAAAGTATATTCATGGATTTCAAAGAAATAAATTTATACGTGACATTATAAAAGCTCACCACCGGGTAAATAAGCCTGGTAGTGAGCTTTAATTGTAGGTATGTTAGTTTAATATTGCAATCATTACATTTAAGTACGCAGCAAATGTGGTCCAAAGTAAATAAGGAACAAACATTAAAGTAGCTTTTGTACAAACTCTCGAAGATTTAACAACCAAGGCAATTATCATTACCCACATAATCATTAGCCAGATAAATGAGAAAATATAAAACTTGCCAAGGAAGAAGAATAATGACCAGCCAAAATTGAAGCCCAGCTGGATAAAATAAATAATCAGGGCTGTTCGCCTATCGTTAAATTGCTGCTCGGTATCTGTGTCTGCAACAAGTAAGAAGTAACTACCAAGACCCATTAGAATATAAAGTACGGTCCATGCTGTTGGAAAAAGCCATGCAGGCGGAGCCAAAGGTGGCTTAACCAAATCACCATATTCTATCATTGCATCTCCAGTAAGAAATGCAGATAGTAAGCCAACAATAATAGGCAGCCCTATCATAATCACAAGTTTCACCATTTTTGGTTTATTAGTCAAACTTTCATCCATACTGAAAACCTCCTATTAATCAAGCTATTTGTAACTACAACATTAATTTAATCAGATTGTGTAAATGGCATGTATCAGTTTGATATAGAAGGGTTACAATTGTGGTAAATTAACTATAAATCAAAGAAAAACTAAATAAGATTTTTATGAAAACAATATGTGTGTTATAATATGACCCGAAGGCAAATTATGGCTTTATTATAAAGATTCTTATATTGAAGGAGAAAAGCAATGAATTGCGATTTATTCAAAGATAAAACACTTATGATTACAGGTGGTACAGGCTCATTTGGTAGTACTGTACTTAAGCATTTCTTGGATTCAGATTTAAAGGAAATCCGTATTTTTTCACGTGATGAGAAGAAGCAGGATGATATGAGACATCAGCTTCAGGCTGAGCATCCAGACCTTGCAGGTAAGGTTAAGTTCTATATTGGCGATGTTCGTAACATGCGCTCAGTGCAGGATGCTATGCCAGGTGTTGATTTCATTTTCCATGCAGCAGCACTTAAACAGGTGCCATCATGCGAGTTCTTCCCAATGGAAGCTGTTCGCACTAATGTAGAGGGTACTGACAACGTGCTTCATGCAGCAGTAGAGGCAGGGGTTCAGCGTGTTGTTTGCCTTTCAACAGATAAGGCTGCTTACCCAATCAATGCAATGGGTATTTCAAAGGCTATGATGGAAAAGGTAATCGGTGCAAATGCACGTGTTGCAGCAGGTAAGACTACAATCTGTACTACACGTTACGGTAACGTTATGTGCTCACGTGGTTCAGTTATTCCTCTTTTCATCGACCAGATTAAGGCAGGTAACCCAATCACTATCACAGACCCTAACATGACACGTTTCCTTATGAACCTTGACGAGGCAGTTGCTCTTGTTATGTTTGCATTCGAGCATGGCGAGCCAGGTGACTTATTTGTTCAGAAGTCTGACGCTTCTACAATCGGTGACCTTGCAAAGGCTGTTCAGCAGCTCTTTGGCGACACAGGTACTAAGATTATCGGTACACGTCACGGCGAGAAATTATTCGAGACACTTATGACAAACGAAGAGTGTGTTCGTTCAGTAGATATGGGTAACTACTACCGCGTTCTTCCAGATGGACGTGACCTTAACTACGACAAGTTCTTTGTAGATGGCCAGGTTCACACTATGGCTGCAGATGCTTACACATCACACAACACAAAGCGTCTTGATGTACAGGGCACTGTTGATAAGATTATGACTACAGATTATGTTAGAGACATGCTTGCTTCAATGGAGAAATAATAGTTAATGAAGATATTAGTTACCGGTGCAGCCGGATTTGTTGGTAAAAATTTAGTAGAGACACTTAAGTGCGCAGCCGATGGAAGAGATAAGTTCCACGGCCTAGATGAGGAAATTGTAATCTATGAATATGACAGAGATTCTTCATTAGAAGAGCTTGATAAATATTGTAGCGATTGCGATTTCGTATTTAACCTTGCAGGCGTTAATCGTCCTAAGGACACATCCGAATTCATGGAAGGCAATTTTGGCTTCGCTAGCACTTTGTTAGATACATTAAAGAAGCATGGCAACACTTGCCCTGTAATGCTTTCATCATCTATTCAGGCTACACTTCTAGGTAGATATGCTGGCAGCGATTATGGTAAGAGTAAGCTTGCAGGAGAGGAGCTTTTCTTTAAGTATGAGCAGGAGACTGGGGCTAAGGTACTTGTTTACCGCTTCCCTAATCTTTTTGGAAAATGGTGCAGACCAAATTACAATTCAGCTGTTGCTACATTCTGTAATAACAAAGCTAACGGCCTTGAAATCACCGTCAACGACCCTAGCACAGAGCTTACTCTGGTATACATAGATGATTTGGTTAACGAAATGGTAGATGCCCTTCGCGGCAATGAACACCGTTGCGATTATGACGATGATGGCCAGGTGGTGGCAGACACTGCAGGAAGATACTGCTACGTACCAGTTTCACACAATGTCACCTTAGGCGAGATAGTGGAGCTACTGGACAGCTTTGTTGCACAGCCTACTACACTAATGATGCCAGCCATCCCAAATGGCAGCTTTGCCAAGAAGCTTTATAGCACATACCTTAGCTACCTTCCAAAGGATAAGGCATGCTTTGATTTAAAGATGAACGTAGATAACCGTGGCTCATTTACAGAGCTTCTTAAAACTGCTAACCACGGTCAGTTCTCCGTAAATATCAGCAAGCCAGGTATTACCAAGGGTCAGCACTGGCACCATACAAAATGGGAATTCTTTATCGTTGTATCAGGCCACGGCCTAATCCAACAACGCCGCGTAGGTGTAGATGAAAACGGCAATCCTTACCCAATGATTGAATTTGAGGTAAGCGGCGAAAAAATCCAGGCCGTCCACATGCTACCAGGCTACACCCACAACATCATCAACCTATCTGACACCACCGACCTCGTAACCCTCATGTGGGCCAACGAGTTACTGGAGCAGGACAGACCAGACACATATTTCGAAAAAGTATAAAAGGCTTCTCCCCATGGGTTGCTAGGCTCCAGTGGAGCCTGTTTAGCAACGACCGAGCCGGGAGGCGAGAAAAGCTGTCAGCGAAGCTGACTGATGAGGGTAAAATTATGTTCAAAAACAACGGAAAACTAAAATTATTAATCATAGTAGGCACAAGACCCGAAATCATCCGTCTTGCCGCCGTAATCAAAAAGTGCCGCAAGTACTTCGACTGCGTCTTAGCACACACAGGCCAGAACTACGACTATAATCTTAATGGCGTGTTCTTCAAGGATCTTAAGCTGGATGACCCAGATGTATATATGGACGCCGTAGGCGATAACCTGGGTCAGACAGTAGGAAATATTATAGCTAGATCTTACGAACTTATGGTAGAAATTAACCCAGACGCACTTCTTATACTTGGTGATACTAACTCTTGCCTTTCAGCTATTGCGGCTAAGAGATTGCATATTCCAATCTTCCACATGGAGGCTGGTAATAGATGTAAGGATGAGTGCCTTCCAGAGGAGACAAATCGTCGTATTGTAGATATTATTTCAGATGTAAATATGGCTTATTCAGAGCATGCAAGAAGATATCTTGCAGAGTGCGGCCTTCCAAAGGAGCGTACTTATGTAACAGGCTCTCCAATGGCAGAGGTATTGCATGAGAATCTTGAGGCTATTGAGGCATCAGATGTCCTTGAAAAGCTTGGGCTTGAGCCAAAGAAGTATATCCTTCTTTCAGCTCACCGTGAGGAAAATATTGATACAGAAAAGAATTTTACATCTCTTTTTACAGCTATCAATAAGCTGGCTGAAAAGTACGATATGCCAATCCTTTATAGCTGTCATCCACGTAGCCGTAAGCGTTTAGAGGCTACAGGCTTCAAGCTTGACCCACGTGTTAGAATGCATGAGCCACTTGGCTTCCATGATTATAATCACTTGCAGATGAATGCATTTGCAGTTGTTTCAGATTCAGGCACATTGCCAGAGGAATCAAGCTTCTTTACAAGTATTGGGCATCCATTCCCTGCAGTATGCATTCGTACATCAACAGAGCGTCCAGAGGCTCTTGATAAGGCTTGCTTCGTGCTTGCAGGTATTGATGAGCATTCACTTCTTCAGGCTGTCACAACAGCTATTGATATGAACGAGGAGGAAGATTACGGCATCCCAGTACCTGATTACATCGAAGAGAATGTTTCAACAAAGGTTGTAAAGATTATTCAGTCTTATACAGGTGTAGTTAATAAGATGGTATGGCGAAAGTAAACAATTTTACACATTTTAATGTGTAAAATTGTTTGCCCAGAACTGCCCATTGCCGAAGGCAATTTTAAATGGCAGTTCTTCATTGTAAACATATATAGGAGGACCCCTTATGCCAAATAACAAAAGAGAAAAATGGCACAACGCAGTTCTTAGAATGCCGGTGTTTTTGGAAAAGATTGCAGCAGTATTGCTTCTAGTTGGAGTAATGTATGGTATATTCAATCTAATCCTAACAGTACTTAATTTTGGTGGTAGTAGCTTTGATGTTTACATTGAAAACCTCATGAGCACTGCATTTTCAGTAATCATTGTTATTGAGTTTATCAGAATGCTTATCAGACATTCTATGAATACAGTTGTTGAGGTGCTGATTTTTGCTATTGCTAGAGGTCTTGTTGCAGGTCATGAAAAGCCACTTAACGCTTTGATTAGCATTATTGCAATTGCAATCTTACTTGCCTGCCGAAAGTTCTTGTTCCACGATTTTGATTTTGAAGAAGAGATTTAGTAAATGATAATTGTAGTCGCATATACGGCTACAATTATTTTATGAAAGGAATAGTTATGAAGGTTCTACACATTTTAAGTTCGCAAATATTTTCAGGAGCTGAGAATGTTGTATGTCAAATTATAAATATGTTCAAGGATGACAGTGATGTTGAGATGGCATATTGCAGTCCTGATGGTACAGTCCGCAAAGCGTTAGAAGAGCGCGACATTAATTTTTATCCAATAAAAAAAATGAACACTTCCGAGCTAAAACGTGTAATTGTCGCATATCAGCCTGATGTAATCCACGCCCATGACATGCGTGCAGGATTTCTTGCAGCTAAAGCATGTGGTACAATACCACTTATTTCACACATTCATAATAATGCGTTTAATAGCAGGGGACTTTCACCTAAGTCTATAGCATATTATTTTGCAGCTAAAAAGGCAAAAAACATAATTTGGGTATCAAATAGTGCCTTTAATGGTTATGCTTTCCATTCAGCATTTAAGGACAAGAGCGTGGTCTTATATAATGTAATGGATGAAAATAATCTAAGACAGCGCATGGCATTAGACACAAATAATTATGATTTTGATATTATTTTTATTGGTCGAATGACTTACCCAAAGAATATTCAGAGATTACTTCATATATTAAGAATAGCTTGCAATAAGAAATCAGATATTAAGATCGCAATTGTTGGAAATGGTGAAGAGGAAGCTGAGATAAAAGCTCTTTGTAGTGAACTAAATCTGGATTCCAATGTAAGCTTTTTAGGCTTTCAACCAAATCCAGCCAAGATGCTTCATGATTCTAAAATCATGGTAATGACATCCCGTTGGGAGGGGCTTCCAATGGTGGCACTGGAGGCAATAGCATTAGGTGTCCCAATCGTTAGCACTCCAACAGATGGCCTTAAGGATTTAGTTAGAAATGGTGAGAACGGCTTCTTATCAGATAATGATGAGGAATTTGCAGATATCTTAGTAAAAGTACTTTCAGATGAAAGCCTGCATGCATCTCTGGTGGAACAGCAGCATGCCCGTTCTAAGGAAGTTAACAATATAGATAACTACAAGGCTACGCTTTGTAAGATATATGGAATTAATTAAGAAGGAGTTTTTAGAATGAAAGAAAAAATCAAATGGTTTGTGATTCTTCACATAATTATTTTAGTGTATTCCCTAAATAGCATCTGCTCCAAAACAGCTGCCCAGTACGAATTTTTAAGTCCTAAGTGGATTTTCTTCTACGCAATAGTGGTTTGTATCTTGGGATTTTACGCCATCGCATGGCAGCAGGTACTTAAGCATCTTCCTTTAATTACCACCTATGCTAACAAAGCCGTGACAACACTTTGGGGGCTCGTATGGGGATTTGTTATTTTTCATGAAGGCATTACTATTCAAAAGGTTATCGGAGCAGCTGTTGTAATCCTTGGAGTTTACTTGGTTGTTAGTGGTGACGAAGACAGCAGTGCCACAAAAGAAGATTCAAAGGAGGACGGAAATAATGCTTAAATATGCTTTAATTATGCTTACGGGTACATTTATTGCATCCGTCTCACAGATTGTTTTAAAAAAGGCAGCGGAGAAGGAATATCCTAACAAACTTGCGGAATATCTTAATCCAATGGTAATGGGAGCGTACGTTGTATTCTTTGCAGCATCACTTTGTTCAGTAATCGGCTACAAGGAAGTTCCACTTTCACTTGGCCCTATTCTTGAGGCTACAGGATATATCTGGGTTGCTATCTTAGGCAGAATCTTTTTAAAGGAAAGTATTAGTAAGAAGAAGGCTCTTGGGCTTTTAGTGATTATTGTTGGTATAATAATTGCCAGTTTAGGCGTATAAAGGCCACAATTATTATTTTTTTGGAAAAGTTACAAGAATTCACACATTTTTCCAAAATATATGTTATTATAACTCCTGAGATTTTGTAATTTAAAATTTAAGGAGTTATTTTTTTATGAAAGTTTTTAAGAAAATTGCAAGCTTCGTTATGGCTCTAGCTATAGCTGTAACAGCATTTCTAGCCACTCCTGCAATTACTGCTGAGGCAGCTGGAAGTGTTGCTATCGGAGGCGTTCTTATTTCAGACGGAAATGTAGTAGTTTCATCTAAGGGAACAGCTTCATCTGATGATGGTCTCTATCATCTAATTGCATCAGATGTTAATCAGTCGGCACCAGTTGGAGTAGATGTGGCACAAAGCCCAGTATCAGCTGCAGCTTCTTTTGCAGCACCACTTGGATATAATACAGAAGCATCTTTATTGTTCAAAAAATTCACTGTTTGCGTAGTAAGCGGTGGAGCCCTTAAGCCTGTTTCAAACAGCATGTTTATCACAAACCCAGAGGCGCTAGGAAGCACCAAGATTGCCAGAACAGAAAATGGCAAGAAGGGTTTGTTAGCAGATGCAAGTTCATCTAACATGGGTATGCGTACATTAGCACAGCTTGGTGCAAAGCAGGCAACTGTTACAATCGAGCTTAGCCGTATTTCCAACGGTCGTGGAACTCCATACGTATATAATGGTAAATCCTATAATTTTAATACAGCATTTATTTCTGCTTATGATAATTTAATAGGAAGATTATCTGCACAGGGCGTACAGGTTTCTATGATTATTGTTTGCGACCAGGCAGCACCAGGCTTTTTTATGAGCCCTTACGCTGCAGATGGAATTGGACAGCACACATATTATGGCCTTAATGCAACCACTACAGAAGGTGCAGAGACACTTGCAGCAGCAGCTTCTTTCCTTGCTAATCGCTATAGTGGATTTAGCTTATTTGGAATGACAGCGAAGGTGGATAACTTTATTATTGGAAACGAGGTAAATGCCTGGAGACAGTGGAACTACATGAATTGTGGTAACAATCTTGCAGTATACACTCAGGAATATGCCAACGCATTCCGTCTTTGCTACAATGCTATTAAGTCAGTAAATGCCAATGCAAATGTTTACACCTGTATCGACCACAGCTGGAATGCAAGCGCAAGTGGTCTTCACAGCTCACGTTCATTCCTAACACAGTTTAACAATTGCATTGCAAGCCAGGGTAATATCGATTGGAGACTTGCTTTCCACGCATACAATTATCCACTTACAAATAACATGGCATGGGCACCAACAGACAAGATTCAGCGTAATCAGAATACCAAATATATCTCAGTTTATAATATTGATGTGCTTACTGATTTCTTAAGTCAGCCAGCATTCCTATCACCTACTGGTGCAGTCAGAACAGTTAAGCTTTCTGAGCAGGGTTACACATCATCAGCCGGCCAGGAGGCACAGGCAGTATCTATCGTATATGCGATAATGGTTGCCAACAATAACAGCCACATCGATGGAATCATCCTTGCACGTGAAAAGGATGATCCACATATCGAAATGCCACAGGGTCTTGCAAACGGCCTTCTTGATTATAGTAATCATGCAAAGGTTTCTTATGAAATGTATAAGAATGCAGAAAGTCCAGAAACAATTGCTAAGGCAAGCGGCATGGCAGGTGTTGATTTAAACACACTTTTAGCACCAAGATAAATAAAAATACTTTGCATAGATAAGATATGGTATAATACAAGCGTCGAGGTTGATTTAATTCAGCTTCGGCGCTTATTATATATAGTTGAGGAGAGACCATCTGGTCTAATGAAAAAATGGCAAAAAAGATTTCGATTGTAGTTTCAGTATATAATGAGGAGCTTGGACTTAAGCAGTTTTATGAACACACCAGCCCTATCCTATCAGAGGCATGCGCTAAGAGTGGCTGGGACTATGAGCTTATTTTTGTTAACGATGGCAGTAGGGATTCCAGCTTAGAGATTCTTAAGGAATTTGCAGCAGCAGATGACCATGTGGTAGTTGTTAACTTTGCAGCTAACAGAGGCCATGAGGCAGCTATGATAGCTGGCATTGATGTATCTACAGGCGATGGCGTTGTTTGCATGGATGCAGATTTGCAGCATCCACCAGAAGCAATTCCTGGCATCATTGCTAAATTTGATGAAGGCTATGATGTAATATCCATGGTTCGCACTGCCAGAGAGGATGCAGGCTTATTTAAAAAGATTACATCTGCTGCCTTTTACAAGGTTATGAACAAAATGTCCAAGGCCAATTTTGAAAACAATTCATCAGATTTCTTTGGAATTTCCCGTAGGGTAGCCCTTGTACTTAAGAAGGATTATCGCGAGCGTGTCAGATTCCTTCGAGGATATGTGCAAAACGTAGGCTTCAAGAAGACTACACTTGAGTTTAAGGCCAGCGCACGTGTGGCAGGAGAAAGCAACTATAATCTTAAGGCACTTGTAAAGCTTTCACTTAATGCAATCTGCAATTTTTCAGATGCACCTCTTAAGATGGGAATCTATGCAGGTATGACATCCTTGGCATTTGCCTTAATATTGATAGTATATTCTATCATTCAGTTTTTCCTGGGCAATGCACCATCAGGCTACTCAACAGTGGTAGTTCTTATTTGTTTTATGTTTGGGGTGTTATTTATCATCCTTGGATTTATATCAGAATATTTGGCGATTATTTTTGCAGAAGTGAAAAATCGCCCAATATATATAATTGATAGCATTATCACTAAAAATGGGGAAGAGAGGAACGAGTAATGAAAAGTATTGCTATTATGGGGGCTAGTGGCCACTGCAAGGTTGTTGCAGAAATCGCACTTGAAAATGGATATGACAATATCGTATTTGTGGATTTGAATCCTACGATCGATATGTTGGGGGAATATCCTGTTGCTGATGAGGACACGGATTTAGAGAATTTCATTAATGACAAGTACGATTTTATTGTTGGAATTGGTGATGCGAAGATTCGCCGTAAGGTTCAAGAGAAGCTTATTAACAAGGGTGCCAATGTGGTAACTCTGATTCATCCTAGTGCTGTCATTGCATACGATGCAAAGATAGGCACTGGTACAGTGGTTATGGCTGGCGCTGTTGTTAATCCAGGCACCACAGTAGGTGATGGCGTTATTATAAACACAGGCGCATCTGTGGATCATGATAATATGATTGGTGATTACGCTCACATTTCCGTTGGAGCTCACACCGCAGGCACAGTTGCCATTGGTGACAACACCTGGCTTGGAATCGGAGCGGTAGTCAGCAATAATCTTTCCATCTGTTCTGATTGCGTGATTGGTGCAGGAGCAGTGGTTGTTAAAAATATCATCAAGGAAGGAACTTACGTGGGAGTTCCCGCTAAAAAGATTGACTAATGGATTCTAAGGCTAGAAATAATAACATAGATATCATTAAGGGCATTGCAATAATATTGATGGTTTACGGGCACACTTTTGGTGTAGCCCGTGATTTCATCTATTTATTCCACATGCCCGTTTTTATTTTTTTAAGTGGATATTGCTTTAATAAGGCACATGGGGCTAGCTTGCAGCAGGCAGAAGGATATTTCTTTTCAAGGGTGCGCAGGTTGCTGATTCCTTATATGGGATTCAATATCGTATATGCGATACTTAACAATGTTTTTATTAGTCTAAACTTCTACACAGATAATGGAGCCTTTAAACAGGATGTAGTCTTTATCCAAAAGGCCGCCCAGACACTGATGCATCCCAAGGGTGTTAGGGAGCTTGTGGTAGACGTGTACAATGTGCTTACATTTAAGGAGATTCCGCAGATGGGCAGCGCAAGCTGGTTTTTGATTGTGCTGTTTTTGGTTTGCGTTATTCATTGTTTTGTGGAGTATGGGATAAGAGGGCTTGGCTCCAAAGTTAGAGTAGCAGTGCTTTGTGTATTGCTTGCCTTTAATCTGCTGGTTGCCTTTGCCATTTCAAATGGATTTGCCAGTGAGGCACCTATTGCTGACAGACATTTGCAGGTGTTTGGGGTGTATAGCTGTTATTTGATGGGAGTGCTTACAAGGTCACTTGTTGATGCTGGAATGTTAGATAGGCTGCCAGCTAAGAAGTGGGTAGTAGTATGTGCAGGACCTGTATCATTTGTTATATTATTGGCACTTTTGCCATTTGGCACACTGGAGCTCTCCAAATCTCAGATTGTAAATCCTGTGTTTTTAGTAGCCACAACCTTCCTAGGCATGGCTATGCTAGCTTCTGTGGCGGCTGATTTGGAAAATAATTTTCTAGGAAGATGGCTTACATTCATTGGCAAGCACACAATGTCTATACTGTTTTTGCACATCCTGGCTTTCAAGCTGGTTTCTGTAGGTTATTGCCTGGCTGTTGGCAAGCCGATGTATATGGTAGCATCCTGGCCAGTACTATTTGATGCCCCGGAATATGTACTGATTATTTACACTATTGTTGGTGTGGCATTACCGCTGCTTGCGGATGCGGTGATTGATCGCTTGAAAGCAATTTATAAAAGACAAATTCTTACAGATAGTAATAGTGGAGACTAAGAAGAATTTGTGTAGATTTTACATGAATTTAATTTATATTGTATTTACAATATGGTAAAATGTATACACTAATCCAAAATGACATAAGCATATTAATGGTTCATGTGAAAGGAGAGTATACTATGTACGAACAGATTAAATTACCTTACGCTACAGACGCTCTTGAGCCTTATATCGATAAGGAAACAGTTGAGACACATCATGGTAAACACCACGCTACATATACAAAGAATTTTAATGACTTGGCAGTAAAAGCCGGCATGGCGAATTTATCTGCTGAGGAATTACTTGCAAGCCTTGATAAGGTCAGCGATGAAACCTTAAGAAAGGGACTTCGCAATCAGGGTGGTGGTTACTATAATCACAATCTATATTTTGAAATGTTTTCACCTAATGCTGCTAAAGAGCCAACAGGTGCTTTAGCTACAGTAATAGCAGATACCTTTGGTAGTCTTGATGCCTTAAAAGAGCAGATGTCTACAGCAGCCGCAGGTCAGTTTGGCTCGGGCTGGGCATGGCTTTCAACAGACAAATCAGGCAAGCTTGCTATCTCCACATCACTTAATCAGGACAATCCAATCTCAGAGGGCAAGGGCATGATTCCTATTATCGCCCTGGATGTGTGGGAGCATGCATATTATTTAAAATACAAGAATTTAAGACCAGATTATATCAAAGCATTCTGGGAAATCTTGGATTGGAGCAAGGTTTCTGCCAGATATGAGCAAATCTGTTGCTAACAAATGTTTAAATTGATTCTTTAATGTGGTAAAGTGTAAGGAGCGTATAAATGCGCTCCTTATTTTAATGTTAAGTATTCAGGAGGTTGTTTAATGAATAATCAAGGTATTGGAACTAAATGTGTTCAGGCTGGCTATACTCCAGGAAACGGCGAACCACGTCAGATTCCTATAGTACAGTCCACCACTTTCAAATATGACACAAGTGAGGATATGGGCAAGCTTTTTGACTTAGAGGCATCTGGTTATTTCTATACAAGATTGCAGAATCCTACTAACGATTATGTTGCAGCTAAGATTGCTGCCTTAGAGGGAGGTAGCGCAGCAATGCTTACATCCAGCGGCCAGGCAGCTAACTTCTTTGCATTGTTTAATATATGCGAATGTGGCAGCCATATCGTAGCATCATCATCAATCTATGGAGGCACATTCAATCTTATCGATGTTACTATGCGTAAGATGGGCGTAGATGTAACCTTCGTATCACCAAAGGCTAGCGAGGAAGAGCTAAACGCTGCCTTCAAAGAAAATACAAGAGCAGTCTTTGGTGAGACTATTGCAAACCCAGCTCTTACGGTGCTTGATATTGAAAAGTTTGCTAAAGTTGCCCACGCACACGGAGTGCCACTTATCGTAGATAACACATTCCCAACACCTGTTAACTGCCGTCCTATTGAGTGGGGGGCAGATATCGTTACACATTCTACTACCAAATACATGGATGGACACGGTGCAGCAGTAGGTGGATGTATCGTAGATTCAGGCAAGTTTGATTGGATGGCACATGCTGACAAATTCCCTGGTCTTTGTACACCTGACGAAAGCTATCACGGCATCACTTATGCTGAGAAGTTTGGCAAGGAAGGTGCCTTTATCACCAAATGTACATCACAGCTTATGCGTGACTTTGGATGCATTCAGTCACCTCAGAATGCATTTATTCTTAACCTTGGTCTTGAATCCCTTCACGTACGTATGCCTCGCCACGTAGAAAACGGACTTGCTGTAGCTAAGTTCTTAAAGGAACAGCCACAGGTGAAGAAGGTTACATACCCAGGACTTGAGGGTGACGAATACTACGAAATCGCTCAGAAGTACCTACCAAAGGGAGGCTGTGGCGTTGTATCCTTCGAGCTTGAAGGTGGTCGTGCAGCAGCGGAAAGCTTCATGAAGAAGCTTAAGCTCATTGCCATCGAAACCCACGTAGCAGACGCTAGAAGCTGCTGCCTCAACCCTGCTACATCCACCCACCGTCAAATGTCTGACGAGCAGCTTGAAGCGGCCGGCATCCCAGCTGGACTTATCCGCGTATCCTGCGGTCTCGAAGATTCCGCTGACCTGGTAGCCGACATCGCCCAGGCATTTCGCTAGGAATGCTTTTGCAGCAGCTTGGGAGCTGAGTAAGATTTCAAGGCGCCTGCCTAGAGCATGCCCTCCCGCCGCCGGCTACACACCATACACAGATACAATCACAGATTTTAGATTATCTAAATGTGAAATCTTGCATCTTTATTAGTAGGTGTTCTTACAAAGTTTTACAATTCTATCAGTAAAGTATGCAGACAGCGGACATAAATTAAAATTTGAATGCATGTGTATTAGCAGGATTAAGCCCTGTTGCGTTTGCTTTGAAGTGAGCTTAGAAAAATAAAAAGCAGGTTTTGTATATATAGATATGCGCCGCTAGGATGGCGGCGCAAGTGGTCACCTGAGACACGATGTCGAATGTGCCACGGTGGCTATATATTCAAAACCTGCTTTTTTAATTTTTATTAGCGAATGTAATAGCAAACGCAACAGGGCTTAATCCGGCTAATACACATGCTTGTAGAACTATATATATGTCCGCTGTCTACACACATTACCTTCGAATTGTAAAAGCTTAGTAAGTACACCTACAGATGCAAGATTACTCACATTAAGATAATCTACAAATCTGCTCAAATGATATCCGTGCATGGTGTGTAGCCGGCGGCGGGAGGGCAAGCTCCAGGCAGGCGCCTTATGCTATAGTGACAGCTCCCCAGCTATAGCAAGGGGTACGGCTGGCCATGAGTTTATGAAAATCTTATAATCCCTTGGGAAAATGAATATTTGTTTTTTACCGGGGAAGCTTATATTAAATCTCACCATAGAAAGGAAATGGTGAGATTTTTATGTTGTATGAGAGAGATATTTTTAAACAAATAGTTGAGAGTAGGACAATACTTGTGTATGGCGCTAGTGTGGTGGCAACCCAGGTGGGGCAGTGTCTGATGGATGATCCTTATAATGTGAGGGTGGCGGCATTTGTTGTGACCCATGCCCAGGGAAATCCAAAGGTGGTGCTTAAAAGACCGGTGATTACACTGGAGGTGGCGGAGCAGGTGTTTCCTAAAGATACGCTGGTGATTGTGGCGTGTGTAGAGAAGAATCGGAAATCAATAAAAAATGAACTGGCTAAGTCTGTATTTACAGAAGTAATTTACCTGACATTTGAAAGCGACCTGTGGACTGGGATAAGGGGCAATTATATGCGAAGTCGTTTGGATAACCTGGGGTATCGCTATAGGCTTTTGCAGGAAGAACTTAGGGAGCTTAAGGAAGAGGTAGAAGCTCAAGAAAAGACCATAGGTGTGTATAGGGCGGTGAGCCAGTACGATAAGGAGCTTACGGAGGATATCAGCAACTATGACTGGGAAGATGAGATATTTGTTGGGGCGGCATTGTCAGATAAGTGCAGCTGTAGATTGCGAGATGATGTGGGAGATAACATCTCTACTGAGAATCGTAAATACTGTGAGCTGACGGCACTTTACTGGCTGTGGAAAAATGCAACCGCAGATTATGTGGGGCTGTGCCACTATAGACGGCATTTTTGTCTGAGCGAAAAGGAGAGGGCTAAATTGTTGAAATCGGATATCGACGTGGTGGTGACAGTTCCGGTGATGAATTACCCATGTGTCCTGGAAATCTACGAAAGGGATCATGACCCTGATGATTGGAAAGTGATGAAGAAGGCGATTATGGTTAAGCAGCCAGATTATCTGTTTGATTTGATTAAGGTAGAACGGGGGAATTTCTACTTTGGCTACAACATGTTCATCGCGAAAAATCAAATCTTCAAGGATTATTGTAAGTGGCTGTTTGATATTTTGGATTATTGTAATAAGCATTGCATCCCGAAGGAAGATGCTTATCAGAATAGGTTTTTGGGCTTTTTAGGAGAAAGGTTGCTTACTGTTTATATGCTCCATCATTATGATGATTTTAAGATAGCAATAGCGGATAAGCATTTTGTAGAGTGAGGTTAGAAATGGGGATTGAAAGAGAGCAAGTGGTGTATATCGCAGGGGCATCATCGCGAGCTAAAACCGCAAAGGGCTATATCGAATATCTGTCACCGAATACCAAAGTAAAGGCATTTTTTGTGTCAGCGGAGATGGATGATAATCCAACTAATATAGATGGGATACCTGTTGTATCAATATCAAAAGAAGAGATTGAGAAAAATGGAATCGACATAAGAAATCCTGTTTACATCGCAACCCGTGGGGTGAATCATGCTAAGCTTGAAGCAGAGCTTAAGGAGCTTGGGTTTATAGATGTGAGGCCAATTGACGTACATCTTGATTCGTATATGCGAAATGAATATGTAAAAAGAAATTTTGCGGCAGCAGGAAAAAATTTTACATTGCTTGAAAATCTAAGTGATGGTGGAGCTAGAAATGCCAGTATCATGGGAAAGATTTATGTGGCAAGCTCAGTGCATGATTCTGCTTTGAGGGATGATTACACCCTGCAGATAAATGAGGAAGCCTTGCAGGTTGGAGTCAGTATGACAGAAGAGCGTTTGCCATGCATAGAAAAACTGGATAATTCCGGAAAGGGAACAGAGAACATATCATCCTTGAATAGCCAGTTTTGTGAGCTTACGGGGCTGTACTGGATATGGAAAAATACTACAGAGGATTACGTGGGACTGGCCCATTATCGCAGGCATTTCTTGCTTCCAGATAACTGGATTAGGCTGTGCGATGCCAACAATATTGATGTGATTTTGCCAGTACCCCTTTTCGTTTCACCAAGTGTGGAACAGGACTATCGCACAAGGCATGTGGCTAAGGATTGGGACATATTGATGAATTATTTCAGAACAAGCCTGCCTGATGAATATGATAAGGCAAAAGAGTTTTTTGCAGGCAATTTGTATAGCCCATGCAATATGTTGATTGCAAGAAGAGATGTGCTAAATGAATTGTGCCAGTGGCTGTTTAGTATCGTATTTACGGTATATAGAAGAGTAGGAGATAAGCCAGATAGATATCAGAGACGATATCCCGGGTTTATGTCTGAAAGATTAATATCCTATTATTTCGATAGCAGAAGAGATAGGTACAAGGTGGTTTATGCAAACAAGAACTTTTTGAATTGAGGAATTATATGAAGTTGGAATTGAACGCATCTATGATGTGTGCTGATTTTGGAAGTCTTGCTTCCGAAATTAATTTGCTTGAGGAGGCAGGAATTGACTCCTTTCACATAGATATAATGGATGGCAGATTTGTGGATAATTTTGCCATGTCATTATGCGACCTGAGATATATAGCCAGGGTCGCAGCAAGACCCTTGGATGTTCATCTCATGATTGAGCATCCAAGGGTGCATATTGAAAAATTCTTAAAGCTAATCAGACCAGGAGATACAGTATACATACATGCTGAATCGGAATATCACCCATCCACAACTCTTAACAGAATAATAGAAGCTGGTATGGTGCCTGGAGTGGCTAATAATCCTTGTACCAGCATAGAGTCTGTTAAGGAAATTGCATGTATAGCAAAGAAGGTAATGGTGATGATGGTGGACCCAGGTGAGGCTGGCAGGCCATATCTGCCATTTGTATCAGATAAGATAAAAAGGTTGGTTGATTTGAAAGAAAGCCTGGGGATAAAGATATACTTAGATGGGGCATGTAATGATTCAAGGATTCTTTCATACGCAAGATTAGGTGTGGATGGTTTTGTGCTGGGAACAAATGCCCTGTTTAACGGGAACAGAGATTATATAAGCAAAATGGGAAATCTTCGCAATTTGGCTAGATTATAATGTGGGATTCCCCCACCCTTTGCATTTTTTGGTAAATAGAAGTATAGTATTCTTTGCATGAAATTTGTAAGGGGAGCAAAACAATGGGAGACAAAGAGAAAAAAGAAAATAGTATTAGTATTAATAAGCTGCTGACACAGGCATTGTTCAAGCAGTATCCGCTGATGATTCTTGGTAATCTGACTAAGAATACATACAGCTTTTTGACCTACAAGGATTTTACATCCACAAAATGTAAAGTGGCAGGCACTTTTGATGACCTTATTGAATCAGGTGCTTCTACCATGCACGAAATGGATAGAGAGCTTTTCAAAAATACCTTTTCACGTGAGAACCTTATCCATGAATATGAAAAAGGTACGGACAAGGTTGAAATCAGAGTAATTCAAGAAGGCGACGACGGAGTGTTGCGCCGCGTGGAAATCACAGATTACTTCGTAACCGATGAAGACAGTGATGACATCATGGTAGTGTCACTGAATAGAAATATGTAAAAGGCTTCCCCCTCTGGGGGAAGCCTAATTAGCGTTTTACCACCGCTACACCATATCCCTTCAATACCAACGTCCCAGAGACATTCTCACCGGTCAACAATTCTACCCCTGCTACATCTTTCACAGTAACATCCTCAGTATTTCCATTAAGATAGAAATCATACTTAGCATCTTCTGCAAAACGTGTATGCTTCTCCACCCCAACAGGTAACTTCGTATATGCGATACCAGCATGCTCTAGCATTTCCCTATATAGGAATTCAATATCGTTTTGATTAGTGCGACATGCTACATAATAAGCAAAGCCCTCACCGTATGAATTACGTGTAATAGCAGGCTTTCCTGCTACATAATCACCATCATATCTTGCAAGTACTTCCGCAGTAACATCTCTTAACAATTCCTGATAATCACTTACAGGTGCAGAATATGAAGGCTTACCAGCCTTATCGATAATGCTGATGCTGTTTTTGTCCTCTGGATAAAGTGTGTCGATTTCTTCTGAGCGAAGGCCGAAAACTTGCGATAATCCATCCCCTGGGAATCCACCAAGGTTTGCAAGCAAATCCTTGTTAACATAACCGGTGAAATAGGTGCTCATAAACTGACCGCCATTTCGTACGAAATCAGCAATCTTTTCACCAACACCATCATGGAGAACATAAAGCATCGGTGCACAGATAATCTTGTAATCGCTCCAATCCATGTCAGATGAAATGATATCTGGCTCCACACCAAGGCTCATAAATTCGTTGTAAATGCTCATACAGGTTTTGTCAAAGTTCTTAGTGTCTTTGGCAAGAGCCCAGGCATCATCAATAGCCCAGCGATTGTCCCAGTCAAACAGGATTGCCACCTTGTTATCAGACAGTGCACCGGCAACTTCCGAAATAGTTTTAAGGTCAGCACCAAGCTTAGCAACCTCCTTAAATACCCTGGTATCATTAGTTCCAATGTGGTCGATGACAGCACCATGCCACTGTTCAGAAGAACCGCGACTCTTTCTAATCTGGAAATACTGAACGGTGTCAGAACCAGTTGCAACAGCCTGCATAGAAATAAGCTCATGCATGCCAGGACGTCTATATTTGTTAAATGGTCTCCAATTTACAAGGCCAGGAGCAGATTCCATCATCATAAATGGCTTGTCTTTTTTCATGCTTCTAAATAGGGCATGATTAAAGCTACGCTCAAGTAACTGGTCAGCATCAGTCTGCCAGTTGTTGTGCAGCTCAGGATAGTTGTCCCAGCTGATTACATCTATGAAATCCTTCATGTAGTGGTAATCGTAGTCGTAGAACATCTCCATAAAGTTTGTTGTAGTAGGTTCTGTAGCCCCAGCACCACGTAAAGTGTCAATTTCAAACTTCATAAAATCTGTTGCAGACCAGGTGGAAAATCTCTTCCAATCCAGGTTCAGTCCAAGGACGCAGTTCTCACCATTTTTGTAAGGTGGGTCAATCTGATCAAAGCTGTTAAATTTGTGAGACCAAAATGTAGTCCACCATGCCTTATTAAGCTTTTCAATATCATGGTCGTATCTGTCCGCAAGCCACTGCTGGAACTTTTTGCGGCAGGTGTCGCAGTAGCAATATCCACCAAGCTCGTTAGAAATGTGCCACATAAGAAGACCAGGATGACCTGCAAATCTTTCAGCCAAGGCTGAATCCATAATGCGCACCTTCTCGCGATATTCTGGTGACTGCATACAATGATTGTGGCGTACTCCATGATGATTTCTTACTCCCATTTCATCGCAGCGCATAGCAGATGGATATTTTTCATCAAGCCATGCTGGACGGGCACCAGTTGGTGTGGCAAGTACAGTGTAAATGCCATTTTCGTATAGCTCATCCATGATTTCGGCAAGCCAATCAAAGCTAATCTGCCCCTCCACTGGCTCATGCACAGACCATGAGAAAACACCCATGGTGACAGTGTTGATGCCAGCCTCCTTCATGTACTCAATATCTTTTTTTAGAATATCAGGTCTATCAAGCCATTGCTCAGGATTATAATCTCCTCCATGCAAAAAGCCCTCTACCTGTGGAAATAATTTATTAGTTTTCATATCTTTAATCTCCTTACGTAGGCTTCCCCTTGAGGGGAAGCTGTCAGCGTAGCTGACTGATGAGGTGTTATAAAAATCCTACCACATAAAAAGTGCGAAAACGATTAAAAAAAGACGAAATAATTTATATTTTCGACCATTAACCACACATTGATAATCTTTCCTTCATCCCTTATAATTAAGTAAGATTTTTGCAGCTAAGCTGCGCTGCTCTTTGGAGCTTAGATTGGAGAATAAATGAAATACATTAACACACTTAAAGAGGGAGACAGAGGAACAGAAACATATCTTTGCAAGAAGAAGACTGCAGGTGTTTCCAAGACAGGCAAGGCATTTGAGTCACTTACACTATGTGATAAGACCGGTACAATCGATGCCAAGATTTGGGATGTTGATTCAGAGGGAATCAGCGATTATGATGAACTTGATTTCATCACAGTTACAGGTGACATCACCAGCTGGAACGGTGCATTGCAGTTTAATATAAAGAGACTTCGCAAGGCCAACCCAGGGGAATTCGAAATCACAGATTACATCCCAGCCAGCAAGAAGGATGTAAATGTAATGTGGAGCGATTTGATGGCGCTTATTAATTCCATCAAGGCGCCATACATGAAAGCTTTGCTTAAGAAATATTTCGTTGATGACAAGGATTTTATCGAGGCATTCAAGGCACATTCTGCTGCTAAGTCAGTGCATCATGGATTTACTGGTGGCTTGCTTGAACACACACTTTCAGTTGCTACTAACTGCGATTATTTCAGCAAGCAGTACCCATTTTTAGATAGAGATTTGCTTATAACAGCAGCAATTTTCCATGACATAGGAAAGGTTAGGGAGCTTTCAGATTTTCCTCGTAATGATTACACAGATGAGGGCCAGCTTTTAGGTCACATCTATGTAGGTGCCAACATGGTAGATCGCGCCATCGATGATATTCCAGGCTTCCCAGAGGTAAAGCGCAAGGAACTTATCCACTGCATCTTATCTCATCACGGCGAGCTTGAGTTTGGTTCACCTAAGAAGCCAGCTATTGCCGAAGCTATCGCACTTTCTTTTGCAGATAACATCGATGCAAAGCTTGAGACTATCTACGAAGCACTTGAAAATGTTGATGAGAACAATTTGGCATGGCAGGGATTCAATCGTCTCCTTGATTCAAACATCCGTAGAACAGGTAAGAATTAATGAATAAAAATGATATTGTAAGACTTACAATTGAAGATATGTCCCTTGAGGGCGCAGGAATTGGTCACACAGATGGTGTGACCATTTTTGTCAAGGACGCGGTAGTAGGAGATGAGTGTGACGTCATTATCACAAAGGTGAAAAAGACATACTGCTTCGCTGCTTTGAAGCAGGTCGTGACACCTAGCCCATATCGTGTTCAGCCAGCATGTCCTAATGCTAAGCAATGCGGCGGCTGCCAGATTATGCAGGTGGCTTATGATAAGCAGCTTCAGATTAAGGATAATATCGTAGCTAATAATCTGGTTAAAATCGGTGGCTATGATAGGGATTTTGTTGATAGCATCCGCGAGCCTATCCTTGGCATGGCAGACCCACTTCGTTACCGCAACAAGGCTCAGGTACCTATCGGCGTGGACAAGGATGGAAATATCATCGCAGGATTTTACGGCGCCAGAAGCCATCGCATCGTACCATCTGATGATTGCAAGATTTGCTCTAAGAAGAGCATGGATATCGTATATACGATAATAGATTACATGAATGAATGTGGCGTTTCACCTTATGATGAAGTGAGTGGTAAGGGGTTAATTCGTCATGTCCTTGTTCGTGAGGGTAAGGCTACAGGTGAGACCATGGTTTGTGTAGTGGTGAATGGAGATTCGCTTCCAAATGTCGATAAATTGGTTGCACATGTTGAATCTGTTGAATCTAATCTTGCCTCACTAGTGCTTAACATCAACACCCGCCGTGACAATGTCATCATGGGCTATGAGACTAAGGTGCTTTATGGTAAGGAAGCAATCCGCGACACCATCACTCTTACAAACGGCGATACCATTTCCTTTGACATCAGCGCTAATTCCTTCTATCAGGTTAACCATGATCAGATGGAGCGATTATATAGTAAGGCTTTAGAGTATGCTGATTTGCATGGAAGTGAGGATGTGTGGGATTTATACTGCGGAATCGGAACCATTTCCCTTTCAATGGCAAAGCACGCAGGCCGCGTCATCGGCATAGAAGTAGTGCCACAGGCCATCGAAAACGCCAAGGCCAACGCCAAGCTTAACGGCCTGGATAACGCAGAATTCTATTGCGGCGAAGCAGAGGTAGTCCTTCCAGAAATCTACGAAAAGATGTCTCACCCGGACGTCATCATGGTAGACCCACCACGTAAAGGCTGCGACGTAGTTGCCCTAGATACCATGATTGCCATGGCACCTAAGCGCATCGTCTACGTCAGCTGCGACAGCGCCACTTTGGCAAGAGATTTAAAACATCTTGAGGAAAATGGTTATCACTTGCAAAAGTATACTGTCTGTGATCAGTTTGGTCATACTATGCATACAGAAACCGTGGCGCTACTTTCTAAGAATTAGTTACAAATTAAACACTTCATAGATGTAAAAGTTGATTTTGCCGAGATGGGCACCTTCTAGTGTGAAGGTGCTCATTTTATTTGATATCAGTATTTCTTTCTACGCCCTTCGGGCTTTAATTATCATCTAACTTTAATTCAGAAACATCGAAGTAATCAGCAAGTTGAATTATTGCTAAAGTCAACCTTACCTAGCAGGCCAGCAGCTATCAAATCAACAAATTGAGTATAAAAAAGCCTCCTTTTTGTTAAAGTCAAACTTTTATCTATGCCATATCACCTCATAGACAAGCAAATGTGGTATAGTAAAGTATGATTATGTAGAAATTCACATATAAGATACTCATTTTTGATTTTAGAAAGAATATTGAGTATCTTTTTTGCAAAATTCACTCTAGAGATACTAATTTTGAAATAGGGCTTCAAGCGGGAGGCGTCATCCCCCAAAAATAGACATTTTACCAAGGCGCGAACCATAGATAACAACAATTCAACATAAAGGAAGCAAGCGATGGCACAGTACATTTTATCTGCAAATGAGATGCAGGATTGTGACAACAGAACAATGACAGAGCATGGTATTCCTAGCTTAGTGCTAATGGAGCGAGCCGCCATGAAGGTGGTGGAAGCTATAAGTCAGGAGTATCCAGAAGCTTACAAGTTTGCAGTGGTGTGCGGACCTGGTAATAATGGCGGCGATGGTGTGGCCATAGCAAGGCTGCTCCAGCTTAAAGGCTTCAGGGTTAAATGCTTCACACTTGGCAATCCTGACAAATACACAGACCAGCTAAAGCAGGAAATAGCTATAGCAGTAAGCTATGGTCTTACAATGGAAAATACCTTTGATGAAACAGCTATAGCGCAAGCAAACATCACCATAGATGCCATGTTTGGAATTGGCCTTACAAGAGGCTTGGCAAGTGACTATGAAAAAGCAGCAGTTATCATCAATGAGAAGGCAAATAAGGTGGTTGCTGTGGATATCCCATCCGGATATGATGCCAATTGTGGAAAGCTCCTTGGCAATACTGGTATAAAGGCTGATTTGACAGTTACATTTGCCTACATGAAAAAGGGATTGGTGATGTCTGATTGCAAGTCTGCCGCAGGAAAAATCACCACAGCAGATGTTGGCATATATTTAGATGAGCCAAAGGATAAATACGATATCATAATTGACGATACAATTTTGTCCCAAATCAGACCTCGCCCTCTTGATGCCAACAAGGGCAGCTGCGGAAAGCTTCTTGTTATTGCAGGAAGTGAAAACATTTACGGTGCATGTTACCTGTCAGCCAAGGCTGCTTTGTCATCAGGCGCAGGCCTTGTAAAAATTTATACTCACAAAAATAACACAGAATCCATAAGGCAAAATCTACCTGAGGCCATGTTTTTAGGATATAATGAATACAACGAGGATGAGCTTTTAGCTCAGCTAAAGTGGGCTGATACTATACTTATAGGCCCAGGTCTTGGCATGGACGAAGTATCAACTGATATTTTCAAAAAGACTATAGAAACCGTTACAAAGCCTATAATAATAGATGCAGATGGAATTAATCTTGCAGCAGCAAGCTTACCACTTCTTAAGCAGGCGGCAGCAAGAACCACGGTGATTCTTACACCACATCTTAAGGAAATGGAAAGGCTAACTGGAACAAAAGTAGCCGATATAAATATTAACCAAGAGCAGGTGGCTAAGGATTTCGCCCTGGAATATGGACTGGTGGTAGTGCTTAAAAATCACACAACCATTGTTACAGATGGAAATCGTGCAAGCTACATAATTAGCGGTAATCAGGCACTGGCTACACCAGGATCAGGAGATGTACTGGCAGGCCTTGTGGCATCCTTGATCGGACAAGACTCTTTAGAAATAGAAAAGCCCCTGGTAGAAACAGGAGAGTGCACCATGGAAAAAGCTCTTCTTACTGCAAGTGCAGCAGCATATATTCATGGCAAAGCTGGACAAAAGGCATCCATCATTTATGGTATCAGAGGTGTTTTAGCAAGTCACATCATAGATAATTTTGAAAAAATATAATAACAATTGTATGGGAGAAAACATGAAGAAATCATTAAAAAAAGGAATTAGCTTAATGCTTGGTTTGTCAATGGCATTAGCCCTATTTACATCTACAACATTTGAATCGGAAGCAAAGACCAAGAAAACTCAAGCTAAAAATAACATAGTGGTGGTACTAGATGCAGGCCACGATACCACACATTTAGGTTGCCATTATGAGAACTTCGAAGAGGGATTAGCCAATCTTTATATTGCATATTACTGCAAGCAGGAGCTGGAAAAATACAGTGGTGTTACAGTTCAGATGACAAGATACTCCTTAGAGTGTCCTTATGGGGCAGACCCGGATTCGGCTAACACTTGCTTGAAGTCTCGCGTGGACTATGCCAAAAATGCTAAGGCAGATGTGCTCATTAGTCTACATAACGATTACGACCCTGATTTGGATAAATCCCAAAACGGTTCTAAGGTAATTATTCCAAATCCAAATTACAAGCCTCAGATGTATCTACAGGGAACACAGCTTGGTCAGTCTATTCTTTCACAGCTTACGGCCACTGGTCTTACTGTAAACAACTGGAAGCTCTGCCCAAATGGAACAGGAATCGTCACAAGAGATTCTGGCTCAGGCAAGTATCCAGATGGAAGTGCCAAGGACTACTATGCACTTATCAATCAGTCTAAGTCCGCAGGCATTCCATGTATTATTGTGGAGCATGCTTTTTGCACCAATGATTCTGACAGGCTAAATCATTTAAGCACACCAGAGCAGTACCAGCAGCTTGGCATTGCAGATGCCACAGGTATTGCCAACTATTATGGACTGAAGCTCAAGAAATAGTCCAAACACCTAAACAAAACGGGGGAAGATGCATTGACTAAACAGCGGATTTTTAACATTATCCAAATCGGAAATAAGAATGATTTCACAAGTAGATTGTTTGACGTTTTTATAACAATAACAATCCTATTAAACATAGCTGTAATGGTGCTTGAAACCTTTAGCCAGTTATCAGCATTTTTCCCTGTAATGGATGTGATTGCCCTTGTTACAATTATCATATTTTGCATTGAATACGCCCTAAGGATCTGGACTGCAGATTTGCTGTACCCTAATGTAAGCAAGCCTAGGGCAATACTTAAATTTTTAATATCCTACGATGGTATTGTAGATTTATTTACAATCTTGCCATTCTTCTTTTTATCAGGATTCATCGCATTTAGAATCCTACGTGTAGTACGTATTTTTCACCTGTTTAGAATCAACGGACAGTATGATTCCTTCGCTGTCATCTTTTCAGTCCTTAAGGAAAAGAAAAATCAGATTATGTCTTCGTTGATAATCGTACTAATCTTAATGCTGGCAAGCTCAATTGGCATGTATTACGCTGAGCACAATGTTCAACCACAGGTTTTTGAAAACGCATTTTCTGGAATATGGTGGTCTGTCTCCACACTGCTTACAGTAGGCTACGGAGATATTTATCCAATCACTGTAATGGGCAGAGTGATGGCAATATTCACAGCGTTTTTAGGTGTAGGTGTGGTTGCCATCCCTACTGGTATCATTAGCGCCGGCTTCGTGGAGCAGTACAGCAGGGTAAAGCAACAGGAAAACTTTGCCAAGGACGAGCATGTGGACTTACTCACCATCAAAGTAAATGACGCCCACTGCTGGAATGGCCTAAAGATTGAAGCCGTTGGTACTCCTGAACATTTTATCCCAGCTATGGTTCTCCGTGACACTGAGGCCATCCTTCCAACTCCCGAACTAACCCTGCAAGCTGGAGACACAGTAGTACTTGCCACAGATATGTACTTTACAACCCGTCTCTAATGCTCTGATTCATCCTGCCCACTATTTAGATGGTGGATTTAGCAAAGCGTCAGCCCCAGCCACCGGGACGTACTTGCCAGCGACATGTCATGATTGTGCTCGCCCTATGTATCAGCCAGTGTACCGTGCTAATTGCACAGTCAAAGAATTACTGATTCTCTAAATGCCACAACTCGCATTCTCTATTACACGTGTTCTTTCAAGGTTTGACAATTCTGTCGGCACTGTATGTATCTCACAGACACACTCTACCTAGAGTAATATTGCCGCCACTGCTATTATGAAACCCACCAAGTGTCTGTGAGATACATACAGTGCCTTCGAATAGTCAAAGCCGTGAAAGGACACGTGACGTATGCTCGTTTGTGGCATTAAGAGAAGCAGCAATTCTTCTCCAATGATGCAATTAGCACGGTACACTGGCTGATACATAGGGCGAGCACACTCAAAATTTATTTGGCAAGTATGTCCCGATGGCTGGGGCTGGCGCTTTGCTAAATCCAGCTACGGGCATATGGGCATGTCCGTGAATAGTACCTACAAAGGGGATTTGAGGGGAATGGAAAAAAACAGGTTGACAGATAATGATTGAAGTTGTACTATGAGGTCAACTTAATAAAAGATAGAGGTTGCGAGAAACATTAGTAATCTCATTGATGGGACAGGCCCAAGTGATATGAGATAAAAGGGAATTTCGCCGAAGGAGAGTAGCGCCTGTAGTTGCTTATCTTGGGCATGCAGTGAATAACTGTATGACTGTCACTTAGTGATAAGTGGGGAGCTATCATACGTTACGATATCATTAGCTAACCATTTATTATGGTTAGCTTTTTTATTTTATTAGGAGGAGAAAAATGAGTATATTTACTGGCGCAGCCGTAGCAATTGTTACACCATTCAATGAAGACACAACAGTTAATTATGAGAAGTTAGATAAGCTTATTGAGTACCAGATTGAAAATGGCACAGATGCTATTGTTATCTGTGGTACTACTGGTGAAGCATCTACACTTTCCCATGAAGAGCATATCGATGTTATTAAGCATTGTGTGAAGACAGTTAATAAGCGCGTTCCTGTTATCGCTGGCACAGGCTCTAACAGTACAGATACTGCAATCTACCTTTCTAAGGAAGCTGAGGCGGCTGGTGCAGATGCCCTTCTTCTTGTAACACCATATTATAACAAGGCTACTCAGGGCGGATTGTATGTGCATTTTAAGGATACAGCCGATGCGGTAAACATCCCATGTATTCTTTATAATGTGCCAAGCCGTACAGGCTGTAATATTCTTCCAGAGACAGCTGTAAAGCTTGCAAAGGATGTTAAGAATATCGTCGCTATTAAAGAAGCTACAGGAAATATCAGCCAGATTGCAAAGCTTATTCAGCTTGCAGATGGATGTATTGATGTGTATTCAGGAAACGATGACCAAATCGTTCCTATTATGTCACTTGGAGGACTTGGCGTTATATCAGTGCTTTCAAATGTAGCGCCAAAGCAGACACATGATATGTGTCAGGCATGCTTAGATGGAGATTTCAAGAAGGCAGCAAAGATGCAGCTTGAGGCTTTGCCTCTTATTGATAGCCTGTTTTCAGAGGTTAACCCAATTCCTGTTAAGAAGGCACTTAACCTGATGGGATTTGAGGCAGGCCCACTTAGAAAGCCACTTACCGAAATGGAAGAGGCTCATGCAAAAATTTTAGAGGAGAACATGAAGGAATATGGAATTTACTAATACTATCTGGTCTTTATTGCCACCATTAATCGCAATTGTACTGGCACTTATCACAAAGGAAGTGTACTCATCATTGTTTATCGGTATACTGTCTGGCGGATTATTGTATGCTGGATTTAATATCACAAAGGCCATGGAGCACATCTTTGTAGATGGCATGATTGGTCAGCTTTCTGACAGCTGGAACGTAGGTATTCTTACATTCCTTGTAATCCTGGGAAGTATGGTAATGCTTATGAATAGAGCTGGTGGCTCGGCAGCCTTTGGTAAATGGGCGGTAACCCATGTTAAGACTAAGGCAGGAGCACAGGTTGCTACAATCGTCCTTGGTATGCTTATTTTCATCGATGATTATTTCAACTGTCTTACAGTTGGTTCAGTTATGAGACCACTTACTGATAAGCATGGTATTTCAAGGGAAAAGCTAGCTTACCTTATTGACGCTACAGCAGCTCCAGTGTGTATCATCGCACCTATTTCATCATGGGCAGCAGCGGTAACAGGCTTCGTAGATGGAGCAAACGGCCTTACACTTTTCATCAGGGCCATCCCTTACAATTTCTACGCACTGCTTACACTTGTAATGATGTTTAGTATCACATACATGAACTTTGATTATGGTTCAATGAATCTTGCAGAGCTTAAGACTATTGCAGAGGCTAAGCATAAAAAGAAGAAGGACGCAGCCAGCCTTACAGGTGCTGAGGATCAGCCTCATCCACCAATTTCTGAAAGAGGTAAGGTAATACATTTGGTACTTCCAATTGTGGCACTTATTATTTGCTGCGTAATCGGAATGATTTACACAGGTGGATTTTTCGAAGGTGCCAACTTTATCGATGCATTCTCAAATTCAGATGCATCAGTTGGACTTGTTTATGGTTCGGTGGTAGCACTTGTTATCACAATAATTTTCTTCCTTGCAACAAGGGTACTTAGCTTTAATGAATGTATGAATGCTATTCCAGAAGGCTTTAAGAGTATGGTGCCAGCCATTCTTGTTCTTACATTTGCATGGACACTTAAATCTATGACAGATTCGCTGGGTGCAGCTGAGTATGTGGCAGGAATCGTAGCAAATATCGCAGATAACAGAGCACTTATGAGCCTGCTTCCAGCTCTTGTATTTGTAGTTGGTATCTTCCTTGCTTTTGCAACAGGTACATCATGGGGTACATTTGGAATTCTTATTCCTATCGTAGTAAATGTTTTTGGCGGTGACGTTAATAATGAGCTTATGATTATTGCCATTTCTGCATGTATGGCAGGAGCTGTTTGCGGTGATCACTGTTCACCAATTTCAGATACTACAATTATGGCATCCGCTGGTGCTGAATGTGACCATATGAGACATGTAAGTACCCAGCTGCCTTATGCTATTACAGTTGCTATCGTATCACTGGTTGCATACATTATTTCAGGCTTTGTTAGAAATTGGGTAATTTGCCTTATCATCGGTATAGTACTTATGATTGGCACATTGCTCGTAATAAAGAACATTTCACAGAAGAAAGTGAAGGCTTAATGTGTTAAAATCTCCTTAGAGTTTTTCTAAGGAGATTTTTTTAATGAAGAATATTAAATACCTGGTGCTTGATGTGGATGGCACTCTTACAGATGGACATATATACATGGGACAGGATGGGGAGATGATGAAGGCCTTCTCTGCAAAAGACGGCTACGGCATTTGCCATATCGGTATGCCAAATGGAATCACACCTGTTATCATCACTGGCCGCACCAGTAGGATTGTAGAAAACAGGGCAAAGGAGCTTGGCATCACAGAGATTTACCAGGGTGTCGGTGACAAGTTTTCTAAGCTTACAGAGATATTGGAAAAGACCGGGGTGGAGCTTTCTAGGTGCGCATACTGCGGTGATGATATGAACGATTATGATTGTATGAAACGCATCCAGGATGCCGGAGGATTGGTAGGATGTCCGGCTGATGCTTGCGATGAAGTTATAGAGCTTGCAGATTTTGTTTCGAAAAAAGATGGTGGCAGAGGGGCTGTTAGAGAATTTATAGAATGGTTGGTTAAATAATGGGTGCAAAAAGACAAGGCTTTGAAATTACAGGGACAGGTTTAAAAATTATAGCAGTTATCACAATGCTTATAGACCATATTGCTGTGGGAATTGTGGCAAATATGGTGCGGGCAGGGATTGAGCCATTTTCATTTATTCAGACAATAGATTTGTATCGTCTCATGCGAAATATAGGCCGCATGGCTTTTCCAATCTATTGTTTCATGCTAGTGGAGGGATTTATACATACCCGCAATGTAAAAAAATATGCCCTAAGATTATTGTTTATAGCTATTATTTCAGAGATTCCCTTTGACCTTGTTAGTAGAGATACTTTTTTTACCCTTGAATATAATAATGTGTTGTGGGAATTGCTGCTTGGCTTAATAGTTCTTTATGCAATCGCAGAAATTGAAAAAAATCAGCTGACAAGTAACCATACTAACTTTTTCAGGTGCGCTGTAGTATTAGTAGGCATGGTTATAGCGTATTTTACAAATCTTGACTATGGCGAGGCTGGAATTTGTTGTATTGGTGCTATGTACAGTTACTACAATTATAATAAAGGCAAATTAGGCAGAATAACTGCATTTGCTATTGGTGTGCTTATACTTACAGTCCTTTCTAGCAAAACAGAAGCGTGGGCATTTCTTATGCTTATTCCAATGTATTATTACGAGGGAAATAGAGGATTAGATAACAGGGCACTTAGGCTTTTCTTCTACCTTTTCTATCCGGTTCATCTTTTAGTTTTGGCACTGATTGCAAATCTTTTAATTTCGTAGTAGACGAATAGAAAGATTTGTGATAGGATATTGAAAGTTTGAGTATATTTAAGGAGGAAATGTATGAAAGAACATGCACCAATTAAGGATGCCACTACGTTAGGCATACCAAAAATGTTGATTTTAGGGCTTCAACACTTGTTCGCAATGTTTGGGGCAACTATTCTAGTTCCTATTTTAGTCAACAATTATTTCGAAGGGCAGGGCCTTTCAATTCAAGTCACTCTATTTTTCGCCGGTATCGGTACCTTATTTTTCCATCTTTGTTCTAAGTTCAAAGTTCCCGCTTTTCTTGGTTCATCATTCGCTTTTCTCGGGGGATTTCACACAGTTGCTAATTTAAATACTGGTATTTTCAAAAACATGACAATGGGCGAAAAGCTTCCATACGCATGTGGCGGTATTGTAGTTGCCGGACTTCTTTATTTAGTACTTGCAGTTATTATTAAGATGGTTGGCATTAAGAAGGTTATGAAGTTCTTACCACCTGTTGTAACAGGTCCAATTATCATTTGTATCGGTCTTTCACTTGCGCCATCTGCTATCACAAATGCTTCGCAGAATTGGCTTCTTGCAATCATAGCTCTTGCAGTAGTTATCATCTTTAATATCTGGGGCAAGGGTATTTTCAAAATCATTCCAATCCTTATGGGCGTAGTAATTTCATACGGATGTGCACTTATCTTTAACGCGCTTGGCATGACAAATGCTGATGGCAGTGCAATATTTGATTTTGCATCAGTTAACCAGGCTGCCTGGGTAGGCTTGCCAGATTTCTTTGTATGTAAATTTGATTTATCTGCAATCCTTGTAATGGCACCAATCGCTATCGCTACGATGATGGAGCATATCGGTGATATGTCAGCAATCTCTGCAACAGTTGGAGAAGATTTAGTTTCTGACCCAGGTCTTCACCGCACACTTATCGGTGATGGACTTGCAACAGCACTTTCAGCAATGTTTGGCGGTCCTGCTAACACCACATACGGAGAGAACACAGGCGTACTTGAGCTTTCTAAGGTTCACGACCCTAAGGTAATTAGAATTGCAGCAGTATACGCAATTGTGCTTTCATTCATTCCTAAGATGGCTGGTATCATCGGTACAATGCCTAGTGCAATTGTAGGTGGAATAAGCTTTATGCTTTATGGTATGATAAGTGCAATAGGAGTTAGAAATGTTGTTGAGAATAAGGTGGACTTCACACAGTCAAGAAACCTTATTATTGCAGCAGTTATCCTTGTATCAGGCCTTGGTTTTTCAGATGGTCTTACATTTACAGTTGCTGGCACAGATATTACACTTACAAGCCTTGCTATTGCTGCTATCTCAGGTGTTGTGCTTAATGCAATTATTCCTGGTAGAGATTACGAGTATGGCGCTATGGATACAGTAGTTCCTGCAAGTGACAAGTTTAAAAATGCAGAAGAAATACAAGCTTAAATTTGTAGAATCTTTTGTTGGCCCTATACTGCCAGCAAGAAATTAAAAATATATGTTATACAAAATAGGAGGTATCTAATGGAAAAGTTAGATAACGTAGTAGAGTTAACACATCCTCTACTTCAGCACAAAATTACAATGCTTAGAGACAAGAATACTGGAACAGCAGAGTTCAGAGCTCTTGTAGAAGAAATAGCCATGCTTGAGGCTTTTGAGGCTCTCAATGATTTACAGACAGTTGATATCGAATGTGAAACACCAATCGAGAAGTGCATGGCACCTGTAATTGCAGGTCGTAAGATGGCAATCGTTCCAATCCTTCGTGCAGGTCTTGGTATGGTTAACGGTATTCAGCAGCTTGTTCCTACAGCTAAGATTGGTCACATTGGTATGTATCGTGACGAGGAGACACACATCCCACACGAATACTACTGCAAGCTTCCTAGCCCAATCGAAGAGAGACTTATTGTTGTAACAGACCCTATGCTTGCAACAGGTGGTTCAGCTATCGATGCAATCTCACTTATCAAGCAGCACGGCGGTAAGCGCATCAAGTTTATGGCTATCATCGCTGCTCCAGAAGGAGTTCGCGCTCTTCACGAGGCACATCCTGATGTTCAGATTTATGTTGGTCACATCGACCGCGAGCTTAATGCGGATGCATACATCTGCCCAGGTCTTGGAGATGCTGGAGATAGAATCTTTGGTACAAAATAATAATTTAGTTACTGATTATAGCAACGAGGGAAAAACTTCGTTGCTATTTTTTTGAAAAAAATCTGCTGTAGATACAACTGTCTTGTCACCTGACGTAACATGTGGTATACTTGCTGTCAATCGCATTGTTATATCAGGTGTGAGCCTGATGAGTAGAAGGAGAATGTTATGACACTGGTAGAAGAAATAGAACAGTTGAAAAAGGAAAAGAATGCAGTAGTATTAGCCCATTATTATGTTAATGATGAGGTTCAGGCTATTGCTGATTACGTAGGTGACAGCTACTATCTGGCAAAGGTAGCAGTTGATTTGAAGGAGAGCACTATTGTGTTTGCCGGGGTTCAGTTTATGGGAGAGTCTGCTAAGATATTGAATCCTGAGAAGACAGTGTTACTGCCAGAACCTAAGGCTGATTGTCCAATGGCTCACATGGCAGAGGTAGAGCGTATTGAAGAAGTAAGAAGAGAATATGATGATGTGGCTGTGGTATGTTACATCAATTCAACAGCAGAGCTTAAGATG
Source organism: Pseudobutyrivibrio ruminis (assembly GCA_015057315.1). Classification (GTDB taxonomy): domain Bacteria; phylum Bacillota; class Clostridia; order Lachnospirales; family Lachnospiraceae; genus Pseudobutyrivibrio; species Pseudobutyrivibrio ruminis_D. The sequence continues at coordinate 19,638 of SVER01000015.1, read as the reverse complement.
CATTCAGATGTTTGTGTTACATCGGCAAATGCTATGAAGATTGTAAAGGCACTTCCTAATAAAAATATCTTTTTCATTCCAGATGAGAATCTTGGTAGATATATTGCAAGCAAGGTTCCTGAGAAGAATTTCATATTTAACGATGGCTACTGTCATGTTCACAAGGCAGTTACTGCAGATATGATAAAGCGCGCCAAGGAGTCACATCCTGATGCGGAGGTGCTGATTCATCCTGAGTGTACGCTATCAGTTCTTGAACTTGCAGATTACATTGGCAGCACATCAGGCATCATCGATTATGCTACCAAGTCTGATAAGAAGGAATTTATCATTTCTACAGAGCTTGGTGTTCTTTACCAGCTTAAGAAGAATAATCCTGATAAGGTGTTTTACGCAGCAGGCTCTGTGCAGATTTGTCCTAATATGAAAAAGGTTACACTGGAAAAGGTAAGAGATTGCCTCAGAGATAATACTGGAGTTGTAGAGGTTAGTGAAAAGAAGAGAGAAAAGTCACTGGTGCCACTTAAGAGGATGTTGGAGCTGGCAAAGTAAAAGGACACCTCATCAGTCACTGCGTGACAGCTTCCCCTCAAGGGGAAGCCTATAAGGAGAGAAAATGGAACATTATGATATAGTTATCGTAGGCACTGGTGCAGCAGGTCTATTCTGCGCACTTAGCCTACCACAGGATAAAAAGATTCTTTGCATTTCCAAGGATGCCCTAGATGGAAGCGACAGCTTCTTAGCCCAGGGAGGCATCTGCATGCTTAGGGATGATAATGATTACGATTCTTATTTCGAGGATACCATGCGGGCAGGTCATTATGAGAATCGTAAGGAATCAGTAGAGATAATGATTAGAAGCTCACAGGATATAATAAAAGACCTTGAGGGCTACGGTGTAGAGTTTGAAAAAAAGGATGGTCAATTCGTATTTACGAAGGAAGGAGCCCATTCTAACAATCGTATCCTGTTTCACGCCGATGTGACAGGAAGAGAGATTACAAGCAAGCTCCTAGCCAGAGCTATGGAGAGGAAAAACATCACCCTTAAGGCTCACACCACAATGGTGGACTGGGTGTGCCAGGACAATGTATGCTACGGAATAGTAGTGGCTGACATGGATGGAAAGACATCTACAATAGAGGCAGATGTAACTGTCCTTGCCTGCGGAGGCTTAGGTGGAGTTTACCCACACTCAACCAACTATAGACATATTTCAGGTGATGCTTTAGCACTTGCCATGTATCACAACGTGCGCCTGGAAAACTGCGACTATGTGCAGATACATCCAACCACACTTTTTACAAGACAAAACGGCAGAAGCTTCCTTATATCGGAATCAGTCCGTGGTGAGGGAGCGGTGCTTCGCGATAAGAATGGTGAGCGCTTTACAGATGAATTACAGCCAAGAGATGTGGTAAGCAATGCAATCCTTGCCAAGATGAAGGAGCAGGGAACAGAGCATGTATGGCTGGATTTCTCGCCAATTCCAGAGGAAGAAATTCTTAACCACTTCCCTAACATATACAAGCACTGTGTGGAGGCAGGCTTTGATCCTCTTAAGACATGGGTGCCTGTTGTACCAGCCCAGCACTATTTTATGGGTGGCATCTATGTAGACAAAGACAGCAAAACCACAATGGAACAGTTATACGCCGTTGGCGAAACCAGCTGCAACGGAGTACATGGCCGCAACAGATTAGCCAGCAATTCATTGTTAGAAAGCCTGGTATTCGCCAAACGTGCAGCAGCTGATATTGCAGCAAAGGAAAGCGTTAAAAAGGCTGCTGATTTTGATAACCTTGTAAACATGGATGGTTACGAGGATTTACCAAGTATCATGGAATACTATCACGCAATGGTAGTTGGTGAGATTAAAAAAGAAGCAAATCTTAGAGCCGAGAAGGAGGCAATATAAATGAACGATATTACTATGAGACTTAATGCAGACGAGCTAATCAAGATGGCTCTTAGAGAAGATATTTCAAGCGAAGACGTTAGCACTAATGCTGTTATGCCAGAGGCCAAGGCAGGCGAGGTAGAGCTTATTGCAAAGCAGGATGGAATCATCTGCGGAATGGATGTATATGAGCGCGTATTTAAGCTGTTAGATGAAAACACAGTTGTAGAAAAGTATGTTAAGGATGGCGATGCTGTCACAAAGGGAATGCTTATGGCAAAGGTAAAGGGCGACATCCGTGTACTTCTTTCAGGAGAGCGAGTAGCTCTTAACTATCTACAGCGCATGAGCGGCATCGCAACATACACACATGACGTGGCAGAATTATTAAAAGGCAGCAAGACAGTTCTTCTTGATACCAGAAAGACTACACCAAACATGCGCATCTTTGAGAAATATGCTGTAAAGTGCGGCGGTGGACAGAACCACAGATACAATCTTTCTGACGGAGTGCTTCTTAAGGACAACCACATTGGTGCAGCAGGCTCTATCACAAAGGCAATCCAGATGGCAAAGGCATATGCACCATTTGTTAGAAAGATTGAAATCGAAACAGAGACCCTTGAACAGGTTAAGGAAGCAGCAGATGCTGGTGCAGATATCATTATGCTAGACAACATGGATGTTGCAACTATGCAGGAAGCTGTTAAAATAATTAATGGCCGAGCAAAAACAGAATGCTCAGGCAACGTAACAAAAGAAAACATTAAAAACATTATTGATAGCGGTGTAGATTACGTATCAAGTGGTGCCCTTACTCATTCAGCACCAATCCTTGATATTTCAATGAAGAATCTACATGCTATATAATTGGAGGAAGCATGGACGGAGAATCTAGGCGAAAGCAAATAATAGATATAATTCGTAAATGCGATACACCAGTGTCTGGCACTGCTCTTGCCAAGCGCTTAGACGTAAGCCGCCAGGTAATCGTCACAGACATTGCCCTTATCCGTGCCAACGGAGTGGACATTACATCCACCAACAGGGGCTACGTCATCAATTCAGAGAGCAAATGCAAACGCATTATCAAAAGCCATCACACTGATGATGAAATACTTGATGAGCTATTTACGATAGTAGACAATGGTGGATGTGCAGAAAACATCATCATTAATCATAGATTTTATAACAGACTAGAGGCACCACTTAACGTGAGTAGCAGGCGTGATGCCAAGGAATTTATGGAAGCCATCAAATCAGGCAAGTCCAAATCCCTAAGCTCTGCCACCAGCGGCTATCACTACCATGTGATTAGCGCCGACAGCGAGGACACCCTTGACCTCATCGAAGATGAGTTAAAAGAAAAGGGCTACTGGCTGCCTTTAGATGATTGGATATTACAATAGGAGAATTAAATGTCAGCAATTTCAAATGATTGGCTAGAGCCACTTACACCAGAATTTAAAAAGCCATATTACAAATCACTTTACGAAAATGTTAAAAGGGAATACCACGAAAACGTGGTCTACCCACCGGCAGACGATATTTTCAACGCCTTTGATTTCACCCCACTTAAGGATGTAAAGGTTGTTATCATCGGACAGGATCCTTATCATGAGCCAGGCCAGGCCCACGGCTTATGCTTTTCCGTAAAGCCTGGTGTTAAGACTCCACCATCACTTGTAAACATCTACAAGGAACTACAGGATGATTTAGGTTGCTACATTCCAAACAACGGCTACCTGGAAAAATGGGCACGCCAGGGCGTCCTTATGCTCAACAACGTACTCACCGTCAGAGCACACCAGGCTGCCAGCCATGCAGGCCTAGGCTGGGAACAGTTCACTGATGCCGTAATCAACATTCTAAACAAGCAGGATCGCCCAATCGTATTCCTACTATGGGGCTCCCCAGCAGCCAAAAAGTGCGCCAAGCTAAACAACCCTAACCACCTAATCCTTCGCGCACCACACCCATCCCCTCTCTCAGCATACAGGGGCTTCTTCGGCTGCAAACACTTCAGCCAAACCAACCAGTTCCTAACCACCCACGGCCTCGCCCCAATCGACTGGCAAATCGAAAACATCTAGCCTACGCCCTGCCCACCCATGAGGGTGGGGGCCTACGGCCTATGCCTCACTCGATATGTTTAGATACAACACAGGCTCCCCAGCGGTATAAAGCCCCCATGCTTTCTGACATCATTTGAGCAGAATCTAATAGTTTCTTAATGCTATAAATGCCGCTTCAAGTTAGTGTCTTTTTACTGATTTTGCACTTTCAGCCACCTGTATTCCTGGCACAGACACTCTTGATGTCCTCAAAAGCTTCCACATTATAATTTATAAATAATTGCATTCATATTACACTCGCTAAGTAAAAGCTAAAAGCGGGTTTTGAATGTTTTCGTACCGGCTTCAAGCTCAGTCCATTTCGCTATCAGCCTTGGGCTGCCGTCCGTGGCAGCCCATACTAAAACATGCAAAACCCGCTTTTGCTTTTACTAAGCTCGTTCCAAAATCATGCAATTATTTATAAATTATAATGTGGAAGCTAAATAAAGTGTATGAGTGTCTGCGCCAGGAATACAGGTGGCTGAAAGTGCAAAGAATTAAAAAGACACTAACAATCAAAGAAGCGGCATTTATAGCATTTAGAAAATAAAAGATTCTGCGATTGTGCCAGAAAGCATGGGGGCTTTATACCGCTGGGGAGCCTGTGTTGTGCATCAATTTTAAGGGGGTGAGGCATAGACGTAGGCCAGATAGAGGGGCAGGTGGGCAGGGCTGGGCGAGGACACAAAATCTTCACGTTTTTGAGGGCGCAAAGTCTTGTAGGATTGGGAATATTTTATTATATTTATCTTAGGTATGTGCGCATATTGATGCGTGGGAGTGCGTAAGTTAGTAGTAGATTTGGAGTGACAGAATTGAAGAAGCTCAGGGCAATAAATAAGAGATTTTTTGGTCAGGATTTACCAACGGATTTGGTGTTGTTTAATATTATTACGATTATTGGGTTCGTAGGTGGTGTTGTAACAATTCCATTGAATATAATTGGTGGTATGTCAGGGTTGCTGACAGCTGTTATCCTGGTATCTATAATAATAGATGGCGTGTGTATCTACATGGCCAATTTCCGTAATTGCTTGAAAAATAGCACTATTGCGGTTTGCTTCGCAGTGGCTATTGGTTTGTTCCCTGTTATGTTTTTTGTGACAGGTGGAATCAATAGTGGTATGGTGTGCTGGTTCTCCATGGGCATTATTTTTATGTTTATGCTGTTGGATGGCATGGACTTTTTGTTTTTGCTTCTTACTGATGTGGCTATTATAGTTGGATGCTATGTTATTTCCTATTATCATCCTGAGTATGTGATAAGCTTGGAGCCTAGAGCAAATGTATATTTGGATGTTATTCAATCCCTTATGATAACAGCTTTTGCAGTAGGTAGTATTATAAAGTTTCAGAGAAGTCTTTATGATAGATTGTATAAGCAGGCGGCTATCAATAACGATGATTTGTTAGAGAAGACCTTGCAGGCGAAGAAGGCTGAGAAGCAGGCACAGACAGCTACGGAGGCCAAGAGTAATTTCCTGGCAAATATGTCTCACGAGATAAGAACTCCTATCAATACTATTATGGGTATGGATGAGATGATTCTTAGGGAGACCTCAGAAAAGGTAGTAGAGGAGTATGCGCTGGATATCAAGACTGCTTCACAGAATCTGTTGTCTCTGATTAATGATATACTGGATATTACAAAGATTGAGTCTGGTAAGATGGGGATTGTTAAGGGCGAGTATGCATTTATGAGTTTGATGCATGATGTCCTTAATAATGTAACACTTCGTGCTAAGGAAAAGAACCTGGAGCTAAAGCTTAGTATTGATAGTACAATTCCTTGTGATATGCTGGGAGATGATATTAGAATTAAACAGATTCTTACTAATATTATTACTAATGCAGTTAAGTATACTCAGGAAGGTTATATTGAAATCAGCGTCGATTGTGAAAAAAGCTTTGGCAATTATGTGGATTTGACCTTTAAGGTAAAGGATACTGGTATCGGTATTAAGCCAGAGGATATCAAGAGAATGTTTGAATCCTTTGAGAGATTAGAGGTTAATAGAAATAGAAATATCGAAGGCGCAGGCCTTGGAATGACTATTACCCAGAATCTGCTTAAGATGATGGGAAGCAACTTAGAGGTGGAGAGCGTATATGGGCAGGGCTCTACATTCTATTTCACTCTTTCACAGGAGGTTGTTAATAAGGAGCCTATAGGTGATTTTGAGCAAAAGCTAAAGCAGCTTACATCTAATTACGAATATAGCACAAGCTTTGAGGCGCCAAAGGCAAACTTCCTTATAGTAGATGATAATGCTATGAATAGAAAGGTTTTTGTGGCATTGCTTAAGGATTCCAAGGTTAAAATCCAGGAGGCTTCCAGCGGTGCAGAGTGTTTGCAGCTTATTAAGCAGCAGCATTTTGATATGATTTTCCTTGACCACATGATGCCTGGTATGGATGGTGTGGAGACATTCAAGGCTATGGGTACATTGGATGGTAATAGATGTTTGGGAACTCCTGTAATTGCTCTTACTGCAAATGCTATTGCAGGCGCAAAGGATAGATATTTGACCATGGGATTCCATGGATTCTTGTCTAAACCTGTTGTACCGGCACAGCTGGAAAAGATGATTCGCGATTTTCTGCCAGAAAATCTGCTGGAATATCATGAGCCAGATGCTAAGGATGAAGCGAGAAAACATCGTTCTAAGAAGGTAGAATTGCCGGATATAGAAGGAATCGATTGGGATTATGCACTGTTGCATTTCCCTGATACTAATATGGTATATCAGACCGCAATTGATTTTTATGACTCAATCGGGTTTGAAAGAGACGAGATTCTCAGGTATTATAATAGTATAGACGAATCTGTATTGGAAGATTACAGAATCAAGGTGCATGGGGTTAAGAGCATGTCTAATACCATAGGCGCTACATCACTGGGCGGACTTGCTAAGCTCTGTGAGTATGCAGCCAGGGATAAGGATATTGATAGAATCAAGATGCTGACGCCAATTCTTTTGGAAGAGATGGATTCTATGAAATCCAGATTAGCAGTACTTTCATCTGATGTTGAAAAGCCAAAGATGGAGGATATGGACGATTTGTTTGCTCTTCTTGAGATGCTTAAGATGGCAATAATGACTCACGATTCCGAGGCTGCTGATAATAATATGAAACAAATAATGTCATTTGCTTATGAGGGGGACATTCAAGAAAGGTTGGAGCATTTGAATATGCATGTTATGAATCTTGAGGAAGATGAGGCATTGGCAGATATAGAAAAGCTACAAAATTAAGGAGAATATTATGCGAAAACTACTAATTGTTGGGGACTTTAGTTCCGATTCACCATCGGACGTTAATTCTTTTCTTTCACAGCACTTTCATACTCAGCTGTGCACCAGTAGTGGAAAGATTGTTAAGAGTATGCTAAAACTGTTTGGTCCAGATATGGTAATCATGGACATAGATGGTTTTGATATATCCCATGAGGAGATATTCGAAGCTATTTCTGAATATAATCCTCAGCTTCCAGTCCTTACCTATGGCAAAGAGCTTAAGAAGCAGATGTTCATTTCTTATTATTACTCTGGTCAATTTAAGAACATCGAGCAGGCATCCAGGGAACTTATTATCAGAGGCATTTGTAAGGAATTTGGCATGAATGCTGATGCTATACTTAATGCTGTGGTAGAGACAGATAAGCGCCATATTATTGTGGTAGATGATAATCCTGTGTTGCTTAGAAATATGCGAAATATGCTCCAGGATAAATATAGGGTAACCCTTGCAACATCTGCAGCACAATGTATGAAGGCCATGGGGCAGGATAGACCAGATTTAATCATTCTTGATTATGAGATGCCTGTTGTAGATGGCAGACAGACACTGGAGATGATTCGCTCTGAGGAGGATTATAAGGATGTTCCAGTTATATTCCTAACAGGAATTGCTGATAAGGAGCATGTAGATGCTGTTTTAGATCTTAAGCCTGCAGGCTATTTTGTAAAGCCACCTATGCAGACCAAGATTATAAATGCAATTGAGAACATCTTCCTAAAACAGGCCGAGCAATAAATTGAATGTATAACCACCTGGCAAATTTTATAGCCAGGTGGTTTTTTACGCAAAAAATTCATAGTATGGATGAGGAATTTTCAACATTTATACACATTTATGAAATAAAATTTTTTTATCTGAGGGGAACGTATAAGTATTGGAGGGCAATATATGAATTTTAAGAAAATTGGAACCAAAATGTTAGTAATGATTTTGCCGGTTCTGGTATTGGCCCAAATCGTTCTAACAATTATGTCCGCAACATCCAGTGAGGCTCTGGTAGATAGAAAGACTCAGGAATCTATGCAGGCAGAGCTTCGAGCTAACAGCTCAGAGGTAACAGGCTACCTGCAGGATGTAGAAACATTGGCAAATTCTATAGCAATCAGTGTTGCTTCATCTTATACTTACACTGAGTGGGCAGCTTATGAGAAGATGTTACAGGATATGATTGCAACCAATGATATTGTGCTAGGCTCAGGTCTTTGGTTTGAACCATACGCCTATGATCCTGAGCAGCAGTATTATGGCCCTTACGTATACAAGGATGGTGATAATGCAGTAACTACTTGGGAGTACAGCAATGCCGAGTACGATTATTTCACTCAGGAATACTATACCAATGCAATGGGTAGTGATAAGCCAATGATTACAGACCCTTATTATGATCCTACTTCCGGAACAGTCATGTCCTCTTGCTCAACACCAATTGTTGTTGGTGGAAAGAAGATTGGTTGTGTAACAGTTGATATTGAGCTATCAGCCATCACAAACATCATAGGAAATATCAAGGTAGGCGAGACTGGCGTAGGTATTCTTACTGGTGCTGATGGTCTTTTGATAGCAGGCTACGATGATGCCAAGGTTCAGGAGGGTGCAAATCTTACAGCTGATGAAAACGCTTCAGTGGTAAAAATGATGAGCACTATTCTTGCTGATACAAATGGTGTTACAAGCTATTCAGATGGCAAGAAGGATTACAAAGTTTATTTTGATACAATCGGTTTAACAGGCTGGAAGCTGATGGTAGCCATTCAGGCCTACGAACTTATGCAGCCTATCTACCAGCTGATTAATAGACTTATTGCAGTATGTATTGTTGCAATCATCGTTGCAATCATAATAATTGTAATGGGTATCGGTGGTGTAGCCAAAACAATCCGCAAGGTTCAAGGCTTTGCAACACGCCTTGCAGAGGGCGATTTCACCATTGATTCATTATCAATCAAGGGCAGAGACGAGCTTGCAGTTATGTCTTCTTCTCTTAACGATATGTATGGAAACAACAAGGGGGTTATCCAAAGCATTGCGGATTACTCTGTAGAAATCAATGAAGCCAGCAGTACGCTAAAGACTTCTGCTGAACAGCTCAAGATAGAGTTTGATAAGATTGTAGACGTAATGGGTGACGTAAACTCAGATATGATGAATTCATCAGCAGCCACAGAGGAGCTATCAGCATCAGTTGACCAGGTTGCTCAGTCCACAGACAATCTTAATGATGAAACAAAGGGCAGCCTAGAGCTTGCCATCGATATTCAAAAGCGTGCAGCTGAAATTGGAAAGAACAGCCAGGAGGCATTCGATAAATCTCAGACATTACAGACAAGCTTCCAGACAAAGCTTGAAGACAGCATAGCTCAGTCCAAGGTCGTAGAAAGCATTGGCGAAATGGCCAGTGTTATCGCAGACATTGCAGACCAAATAACATTACTTTCTCTGAATGCTTCAATTGAGGCAGCCAGAGCCGGTGAGCAGGGCAAGGGCTTCGCAGTAGTTGCTACAGAAATCGGTAAGCTGGCAGGCCAGACATCAGATTCTGTAGGCAAGATTCAGGAAACAATCTCCGGTATCCAGGAAGCCTTCGAAGGACTTGCTACCAATGCAAAATCCCTTCTCGATTACGTATCAGACACAGTTACACCTGACTACAAGAACTTCGTAGACGTAGCTGAAAGATACGGACAGGATGCTGAATCCATCAAAGAAACATCCGAGAAGCTATCTCAGATGACTGATTCAATTCAGGAAATCATGAGCGAGGTACGTGACGCTATCCAGAACATCGCCGAGGCTACCCAGAACACAGCAGCCAACAGCGGCAACGTAATGGATTCCGTTGAAAATCTATCCGAAACAGTCATCGAAATCAACGGAATGTCAGACAAGCAAAACGACATCTCCGAAAGCCTTACAAAGGTAGTTAGCCAATTTAGACTAAAGTCTGAATAATAAATTTCCAAAAGGTGGGGTCACTTATGTATGCCATAGGTGGCCTCATTTTTACGTCCACCCGCCTGCTGTCTCCCTGACACAGACACTCCGAGGGGTACTAAGAGCTTCCACAGTATAATTCATAATCAATTGCATTCATATTCCGTTTGCTAAGTAAAATCTAAAAGTAGGGTTTGAATGTTTTAGTACCGGCTTCAAGCTCAGTCCATTTCGCTATCAGCCTTGGGCTGCCGTCCGTGGCAGCCCATACTAAAACATGCAAACCCTGCTTTTGATTTTACTAAGCTCACTACAAAATCATGCAATTGATTATGAATTATACTGTGGAAGCTAAATAACATATATGAGTGTCTGTGTCAGGGAGACAGCAGGCTGAAAGTGCAAAGAATTAAAAAGATTCTAACAATCAAAGAAGGGGCATTTGTAGTATTTAGAAAATGTAGATTCTGGGATTGTGGATGGAAACTATAGAAATAAGAGCCCGTGGCATGGCAAAAGAAGTTCTCACTAGCGGTGGGGCAGGCGGGGCAGGGGCGGTGGAGAGTAAAGGGAGGAAGGCAGGCGGGTCGGCTGAGATTATGGGGCAGTAGATAGTTACAAGGTGTAACAAATATGGTAGAATATACGTAGTTTTTTCGGGGGTAATGGCATGAAGATTATTCACTGTGCGGACCTGCACTTAGATTCCAAGATGGAAAGTAATTTAGATAAAGAGCAAGCGGCGCTTCGTCGTATTGAGCTGGTGGAGACCTACGAGCGTATGGTAGAGTTTGCTAAGCAAAACGGCGTTAGGGCTATTTTGATTGCGGGTGATTTGTTTGACAAGACGCATATTCGTAAGGATGTTAAGAAACGTGTTGTGGAGCAGATTGTAGATTCTCCTGAGATTGATTTCTATTATCTTAAGGGCAATCATGATAGATGCGATTTTATGGAAGAGGGTATAGATGAGATACCTTCTAATTTTCATATGTTTAATGCAGATGGCTGGACTAGCTATAGCTGCGAGGATGTTGTGATTACTGGCATGGAGCTAAATGGCAGCAATGTGTCTACTATGGCGCAACGTCTGGTGCTTGATTCGGCGGCTACTAATATCGTCATGTTGCATGGACAGCAGGCTGATTATGATGGTAAGGATGGTGCGGAGATTATTAATACACAGGCACTGAAGGGCAAGTTTATTGATTATCTGGCACTGGGGCACGTTCACAAGTTTATGTTTGAGCCACTGGATGATAGAGGTGTGTATTGCTATCCGGGATGCTTAGAGGGCCGAGGTTTTGATGAGACAGGTGATAAGGGCTTTGTGCTGATGGAGGTAGAGAATGGTTTGATTACATCGGAGTTTATTCCATTTGCCCTGAGGCGCTTGCATGAGATTAATGTAGAGGTTACTGCGGATATGGATTTGCAGGCGGTGGCAGCTAAGGCCAGGGAGCAGTTGCTTGATGTGGATGACCAGGATTTGGTTAAGTTCGTGCTGACAGGTGAGAGAGAGCTGGATGATGAGCTTGATATCATTCGCTTTGTCCGTTTGTTTGAAAATAAATATTTCTTTGTAAAATGCTACGACAGAACTAAGACTCTGGTAGATTACGATAGCTTCAAATACGATAAGAGCCTTAAGGGCGAGTTTGTCAGGTTGGTGCAGTCTCAGGATATGGATGAGGATGAGAAGGCTAAGATTATCGAAATTGGCATTAGAGCCATAATGGGGGAGGAAATATAAATGAAACTTATCTCTTGTTATATTGCCCATTTTGGCAAGATTACAGAATTTAAATATGATTTTAATCAGGGCTTTAACTCAATCCTTCAGGAGAATGGATGGGGCAAGACCACCTTTTCCGTGTTTATTAAGGCTATGTTTTACGGGCTGGAGTATTCACCTAATACTAAGAAAAAACTGTTAGAGCGTAACCATTATCTGCCTTGGGATGGAAGTCTGTGCGGCGGTAATATCGTCTTTAGTGTTAAGGATAGACAGTACCGTATTGAGCGTACATTTGGTAAGACAGATAGGGATGATACCTTTGCGCTGTATGATAATGTGACAGGATTGGAGAGTACTGATTTCACCGAGGATATCGGTGAGGAGCTTTTTAAGGTGGATAGGGATTCCTTTGAGAAGAGTGTGTATATTCCTCAGCTTTCTCTTGGTACAGCCATGACTGATTCGCTGAATGCCAAGATGGGAAATCTTACATCTGCCAGGGATGATATCAGTAACTTCGATATGGCTCTTAAGAGTGTGAAGGAAGCCAGGGTGGAGTATACCCGCAATAGTAAGATTAATCCTGGTAAGCTTTTTGGAACTAAGCTGGAGATTAATAAATGCCGTGAGGAATACGAAAAGCTCCCAGCTATAGAAGAGAGCGTTGAGGCTATGAGCTGCCTTATTGAGGAGAAGCAGGACAATCTTGATAAGCTTAACGATGAGAAGGCAAAGCTTGCAGAGCAGATTCAGCTTCAGAGTAAGAAGGAGCAGGAGCTTGGTGCATATCGAATTCATAAGGAAAATCTTTTGTCTGAGGAGCAAAAGATTTCAGACCTTGATAATTTCTTTGCAGTAGGAGTGCCATCTGATGAAGAGATTGTAATGCTAGAGCAGACTGAGCGTGACTTGGCTGTTCATGAGAGAGCATATAAGGCTTTGCTTGAGGATGTTGAAAAGGAAGAGCCAGCTTTTGAAAAGCCATTTTTAGATAGGATTCCTGATGACAGCGAGTTTGCTATATGGAATAAGATGGCAGCTAATTTGTCTGAGCTTAGAGCAAAGGCTGAGCATTCCAAGCTTTCTGAGGAATCAGCTAAGCAGTTGACAGAACTTAGGTTTTTCTTTGATAAGCTGGTGCCTACTGATGAGCAGCTTGCCCATGTGGAGCGACAGACTACTCAGATTACTGGCTTGCAGGCACGTATCAGCCAAAGCAACGAGAGATTAATTACTCTTAAGGCTGAGCAGGAGGCCAATGAAAAGATTAATAAGAGAAACACCGTGACAGTTTGGCATATACTTGGCACTATTCTTTTGATTATTTTTATTCTTACAGGTGCAGTGTTTACTAGCTATATGGCGAACGAAATTGGCCGTATAGTAGAGATTGTAAGCATCGCTGCCAGTGTATTGGATGTGCTTGCCCTCATTATCAGCGGCAGGCGTACTCATAAGCGCAAGCTTAGGGAATCTTCTGATTATGAGGATAGGATAGAACAGGAAGAAGATGAGCTGGAGATGAGCAAGCTGGAGCTTAGAGAGCTAGAGGAAGAGTGCGAGGATTTCTTATCTCACTTCCTTCTTACCAGAGCATCCACTATGCAGGAGAATGTTTACGAAATCAGACGCAAGCTAGATCAATACAGACATTTGCTTGAAGAGGAAAATGCTCGCCATCAGGAGGCTGAGGGCACACTTGATGAGCTGGCTGATTTGCAGCTGGAGCTTTACACTAAGATACAGCCTTTTGCCAGCTGCTATGGAATCAATCTTTATGATATGGGCGGGGAATACGAATTCTTAGCACAGCTTAAGAAGGATGCAGATAGATATGCCAAGTATCTTGAATCTCAGGAAGAGCTTGCAGCCCATGAGAATTCTATCAGGACCATGACAGCTGATATTGAAAACATACTTAGACGCTTCCCTGTAGATGAATCTCTTAGACGAGCTGAGGCAATACAAAGCATAGGTCTTAAGAAGCATGCGTACGAGGCAATCAAGGGACGTATTGATGAGCTAAAGGAAGAGATAGCCAAGTTTGAGGCAGCCTTTGATGTTAATGAGGATGTTCAATCTGTAGATGATTTGCAGCAGAGGCAGTCAGAGCTTGATGAGCAGATTATGGAGCTTAATAAGCAGCTGATTCAGGAGAAGGAAAACCTATCCCAGGCTCTAGAAGAGGTAGAACGATTAAGCGATATTTCAGACCAGATAGAGCGTCTTGAAGTAAAGGAAAAGGAATACAGAAAGGAAGCCGACATCCTAGGCAAGACAGAGGATTTCCTTAATCGTGCCAGAGAAAGCTTCCAGGCCAAATACATGCAGCCACTTCAGAATGGCTTACACAAATACTTAAGCCTAATTGATGGCCCAGATGGCACCAAATCCGGCTACGCCATCGACGACTTCGAGCTTGATATGGACCTTAACATCAAGCTTACCTATTCAGGCAGCACCAAGGGTGCTGAATATCTATCACAGGGATATCAGGATTTAGTAGCACTTTGCTCACGTCTTGCCCTAGTAGATGTACTCTACCCAGAGGAAAAGCCAATCCTTATTTTGGATGATCCATTTACCAATCTTGACGACAAAAAAATAAAGGAGTCATTAAAACTCCTTCATACCATAGCCGGCGAACGCCAGACAGTGTACTTCACATGTCATGATAGTAGACTATAATGATACAAGCAGCCATAGTGGCTGCTTGTTTTGTCATTTTTAAAAGGTTGGATACTATAGGCTGCTTTTCTTGTACTCAAGATGTCCCTCTCGAACCCATTCGTGGATGAGGCTGGTGTCGATGCCAAACTCCTCAGCAACCATCACTTCGTTAACGTCATAGTTATTTAGAATGAATTCTTTCACTTTTGGAAAGAGTTCATTTTTCATGCATTCCTTGCACTGGTCGTAGGCGGAGCTGATAGGAATTCGACAGCCGCACTTAGAGCAGTGGCGGGTGATTGGACCTTCTGGATTTAGGTTTAGTCTTGGCATTGTTTAATCCTCCGGGGATACCCCTCATCAGTCAGCTACGCTGACAGCTTCTCCCCTAAAAGGGGAGAAGCCTTATTATAATCCTACGTGTTCCTTGAAGAAATCACCGCGTTGCTCAAAGTTTTTGAAATGGCCGTAGCTGGCTGCGGCAGGTGACAATATAACGGCGGTTCCTTTAGTTGAGTTTTCTACAGCAAATGTGCAGGCATCGGCAAGCTCTTCAATGTAAGTAACTCTGCTCATGAAATCCTGGCTTGCAGTAGCCTTAAGCTTATCTAAAATAACCTTACCACTGTCGTACATAAGAATAATGTGCTCTAATCTGGTGGTAGGTAAGAATTCTACTAATGGGTCGTAATCGATTCCTCTGTCCATGCCCCCAAGTAGCAGTGTGCCAGCATTAGGGATGGCACGAACTGCGCTGATTGCAGACTCTACTGTGGTAGAGATGGAATCGTCGTAGTAATCAACATCATCCTTCTTGCCAATGAACTGAAGACGATGAGCAAGTGTTTTGAAGCTTGCAAGAGCTTCTATAAATTCTTCATCAGTGATATCGTATCTTCTGCACACATCATATACAAAAGCAGTGTTGAAAAGGTTATGTGTACCGCGAAGAGTAACACCATCTATATCTTCAAATGATTTGAATGGAAGGTCTGCAGCTTTAACCTTGATTACAGCAGCCTTGCATTCGCCAGGTGTTGGTAGGAAATCAGGATTGCAGAATAAGAAATCGCAATAGCCCTGGTTTCTGTATATGTTCTTCTTGGCGTTCCAGTATTTTTCAACAGTGCCATAATGGTCAAGGTGATCCTCGTAAAGGTTAAGAAGAATAGCCTTGGATGGCGAATAGTGAGCATATTCAAGCTGATGGCAGGAAAGCTCAAACACGATAATAGTGCGTGGGTGAATCTGGTCTGTAATATCAAAAATAGGAAGACCGATGTTACCACCGAATAGCACGTCCTTACCGCATGTTTTAAGTATATGATATAAAAGTGAAGAAGTTGTGGACTTGCCCTTAGTACCGGTGATACCGATTGTCTGAGCACCATATACCATTAGGAACAAATCAGCCTGGCAGGTAATGTGGCACTTGTATTCCTTAATATCCTTAGGAAGCACGATGCCAGGGCTCTTTAATACTACATCATAATCATCTAGGCAATCTAAATAGTTAGCACCTGTGATTACATTGTGCATAGCTGTAAGGTCACTGCTTACTGCATTAGCATCAGCGATGTCTAAGCATTCATATCCTCCTACTGAAGAAATAAGGCGAAAGCTTGACTGACCCTCGCGACCAAATCCTAAAATTAATACCTTTTTATCTTTTACTAGATTTCTAATTGTTTCTTTCATTTTATTTCAAAGCGTCCTTAATAATATTTTCAAAGTATTCATTTAAGCCATGTTCATGTGAATACGCATTTACGATAGCTGTAAAATCCTCACCTGCTACAGGCTTGGCACTCCTATAATGACTAAGAAGTATTGGAAGTTTGATTTCCTTATCATCGTATATACGAATTGCTTCAACAATAGAAGCGTTAACCTCATCACGGCTACCTACACACTCAAATGGCTTTTCTGGAAGGATTCCACAAAGCTTGTCGAAGTCTTCCATCAGTGTCTCATCCTCAAATAATCTCTTTCCAAAGATGTTATCAAGCTCCTCCAGTGTAAGGAATGGAGAAAGGATGATATAAACAAACAGGCACTTAGGGCAATGTCCGCACCAGATATCCTGCTTGCTACCTACATTACAGCTTTTGAATACACCATGATATTTCTTAAACTGTGAGAAAAGCATGGCAATCTGAAGCTCTGCAAGTGGGCGAAGGAAGCTGAAATAGTAAACACCGCTTCCAATAAATGTCTTTTCGTAATATCTAAAATCTTCCTCGAATTCGTAAGACTTAGAATACTGATGGTTTACATAGCTACCTGCAACGGTAGATTCGTTGGCACTGGATTCGTTTGAAAGTGCAACAAAGCTAAGACCGTTAATGTATCCTGCAATGATGCTTGAGAATGCAACCAAAGCGGAAAATGGTGTGTGACCATTAAGATATCCCTTGGCGTTTAAATCAAGCATGTTCTTATCAAGAGTACGCTTAGCGTAGATAGTCTTATCAGTAAGCTCTCCAACCTCCACAGTGGCATCAGTTGCACCACGGGAATTGATTACGTAGCAGTTAACATCTGCCTTATCCTTAAGAAGCTCGATAGAAACCACGGAATCCTTGCCGCCCCCAACAGGCACCATTACCTTAGGAAGCTGACCTGCTTTAATGGCATTATCAGTGACAAACTTAGGTGGATTGCTAGGCTTATCTGATTTACACTTAATCATCATGAAGTTATCCAGGGTTTCTTCAATGCCATTGGTGTAATAGAATTCCCCAAGGCCGCCCCAGTAAAGCTTCTTCCACCAGTTAATCTGTTCATCAGAAAGAGCTCTATCCTTGATGATAACTGTAGGTGGGCATGCAATCTTCCAGTAGCTGATAAGCTCCACCATACCAAGTGAAAATACCATTTCATCAATAAGGTTATCATCTAAATTAGCTATAGCATGAATGCGAGGAATAAACCATGTAGGGTGAAATTCTGCAAGCCCATCGATGGCAAAATCAAAAGTCATGCGGATTCCCTTATTATCTAAATCGTAAGAATATCCCTGATATGTAAATGTGGGATAATCTACTCTGCATTTTTTATAAAAATCTTGTCTACTCATATAATTCCTTTAAATCAATAAAAAATTAACTTATAATCAAATAAGAATTATATCACAAAAAACCTTAAGTAAAAATAGTAGAGAGGTAAAACCATGCCACACGTTGGGGGACAAAAGCTTAAGATATTAAATGAATATCAGATTCTCATGAGTGAAAGCGATGAGAAGCATCAAATAAATGCTATTGAAATGACAAAACGCCTGAAGGCAAGGAACATTCCAGCGGAAAGAAAGACTGTCTACAAGGATATGGACACCCTTATGGATGCAGGCATTGATGTGGTTAAAGGAGAAAAGGGCTACTATATCGCCAGTCGCGTGTTTGAGCTAGCAGAGCTAAAGCTTCTTGTGGATGCAGTTGGTGCATCTAAGTTTATATCTAGCAAGAAAACCAAGGAGCTTGTGGATAAGATAACAAGTCTTGCCAGCATAGATGATGCCACTCAGCTAAGCCGTCAGGTGGTAGTTCCAGAGAAAGCCCCAGCAGGCAATGAAAAAATCTTTTACACCATCGATGTTATCTATCAATGCCTGGATAATGATAAGAAGATGTCTTTCAAGTACCAGGAGTGGACCCTTACCAAGGAAATGAAGCCAAGACACGGTGGCAAGACATACATTGTAAGTCCGGCATTTTTGCTGCGTAACGATGAGAACTATTATCTGGTAGCCTTTGATGATGACAGCAAACAAATCAGACATTACCGCGTGGATAAAATGATATCAGCTGCTATGACACCTGATGAGCGCGCTGGTGCCAAAGAACGTGATGCCCTGAACCCTCATGAATATGCCAAGCAGCATATCAGTATGTTCGCAGGAGATGAGAGGGTAGTTACTATCAGGTTTGACAAGAAATTGATTGGAGTTGTGCTTGATAAATTCGGCAAAGAAATAGATGTAAGACCCGATGGAGAAACCTACGTAAAGGCTAGAATATCTGTTGCTGTTTCACCTCAGCTATATGGCTGGCTCACTGGTATTGGTGCTACTATATGCTTCCCAGAGGATGAGGAGCAAAAATTCAAATTATACTTGCAGAAAATACTTGAGTTGTAAGGAACGAAGGGGATTTTGTGTTGTCAAAAAAATGATTGAATTTCCTGAATTGTGGTAGTAGAATACACGTGTTTTTAAGGTGGAGTTAAGTATGAATATTAATAAGATAGAACTCTCCAAAGTGGATGGCATTTCACTTATGGATGGGTTACAGTATTGCGGAAGTCTTAAAGACTTCGATAAATTCCTGGAATCCTTCTACCATGATATCGAGGAAAGTGCCACGCTTATAGAAGAGGCATATAATCAGGGAAATATCGAGCTATTTACAATCAAGGTACACGCACTTAAAACATCAGCCAGAATGATAGGCGCAACAGAGCTTGCAAGTGACGCTTTGGACCTTGAAATGGCAGGTAAGTCAGGAAACACAGCATTCATAGCTGCTAATATAGAAGATTTTCTTTCGTTATTCAGAAGCTATTGCCAAAAGCTAGAAGGCTATATGATAGAAAAACAGCGCCTCGCAGCTGTGAAAAAGCCCATCACTAAGGAGGAGCTTGCCGATGCCTACGCTGCTCTCAGGGAGGTCTGCCCTACCATGGACTACAGCGCTGTAGAAATGATTCTCGAAGAGCTTAATACCTATCAGCTCCCTGAAGAAGATCAAAAGCAAATCACAATTTTTAAGAAACATTTTCATAAACTAGAGTGGGAGGAAATGCAAAGGACACTTATGGGGTAACTACGCTACTATCCAATTCGTCAATCTATATTAGAAACATGGCCCGCCCATAGGCCCCACTCCCTCACACATGGGAATATCATTTGAGCAGATTTGTAGATTATCTTAATGTGAGTAATCTTGCATCTGTAGGTGTACTTACTAAGCTTTTAC
>SVER01000071.1 GCA_015057315.1 Pseudobutyrivibrio ruminis | reverse complement strand
GTTTAGTTGGTTACGCGGGTGTCGCTCCCTACCTGCCTAATCGAATGCTTATAATAAGGGGTTGGTTAACGGTTTTTATGACGGATGCGCTGATCCAAAAAGAGCTACGTCAGACCAATTACTCCCCTTATTATAAAAAAATAAGTGCAGATGTCAGAGTTAATTACTCTCTAACAACTACACTTTTATGGTACTAAAAAGAGCTAGGACAAATGTCCTAGCCCATGTTAAACATATTAAACAAGCTCAAGAACTACTTCCATAGCTGCATCACCCTTACGTGGTCCGATCTTAACGATACGTGTGTAACCACCCTTGCGATCAACATACTTTGGAGCAATCTCATCAAATACGAAGTTTGCCATGTCAACCTTGTGTGTTTCGCTCTTCTTAGCACCCTTAGCTGTAGGTGTGTAAAGAACCTGCATCATCTGACGACGAGCGTGAAGTCTTGAAGGAGAATCCTTCTTAATCTTCTTATCTACTGTATCATATACAGTAACCTTCTTGCCATCAACAACTTCCTTTACTCTCTTACCATCTTTGTCCTTACGAGCAACCTTAGCCTGAACTGTAACTTCTTCGAAGTTATCCTTTTCCTTAACGCCAAGTGTAATGATGTGCTCTGCAAGCTTTCTTACTTCCTTAGCCTTAGCTTCAGTTGTAACAATCTTGCCGTGGTAAAGAAGCTCAGTTACCTGATTTCTTAAAAGAGCCTTTCTCTGTGATGATGTTCTGCTTAATTTTCTGTACTTTGCCATTTTGCTTTCCTCCTAAATAACATGCCGCAGGTGCTCATCGGTCTTACCCCACAACTTAAGTGATGGAAAGTATACACGGACGTGCTCATCGGTCTTATCTTCCATGCATTATTTCCTGGTTATAACTTAAAAACTAGTCTTCTAACATTTTGAGCGAAAGACCAAGTTCACTAAGTTTCTGCTCTACTTCTTCCATAGACTTGCGACCAAGGTTACGAACCTTCATCATATCCTCTGGGGACTTATCGCAAAGTTCTGCTACAGTGTTGATACCAGCTCTCTTTAAGCAGTTGTATGAACGAACTGAAAGTTCAAGCTCATCAATGCTCATTTCAAGAGTCTTACCTGTTGTATCATCAGGCTTGTCAGCGATAACGCTAAGATCCTGTGCAGCATCTGAAAGATTTACAAAAAGATTTAAATGCTCGCTGAGTACCTTTGCAGCCATAGAAACAGCTTCATCAGGACCCATTGTACCATTTGTATATACGTCAAGTGTGAGCTTATCGTAATCAGTAACCTGACCAACACGAGTGTCTTCAACAGTCATGTTTACACGCTCAACTGGTGTATAGATAGAATCTACAGCAATCTTGCCGATTGGTGTATCAGGTGTCTTATTCTTATCAGCAGAAATGTATCCACGATTCTTTGTGATTGTAAGCTCCATGTAAAGCTTGCAGTCATTACCACCATTAAGGTGAGCTATAACAAGATCAGGATTAATGATTTCAATATCAGAATCAACCTGAATATCAGCTGCTGTAACTACGCCTTCACCCTCGAACTCAATATATGCTGTCTTTGGCTCATCAGAAGAGCTATTGTTTCTGATAGCCAATTCCTTAATGTTCATAACAATTTCAGTAACATCTTCCTTAACACCAGGAATAGCACTGAACTCATGAAGGACGCCTTCAATCTTTATCTGGCTAACTGCAGCACCTGGCAGAGACGAAAGCATAATTCTACGAAGTGAATTACCAAGTGTTATACCGTATCCTCTCTCAAGAGGTTCAACAACGAATCTGCCGTATTTTTTGTCCTCAGAAATCTCTGCGATTTCAATATTTGGGTTTTCAAAATTTAACACTACATTGCCTCCTTAAATAATTAATAGACTCTAAAAAACAGAATATTAAATAATATTCTGTATCATCGCTTACTGCCGCATAGTAAAATTGTAACAAATCGCACTTATACAAGCAAGCTTGTATAAGTGCTTTTTGTAAACATTCACTAAAAATTATTATTTTGAATATAACTCGACGATAAGCATCTCGTCTACAGGAACATCAATCTGCTCTCTATTAGGAAGCTCTTTAACTGTACCCTTAAGGCTCTCAGCGTCAACGTCAACCCACTCAGGAGTTGTTCTACCAGCTGTTACCTCTGTAATATCCTTAAATCTCTGAAGGCTCTTTGACTTCTCGCGAACTTCGATAACATCTCCTGCCTTAACAAGATATGAAGGAATGTTTACTGACTTACCATTTACAAGGAACATCTTGTGATCTACAACCTGACGAGCTTCTCTTCTTGTACGAGCAAATCCCATACGGAATACTACGTTATCAAGACGGCTCTCAAGAATTGTCATAAGGTTTTCACCTGTCATGCCCTTCATACGGTCAGCCTTCTCATAATAATTACGGAAAGGCTTCTCAAGTACGCCATAGATGAACTTAGCCTTCTGCTTCTCCTGAAGCTGAAGAGCGTACTCTGACTTCTTTCCTCTTCCTCTATTTTTCTGTCTGTGTGACTTCTTATCATATCCTAAAAATGTAGGATCTAAATCAAGAGATCTACATCTTTTAAGAACTGGTGTCTTATTAACTGCCATTAGATTTCCCTCCTAATTAGACTCTTCTACGCTTTGGTGGACGACATCCGTTATGTGGAACTGGTGTAACATCCTTAATTGTAAGAACCTGAACGCCGTTTGCATCAATTGCTCTGATTGCAGCTTCACGTCCTGAACCTGGTCCCTTTACGAATACATCTACACTCTTTAAACCGTGAACTAATGCAGCCTTAACTGCAGTCTCAGCTGCCATCTGAGCAGCATAAGGAGTAGATTTCCTTGAACCTCTAAATCCTAGACCACCAGCACTTGCCCATGAAAGAGCATTGCCCTGAGCATCAGTAATAGTAACGATAGTGTTATTGAAAGATGCCTGAACATGTACCTGTCCGTGTTCAACGTTTTTCTTTACACGCTTTTTTGTTGTCTTCTTTGCAACTTTAGCCATAATTAAACTAACCTACTTTCTTTCTATGAATTAATTACTTCTTCTTATTTGCTACTGTACGCTTTGGACCCTTGCGAGTACGAGCGTTTGTCTTAGTCTTCTGTCCACGAACAGGAAGACCCTTTCTATGACGGATACCTCTATAGCATCCGATTTCCTGAAGTCTCTTGATATCAAGGGCAACTTCTCTTCTAAGATCACCTTCTACAGTCATTGTCTCATCGATAACTGTGCTGATTTTCTTTACTTCATCGTCAGTTAAATCCTTAACACGTGTGTCAGGATTTACACCAGCTGCCTCAAGAATCTTGTTTGAGCTTACTCTACCAATTCCGTAAATGTAAGTTAAACCAATTTCAATTCTCTTGTCTCTTGGTAAATCTACACCTGCAATACGAGCCATGTGTGTTTACACCTCCATAAAATTCTACTTAATTAATAACGATACAAGTAATGCAGCTCCGATTACTCGGCCTGAAATGTGTGCATCCCCGCATCTGGAACAATGTGGCCTCGGTATGATAGGCCTATTTATTATGAACAGCCTAAATTAGATACACTTTAGACTGCAGCCGCACATAATAAAATGCTACACAAACTATGTCAGATTAACCCTGACGCTGCTTATGCTTAGGGTTCTCGCAAATAATACGAATGCTACCCTTTCTTTTGATGACCTTGCACTTCTCGCACATAGGCTTAACAGAAGATCTTACTTTCACGATGTTCCTCCTTTCCATGCCCTTTTATTCAAAGGTTGTGGTCAATCTATAAATTGGACATTAAAAACGTCCGTTTAATAGTATAGCGGCCGTTTATATATATGTCAACAATTTTTTATTTATCTCTCCAAATAATTCTTCCCTTAGAAAGATCATAAGGACTCATTTCGATTGTTACCTTATCACCAGGTAATATTCTGATGTAGTTTTGTCTAAGCTTTCCACTGATATGAGCAAGAATCTGATGACCATTTTCAAGCTCAACCTTAAACATTGCGTTAGGAAGCTTCTCAACAACTACTCCTTCAACCTCAATAACATCTGCCTTAGACATCTTCGTTCCTCCTATTATAACTTTTAAGAATTCTTTTAATTTTAACATCATCCAGTGCACTAACATCTTTTATTTCATCAAGCACCTCAGATGGAATATTCTTTATAAGCTGTAAATGAATTTTCTTTTTCTTTTTGGGATTTGATAAAAGCTTTGTGGTTCCATTTGCTAAGTAAAGATATTCATCTTCCTCTCTCACTACCACATACACCTTTTTTATATCATGTCCAGCTTTTGATTTGGCAAGCATTAAATCCATTTGTTACCCTCCGGATTAGCAAGCTCAGATGGTGTAAGAGTTAATATTTCAGGATTTCCATCAGTAATAACAATAGTGTTTTCATAATGAGCTGATAATGACTCATCCATTGTAACTACTGTCCACTCATCATCCATCCATGCAACATCAGGACAACCTGCATTTATCATTGGTTCAACTGCTAATGTCATTCCCGCTCTAAGCTTTGGTCCTCTTCTGAATGGACGCTTAAAGTTTGGAATTTCAGGTGCCTCATGAAGACTAGTGCCAATTCCATGACCAACTAAATCTCTTACTACACCGTATCCAAAGCTTTCAGCATAGCTTCCAATAGCTCCTGAAATATCATAAAGATGATTTCCTGCCTTGGCATATTTCATACCCTGGAAAAATGATTGGCGTGTTCTTTCTATAAGAAGTCTTGCCTCTTCGCTAATCTCACCGACTGGAACAGTTCTTGCAGCGTCTGAATGATACCCCTTATATAACACTCCAGTATCAAGGCTTACTATATCACCATTTACTAATATGCGATCATCTGTAGGTATTCCATGAACAACCTCATCGTTAACAGAAACACATACACTTGCTGGATAACCATATAGCCCCTTAAAATTAGGTTCACATCCAAAGCTTCTAATAACTTCTTCACCAAGCTTATCTACATCTAAAGTAGACATTCCTTCGTGAATCTCTTTAGCTAATGTTTCATGAACCTGAGCCAGAATCTTGCCAGCTTCTCTCATTAATTGAATTTCTTCTTCAGTTTTAATAGTAATAACTTCTGACATCTTAAGCTCCTAATATAGAAGTGATATCCTCAAATACTTTTTCCATAGGCTGTGTACCATCAACAGATTTAAGAATGCCCTTCTTGCTGTAGTACTCAATTAATGGCTGTGTCTGATCATGATAAACATCAAGTCTCTTCTTAACTGTTTCTGGCTTATCATCATCTCTTAACACAAGATTGCTACCACATGTATCACATACGCCTTCCTTCTTAGGAGGAATAGATACGATATGATATGTAGCGCCACAATTTAAGCAAGCTCTACGACCTGACATTCTGTTAATGATATTCTCATCAGGAACATCTACATCAATAGCATAATCCATAGCCTGGCCAATCTTTGTAAGAGCTGCATCAAGAGCCTCTGCCTGTGGAATTGTTCTTGGGAAACCATCTAATACAAATCCATTTTTTGCATCATCCTGTGCAATGCGGTCCATTACAAGATCACATGTAAGTTCATCTGGAACAAGCAAACCTTGATCCATGTATTCCTTTGCTTTCTTGCCAAGTTCTGTACCGTTTTTAATGTTAGCGCGGAATATATCACCTGTAGAAATGTGAGGAATAGAATACTTATTTGCAATTTGCTTTGCCTGTGTTCCTTTGCCTGCACCAGGTGCACCTAACATAATAATCTTCATAAACAAACCCTCCTGCATGTTTAGTTGAAAACTAATATTAAATAAGTGATTAAATCCATTAATCTACTCATATTAAACACATTAAGAGATACGCAATACGCGTATCTCTCTTAAGTGTTTAATGATTATTAATCATTTAAAAAGCCTTTGTAATTACGTACCATCATCTGTGATTCTACTTGCTTAAGTGTCTCTACGATAACACCAACAATAATGATGATTGATGTACCACCGAATGAAACGCTTGCTCCAAGTAAACCATTAAAGATGATTGGAAGTAAAGCCACTATTGAAAGACCTATTGCTCCAATAAATATTACATGTCTTAATATAGCTGTAAGATAATCGGATGTAGGCTTTCCAGGTCTGATACCTGGAATAAATCCTCCGGAACGCTTTAAGTTCTCTGCAATTTCCAAAGGATTGAAAGTAATCTCTGTATAGAAATATGCAAATCCAATGATAAGCAATACATATACAAGAGCACCAATTGTATAAATCCAATTTGATGGTGTGAACCAGTTCGACTGATTCATTCCATTAAGAATCTTGCCCCAGAATCCCTGAACACCATCCTTGTCAAATAACTGAACAAGCATGATTGGTGTCTGAAGTAATGACTGTGCAAAGATTACTGGAATAACACCAGCTGTATTTACCTTCATTGGGATAACTGATGAGTTTCCACCCACCTGTCTTCTTCCCTGAATCTTGTTAGAATACTGAACTGGAATACGTCTTTCTGCGCTTTGAAGAATAACTACAAATACGACTAATGCAATAATAATTGCTGCAATAATAATTGCTGCAAGTGTAGCCTTTGGAATTGTCTTTCCAGCCATGTACTGCTCATAAAGCTTTGTTAAATCAGCTGGGATACGGCTGATAATGTTAATAGTAAGAACTATTGAAATACCATTACCAATACCCTTCTCAGTGATTCTCTCACCGATCCACATTAATACTGCAGAACCTGCTGTAAGAGAAGCTACTACAAGCACATAATTAATGTATGGAACAGAATAAGATACAAGGTATCCGCTTCTACCAAATCCAATTGCCATTGCAATTGATTCACCTAACGCTAACGCTATTGTAAGATAACGAGTAATCTGCGTCATCTTCTTTCTGCCCTGCTCACCATCACGCTGCATTTCCTCTAACTTAGGGAATGCAATAGTAAGCAGCTGCATAATGATAGAAGATGTAATATATGGTGTAATATTAAGCGCAAATACTGACATAGCTGAGAATGAACCACCAGTGATTGAATCAAAGAAATTCAATGCACTGTCGCTATTCTCAAATAAACTAGCAAATGCACTTCCATTGATGCCAGGCACAGGAAGTAAACTTCCTAACCTAACAACAATAAGCATTATAAATGTAAAACCAATTCTTCTTCTTAAATCTTTAATTTTAAAAGCATCGCGTAGTGTCTGAAACATTAGATCACCTCTACTGTTCCGCCTAAGGCCTCAATTTTCTCCTTTGCGCTAGCACTAAAAGCGTTTGCCTGAACATTAAGCTTCTTAGTAAGCTCGCCACCGCCAAGAATTTTAACGCCATCGCGAGGGTTCTTAATGATACCGCTCTCAATAAGTGTATCAACTGTTACAGTAGCACCATTATCAAATCTCTCTAAATAAGAAACATTGATTCCAACGATTTCCTTTGTATTTCTGTTCTTGAAACCACGCTTAGGAAGACGTCTGTATAAAGGCATCTGTCCACCTTCGAATCCAAGTCTAATGCTTCCGCC
>SVER01000014.1 GCA_015057315.1 Pseudobutyrivibrio ruminis | reverse complement strand
TCTGCATGACATTATATCGATTAAATCTCTGACACACAATGAGGTTAATTTCTAGCCATTCCAGCTAAGCCGCTACATTATTAACTCTGGAATTCCCTGTGTAGCATTAGCTTTTGCTTTTGCATTAGTTCCTTTCAATCCAAAAGTATACTCAGAGCCTGTATACTCATTAGGTAGGTCATTACCAATGTAAATCCAATCACCTGTACTTTGAATTTGAAAAGAATCATCAATATAACTCTTCAAGTACTTTTTCACATCATCCCAATTTATAGAACGTTTTCCTTTAAATTTAATATCATTAATTAAAACAACATCCTTCCCCTCAGAATCCTTCACAATAGTTACATTTCTATTACTCTCCACTTACAAAAATCCTTTCTTATTACTCATAACTTGAAATTCCAAATTGACATTTCAAGTTACCCATTTAGATATCCTCTAACTCCTCTAGCTGCCTCAACGCTTTCAGATAAGCCTTCAATCTCTTGACTTGCTCCTTTTTTAGACTGTGAATCTCAACAAGTAACTCTTCATCCTGCTTCTTAGCCACATAGTCAATTGCAGGCTCTATATAGTCTTCATCTATATCCTTCCCAGTAAGAAGCTGCTCAGGTGTCACATCAAGTACTCTACAGATATCCATAATCTTATCAGCTGATGGAGTATGACCTTTTGTCTTCCAGTCACTAATTGTGCTGGATGCAATTCCAGCTGCTTTTCCAAAAGCGTTCTGACTCAATCCTCGTTCTTTTATAAGGAAAAATATTCTTTCTGTAATTGTCATATTTCTATCCGTCTTTCCGTATACTTTGCCATCTCGTTTATACGAATATATTATCATGTAAACAAAACGTATTCAATATCAAACAAATCTTTTCCTCGCATACACATGTAACCTTTTTGGTGCATCCTTATTAATACTTTCCTCAATCTAAAAAAGCTTCCAAACTATTCACAGTTTGGAAGCTTTTTGCTTTATTTAATTCTTTCAATTTTTGCGATGGTTTCAAGCTGATTTAAATTGTCCAAACCAAAAAGTGTCTCATTGTTGATCATTGGAATCTTAAACTTGATATCCTTAATCCACTTTCCATCTGGCTGTCTCTCTTCATAAACCTCAACCTTCTCTATAAGTTGGGTGATGAACTCTCTGCACTCTGCATCAGTCATATCAACAACGTACTTATCAAAATAAACCAATGCCTTGTATACATTATCAGCTGATACTTTATTTGCTATAATTGCCTGACGTTTTGCCTGAGCAGCTAATAGCAGTTCTTCTGTCCTATCAATTTTATCATAGATTTTATATAAACTACATTCGAGATCATATTTGCGTCTTGAATAATGCTTATCCTCAACATCTAGAGAATCTATATCATTATTGATAGCCTCTTTTCTGTTATAGCACTTTCTGAGCTGAGCTTTTAATTCTTTTATTTCCTTATCCAATTCAGTGGTATCCACCTCCGCCTTAATCTTTCTTTTGATTTCCTGGGCGAATTTTCTGCTTTGTGTCATTCGAATTATAGACTCAATAACTGCTGCATCAAGTAGCTCTTCATTTATCTGCTTTCTATATGTGCATACATGACCTCTATCCTTTTTTCTGTGTTTGCACGAATAATAATAGAAATCCTTATAGAATGTTCCATCGGCTTTTTTCTTAGTTGCCTTGTTAGCGTACAATCCTGTTCCACATATCGGGCATTTCACTATTCCTGTAAGAAGATGTGTTCTTTCTTCTTTTGGTTTATTAACACGACTATATTTATGAGAACGCTTTTTCATCTTGGCATTGGCAGCCTCCCACAAATCTTCAGATACAATAGCTTCATGCGCTCCATCAGCCGTAATATAATCATCAGAATTAACTATCTGATATTCATTACGTGTACCTTTAACTTTTTGAGTTTTTCTTCTACCAAATGCTATCTTTCCAATGTAAACAGGATTTTGTAGAATAAGACGAATTGTATGTTCGCTGAAGTATTCGTTTTCCCAATCACGCCTTTTTACCTTCTTTATTCCATGATTTGAAAGATACTTTGCTACACCTGAAGGTCCATGTGTTGTATTGACATATACTTCAAAAATCTTTCTAATAACTTCCGCTTCTTCCTCATTAATAACTAGATTTCCATCCACTAGCTTGTAACCATATGGAGCCATTCCTCCATTCCATTTTCCTTCTCTAGCTTTTTGCATTCTTCCTTCCATGGTTTGAGCTCTAATGTTTTCACGCTCAATTTCAGCTACAGCTGATAGAACTGAAATCATAAGTTTACCTGCATCTTTTGATGAATCTATTCCATCCTCTACACATATAAGGTCAACTCCAAAGTCTTGCATCACTTGAAGTGTAGAAAGAACATCAGCAGCATTTCGACCAAATCTTGAAAGTTTAAATACAAGAACAAACCTCACATCATCTTTTCCTGCTTTTATATCTTCGATCATTTTATTAAAAGCCAGGCGATCCACAGTGGATTTGCCTGACTTTCCTGCATCCTCATATTCCCCAGCAATCTCATACTCATTATAAGCACAGAAGCCTTTCATTCTGGTCTTCTGTGCCTCTAATGAATAGCCATCTATCTGCATTGCAGTTGAGACACGAGTATAAATATAAACTTTAGTCCTTTCTTTTGTCATAATACCTCCCCATCTATTTATCTGCATTAACTGAAGCTCCTGGTAAACGCTTAAGCCCCTCGTTATTTACATATTCCAATGTTTGCATTTGTTTAACTACAAGCTGTCTAAGGAGAACCAGTCTTTCTGATTGAGGCTTCCCCTGCTCAATTAAAATAGCGTTGTAGCTTTCCATATTTGCAAGTACGAGCAACTGATTAAGGCTTGCGAAATCTCGCATGTTGCCCTTTTTATCTTTATTGGAATCTCTCCATTGTTTCGCTGTCATACCAAATAATGCAACATTAAGAAGATCTGCTTCACTAGCATATTTAAATGAAATCTGCTCCGGTGTAAGTTCTGGTGGAATAAGGTTATCTTTTATTGCATCAGTGTGAATGCGATAGTTAATCTTTGCAATTTCACGATTCAAATTCCAGTTAAGAGATAATTTGCTATTCTCATCTTTCTTTATACGTTTGTAATCTTTTATAATATACAGTTTAAATTCAGCGGAAATCCATGATGCAAATTCAAGCGCAATGTCTGAATGTGCGTATGTTCCACCATATCGACCAGCCTTTGAAACTATACCTATAGCATTTACACCTTGTATCCACTTTGTTGGTGACATTGTAAAAGCATGCAGTCCTGCCTCACCTCTAAACCCCTCGAATTCGAGGGGTTTAAAATCAGTATTATGCAAACGCTCCCACAATCCCAAGAATTCAATTGTTTCTCGAGTTCTCATCCAATTACATATCGTAGCATTTGCATCATCACTTTTATATTTAGCTATATCAGTAAGTGAAATAAAATCATTCTCAAAATCCATTGTGTACATGCGAATGTCCTTACCATTTGCATGTATTGTATCTTTCATCATTTTTCCCATGTTAAATCCTCCATTTTTGTCAGTTCACCCAGCTTCTTCGCATAGGTCAGCAGTCTCTTTTGAGCGTCCTCATTTAAACCTTCATATTCCATTAAAAGCTGCTTTTCCTTATAATCCACCTTAGTCTCCTTGACCTCAGTCTCATCTATACCTTTACCAGTAAGAAGAGCCTCTGGTGATACTTCTAATACTCTGCATATATCCATAATCTTATCAGCGGAAGGATTATGCCCTTTTCTCTTCCAATCACTGATTGTGCTAGGTGCTATTCCCGCAGCTTTGCCAAATGCATTCTGACTTAAACCACGCTCTTTTATAAGAAAAAAAATTCTTTCTGTTATTGTCATAACAACTGTCCGCCTTTCCGAATTCTATCATTTTCGTTTACGCGAATATATTATCATGTAAACAAAACGTATTCAATATCAAACAAATCTTTTTCTTCGTTACGTTTCTCTGCCGAAAGCTTAATAAACTTTCTTATGTCCTGCATAAGAAAAAGAACCTCTGGATCAGGCAAGCTGTCCAAATCAACCTTATCACTATACTTTAAAATCATTGAATACATAAAATCTGCAAGAATCTGCATATCATCTTTAATTTCAATCTCAGTTACCATCGTTAATCCTCCAATAAAAAATCTGCTTCCACACTTGGAAACAAAGTCTGGAAACAGATTCAAAAAAATTCAAACAATTATCAGTTACATAAAATCCAAAACGACAAAGCCCTGTAAATAGGCTAATCAAAAGGTATATCCATCTGAGTGCCATCCACGGGAATGAAAGTTTCCTCTTTGTTTCCAGAGTTTGTTTCCACTCGCATCCATCCACGCTGTTTTCCATACTTAGGAATGTTTCGCGGATTTGGATAAGGCTTCCATCCGTTGATTGTTCCATTCATTATCAGGCCTATCTCACGTGCCACACTATTTCTAGGCTTTCCAAATTCATTCAAGGCTTCGTTGTAAATCTGCTGCACGCAAACCAAGTCATTATTGGTATGGTCAAGCCATTCCTGAATCAATCCTGTTCATGTGTCCTCTTGCATAAATGGGCGCTGGTACTCTGCCAAATCCTTTTCAATTTCCTTAGGAAGCTTCAGCTTATCTTTTCCTTCCCTATAGAGCACCATCGCCTCAGCCCACATTTGTTCAATGTAATGACGCGATTCTTTCTCATCCTCTAAGATATGAACCTCAGCTTTCGCTGCATCACACATAACAGGCAGGAAACGTCTGTTACCACTTCTATCTAATGGTAAGAAGTTTATTACATTTGATGTTCCTACAAACACACACTGCCTTGGTCTATCCTCGGCTCTTACTCCATAAGGCACACGATAGTTGTCAAACTGCTTACTTAGGAATGCTTTGGTGGACTCAATAAAACGAGTATTTAAAATAGGAATCATCTCAGCCATCTCACAAATCCAATGCCCTACCAAATGCTCATAAACCTTTTCATCATCTAGCCTCTTTAAATCATCTGAAAACCACATATCTTTTGATGCAAGAAATCTAGCAAAAGTAGATTTACCCGCCCCCTGTCCTCCAACAAGACAAAGCATGTATTCGAACTTGCAGCCTGGTCTAAAGACTCTATTTATAGCACCAAGTAAGAACAACTTTAAGCATTCATAATGATAATCAGAAATCTCGGCACCTAAGAAATGATTCAATGCATAACGAATTCTTGGCGTACCATCCCAGTACAGATTATTTAGGTAATCTCTTACTGGATGATACTGATTCTCAGTGGCCACAATCTGTAATGCCTCTCTAATCCTTTTCTCGCTATTGTAGTGATAGAACATTTCAATGTAGTATCTGATGTGAATCTCATCCTTGTCTGTTACATCTATGCCAGTTCTATTCCATGGCATATCCCCTTTAAGCTCTATTCTCTCTCTGAACATATTCTCACGAATATTGTCTTTGAATAGTGAATCCTCTCGCAAAATAATGGCAGCATTATCAATAGTGCTAACAGGCCATCCCTTCTCCGTTGTCTCCAGCATTTCCTTTATCTCTTCCGTTGATTTGGTTGTCATAATCTCGTTCAATCTTTTCTACCTCCTGAAGTAAGCTATCTATTTCATCTTTTAGTTGTGAGTCCGTAACCTCAAACATTGCATAATCATATAGATAAGAAACATATTCATATTTATTTACTGCAAAAGAAAAAACAGGACTCCATGTAGAATCCTGTTCCTCTTTTGGTCGATATGAAGTTTTTAAAATCTGTAGCTGTTCTATCAATTGTGAAAGTGATTGCATCAGTTTTCTCTTTTTCTCCGCATAAAGCTGATGTTCTGATTTTTGACGTCTGTACTCCTTTACCTTTGAAGAATCTGCTTCCATAGATAAGCCAAAATCTGATGCAAGCTTTTCAGCAGCATCCTTAGCCCCTAGGCCATAAAGCTTTCCTACAAAATCAATCACATCTCCTTTTTCACCACAGGAAAAACAATAAAACCTTTTATCAACCTTCATACTTGGATGCTTATCATTATGGAAAGGACAACAAATCAGCTTATTTCTGGATGGATTAAATCCTTCAGCCACTGCCACATCATAAGCAGTTACATTTGCTTTTACTAATTCAAATACACTCATCGGCTTTCCTCCCTTTTTACTGGCCTTTCTTTGGGATTAATTGCGTTTCTTTCAATAGAATCAATCTCTGCCTGTCTCTTTTTGAGCTTCTCAACTATGCTAGGTCGCGCTGCATTAACAACCTGATTAGTTAGCGCTGTTCTCTTTTCTATTGATTTGAGAGATGTTTTAATCCTATCAACAACCTTATCCTTCAACCTTATAAGCAAATTATTTACACCATCAAGATGCTTTATGATTAATGGCTTAACTTTACTTGGTACTTTGCATTTTTCCGAAGATATCCAGCGTTTGTATTTCTCGATTTCATCATTTTCCTCAGTTCGAACTCTATCTACAATTTCATCTACGATAGTCTCACATGCCTTATCGTATGCAATATCAGACACTTCCTTTACAAGGCTCTCCATATCTTCAATTTTAATTTCAAGCTTTTCATTGATTGCTGTAAGCTTCTCATTCTCTGCAATAACATCATTGTACATAGCATCCATTTTCTGGAACTTTTCTTGAAGTTCTTTATAATTTGCGTTAAGCTTCTCAATAATGAATTCTTTCTTTTCAAGATACTGCTTACCACCATAAATAGGTTCTTCCTCTATCTGAAGCCCATGTTTATGGCAGATTTCAAGAAACAGCTTTCGACATTCTGCATCATAGGACATCTTTCTATTATTAAACTTTCCCTGCTTTTTGCTTGGGTCGGGTAGTTCAAATCCCATTTCCTTTAATGCCTGTTCCTGCTTAGGCTGTCTCTCACCATACTTGTTTATAACATCAAAAACATGACGCTCATGAATGTGTGGAGTAGACTCATCTAGATGAAGCGACCAGTTCAAAATATGAACATGATCTCCGTAGCGTTCTTGAATAGTGTTAAAAAACTCTGCTGCAACTTCCAATAAAACTCCATAATCTACAGTGCCATCGATGTTACCAATTTGATAAACCGTTTCTTCTGGACAAGTCATTTTATTTGTTCTAAGATCATCCATTGTTCTACATCTTTCCTTATGTCGACTTGCTATATGTCTAGCATTTTGACCTTCCAGGTAATCCTTATAAAGTAAAGCATAGAATCCTTTTTCAACCTCAGTAAACGAATGCCAATGCTCATCTCTGTCCATATGCCTTACAGGAATCCTATCTATACAATTCCAATAAACATTGTAGGGAGTCATTTCTTCATTAATGTCTTCCGAATTTTCTACATCAAATTCCCTATCATTATGCTTTGGATTGTAAGTTCCATTTTTTCCTGCTCTGCCATTGTGACGTGAAACTCTCATAACGTTTTTTCTCCTTTGTTATATACTCATTTTTTAGTTTTAGGGTTACAGGGTAATACCGACTTCAAAGCCTGTGTGGGCTATGTGTGACAAAGAATACCCAGTACTGTATGTCGCTAGCCAACATACAACTGGGCGGGGTTTCACCCTCGACCTGACAAAGGAGCTCTGCTCCCTTGACCCACGTTTATGAAAATGCGTGCACCCATTTCCATAAATGCAAAGGCTCGCCGCCTCTGCACTCTGCTCCAGAGCAAAGAAAAAAGGCTTATCACATCTACGATAAGCCTCAATTCTTTGATCTGGTCAAAACGTCATTTCCCCAAATGCTTTCCTGTCAGGTTACCTTGTTTGGCACTTTGACGTTTTGCTATCCTTGGCTCGCTCCGTTCTCACATCATCGCTTAGCTTCCCCGAAATAGTATTCATCTGGAATGCTCATGCAGTTGTTATGATGTGAGTATGCCATTTTTCAAAGCCCTCTCCCGTATATCCGGAATGTAGGATTATTTTTCATTTTGAAGTTTTTTCCGAGATTTCGGATTCAAGATTTAAAGTATAGTTTTAACTACAATTTCAAACTGTTATACTTTGATTAGGATGTTCTTAAGGGGGAATATAAATTGAAAACTCATGTAACACTACAGGAACGATTAAAAGATTTACGAGTTGAAAAAGGATTATCGCAAGATGAATTGGCTGCTGCCACTGGAATATCAAAATCCACTATAAGCGAATATGAAACCGACGAAACAAAGGGTATCTCTCACTATGCAGTAGTTCAACTTGCTGATTATTTTGATGTTTCTCTAGATTATTTATTTGATAGAAGTAGCTCTAGAACTAACGACACAAAAGATGTTTCTGTATTAGATTTAGATGACAGGACTCTAGAAATTTTAAAGAATAAGGAATTGAATAACAGACTTCTGTGCGAGCTTATTTCTCATCCCGGGTTTAAGGATGTATTAGCTGATATTGAAATCTATATTGATGGAATTGCTGGACAGAATTTTCAGGCTATTCAAGCTGTAATGAATGCCTATCACGAGAAGATTGTAAGAAACTTAAAGCCCGACAGGGATGATATTTGGACTGCATTGCTAGAGGCAAACCATGTAGAAGAAAGAAACTACTTTATAAACAGAATCAATACTGAACTCACGCCAATCCTAGACGATCTTAGAAATGCTCATAAAAAAGATTCCGAAACTGCTACCGACACTACTTTGAAAGATATCATTCTTGAAAATATCCCTGTGCCTCAAGTTACAGAGGAAGACCCTGACGAGGATGTTGCTAAGATTTTCTTTAACTCATTCTGTGCAACCAGTGGAATTGTTCCTTCTACTGTACCACCAGAAGAGTATAACGTTTTTAAAAAGCTGATGCACAGATCAAAAAAATATAAAGATATGCTTAAGTCGAAGAAAAACACCCGTAAGGTTAAACGTCTGAAAGAGCGTAAAGAAAAGAATAGCGAGAACTAGGGATAACAGGGAAAACTCGAAATAATTTTTATAAATCTTTTACATTAATGTAGTAATGCGCTGTAAATTTATTTTCCATGCCTAGCTCTTGCTCTGCCACGTGATATCCGAACTCCAAAATATATTCATCAACACCAATTGGTAGCTCATAATAAAGATATATTTTGTTAAACACACCGTCCTCAACTTTTATGTTCTCATACATATCATAGCATTTTGAACGGTACACAATACTGTCATAAGATATATTGTTTAAGTCAGTGCCCAGCAATTTGCAATCGATATAATGCTCTCTTGGGTCAACAGTAGCACTGTATTCCAATACTACAAATTCTGTTCCTTCTTCAGGATGAGTTTTTCTCCCGCCATATGTCAGTATCAATCGTTCCGCCTCCGAACCAGTATATATAGCAATTGGCCTAACAGTGACATTTTCCATTTCATCTCTTTCAAAGAGGACAATATTACCAGCATTTCCAATTTTCAGCCTT
This sequence comes from Pseudobutyrivibrio ruminis, assembly GCA_015057315.1. Lineage (GTDB taxonomy): Bacteria > Bacillota > Clostridia > Lachnospirales > Lachnospiraceae > Pseudobutyrivibrio > Pseudobutyrivibrio ruminis_D. The sequence continues at coordinate 72,656 of SVER01000014.1, read as the reverse complement.
TCGAAATCAGAAGTATATTCTAACCTCATGCTCACGCTATCTTCTTCAAAAGTATGATCAAATTTGTTATTTACGTAGATAAGAATGCAGCATAATAAAATAAATAAAAGTTTTAAACACCATTTCGTTCTACATCCATTGCATAGCGCAGCTTTAAAATCCTTTTTGTTCATTATCAAAGCCACCTTATCTTTTAAGATATGCTACTTTTATTTTTCCTATATGTCATAAATCCTATCCCTATAACAAATAGAATACTTGCAACAACTAATACAAAACCCGTTGGAAATCGAGATGAAAGTACTCTTGTTTCTGTAACATCACCACAGTTCTTACAAACATACTGTTCTTCACCAGATCTAAACAATGTAGCTTCTTTGGTTGTAATCCACTCATATTCGTGACCTAGAGCAGGGACTTCCTCTGAATAAGTATCACCACATATCTCGCAAGTATATGTTATTGAACCTGCTTCACTGCAAGTTGCGTCTTTTCGCTCTATTTCAGAATACTTATGTTCAGCTAGTGGTAATTCCTCAGATTTAGTTTCACCAGTAAGGCTGTTTGTATAGCTAACATGTCCTGCTTCGATACATGTCGATTCTGCTCTTTCTGACTCTGACCACGCAGCTGCTATCTCATCATCGGTATAAGTGGGTGTTTTTGCATTTTCAGTTTTGCTCGTCTTATTTTCGCTATCGTTATTCTTGGTGGTAGAATCATTTTTATTTGAATCTTTATTTTCCACTGTGCTAGATGTTTCCTCTTTGGTTGAGTCCTCTGTTTTTGATTGCGTGGTTGTACTTGAACTATTAGCTGCCGACCACTCTGCGATTTCGGCATCAGTTATCCCCGTTTGGTAGATAATATCATAATTGACAATTTTTCCACCCTTTATAAAGATAACATTTCCATCTGGAGTACCAATATAACAATCGCCCGTACCTTCCATCAAACTAGTTTTTGTCATTGCACGTACTGTTAGTTTATCTATATAAGGTGTATAATCCTCACAATTAATTGTATGAAAACATGATACATAAATTATCAATATAACAAAAAGAGAAACAAGGCTTACATTGTATTTAAAAAGTGTATGTTTTATCAAAATAATTACCTCCTAAATATATCTGTATATGTATATTATAGCATAACATCACTTTTACATATTTCGCCTTCATCAGAACATCTGTTAAACAAAAAAGCTCACAAATCTGAAAATTCAGCCTTTGTGAGCCTTAGTAGTAGGTTTAACAATAGAATTTTATTTCTTCGGTCAAAAAGTGCTTTTTCCATGCATCACAAATAATAAAAAACTGAGCAGAAATAAACTCCATTAACTCATTCAATTCTTTAGACGGAATATTACCACCATTATTGGCAAGTATACATCCACCTTTGCTAGTTAACCATATTTTTGTACCGTGAGGTGATGGTTGCCCTTTAGACACATGAACATGTATAGGTTCATTATTTTCATTGGACCAAAAATAAACCTTATAACCACTTACAGTAAAAATACTAGGCAATTTTAATTCCTCCTAAGGCTGCATATTTATATAATAAATGAGCATTATTTCTTAAGAATTTTTCAAAGAAATCAATTTCTTCTTGAGAATATCCCTCTTTAAGCAACCAATTATATGATGGTAATTCACATCTGGCCGAATCAAATCCATTTTCCGTTGCTCTTTCAAAATGAACTATAATTTTATCTGTATCATTTTCTTTAATCACTTGTGAATGGACAACCTCAGTACCATCAGAAAATGTCATATAAGGGTACATCATAATTCTTGCTCTCCTTAATTATAATATATTTTTCTTTACAAAAGTATTATAGCTTAACATCACTTTTATGTAAAAAATAAAACTAATCATTTTTCATTTTAATAAAGAAGAATCCAATACCTATAATCATAACAGCCACACTTGCAATTAATAGTGCGACAAAAACAGGACTAGTAAAAGTAATTTCTTTGGTTTCTGATATATCACCACAATTTTTGCACACATACTGTTCTTCGCCTGGGGTAAATAGTGAAGCTTCTTTAGTTGTAGCCCACTCATACTCGTGATTAAGAGCAGGGATTTCTTCTGTATATGTATCACCACAGACTTCACAAGTATATGTTATTGAACCTGCTTCACTGCAAGTTGCGTCTTTTCGCTCTATTTCAGAATACTTATGTTCAGCTAGTGGTAATTCCTCAGATTTAGTTTCACCAGTAAGGCTGTTTGTATAGCTAACATGTCCTGCTTCGATACATGTCGATTCTGCTCTTTCTGACTCTGACCACGCAGCTGCTATCTCATCATCGGTATAAGTGGGTGTTTTTGCATTTTCAGTTTTGCTCGTCTTATTTTCGCTATCGTTATTCTTGGTGGTAGAATCATTTTTATTTGAATCTTTATTTTCCACTGTGCTAGATGTTTCCTCTTTGGTTGAGTCCTCTGTTTTTGATTGCGTGGTTGTACTTGAACTATTAGCTGCCGACCACTCTGCGATTTCAGCGTCAGTCACTCCTGCTTGATAAACTATATCATAATTTACTATGACTCCATTTTTAAGGAAAAAGATTTCATTACCATTTTCATCTGTAATGCTCGCTGAGTGATCCGCTCGCTGTAATCCCGCTTTTGTTGCAGCCCGTATAGAGAGTTTATCCAAACAAAAGAACTTTGTGCTAAATACAATTGAACAGATTAATATAGATAAAATTCCTAATCGGAAAAACATGTGTTTGCTAATTCTCATATAAATGAACCTCCTAAATCTCTTTAATTGTTCTCTTTTTCTTCAAAACAACTATTCCACTGACTGCTCCGATTAGAACAACACATATACCTATTATTATTCCCATAAGTGGAATTGGGCAAGTAGCAGAAATCTCCCTTGTTTTTGATACATCTCCACAATTTTTGCAGACGTATTGTTCTTCACCTAGAGTAAAGAATGAAGCTTCTTTAGTTGTGACCCACTCGTATTCGTGACCTAGAGCAGGGACTTCCTCTGTATATGTATCACCACATACTTCACATGTATATGTTATTGAACCCACTTCTGTGCAAGTAGCTTCTTTTCGTTCTGTTTCAGCATACTTGTGTTCTGCTAAAGGCAACTCTTCACTTTTTGTTTCACCAGTAAGAGAGTTTGAATAGTCTACGTGGCCTGCTTCAGTGCATGTCGATTCTACTCTATTTGTTTCCACCCAAGCCGCTGCAATTTCCTCAGCAGTATATGAGGGTTCTTGGTTTTTTTTCTCTTCTGCCTTTTGATTAGATTCCTTCGTATTTGCTTGCTTACTTTCCTGCCCATCGGTTTTAGATTTTGTATTATTTGGTTCCTCTGTTGACTCATTGGAAACAGTTGATTTAGAAGCAGATTGCCATTGTGCAATTTCAGCATCAGTTACTCCGCACTCATATAAAAATGCATAATCCTGAATAACGCCATTTTTTACAACTGTTATTGTTCTTCCGTCGCTAGTATTAACCGTGCATGTTCCCCCATCTTCTACTGCTACCTCAGCATTAATTGCTGCGGCTCTTTTTTCACTTAGTCTAAGCTCGCAATAACATGAAACCCCAGTAGCTAATATTATAAGTCCAAGCACAATTGTCATCATTAATTTATTTAAAATTTTCATTGATATAACCTCCTAAATCTCTTTAATTGTTTTCTTTTTCTTCAAAACAACTATTCCACTGACTGACCCGATGAAAACAACACATATACCTATTATTATTCCCATAAGTGGAATTGGGCAAGTAGTAGAATTCTCTCTTGTTTTTCATACATCTCCACAATTATTGCAGACGTATTGTTCTTCACCTAGAGTAAAGAATGAAGCTTCTTTAGTTGTGACCCACTCGTAATCGTGACTTAGAGCAGGGATTTCTTCTGAATAAGTATCACCACATATCTCGCAAGTATATGTTATTGAACCTGCTTCTGTGCAAGTAGCTTCTTTTCGTTCAGTTTCAACATACTTATAATCAGCCAATGATAACTCTTCTGACTTTGTTTCTCCAGTGAGAGTATTTGAGTAGGTTGCATATCTTGTTTCAGTGCAGGTTGATTCTATCTTTTCCATTTCTGTCCAAGCCGCTTCAATTTCTTGTTCAGTATAATTTGGTCTTGCACTTTTATCTTTTATTTCAGTTTTATTATTGCTTGTTTCTTGCTGTTGGTCGGCAGTATTCTTTTCACTTGAACTAGCATTTTCTACGGTATTATCGTTTGTGCTGTTTGAATGTGACGAATTATATGAATTTTGTGCATTAATTATAACTTGCTCAGAAAAACCTGAGCCAAGAACTACTTCTCTTCCTTTTTCAGTTATATTTCCATGTTCAACAGCAATATCGTCACCAATGTATAAAACTGTATCACCTCGTTCTATTGCCACAGTACACTTTGTCCTTGACTCCAATAATAACTGTCACAAAAAAATATTGACATTTAATATAATGGTGACTATTAGTACGAGTATCGATAATAGAAATATAAATTTTTTATTTAAAATTATCATAGATATAACCTCCAAATATCCCTTTGGAAATTATCTATACCAATGCAATTTACATTTGATAGTTATTTGTAGTCATATACGATATCATTTTTCTTAACTTTCATTAATAGTATCATTTTTGTATGAATCTAGTGTGTTCAAAAATGTAGTTATATTAGCATGTACGCATCATTTCAAGCAAGTTTTTTATAACCAATTATTTATGCATACAATTAGCCCATCTTATTTCAAAATTTGGTATCATTTAAAACTTATAACTATGAGGTAGCTTTCTATATCAATTTCCAAGAAAAAAATAAGCCCCTGCAAGATTACTCCAACAGGGACTTCTATCTATATTATTTTATAAAATTGTATTACTTTTCATTTAGTAATACAATTTGGCAAACCATGGAGGTGTAACAAATATCAATTTGGCAACTATGGTATCTGTGTCCACATATGGATTTTCCCAACTTCTCGAATCACTAGAGTTTTCTCTATTATCGCCCATTACAAACACGGTTCCATTAGGTACAACAAATGTTTCACTACAATTTGTATCTGTATCAAAAGCAAGATAATCTTCCTCAAGTTTTTTATCATTCAAATACACATCGCCATCAAAAAACTCAATTTTATCTCCTGGAATACCTATTACTCGCTTTCCTGCTATCTCCTTTTCGTGCTTAAAAAAAATAATATCGCCTCTTTCAACATCTTTTACAACATATGCTAGTCTATTTCCAAACATCACTGAACCAGTCATTAAGGTTGGTTCCATACTTCCACTTGAAATAGTACCAGCCAATAGTACGTAATGAAAAAGCACCAATATTATTACAATAGGGAGAAGGTATTCTAGTAGAATTCTAAAAAGATTGCTACTATCCATTTTATTTTTAACTAGTTTCTCTTTAAATATTATATGTAACATTCCACTTTTTCTCCTAGAAATAGACGTACTGTTTAGCCTCATTATACTATGATTTTAAAAATAATCATTCGGATTTTCTTGAAATATAAAATTTACATTTGTATAACAAATTAATCAAAAAAATAAGTGACAGAAGGCAATTATCCTGTCACTACATTTTTTTATTTCTTATATCATCTGAAAATACTTCAGAGCCTCTTCAATGGCCTTCCACTTTTCTTCTGGGCAGCCTGGCTGTCTACTGTCTTCAGATTTTGGTTCATTATAGCATTCGCGCTCAATTATTCCATTAGCACGCTTTACTTGGGCAATATTCAGTGATGAAACAGTTAAGCCACACTCTTTTTGTACCCAATCTTTTATCTGTTGATATGTCGCTTTACTTTCTGCTGTTGTAACGTCCAATTCATCACCTGAAATACTGAATTCTACGTGGTTTTCTGCACTAGAAAGTTTGGACAAAAGTACGCACGTCTCCACATGGTAAGTACCCGGAAACATGTCAACGCAGGCAAGGCGTGTGACCTTGTAGCCGCGGGCTAGGAAGACCTCTAGGTCGCGGGCAAGGCTAGTAGGCTTGCAAGATATGTAGATTAGGGAATCTACGCCGTAATCGATAATTTTGTCCAAGGCCTTTGGATGGATGCCGTCCCTAGGTGGGTCTAGGATAATGTAGTCTGGCTTTTCTGTGATGTCGTCCAGCACTTTGAGAACATCGCCTGCGATGAAATCGCAGTTATCAAGTCCGTTGAGCTTGGCATTGTCCTTGGCTGCTTCAACTGCTTCGGCGATGATTTCTACACCTGTTACGTGCTTAGCTGCAGGGGCGATAACCTGGGCGATTGTGCCAGTGCCTGAATACAAATCGTATACTTCGGCTCCGTCAGCTCCTGATGCAATAAAATCACGGGCTGTGCTGTAAAGTACTTCTGCTCCTAAAGAATTAGTCTGGAAGAATGAGAATGGGCTGATAGTAAATGAAAGACCAAGAAGCTCTTCCTTAAACCAGCTTTGTCCGTAAAGCACCTCTGTGCCTTCGTCTGCTACCACATCAGCCTCTCTATCATTTTTAGTATGAAGAATACCTGTAAGCTTTCCTTCCCAATCCTGACATTTCAAAAGTGCCTGCTTCCATCCCTCTAAAAGAGCAAGCTCGTAGATTGATGAAATCTGTGTGCTGGTAACCAAATCTACTAAGATTTCACCTGTCTTTGTTGCCTTACGAACAAGCAGATGACGCAAGTATCCTTCATGTGTATTCTTGCGATAATATGGCTGCTTAGCATTTGCGAAGTAATCTAAAGTGATTGTAAGGACACGACGCATATCTGCATCGATAATTTGACAACCATCTACTGTAACAACATCATAGAAACTGCCCTTCTTGTGCATACCAAGTGTAAGTGGGCCGTCCTTTACCTCATCTCCGAATGAGAACTCCATTTTATTACGATAACCAAACTGCTTTGGGCTGGCTTTGATGCCTTCGTATGTGGCATTCCATACGTCTTCGCTGATGACAGGAGCCATTAAATCATGAATCATGCCCTCTTTCAGCTTTAGCTGCTCCTCGTAAGGAAGCGACTGATATGTACAGCCACCGCATTTACCATAATGCACGCATGCTGGGGTATCCATTTCTATAGGCGATGGAGCATCTACCGAAAGTAGATTGCCCTGCGCCTTTTCTTTTGAACTCTTTTTAACTCTTACTGAAACAGTCTGGCCTGGCAACACGCCCTTAACACGGAGCTTGTCTCCCTCGGCTGTTTCTATTATACCTTTGTTAGGGAAGTTTACTTTTATAACTTTACCTTGTACAACTTCACCTCGTTTCATATTTTACACCTCATCAGTCAGCTATCGCTGACAGCTTCCCCTCAAGGGGAAGCCTCTTTCTTATACTTTCTTTAATTTTGCGAAGGAAGCGAACATTTTCTTCACGCCGACACCGTCGAAGTCTACGGTGACTTCGTAGTCACGGCCTTCGTCGATGATGTCCTTTACTGTGCCTTCTTTAAATTTAATATGGCTGACTCTGTCGCCGATACCATATTCCAATTCTGCTTTTTCTATCTTAGTTCCGTTTTTGTTGGCAACTGCGGTAGTGGAACTTCCTACCGTATATACGTTAGTCTTAAATGTATCACGTACTGAGCGCTTATTATCGCCGTAGCTTGTGGCGATGGCTGGGCCTCTGCCAGAAGGCTTTTGATATACAGAGTACTCTCCAATAGGAGTGCTTGAATAATCCTCCATAGGCTTTGGCTCCCAGAGATTACCCTTAATTAAATCCTCAGGGATTTCCTTAACAAAGCGTGAAATCTTGTGGAACTGTGTCTCGCCACGAATCATACGCATACGGGCTGCTGTCATAGTAAGATGCTCTCTGGCTCGGGTGATTCCAACATAGGCAAGACGGCGCTCTTCTTCTAATTCCGAATCGGCTCCACCGCCATCAAAGATTGCCCCCTGACCTGGGAACAGACCATCTTCCATGCCTGCCATGTAAACACGTGGGAACTCTAATCCCTTAGCACCGTGGAGTGTCATAAGGACAACATAGTTGTCACTTTCCTCATAGCTATCTATATCAGCAACAAGAGCAACATCCTCCAAGAAGCCTGACAGTGTAGCTTCCTCACCATCATCCCTGGCATCCTTTTCGTAGGCAACTGCCTTAGTAAGTAACTCGTCGATATTCTCGATACGAGCCTTGGCCTCATCTGTGCCCTCTGCTCTAAGCTCAGCCACGTAATCTGTCTGGTCTAGGATTTCCTCTACAAGGGATGATACAGATTCCTCTGTTGCAATCTTTCTGAGCTTTTCGATTAAATCTGTGAAGCCCTTAATCTTAACTGCAGCCTTTCCGATAGATGGAATATCATTGGCGTGAACAAGTGCCTCATAGAAATTAAGGCCATGCTCCCTGGCGTAATCTGACACCTTTGCAATTGATGTGGCACCAATACCGCGCTTTGGAATATTGATGATTCGCTGAACAGCAATATCATCTGCCCCGTTATCAACTGTCTTAAGATATGCAAGCACATCCTTGATTTCCTTACGGCTGTAGAAATTAACACCGCCCACAATCTTGTAAGGAATGCCCTCGTAAATCATCTTTTCTTCTATAAGACGAGACTGGGCATTAGTACGATAAAGGATTGCGCAGTCCCTGTAATCCGCCTCACCCTTGCGAACAAAGCCCGCTATATTGCTGGCAATGTAGCTGGCCTCCTCATAAGCACTGTCGAATTGCTGGAACTGAATCTTATCTCCAGCCTCCTCCTCTGTCCAAAGAGCCTTTTCCTTACGGCCTTCGTTATTGGCAATGACTGCATTGGCAGCATCCAGGATATTGCCTGTACTACGATAATTCTGCTCCAGCTTAATCACGTGAGCATTTGGAAAATGCTGCTCAAAATTAAGAATATTGTAAATATCCGCACCGCGGAACTTGTAGATGGACTGGTCATCATCACCTACTACGCAAAGATTCTCCCTGCCACTGGATAATAGACGAACCAGCTCGAACTGAGCTGCATTAGTATCCTGATACTCGTCCACCATGATGTAATGGAACTTGTTCTGATAATATGCCTGCACCTCAGGGTCAAGCTTAAGCAGCTCAACAGTCTTCATAATCAAATCGTCAAAATCAAAGGCATTGTTCTGACGAAGACGAGCCTGATATTCCCTGTAAACAGATGCTTGACGGGTCATATTATAATCACCCATGGCACGATTGGTAAATTCCTCAGGACCGATTAATTTGTTCTTAGCATCTGAGATAACATTTAAAAATGTACGTTCCTTAAACTGCTTAGTATCTATCTGAAGATATTTGCAGATGTCCTTCATAAGGGTCTTGCAATCGTCTGTATCGTAGATGGTGAAATTGCTAGTGTACCCCTGCCCAAGATTCTCGCAAAATCTTCTCAGGATTCTTACACAAGATGCATGGAATGTAGCAACCCACACCCCATCTGAACCAAAGCCTACTATATTATCAATACGCTCACGCATCTCACGTGCGGCCTTGTTAGTGAAGGTGATGGCCATGATATTATATGGCATTACCCCCTGCTCTATTAAATAAGCAACACGATGTGTAAGCACCCTAGTCTTACCAGAACCGGCGCCAGCCAGGATAAGCACTGGACCTTCTGTGGTAACAACACCCTCACGCTGCCTGTCATTTAACATACTTAAATCCATAACTATTAATTCCAATCTATTAGTTAATTCGAAAATTTGTTCTGAATAATTCTATCATATAAAAATCATTCTATCTATATAATCCTTACTTTTCCTTTGGATTTTCTTTAGTACGATTTTCTTTCTTCTCTTCACCCTTTGAATCACGACCTGCCACGAACTGTTCAATCATCATCTTTTTAACAAAGACATCGAAAGCAAGCTCGCAGATAAATGTGAATTCCTGCAGCTCTGCCCTGGATTCCTCATCCTGATCTAAGAAGGCTTCCTTACTAAGATTGTACTTTCGGATAATGTCCTTTGTAACATCATTGGCAACCTTGCTCTCGTAGCCAACCATTGCGGAATAAATATCGTAAAAGCCAAGTCCCTCATCTACCCCGAAATATCTCTCATTAATTGGATCTAGAATATTCTTAATATCCTTCATGGAAAGGAAGTTCTTAAGATAATATATGAAAATCAGATTAAGCATGTGGTCCCTGGAATATTTCTTTTTCTCAGGCGATGGCAAAATCTGATTCTTAGTGTAGTTGTTAATCATGGTCTTGGTCATTGCCTTGTCCTCAGTGGCCTCACGCACAGTACCAAGCTCCTGGTCAAGGAATGTAAGCACCTGATCCATATACAAATCTATATTAGGGATGTCCTCTGGATGGACATAATCTATCTCTGCCAATTGATGTAAAATATTGCTAAGTCTTTTCTTTGTGCTGTCCATACTCCCTCCTCAATTAAAGCAAAAAAATAAGATGTAGTCTCAAAAACTACATCCTACATTTTATCATAATAATTATGCTATTTAAACAATTACTGACTGATTCTCTTAAGCACCATATCATAACCATCATTACCATAGTTAAGAGCACGGTTAACACGGCTGATAGTAGCTGAGCTGGCACCTGTTTCGTCAGCGATATCCTGATATGTGCGCTCCTCTCGAAGCATTTTAGCAACCTCGAATCGCTGCTTCATAGCGACCATCTCGTTTACGGTACATAAATCTTCAAAAAACTCGTAGGCTTCCTCTACGGTTTCAAGACTAAGAATAGCTCTCAAAAGCTCGTCCATTTCTGCTGTTTCAAGTTTCTTGTTCATTATAATATACTCCTATTGATTCCTCGTTTAATATGCGATTATTCTAATGGAACTTTATAATCTAAAAAAACACATAATTGCACACAGTTCGTTCTGTATGAATTCAGTTTAGCACATTAAAGTTTTAAAGTAAAGAACCATAAATCAAAAAGACACAATAAAATGGCCCTAAAAAAGGGCCATCGACTATTTTACGCTAAAGCACTAAAAAAGTAAAGCATAATTTTATTTTATAGAATTGTAACACCTCTATCACTAGCATATTTAATATCTTCCTCAGGCCAGAATGAACACTGAACCTCACCAATATGGCACTTGCGAAGGAAGAACATACAGATACGACTCTGTCCTATACCACCGCCAATTGTATATGGAAGCTTCTTTTCAAGGATTGCCTTTTGGAATGGAAGTGAAGCCCTATCCTCACAGCCAGCCTTTTCAAGCTGACTCTTAAGGCTATCCTCATCCACTCTGATTCCCATGGATGAAAGCTCAAGTGAAATATCATCAACTGGATAATACACAATGATATCTCCATTTAACTGCCAGTCATCATAATCAGGAGCACGGCCGTCATGCTTCTGACCTGACTCAAGCAAATCACCAATCTTCATAAGGAAAATTGCGCCGTATTCCTTAGCTGCTTCATACTCCCTCTCACTAGAAGAAAGATTAGGCCATCTATCCTCAAGCTCCTGAGTAGTGATAAAATGAATCTCCTCTGGCAAAATGCACTGCACATAATCATAGGCATTTGCAATGTATTTTTCTGTGACACGAAGTGCTGCATAAACACTCTTTACGTACTTCTTAAGAGTCTCCTCATTCCTATCAGCTTTTTCGATTATACACTCCCAATCCCACTGATCCACATAAATAGAATGAATATTATCAGTGTCCTCGTCACGACGGATTGCGTTCATATCAGTGTAAAGACCTTCGCCTACATTGAAATGATATCTGCCTAGGGCCATTCTCTTCCACTTAGCAAGTGAATGAACAACCTCTACCTCTTTATCACCCTGCTCCTTCACACCGAAAGCAACTGGGCGTTCCACACCATTCAAATTATCATTAAGACCTGACTCTGGCTCAACAAATAGTGGAGCCGTAACACGATGAAGATTAAGCTCCGCTGTAAGCTGTGCCTGGAAGAAATCCTTCACCTTCTTAATAGCAATCTGTGTCTCTTTCAAATCAAGTGCCGAAGCATATCCATCTGGAATGTATATCTTGCTCATATTCTCCTCCTATGTCAAATCCGCCGACCCCCAAGTGTTCCGTGCTCCCGCAGGGCACCCTCCATACCTAACCATGGGAGCCCGCCGGCGTGGGCACCCACCCATGGTCAGGCATGGCGCCCCCCTGCTCGCGCTTACCAAGGTTATGTTGTCGGCTTGGGTTATTAAGTGAGTAATCATTGAGTTGAGACATACATGTCTTTCTAAAGACCTTAAAGTGCCGTCCCTACTTAGGTGGTGCAACGCAGCACCTTACGTAGGGCAACGAGCACGACATGAGCGAAAGCGTGTCTTAGAAAGATATGTATGGGTCAGCGAAATGATTACGGATTACAGTGGGAAGAACTGCCATTGAAGATTGCCTACGGCAATTGGCAGTTCTGGGCAATCAAATTCACACATGTCCATGTGCGAATTTGATTACAAGTCGCAATTACCTACTGTACGTGGGAATGGGATGACGTCACGGATGTTGCCCATTCCTGTGAGGTACATTACGCAGCGCTCGAAGCCGAGTCCGAAGCCTGCATGGCGAGAGCTACCGTATTTACGAAGGTCAAGGTAGAACTGGTAGTCCTCTTCCTTAAGGCCGCATTCCTGCATTCTCTTAAGAAGTACATCGTAGTCGTCCTCACGCTGTGAGCCACCGATGATCTCTCCGATGCCAGGAACAAGGCAGTCCATAGCTGCTACTGTCTTGCCGTCATCGTTGAGCTTCATGTAAAAGGCCTTGATTTCCTTTGGATAATCTGTAACGAATACAGGCTTGCCAAAAATCTTTTCTGTTAAGTATCTTTCGTGCTCTGTCTGTAAGTCGCAGCCCCAAGATACCTTGTAATCGAATTCATCGTTGTGCTTCTCAAGCTCTGCAACAGCATCTGTGTATGTGATACGTCCGAAATCAGAAGTAGCAACATGGTGTAATCTATCAAGAAGTCCCTTATCGATGAAGTTGTTGAAGAATTCCATCTCCTCTGGTGCATGCTCAAGAACGTAGTTGATAACGAACTTAATCATATCTTCAGCAAGTTCCATATCATCCTCAAGATCAGCGAAAGAAATCTCTGGCTCGATCATCCAGAACTCTGCTGCATGACGAGTTGTGTTAGAGTTCTCTGCACGGAATGTAGGACCGAATGTGTAGATGTTCTTAAATGCCTGAGCATAAGTCTCACCGTTAAGCTGACCTGATACTGTAAGGTTTGTAGCATGGCCGAAGAAATCCTGTGAGAAATCTACCTTGCCATCCTCTGTCTTAGGGATGTTGTTAAGATCCATTGTTGTAACCTGGAACATCTCACCTGCACCCTCACAGTCGCTTCCTGTGATAAGTGGAGTGTGTACGTATACGAAATCACGCTCCTGGAAGAACTTGTGAATAGCGTATGCACAAAGAGAACGAACGCGAAATACTGCCTGGAATGTGTTTGTACGTGCACGAAGATGTGTCTGTGTACGAAGGTATTCCATTGTATGTCTCTTTGGCTGGATTGGATAATCTGGTGTAGATTTTCCTTCAACTACAACCTTTGTAGCCTGGATTTCAAATGGCTGCTTAGCCTCTGGTGTAAGCACTACTGTACCTGTTACGTATACTGCTGCACCTACATTAAGATGACGAACCTCGTCAAAGTTATCAATCTTATCCTGGTTGAAAACTACCTGTACTGGATTAAAGAAAGTACCATCTGCAAGTACTAAGAATCCAAATGTCTTTGAATCACGCATATTGCGAACCCAACCAGAAACAGTTACTTCCTTATCTCCATATTCTTTGAAGTTTCTAGAAAGGGTTCTAATGTCTGTTGTTTTAACACTCATATCTTTTCTCCTCACTAATTATTAGCAATAAATTAGCCCCATCAAACTTGCGCTTGATGAGGCTTTCTAATTCTTACATATTTGAACAATCTTCAAATCTCATCAACACAATAAAATTAAATCCCCTGATTATTATTCACGGAATTATTGTTATTATTGTTATTGAGATTATTAAGCATAGATGTAAATGCCATGATTGTCCCCTTTTCTTTATTTGAGTAAAGTATAGTTATTTGAACTATTAAAGTCAAGTCTTCTGAAACATTTTCTATATATCAGGTTAATTTCTTTCAGTTAATAGAAAATACTATCCCCAAGTTCAAGGGTCGTGGCAAATTCCTCCAAGCCCCTAATTTCTTCCTTCGTCTGATTTACACACTTTTCAAATGTTTTTTCTTCATCAAACTGTCTATTACTATTGTATTCCAAATCAAAATCAAAAAGGTCCATTTCACTGATAGCAATAAACATATAATTGCCACTAAACTTAAAGCGTATTTTTCCATCATGCTTTTTGTACAAGTCTTTCATAAGACTCATATACTGAGGCGTCAAAATAAAAAAGGACTCCTCATCATTAGCTGAAAAAACAGAAAACAATTCATTAAATTCTACATCCTCCAGCTGTATTTCATGCAAATCCTTTTCAGCCTTAGATGGATTAAACTCTGGCTTTTCGCCACCTAGCAAGCCATGAACAGGCTTACCATTTTTTGTTTTATTTGGAATAACATAGATATTATCTTTAAATTTCTTAAAGAATGTATATTTAAACAAGCCCCCTCTAAAAAGAGTTTCTTTATATTCATCCCCATCCTCATCATGTTTAATTAAGTAGGTATATACTTCCACATATTCCAATGATATATCGTTATTTTTTCCGAAGGTCATTTTAAGACCATCCTCAGTTTTAAACCATTCCTTCTTCACGGGAAATAAATTACATTCTCTGCATCCATTTACATCTATTATACTTCCGTCTGGGAAATAAGTTGCATCAGGAAAAATTTCCTGTAAAAACCTTTGCAAATGATTTTCCTTAAAATCCTTTTGAACAGCTTTCTTGATTTTATAGTAACGGCTGGACATCACCCCAAATAGTATAAGTAGAATGAATAACAAGGGGACGAACAAGCCTGTCACCATAAGAAAGAGTAAAAGTATGAAACCTGAAACCACAATCAGGCGTTTGGTACTTATATCTAAATTATTAAACTTCTCACTTAATTCTTTAACTGATAACATGTTTTCTCCTAATTATTGCTGACAGAATCCATGGATAAATCCACATCTTTTTTTCTTTGTTCATCAGCAACAAAAAATGTTTTCTGTTGCTTTCCCACTAAAGCCGCAACTATAGAATTAGGAAAAGTTACTACATACTGATTGAATGAAGATACGTTAGAATTGAACAATCTCCTGGCAGCCTGGAGATGCTCTTCTGTGTCATTAACACTCTTTTGCAAAATTGCAAAGTTCTCATTTGTCTTTATTTCAGGATAGTTTTCCGCCAATGCATTGATACCGTTAGCTAATTTAGTGACCTTTTCAATTGCTTCATTTTGCTCATCAAAATTCATTCCCTGGCGCAGCTTTATGGATTCAAATAATAGCTTCTGCTCATGAGAACACACACCCTTTACGATATCCATCTGCTTTGAAAGAACAGAATATCTTTTTTCAAGGGCTACATCGATAGATGATGATGCCTCGTCAATTTTTACTTCCATAACTTTCATTCTATTAGATACAGCTATAATCCAAGCCAATATAACTATTACAATAAAAGCCAATACATACAATAAAACCATAATAATTCTCCCTTTTTGTTATTTGTAATTCTTTCCACATAAATATACTACTTACTTAATACTTTTCAAAGTATTCCTGCCTTTTTTGAGTAAAACTTTTAATATTCCAAACATCAAGACTTGTTATCCATTTTTTTCAAACTTATAATAGAGTCGTTACATTTAAAGACAGGAGTTAGAGTTAAATGAATAAAAAAGAAGTAAATGAAATAAAGCGACGTTTTAAAAAGGATTCCGTCAACTTTGACAAGATGGTTGGCTGCTATGTAGATGCCAACAAGGAAATGGTTCTTACCTTTAAGGAGACCTTCCTTAATCTTGAGGATGAGGAATTTCATAAATATTTAGAGATTGCCAACAAAGCCATGTCTGGAACTATTGGAAACAATCTATTAGAGCTTCCATTTGACCCAGAATCAGAAATAGAAGGAAGCGGCCACGATTTACTTATGAGGCTTCGTGAGACAGGCCTTCAGGATGAGAAGCTTCTTATTGAATACTACAATCGTATTATCGAAACATATGATTATGTTGGAAACTATCTGATTGTATTGTTCCATGATACTTACGATGTTCCTATGAAGACTAGCGATAACCTAGCATTAGATGAATCTGAGGAAGTATACGAATACATCATCTGCGCCATCTGCCCTGTTCAGCTTTCAAAGGCTGCGCTTGGCTACCGTGAGCAGGAAAACCGCATCGGCGCAAGGGATAGAGATTGGGTTGTAGGCCCTGTGGACACTGCATTTACTTTCCCTGCTTTTACAGACCGTTCCACTGATTTGCATGCATGCCTTGCATACACCAAGAACACCAAGGAGCCTCATGTAGAGTTCTGGGAGAACTGCATCGGCTGTGGCACTCGTAAGACTACTACTCAAAAGAAGAATGCATTTAACAACATGCTTAACCAGGCTCTTGGTGAAGAGACTGAAGAGACTCTTGAGACAAAGCTTGATATCCAGCAGAATCTTTCTGATTTTATCACTGTTGAAGCAGAGCGTTTAGGACCTGAAGAGCCTATTATATTAGAGCCACAGGATGTTGCAAATATCCTTACAGATTCTGGACTTTCTGATGTGAAGGTTGAAAAGATTCAGGCTAATTTTGAAAACTATTTTGAAGAGCAGCTTCCACTTGCGGAAGAAATCTTAGACGAAAAGGCTCTTAAAAATAATGAAATTAGAGTTGAAAAAAACGTGCTCAAAGAACGTGTTGTTGACCTTACAAAGCAGCTTAAGGAAGCTACAGGAGAAACAGCTGATGGCAAGATTCCTGACATTGTTGTAAAGGTTTCTGAAAGCAAGGCTGCGGATGTTACTACAGCTTATGTAGACGGCAAGAAATGTGTATGTGTTCCAATTGAGCCAGATGAGACATTTGTGCTTAATGGAGAGCAGATATAAAAAGCAATATTGAATGAAGTAAAAGGCTAAGTGCATCTGAGTGCACTTAGCCTTTTACTTTATTCAGCGCGGGAAAGCTTATTCTTCTAAGATAATGTATTATTACTCATTAATAGCACTATTTTTAAGTGTTATTTTCTTATTTATAAAATCCACTTATCACTCGCGAAAAAAAGTTAAGTGGAAATAGACTGTTATCCTAGAAAGCTTACTATTTTGGGAGTTAGTTAAGTGGTATATCGGGAATCTCAAATTACACTTACAAAATATATAAGTGTTTTTGTATAACCAGTAAAGAACCACTTAAGTCAGCCCGAAAAAAGTGCGTTTATTTCAAGCTTTCTCCTAAAACACTTAACTTTTCAAAAATGGTGGTAAGCGTTTTTCTTCTATAGCCATATTAAGCTTAACAATTGCAGCAATAGTTAAGTGTTTTACCAAGTGTTGTAAATTCACTTACATACAAAATATCAAAAACTAAGTGGATTTCAAAATATCATTTTTTCCACTTATATGCCAAAAATGATATTATATCCCCTATTTTATTGCTTGTAAAATACATAGCCTTGAAGCTTGCCATAGAAATATTTCTCATTATAGCCTGCTACATAATATGCTAGCCCTGGTGTGTCTGGGCCCCACAAGTAGATTTGTAGCATTGGGCAAGCCCCCTGTGCTGAACGGTCTACTAATTCCCATTGATACAAGGTATCCCCATAATAATCTAAATAAGGAATATATACATAAGCACCTTCCGATGACAATCTAATAGCCTCTCCATTTTCTGGATCATACCAGGTTCCTGTATAGTCCTTGGTCATGAGTGCTTTTATATCCTGCATCTTATTTGTATCTATTGTATCATTGCAGGTTTTCTTGAAGGTATCATATTCTTCCTTGGTTATAGGGCCAAATGAATCACTTGCGCCACTTTCTGTATTTATTTCAAAATTCCCATAAGAAACATCAGATTCATTTTCTATAACAGTCTCTGATTTAGTATCCTCTATTTCATCTGCATCCTTTGAATCATCATTATTTAATGCATCCTGCTCATCAACTGCCTTCTCAAATTCTTTTGTGGATTCATGAGGTTTATCCTCATGAGCTTCAATATCTAAGCCTAACGCTTCTCCATCTTCCTCAATTTGTTTTTGCTCATTAGCATCACTAACGTGAATATATACTAAACTAGCTACCAATACTAATAGAAGAATTGCAACTATACTCCATACTATTTTAACTTTATTATGTCTCATTTACTAAGTCCTCACACTAAAAGGCACCATACATCATCACAATGCATGGTGCCGAATTATCAATTATTACTTAATTATTTATCTAACTCATCAAGGTGAGGAATTGCAACCTCGCTCATAAGCTCGTTAGACATATCCTCTAAGATATGGTTGAGTGTTGCGATCTCTTCCTTAGAGAAGTGTTCCTCTGAACGATTTGCAACTGTGCTAACATAGCCTGTTGAAAGATTGAGGTAATCAAGATACTTATCTGTAACGTGAAGGTGGAACTCTCTTCTATCTGTCTGAGACTGTACCTTCTGCAAATATCCCTTTTCAATCAAGCATGCAACCTTATAAGCTGCGTTTGGTGATGAAATACCGATGAAATCAGCGAATTCTTTAACTGTAGGATTGTTTAAGCAATATATAATTTCTACGCAAAATAATTCAACTATAGTAAGTGATGTTTCTCTTGAATGTAGCTTGTTAAACATCTCCTGATAAAAATGAATTTTAAATTTGGTATAAACCTCTGTAAGATTCTTTTCTAACATTTTTGACTCCTAACTTTCTTTAACTTTATTACCTACAGAATATCATACTCAATTTATTCGCCAATGGCAAAGGAAATTTCAGCTTTTGCAACAATTTTTTCATCGATTGTGGCAATAGCCTCCCCAAACCCTACTGGTCCTTTCCTTGCTGTAAGTGTGCATTCGAGGTTTAAAACATCACCAGGTTCCACCTGTCTCTTAAACCTCGCATTCTTGATACCGCCAAAGAACGCTAGCTTACCTTTATTTTCCTCTTCCGTTAAAAGTGCAACTGCACCTACCTGAGCCAGTGCTTCTATAATTAGAACACCAGGCATAACAGGATGTCCAGGAAAGTGGCCCATGAAATGCATTTCGTTTGCGCTGACGCATTTGATACCCTTAGCATATTTTCCTGGCTCACATTCCACTATCTTATCTACCAACAAGAATGGATAGCGATGTGGCAAAATCTCCTGAATCTCTGAATTACTTAACTGCATATAGTCTCCTAGTCCGGTGTTACGCAAACAATCATTAACACAATCCGTCGCGAGATTGGCTCCTTAATTGTGTTAATAATTGTTTACTACACCTCATCTAATACTCTTAGTCCGGCGTTACGTAAACAATCATTAATACAAGCCGTCGCGAGATTGGCTCCTTGCTTGTATTAATAATTGTTTACTACACCTCATCTAAATGCCCCCTACGTTTACGCTTCGTATTTACGAAGTACGATTGATGCGTTGTGGCCTCCGAAGCCGAGGGCGTTGGAAAGAGCCACTTTGATGTCGGCCTTGCGTCCGATGTTTGGAACGATATCAAGGTCGCAGGCTTCGTCTTTTTCAAGGTAATTGATAGTTGCTGGTACGAATCCATCCTTAAGGGCAAGGGAGGTAATAATGCCCTCTACGGCACCTGCTGCACCAAGAAGATGGCCTGTCATTGATTTGGTTGAGCTTACCATAAGCTTGTAAGCATGGTCTCCAAAGGCCTTCTTAATAGCCAGTGTCTCACCAGCATCGTTTAGGCTTGTTGATGTACCATGGGCATTGATGTAATCAACATCCTTCATCTCAAGCCCTGCATCCTTTACTGCAAGTGCCATACATTTAGCGCCGCCTTCACCCTCTGGGTTTGGTGCAGTGATGTGGTATGCGTCACAGTTAGAACCGTAGCCTATTATCTCTGCATAGATTTTAGCTCCACGTGCCTTGGCATGCTCTAACTCCTCAAGTACAAGAATACCAGCGCCCTCACCCATTACAAAGCCATGTCTTTCCTTATCAAATGGGATGGATGCTCTATTAGGGTTTTCGCTTGTGCAAAGCGCCTTCATAGACTGAAATCCACCAATAGCAAGCGGCATTACTACACCTTCTGCACCACCGCAAACCATAACATCCTCATAATCATCTCTGATACGATGGAATGCATCTCCTATGGCATTGTTTGAGCTGGCACATGCTGTTACAACACATGTACACATACCCTTAAGGCCATACATAATGGCAATCTGACCTGCTGCCATATTACTGATAGACATTGGTATGAAGTATGGAGAAATCTTGCCATAGCCCTTTTCCTCACCCTTGCCATGCTCCTCAGCGATGGTAGACAGGCCGCCGATTCCTGATGAAACAATGCAACCTACTCTATCTGCATTTTCCTTTTCCATCTGAAGTCCTGAATCTTCAAATGCTTCCTTTGCAGCAGCACATGCATACTGTGTGTACACATCCATACGTCTTGCCTCTTTTGGGCCAAGAACCTCTGCCGCGTCAAATTTTTTCACTTCCCCAGCGAGCTTAACTTTCAAGTCACTTGTATCAAAATGTGTTATAGGGCCGATTCCACATTTACCTGCCTTTACAGCGTCCCATGTAGCCTCCACATCATTTCCAAGTGGATTAACCGTTCCCATGCCAGTGATAACAACTCTTCTTTTCATTTTACATTCCTCCAGTTACCTCTACCACCTGACCAGTGATATATGAGGCTTTCTCAGATGCCAAAAACTCTACAACATTTGCCACATCCTCTGCCTGACCAAATCTATTAAGAGGAATGCGCTTTAGATAATCTTCCTTTACATTCTCTGGAAGTTCATCTGTCATAGCAGTCTGAATAAATCCAGGAGCTACAGCATTTACCCTAACTCCCTTAGCACCATATTCTCTTGCGACTGACTTGGTAAATCCTATAAGACCAGCCTTACTTGCAGCATAGTTTGCCTGACCAGCATTACCCTGCACACCTACGATAGATGTGATACTAATAATGCTTCCCTTTCTGTTTTTCATCATGTCCTTGATTGCAGCCTTAGTACAAAGGAATGTACCCTTAAGATTAATATCAACCACCTTTTCAAAATCCGCCTCGGACATTCTTATCAACAAGCCATCCTTAGTAACACCTGCGTTATTAACAAGCACATCCACAGGTCCAAGCAGGCTCTTAACCTGAGCAAACATCTCACTTACTTCTGCCTCACTTGAAACATCTGCCTTAAGATACATAGCCTGAACGCCATGCTTCTTACAAAGCTCTATTGTCTCCTGGGCAGCGCTTTCATTTCCTGAATAACAGATAGCGATATTGAAGCCTGCAGATGCAAGCTTCTCAGCAATTACTCTTCCTATACCACGGCTTCCGCCTGTAACTAGTGCAACACTCATGCCCCTAACTCCTTTACCGTATTTTCGAAGTCCTCAACAGAATCGATTGAATACACCTTTACATCATCCACTGTCTTATTTATAAACTTACTAATTGCCTTACCTGGACCAATTTCGATGATAGTATCTACACCTGCATCTACCATATACTTAATTGAATCCTCCAGATATACAGATGACTGAACCTGCTTTTCCAAAAGTGTAGGAATGTCTTCCCCATCATTCTTTTCTCTTCCAAGGCAATTGAACACCACCTTTGACTGCTCTTCATTAAAGGAGATATTCTTAAACTCTTCTGCAAGCTTATCTCCCGCAGGCTTCATCAGCGATGTATGGAATGGACCACTTACCTTCAGTGGCACAATTCTTTTTGCTCCAGCTTCTTTAAGATATGCGCTAGCCTTATCAACAGCCAAAGCATCACCAGAAATTACAATCTGTCCAGGGCAATTAAAATTAGCAGCCTGCACAATCTTCTCACCCATAAGCTCTGCGTTAGCCTTATCGCAGCACTCAAAAACTGTCTCTCTATCTGCACCCATTACAGCAGCCATCTTTACATCCAAGCCCTCGGAAGCCTCTGCCATGTACTTACCTCTCTTTGCGATAAGCTCCATAACATCAGCCTCATTGATTGTACCTGCCTCATACAATGCAGAATACTCTCCAAGGCTAAGACCACATGTATAATCAGCTGTGATACCTGCCTCTTTCAAAAGCTTAGTAACGCCGATTGCGAAAGCCACCATAGCTGGCTGAGTATACTTAGTCTGAGACAACTGCTCCTCAGGACCCTCAAAACACAGCTTGGCAACATCCATATCAGTTACCTTCTTTACAGCCTCAGTAGCCCCATCAAAGGTCTTTCTAAAGCTGTCATACTTCTCATAAAAATCCTGACCCATTCCCACTCTTTGAGAACCCTGGCCTGCATAAACAATTCCTAACATATTATTCTCCTAGATATTCTCTCGCAGCCTAATACATAGCCTATATATTTTACTATTCGCCTCGCTTTCGCTCATTACGTAACGTAGCCACACTAAGTTCGCGCATGCGCTCACTAAGTGTAGACGTTACTCGAAGGGCTCATAGTAAAATATATTGTCTATGCATTATGCTGCTATTTAAACACTACAATTAGCCGTAGATAAAAAACACACTTTGGCTTAACATTGAAATTTCATTACAGTTCAATCGATGCAGCTTTAGACAACGCGTTCTTGGCGCCGGTGACCATTTCGTCTAGTATTTCTACGACGGGGCGGATGGCGGTGAGCTGGCCGCATACTTGGCCGGACATTACTGAGCCGCGGATCATGTCACCATCACATACAGCACGGCGAAGGCCGCCAAGTGTGATGTGCTCTAGCTTTTCTCTATCAGCACCCTCTGCCTCCAGTTTCAGGTACTCGCGGGCCATTTCGTTTTTGATGATACGAACTGGTGCGCCCTGGGAGCGGCCTGTTACTGTAGTGGCATTATCCTTTGCCTTAATCAGTGTCTGCTTATAGTTTTCGTGTATTGGACATTCCTCTGAAACAAGAAGGCATGTACCTACCTGAACACCACAAGCACCAAGCATCATGGCAGCTGCCATCTGCTCACCACTGGCAATACCACCTGCTGCAATAACTGGTACATCCACGGCTGCAACTACCTGTGGAAGCAATGTCATGGTAGTCATATCTCCTACGTGACCACCTGATTCGCCGCCCTCTGCAATAACTGCATCAGCGCCGGCTCTAACCATAATCTTGGCAAGCGCTACAGAAGCAACTACAGGGAATACCTTTGCCCCCATTTCTTTCCAGGCCTTCATATACTTGCCTGGGTTACCAGCTCCTGTTGTAATAAACTGAACCTTTTCTTCCACTAGCATCTTAGCTATGTTATCTACATCAGGATTCATAAGCATCAGATTCACGCCAAAAGGCTTATCAGTCTTGCTCTTACATATTCTTATCTGTTCTCTCAAGCTTTCGGCATCCATACCGCCGCTTGCAACAAGGCCAAGGGCGCCTGCATTAGAACACGCTGCGGCAAATTCACCTGTAGCTATGTTCGCCATTCCCCCCTGGATTACACTATATTTAGTTCCTGTCAAATCTCTAAGTTTCATAGATTACCTCTAGTCCGCATATTTCATGCTAGAGTAAAAAGTTATCCTTCGCCACGCTTGCGCTCATTACACAGCGTAGCCACACTAAGTTCGCGCAGGCGCTCACTAAGTGTAGACGCTGCTCGAAGGGCTCAGCGATAACCTTTTACTCTATCATTCCATATGCTAATCTAAATTTTTCACGTACCTATGTAATTCAGCTACGTATTTACGAATTACGCTTCTACGTATTACATCTCCACCACCACGGCGCCCCAGGTGCGGCCGGCACCGAAGGCGCAGATTAGGACTTTGTCGCCTGGTTTGATGCGGCCTTCTTCGAAAGCTTCGTCTAGGGCAAGGCCTACGCTTGCGGCGGAAGTGTTACCATATTTTTCTATATTTACGATGAATTTATCCATTGGCTGCTTTACCTTTTTGGCTATGGATTCGATAATACGAAGGTTAGCCTGGTGCATTACATAATAATCAATATCATCGTAAGTAAGGCCTGCATCCTTTACCACCTGCTCTATTACCTTTGGCACTGTGGCTACGGCAAATTTATAAGTGCCCTGACCATCCATGTGGATATAGCCATTTGGTGTTTTGATGTTAATCATTTCTTCATCACCATCTACACCTATCACTGATGTATACAGCTTGTCTGACAGTTCTACCACTGCAGCTGCTGCACCATCACCAAACAATACACAGGTGCCTCTATCGGTCATATCCATTTTTTTCGATAAAACCTCGGCTCCGATTAGCAATCCGTATTTCTCTTTTCTTGCCATCATCAACGCCCTAATTGTTTCAAGGCCAAACACAAAGCCGGAGCAACCAGCCCCCAGATCAAAAGCAATAACATCCTTCTTAAGCCCTAACCTGCCCTGTATTAAGCATGCTGCCGATGGCGAATAATAGTCAGCTGATACGGTACATACGATTACAACACCAATATCATCTTTATTAATATTAGCTCTCTCGATTGCAGCCTTAGCGGCCTGCTCTGCTAACATGGTGTGATTTTCTCCATCGCTTACGTGATGTCTCACACTCATGCCGGTTCTTTGTTTAATCCATTCATCGCTTGTATCAACAATCTTGGCCATGTCATCGTTGGTTACTTCCCTTTTTGGCACGGCCTTTCCTGTTGCTAGTATTCTAATTCCAGTCATTTATACAACTTCCATTTCTTCAACAGATGAAGCATTTACTCTCGCCTCATCGAAGTATCTAAATTTTTCATATCTGTCAACTTTTAGCTCGTCCGCTGAAAGCTTATCAAGCTCCTTTAGCGCTGATGAAATCTGTTTGTCAATAGCCTTAAATACATCAGCTTCTTTGATGATTCCATCAATCACCCCAAATTCATACAAATCCTTTGCTGTAAGCTTCATCACCTCGGCCGCCTCATCACGTCTGGCACTGTCGTGCCACAGGATAGATGCGAACCCCTCTGGTGATAGCACAGAATAGATTGCATTTTCTAACATGTACACCTTGTTTGCCACTGCTATGCCAAGGGCACCACCGCTGGAACCCTCACCTGTTACAATGGAAATCACTGGTACCTTTAAAGCACTCATTTCAGCAAGATTTGCAGCAATGGCCTGAGCCTGTCCGTACATTTCTGCTTCAAGTCCAGGGTAGGCACCTGGTGTATCTACAAATGTAATAATAGGTCTTGAAAACTTTTCTGCCTGCTTCATAAGCCTAAGAGCCTTACGATATCCTTCCGGCCCTGGCATACCGAAGTTGCAAGCCATGTTTTCCTCTACAGTGCGTCCCTTACGATGACCTAACACTGTTACTGGTCTTCCGTGAAAAAGAGCAATTCCGCCGTAAATGCTTCCGTCCTCTTTTCCAAGGAAATCTCCCTTTTGTTCGAAGAAATCGGTAAATAGATTGTCTACATAATCAGTAATCTTTGGTCTATCCTTATCTCTAGCGATAAGAACCTTTTCTATAGCACTCATAGTTACCTCCCTTCATACACGTTTTTATGAAGCATCAGAATCTTTGCTAACATCTCTTTCATGTCTTCTCTTCTGACGATTGCATCCACAAAACCGTGTTCCTGCAAAAACTCTGCTCGTTGGAAGCCCTCTGGAAGCTTCTGTCCGATTGTCTGCTCAATAACACGTGGACCTGCAAATCCTATCAAAGCCTTAGGCTCTGCAAGTGTGATGTCACCAAGCGTTGCAAAGCTTGCACTAACTCCACCTGTAGTTGGATGAGTAAGTACTGTAATGTACAATCCCCCCTCATCCTTGAATTTCTTAACTACTGCACTGGTCTTTGCCATCTGCATAAGGCTTAGGATTCCCTCCTGCATTCTGGCACCGCCACTGGCAGTAAATACAATAAATGGCAAATGCTTCTTGCTGGCATATTCGCATGCTCTGCAAAATGTCTCTCCAAGCTCCATTCCCATTGATGCCATCATGAACTTCTTATTCATTACAGCAAGCACGCAAGGCATTTTTTCTATTTCACATTCGCCAGCTATTATTGCATCATGACAATTATTTTCTTTTCTAAGAGCTTCCTTCTTTTCCACATATCCTTCAAACTCTAGTGGATTTGTTTCTGGAAAATCAAATTCAAACTCCTTGAAAGTTCCCTCGTCTGCAATATCCTTTAGCCTGTCAAAAGCATCATATTCCTTTACCGGCTTTATGGCAGGTTCTAGCAGCTCAGTAGGATTTTCACGCAAGTCCTTGTATCTATTAAATTTGTTTTTTCTTTTATCTACTACACTTGTCATTATTCTTCCTCATCAGCCACTGCTTTGTCCCAAGCCAATATTTCATCCAAATGATTTTCGATAAAGCTTACATTGTAATTGCCCTTAACAAAATCTGGATGATGAAGTAACAGATAATCAAAATCACCATTAGTGGTAATTCCATCTGTTACCAGCTCAAGCAAGGCTCTTCGCATTCTACGGATTGCCTCTAATCGTGTAGGTGCATGTACAATGATTTTTGCCATCATAGAATCGTAAAATGGACTGGTTTCATACCCGTTGTATAATAGGGTATCCACCCTAACCCCTGGACCACCTGGAATATTCAAAAATGAAATCTTACCAGTGTTAGCCATAAATCCCTTAGCAGGATCCTCAGCATTGATTCTACATTCCATGGCATGTCCCCTAAGGCTTACATCCTTCTGACGTAGCTTAAGTGGCTCATGAAATGCGATTCTTATCTGCTGCTTGATTAGGTCGATTCCTGTAACAGCCTCGGTAACACCATGCTCTACCTGAATACGAGTGTTCATTTCGATGAAATAGTAATGATTCTTCTCATCAAGGACAAACTCTACTGTTCCAGCGTTGGTATAGCCTGCCGCCTTTGCAGCTGCCACCGCCGCCTTACCCATTGCCTTACGCAAGTCATCATCTATAAACATGCAAGGGCTTTCCTCGATAAGCTTTTGGTTCTTACGCTGAATAGAGCAATCACGCTCTCCTAAATGGATTACATTGCCATGCTCATCTGCCAAAATCTGAAATTCGATGTGGCGAGGATTAAGCACCAGCTTTTCCACATACATCTCATCATCATTGAAGCAGGCAATTGTTTCTGCCTTAGCCTCTTCATACAGCTTCTGCAAATCTTCCTTGGCGTACACCCTTCTCATGCCTCGGCCACCGCCTCCTGCAGATGCTTTGATAAGCACTGGATAACCAATCTTTTTTGCTATCTTTTCCAGTTCCTTGTAATCCTTTACCGGTCCATCTGAGCCAGGAACTACAGGCACTCCTGCTTTCATCATCATCTTTCTTGCAGCCGCCTTGTTACCTAGGGCATCCATTGCCTCTGGTGTAGGGCCGATAAAAACGATTCCCGCCTCATTGCACTTACGTACAAAATCAGAATTCTCTGATAAGAAACCAAATCCAGGATGAAGGGCGTCGCAACCAGTTACCTGGGCTGCTGTTATGATTGCATCCATGTTTAAGTAGCTATCTGCTGCTCTAGCAGGACCAATGCAAATGCTTTTGGTTGCAAGCTTTACATGTAATGAATCCTTGTCAGCTGTGGAATATACTGCAACAGCTTCAATATTCATTTCCATACATGCCCTGATGATTCTTACTGCTATCTCGCCACGATTAGCTATCAATATTCTCTTAAACATTTCTAGTCTCCTATGAGAAACAGTGGATCTTCAAATCCAACCACATCCTGATTCTTTACATAGATTTTTTTAATCACGCCATCCTTTGGTGCAGTTATTTCGCTCATCATCTTCATCGCCTCTATCAGACAAAGAATCTGACCTTCCTTAACAATGTCCCCTACCTGAACATAAGCACTGGCTTCTGGTGTAGGTGCTGCATAGAAAACTCCTACAAGTGGAGCTAGCACCTTTGTTCCATCTGTATCTTCCTTAGGCTCTTCAGCCTCTGTGGTAGATGCTGCTGGTACTGGCTGTGCCGCCTGTGCGCTAGCCTGTGGCATTGCCACTGGATCTGCCTGTGCAACTGGTGCCACTGATACTGCCACTGTTTCAGATGGCTTTTTAAGCTTGATATTTACACCATCCTGTTTTAGTGAAAAATATGAGCTTTCACTTTCATCAAAAGCTTTTAAAAGCTCTTTAATATCTTTTAATTCCATGATTACTTATGTGCCTCAAGATAATTTACGATGTCTGCAACTGTTTTGATGTTCTCCATAGCTTCTTCTTCGATTGTGATGCCAGTCTTTTCCTCAACTGCAAGTGAAAGCTCTACAGCATCTAATGAATCTGCTCCTAAATCCTCAAAAAGATTTGCCTCCATAGTTACCTTGTCAGCTGCACAGCTAAGTGTGTCAATGATTACTTCCTTAACAATTTCAAACATAATTTTTCTCCTTTGCATTTTTAACTAAATCTGATTAGCTAAATATTTTTATTTAACACTCTATATAATAACCATTTCTTTTTCAATGTCAATATTCTAAATAAATATTTTTAGATAAATTTTCTCAGTAATACATGAAGTTACGCTTTGAACATTTTTTAAAATTTGAGAACAATTCTATAATAATTTAGACATACTTTAATGATAAAAATAAGATAGTGCTTTGTTTATAATTATTTTGAGATAGATAGGTTTATTATGATTGAATTAATTCAGCTATATTGGCCAAAATTAATATCTGCCGCATGGTTTTCAGCGTTAAATTTATTTTTCCTGGTATTTTACGGTCAAAACAAGAGATTCCCTATAGAAAGATTTCTATCAGGGTTTATTATTTCGCCAGCATTTCTTTCTATCATCGGAGAGCAATTGGTAATTAAGATATATACTCTGCTGGTTCTGGACTATGGCTTTAAAGACACTCACAGCTTCGTTTTTATATTATTAAACGTATTCATGGATATGTTGTTTATTATCCTAGGTGGATTATTATTTACCCGCTTTACAGGTATGTACAAATATCTTGGCGCCACCATTTATATGCAACATGTGTGTATTGAGCGCCTGACTTTAGTTGTGTCAGTATCATATCCAACCTATATACTATGGTACTTTATTTTCCATGCTATTGTTTTCTTAAGCATCAGACATGAAATGGACTTTCTATACAAAACTAACGCAGTTAGATGGAAGAATGTTTTCTTTTATCTTGTAGGCTTATTCTATATTCTTGATTTGCTTTATGCTGCCTATTTCATCTTCCCGGAATTAGGCACAAATGTTGTGAATATGCAAAGCATTCTTTGGCTTGATATTGTTGCAGCCATTAGTAGTCTTTTTGCCTTAGGCTACGAAAAAATTGCTATTTCGGCGGCAAGGGAATATGAAAAGAAGCATGAATACTACACCAAGCTTCAAGCAAGTCAGGAAAATATAATTGTAAAATTAACAGAGATTTCCGAAGCAAAATCAGGAGAAACTGGTCAGCACGTTAGACGAGTAGCTGAATATAGCATGCTCATTGCCCGTACAATGAAGCTTAGTGATGATGAAGTGGAGCATATAAAAATCGCTGCTATGATGCACGATTTAGGTAAATTACTAATCAGCCACGACATAATCGAAAAGAAGGGTGAGCTCACCGACGAAGAATATGAAATTATGAAAGGCCATGCGCAGTATGGTTGGGATATTCTTGCTAATTCCGAAGGTGAAATTATCGAAATGGCCCGCGTCATCGCCCTAGAGCATCATGAGCGTTGGGATGGCAAGGGCTATCCTCAGGGGCTTATGAAAAATGAAATTTCTATCTATGCTCAGATAGTATCTGTTGCAGATGTTTTTGATGCATTAACAAGTGAGCGTGCCTACAAAAAGGCCTGGGATTTGGAAACAGCAAAAAAAGAAATCATCCAGCAACGTGGCGAGCAATTCTCACCAACCGTTGTGGATGCTTTCGTTAGTTGCTTCGATGAAATTAAAGAAATCAAAGCTAAATATTTAGATTAATGCTTAAATAGTAAAATCGATTGTATCAATTACTTCCTTAAGTGTTCTTGCTGACTCCTGCAAAGCCTTAACCTCATCATCATCTAGAGAAATAGGTACCTTGGTCTCTAATCCGTCTGCGCCTACAATAGCTGGCATTGAAAGGCAAATATCTTCAATGCCATACTCACCGTGCATCATAGATGACACAGATAGAATTGAGCGCTCATCACGAACGATTACTTCGCATATACGTTTTACAGCAACTGCAACACCATAGTATGTTGCATGCTTTCTTTTGATAATCTCGTAAGCAGCATTCTTTACACGGTCTGCAATAATCTTCTCGGATTCATCATGGTTAAAATGACCTCTCATCTCACAGAAATCATTTACTGGGATACCAGATACATTTGCACTTGAGAACGCTGCAATCTCACTATCACCATGCTCACCAATAATGAAAGCATGCACTGAGCGACTATCAATTCCTAAATGCTCACCAAGCTCTGTCTTAAGACGAGCAGAATCAAGCACAGTACCAGAACCAATTACACGGTTCTCTGGCAAGCCTGAAAGCTTAAGTGCTGTAAGTGTGAGAATATCCACTGGATTTGCCACAATAAGAAGAATTCCACCGAAATCTCTCTTTGCAATCTCAGGAATAATAGACTTGAAAATACCTACATTCTTATGAACAAGGTCAAGTCTAGTCTCCCCTGGCTTTTGGCCTGCGCCTGCTGTTACAACAACAATCGCAGCATCTGCAATGTCATCATAATCGCCTGCATAAATCTTAATTGGCTTAGTAAATGGAGTGCCGTGGCTGATATCCATAGCCTCTCCTTCCGCTTTTTCATGGTCCGCATCAATAAGAACCATTTCGGAAAACATACTGCTTTGTGATAATGCGAATGCGGTTGCAGAGCCAACAAAACCTGCACCAATTATCGCTACTTTTCTTGGGTTAACTTCTACTGCCATTTACACCTCCTGATCCGCAAGATTGGCAATAAGTTGCTCCTAATGTTTCAAAGCTTCCGCAAGCCATCTCCCATCTCAGAACCTTTGACTGATGTCAAAGAACCTGAGCGGGGTCCTCTTGCTCACGCCTTCCAAAGTTATGTTCAACTTATTGCTGCTTGCTCATCTAATTATTATAATTACACTATTTATTTACCCCAAATTAGCTCAATGCTGCTACGAGGGTATCGAGAGCAGATTCGGTTGAAGGATTTAGGGTGGATTTGATTGTTACTACGGGGTCGATGAACTCTAGGTTCTTCATTGGTTCTAGGATTGCTTTCATGCACTTAGCTGCCTGAGGAGCCCATGTACCATTTTCTACAAAGGCAACCTTGCGATTCTGGTAGGCCTTGGCTGTAAGATGATGTAAGAAATCCTGCATTGGTGGGAACAATCCACCATCATATGTAGCTGCAAGGCAAACCATCTTGTCATAGTAGAATGCTAAAGCTACAGCCTCTGACATGCTGTCTCTTGTGATATCGATAAACTGTGTCTTTACCCCTGCCTGCTGCAGCTTTTCGTTGAGCTTAAGAGCAGCTTTCTTAGTGTTGCCATGGATAGAAGCTGATACAACAAGTACCCCCTCTTCCTCTGGCTTATAACTACTCCATGTATCATAAAGGTTAATATAGTAACCTAAATTTTCTGTCAAGATTGGACCGTGCAGTGGACAAATTTTCTGTATATCAAGATTTGCAGCCTTTTTCAACAATCCCTGCACTGAGGCGCCGTACTTACCCACAATATTCAGATAATATCTACGGGCTTCATCTATCCATGGTTCATCCACATCAAGAGCGCCAAACTTTCCGAAGCCATCTGCGGAAAACAGAATCTTTTCCTTTGATTCGTACTCCACCATTACCTCTGGCCAGTGCACCATAGGTGCCATCACGAATGTAAGCTCATGCTCACCTAAGGAAAGCTTATCCCCCTCAGCCATAACCTGCTTTCTATTTTCGAAAAGACTGGCATCCATAAACTGTGCCATCATAGGAAATGTCTTGGCATTTCCAACAACTGTTGTATTTGGATATTTCTCTAAAAATACCTTGATAGAACCTGCATGGTCTGGCTCCATGTGAGATACCACCAAGTAATCCACATCTCGTCCAGCAAGCTCTACATCCAGGTTATTGAGCCATTCATCTGTAACACGTGGATCTGCAGTATCCATAACTGCTACCTTCTCATCTAATATCACATAAGAATTATAAGATACCCCGTTTGGCACCGGATATTGACTCTCAAACAAATCTATTGTCTTATCATCACAACCAATATATTTTATTGAATCAGAAATTTTAATTTCCATCTATTTAAGCCCTCCTTACTCATTCTACCTCTATCTTACCAAATACCTTCCATATACTCTATTAAAAATTTGTGAAAAAAAGGCTTCTCCCTCTGGGAGAAGCTGTCAACGCAGTTGACTGATGAGGGTTTAATACAATAATCCCTCATCAACCTACATTTTATATCTAATCTAAAATTCCATAATCTTCCTAAACGCTGGTATAATCTGTGCCACCACAATAGCCTTAACCAAATCAAGTGGAATAAATGGAACAAACCCTGTTAAAAATGCAGTCTTAAGATCGTAGCTCATAGAATGCTGTAAATATAGCATACCAATTACATCGATAATAAGTACACCAATGATGCCGCAGATGGTGTACCAAATTCTGTTGTACTTCTTGCCACGGATAAGTGGAAGCACGATGAGTACAATAGGAAATGCCCATGTGTATGCCCCGTAAGGCGCAATTAAATATCCAATTCCGCTACCACCACCGATGAATACTGGAAGTCCTACTACTCCAAGTAAGAACCACACTAATCCAATCAAGAATGATTCTGTAACTGGAAACAGAAGGGCAATTAAGAAGATTACAAAATTCATAAGTGTAATCTTAGGTGCCATAGGAAGTGGTGTTGGAATGCTAAGGTATGCTGATACACATAAAAGTGCCGCAAACAATGCACATATTACCATACGCTTTGTAGAAAGCAGTTGTTTTGACTGTGGTTGATTAAAAGTGTTATCCATTATATATTTTTCTCCTTGTGTAAATTTTTAAGCATGTATATGATAATAAATCGATTTTTATTTGTCAACCTATCCATTATTTTAGGTTGACATTTCTTTGTTTTGATTTAAGATTATAAAAGTAACAATAGACTTATACACAAACGGAGAATAATAACATGGAAATCAAGGAGCTAACTAAAAGAATTATTTCTGGCGAAAATATTACAAAAGAAGAAGCCTTAGAGCTTGTGGACGCACCACTTGAAGAGCTTTGCGCTGGAGCGGACGAACTTAGAAAACATTTTAACGGGGACGAATTTGATATGTGTGCCATCCTCAGTGTAAAGGGTGGACGCTGCTCAGAAAACTGCAAATTCTGTGCCCAGTCCAGCTGCTCTTCTGCAAATATTGATTCCTTTGCAGTAAGAGATGCCGACTATGTATCTGCCGATGCTAAAAAATACGATGGAATCGGTGTAGCAAGATACTGTCAGGTATCATCAGGCCGCCGTCTTAACAAGGCAGAGATAAATCAGATTGCCGAAAACATTAGACGAATTGTAAAAGATACAGGGCTAAAGCCTTGCGTATCACTTGGGCTTATTGATAAAGAGGATTTACAGTTACTTAAGGAAGCTGGCCTTCAGCGAGTTCACAACAATATTGAAAGCAGCCCAGAGTTTTTTAAGAACCTTTGCAGCACGCACACCACTGACGACAAAATTGCTGTAATGAAAATGGTTCACGAAGCCGGCTTAGAGCTTTGCAGCGGCGGTGTATTTGGTGTAGGCGAAAGCTGGGAAGATAGAATTGATATGGCATTTGCCCTTACAGAGATTCAACCTGAATCTATCCCAATCAATATGTTAAAGCCAATCAAAGGCACTCCTATGGAAGATAGAGATATGCTTTCAGAAGAAGAGCTTCGCAGAATAATTGCCATCTTCAAATTCATCCTGCCTAAATCATTTATTCGATTTGCTGCTGGTCGCGATGTACTAGAGGACTCTGGCATGAAATGCTTCACAGGTGGCGCCAACGCCACCATCACAGGAAACATGCTCACCGTAAAGGGCGTTTCTATGGAAGAGGATTTGAAGAATATACGAGAGCTTGGATATAGATTGGCTGAATAGCCAATCTATATCCTAGCATCAATTATCATATAGTTCATCTATTTTATTTTGCAGTGTACCTTCCTTCGCAAAAGGAAGTGCATCAACTTGCTTGAAATTATGCTTAGTTATTTCTACATCCTCGTCGAAACCTAATATAAAGCTAGTAGCAATTTTATATATTATTTCAGTA
This sequence comes from Pseudobutyrivibrio ruminis, assembly GCA_015057315.1. Classification (GTDB taxonomy): domain Bacteria; phylum Bacillota; class Clostridia; order Lachnospirales; family Lachnospiraceae; genus Pseudobutyrivibrio; species Pseudobutyrivibrio ruminis_D. Next base: position 38,267 of record SVER01000014.1, on the reverse strand, counting down.
GGAGCTAAGCCGTAAACTTGCTTTTCAAATATATGCTTTAGCCTCTCATTCTTATCTGGGTACGCCTTCTTTAAGCCTTCACTTTGATACAATCGTTTTACTATTTCAGTAATATATAAACCAGACTTCATATATAAATCAATGAATGTCTTATCAGGATCATCATAACAGCCTGGATTTTCTTCTTCCAGCATGTCAACCATACGCTTAACAACATCCTTTGGTGTATATATCTGATTAGTCTTTTGTGGAGGAATATAATCAAAAATATCCTCAACACTCTTTTCATCAAAATAATCAGCTAGTTTCTTTTTTAACCCAAGAAATTCCTTTACTGAATCATCAAATACTACTGAATCAAACAAATGACCATTGAAGTACCTTTTCTCTCCTGTTTCTGAATCGATATATTCTCCACCATCTCTTAAAAATCTAAATTGTTCAAGAGTAATGCTTGTTACTTCTAAGAAGACTTTGTCTGGAATAATATTGTCAAATGTAGCAAGTGTTACCGAATCATCGCCATAGGCCATGAGAAATGAAGGTATAGTCCTAGAGAAGCCTCTTAGATGGTCTCGTACTCCATCTTCTATTTCATCACGTTCCCGTTCCTTTACTTTTGTCTCTATAGTTTTGGTTGTCTCTATTCTAGAATCATCCTCAAATTGTTCCATAACCTGTGACAAACCTGTCTTGAACTTTTCTTGAGCCTCCTGCTTCTTTGCAGCAAATTCTTTTTCGATTTCATCTGTACTTCTGCCAGTCTCATTTCTTGTTTGCATTGCCTCCATGCGGTCATGTTCAATAAGATTTTCTTCTATAGTATAGTTAGAGACTGCCTTTTCTACTATCCTATCTACATCAGCAATTAGCTTTGCCGACAACTGTTTTTCATCAGATTTTCTGAGAGTATCTCCATAATTATCTTTGGTGTCTTCTACTATCGCATTTACGATAACATTTTTGGCATAATCTTTTATGACTTTCGCCATTTTTTTATTTCTGTCATTATCTGTTGCAATGTTTTCATCAATACATGTTTCAATAATGTCATCTACTTCTTTTACTGCAACACGCTTCTCACCAAATATGTCTTTAGATAATCCAATTACATACTCATCTGATAGCTGAACTTCTCCATTTTCATCTAGTGATAAGTCCTTTTTAACTTCTTCTGTAAGCTTTACATTAGTCTTAGGTTCAGAAACTGCTGTAAACTGCTCTATGATATCCATAACTTCCCTTGGAGCAGAAAAGACATTACCGATATTCTGAAAAAGAAAGTTACTCATAAATCCACGTCGTACAACTTCAACAGATTTTATCTTTCTAGGAATAGTGAGTACAGCTTCTGCATCCAGTTCTACAAGCTCGCCATCTTCATCCTCTCCAATAACTGGAAAGAAATTTAAAAGCTCCCTAATATTCTCTTTTCTCGCTTCAATGTCTCCACGGCCTGCACTTGTATAGATAGATAAATCATTAGCAAACTCTTCAAATATTACTAAAGTTCTTGCTGGGTCAAAATCAAATACATAAGCGTTTTCTTTGCGCTTGAATACCCCATCTTCATTAAACAGATATGGATTCTGCGCACGAAAAGCAGCCTGCATATATAAAGCAGGTGATTTAACATTAGAAAGCATTAACACAGCAGTCCACTCAGGTATGGTAATTCCTGTTGTAAGTTGCCCAACTGATAATGTTATTGTTTTTTCATACTTTTCGATTGCAGCTTTTACCTTATCATAGGATTTTTCATTTTCATCATCGTCATCTATTTTGCCATCACCTGCTGCAAGTATAATTTCATATTCTGCAAACACTGGATGTTCTTTTAATTTCTTTGCAAGGCATCTAGCACTATCTACTCTATCAAGCAGCCAGAATGTATGCTTTAGCTCATCTCTTAATTCAGGTGTAGAAAACGGAAATTTCTTTTGTACTGTCAGCGCGTCCAGGAATTTATCTACTGAACTATCGTGCACAAATTTCCCATTATTGGTGCTAAAGAACTCGTTCAAATCAAATGCATACTCAACAGTCTCTCCCTGAATTTCAATGCCCTGAGACAATTCGTCCTTGATGATTTCACTCATCTGATAAGTATATAGATTAAGCTTTGGCAAGTTACTATATGGATTTTCATGTTCATCAGCCAAATTCCAATCTCTTTTTCGCTTTTGCTCATCTGCATACGTGTAATTATAAATCGCTGACTCATCAAATTTATTATTGGCAAGAGCCTTAAATGGAGTACCTGATAGATGCAATGTAAACTTTCTATTAATCTGGTCAAAAGCCACATCAGTCTTATATGTGTCTACACCTTCATGGGCTTCATCTACTACAAGAACATCCCATACCATCCCCTTTGATTTACTTATTTCAGCAAGCTTATCATACTGACCACCAAAATATATTGAACCTTTCATATCCTGAAGGCTCACAAATTCTATGCATCCCTTTCCATCATCTAAAGAAGCTTTAGTATATTCTTTTCTTGATAATACGCCTGGTCTCCCCTTAAGTGCTTCAACCTCGCTAACAAAATAGAAGCCTGACTCTGTACCCATGAATTTCATATAATCTGAATACCATGAGTTAGCTATTGCTGGTCTATTTGTTACGATTAATACAGTAGATGCATTAACCTGCTTACAAAAATCGTATACCGCTAATGTTTTTCCAAAACGAGGCTTGGCATTCCATAAGAATTCACCCTCAGTATTGGAATCGTGATATTCTTTTGTAAGACGTACTGCCTCCTGTTGCTCTGGACGAAGCTGATATGGAATTATCGCATTTACGGTTTTAAGAATTCCATGATTTTTCCTAAAGACATTAAATTTATCATTTGAATCTGGACCAGTTATTTTAAACCATTCATTATTCTTACCTTTCTCCTGTTCAACACCGTCTTTCCTTAGGTAAGCATGAAAATCCTTATCAGTAAATCTTTCCTCTGTGCCATCATCAAATACTGCTCGCCCTTGCCATTCTAAATTGTATTCAATATCAGCCGTATGAGTTTGTTGCTCTATTCTTGTAATTACATCCTGCTCTGTATATCCTATCTTGGTCCACCCATTATGACGAACGACCTCTGGGGTGGTATAGGCATATATCATTGGAACAACCTGGATGGTTGATTTGATTTTTGGTGTAATCATATAATCTTCTCCTCGTAATTCATATAAAACAAAATGTTTATTCCATCGGTTTTACATGTGTTTCGATAAATTCGATTTCTTCTTCTGTTAATCCGTATTTACGATATAGCTGCTGGTCAATCTCTGGTATAGACTTAGACCAATCGATATCTGAGGATGATGTGAAGTCTTGGAGTGGGACGTACGCCCATTTTGAAGGTACTATATCTTGCGTAATTTTCAATACACTCAATAATGTTCTAGCAGTTTTAGTCCTAATATATTTAATAACATTAATAGCTTCTGTTTCTGTATCAAATGCACCTATACTAATAAATGTTGGTGTTGAAGATTCTCCAGGTGCTGATACAACAGGTGCACTTATTGTTTCACCAAATTGACCATTTCCACTTGCCTTTGGTATAAATACTTTCCACTTATCAATATTGTTATGTTCTGGATATCTTGGAGTCATATAGACTTTATTTATATATTTATATTCTCTCTTTCCATTAACTAATCCAAGTATTCTATAATATTCGCCATCATCTGGTTTATTATCCCAAAAAGCATAGCTTAAAATATCTAGTGTAGGTGACTTTAATTCATATTCCTCATTTGGTCCCAATTGCTTAACTGTTGGATGCTTTTCTTGTATTGCTTTTAGTCTGTCTTCTTTTGATTGCGGATATGCTTCTAAAAACTTATCATTGAATTTCAAATCTGATCTCCCACCAAACATAATCGAAGGCAGATTATTTGTATTTTTAGGAAAGTGTTTTATTACCCTTCGCAATCTATCATCAGCCACAAACTGTTCTATAGCTCCAAAATCTTTTTTAGAATCTCGATACATAACTGCAACTCCACCTTTTATATCAGTATTAGAGAATACCTCAGCCGAGTTTTGATTGTAATATTCCACTTTTAGATGTTCATCAGATAGCATCTTTTGATTCCATTCTTTTGAAGTCAAGCCAGCATTAAATAAAAATCGAGCAGGTGAAATTAACATATATTTGTCAGCCACTGATTCAGCAGAATCATAAAAAAGTGGATAAATAGGCTCTGCCCTGTTGTTTACATCATTAGATTCTTGATATGGTGGATTACCAATCGCAAAATCAAACTTCATTTTTACATTCCCCTCGTAATATGTATTTGACATTCTGTAGATGTCATCGTAGTCAATAAAAAAGCCCGGGCTCGCCCAAGTCATGACATTCACTAGATGTCATTTTCAATTGACAATAAGACATTCATAGAATGCCAATAAATCATCCTATAAATGTCATCCTATTACTCAATATACCGCAAAATGTATATTGTGACAATCACTGAATGTCAAATCGATTAAAGGAGAATGTCAAAATGTTTGGAAACAAAGCTGCTGACGGCAGAAATAATATTTGCGGTTATAACGTACACAACAAAAGAATTGAATTAAGATTTTCTCAGAATGGATTAGCTGAAGAACTCCAAAGACTCGGCCTCGATGTCGATAAAAACGCTATCCAGCGTATAGAATGTGGGAAAAGATTTGTTACAGATATTGAATTGCAGTATTTAGCTAAAGCTCTTCACTGCGGCATACTTGATTTACTTAAATAGATGCTATTAAGCGACAGAAACCATTTCTAAATCACAAATCTCTGTCACAATAATTGTTAGAAACCCATTATAATCGTTGCTCCTGTGACAGGATTAATCCCTATTTTTCAGAATTCTGTCACAAGCCTCTTCGAAAATCCTATAAAATCGCTGTACTTGTGACAGGATTAATCTCAAATATTCAAAATCCTGTCACATCATTCATTACAAATGCCATAAATTCGTTATGCTTGTGACAGAACCATCGCTTCGTGTCATAAATACTGTCACTAAACTCCTAGCAAATTCCCCAAACTCATTCCATGTGTGACAGGCATCCCTTGAATCTAGATAATTAACACCAAATATTTCTAAAAAAAACGTCCTCCAATAACTGGAAGACGTTTCTATCTTATATAACTAATTGTTCATTGTATTCATAACTTTCCTTGTAAACTGTTTCAGGTGCTATGTCGATTTCACCATTATTCCAACTAATTACCCCATGAAACAAAGTAGGATGCATAAAAACATTCTCATTTTTCAATGGTTCGAAAGCACCACCAGTAAGTCTTGTGACATCAAAAAGCCTTTTTTCACCAGTTGAAAATGTCACCAAAAGCATCATTCCTTTCAGTGGTTTTACTTCAGTAATCTTTATTCCTTCTTCAAATCTGCTTGCATAACAAACATCGCCAATAACATACATATCATTTTCCTCAATCCATTGGTGGAATCTTTTCAAAATGCTCACCTCTCACGGCTAAATTCCATGCCGTGTATGCCTCTTCTTCATGAAAAGCTAACCACCCTATTACAATCTTTAATTGTTTCCTTGGTAATGAACCTGCCAATAACTCTCCATCTATTCCAATTACAGCCTCATAATCACCATAGTACACATGAACATGTGGCTTATTATGTTGTCCTACATCGTAAAACAACATATATATTACCATTCCTGCAAATCGACTTAATTCTGGCATAATCTCACTCCTTTATGTATATTTTAGCATAATTATTTCATTACTAAAATATCTATTAACAAAATTACCCCCTAATACTCTTATAAGTTATCACTGTTTTTTCTGTCCAGTCATATATCTTGCAATCAACCTGCTCTGGCTCTGTATCATTTATGCCTTGCTCATAATCAAAAAAACTCATTTGATGAAATTCTTCTGCTGGTTTACCAAATGGTACTGTGCCTGTAATCCCATCCATTTGCCAAAAATTCCATACTATAATCTTAGTAATCTCATTTAACTCTTTGGCTGCTGGCTGTCTTTCCAATTTATCCAGCATATAATCAACAAAGGTTGTAAGTAGATTGATTCTAGCGATTAACAGATTATCCCCTTGGAATTCATAGCCATACACACTTTTGAAAGCTTCATAAGTCCATTTCAACCAGTCTTTTTCATCATTAGTATTTTCCTTTATAACCCTAAGCTTTCGATCCAAAATACCAATGCGCTTTTCAATAGGTATTATCTCGCCTGTAGCTGCATCATATCTGGATACTATATAAGGAGCTTCCCCGCAAGTAATTTCTAATCTCTTGGATTTAACGTAGTCCCTCCAATCTTTTTCTGATGGAAAGTCTATTTTACCGACTGTGGGAGTCCATTTTTCACCATTCTCTATGTTAAATACATTTTCACGACCAAACCATTCTGCATCACAGTGATTATTCATTTTATTACAAATCCATGAAGGGGTAAAAACTTCCGCTTTCTTCCTGGTACGGTCACTTTGTACATTTAGAGCTTTCTCCACACGAGGACAAATTTCGTATTCTTTGCTATTTGAGAGAATATATTTCTCTGTTATCTCATCTTTAGGATTACCAGTATATATATCTGTAGCAAAGATAATATTTTTTCCTGTAGTATTATCCTTTAGAAGTTTCTTTAATACATTATTAGTGGGATATTCTCGATAATTTATTAGCATTGATATTAACACTCCTTGAGGTTGTGACATCTACAAGATGTCAATCTTGATAAAGCAAATGACATCTTGTAGATGTCATTTATCACTTTTCAATATACCCCAAAGGAGTCATATAATCAATTTTAAATTATTTACCCCCTAAGCTCTTCTTCAAGAACACCCCTAAGAATACCACTGCTGCAACTATTCCTACTGGATACGCAATAGCTGTGGAAAGGTTCAGGCACTCTGGTGCACAGAAGAAATAGGTGACAGATACTGCGGACATGAATGTGGCAGGGATTGTTGTGAGCCAGTAGTTTTTGCCATTCTTGTATAGATACATGGATGCTGTCCACAGTGCTATCATGGCAAGGGTCTGGTTAGACCAGCTGAAATATCTCCATACAACATTGTAATTAAGCTGGCTGATTAAAGCGCCAGCGCCCAGCAATGGGATACAAATAAGCAAGCGGTTTTTATAGGATTTCTGATTGATGTTGAACCAGTCTGCAATAACAAGCCTTGCTGAACGAAAGGCTGTATCGCCTGATGTAATAGGACATGCAATTACACCAAGCATTGCAAGAACTATTCCTACTCCACCCATTGTCTTGGTGCAGATATCATATACGCAGGCAGATTGCCCACTGGCAAGGATTTCAGTAAGGCCTGTGGTTAATCCCCCTGTTCTTTCGTAGACAGCACTTCCTGCTGCCGCCCAAATAAGTGCGATGATTCCCTCACTTACCATAGCTCCATAAAACACCATGTGACTTTCCTTTTCTGACTTGCAGCACCTGGCCATCAGCGGTGATTGGGTAGCATGGAAGCCTGAGATGGCACCACATGCAACTGACACAAACATCATTGGCCAGATTGGTGTTTTATCAGGATGAAGATTTGCTAATTCTATTTCAGGGATAGTATATCCGTGAGTAAAAATACCTACAGCCACGCCAATTGCCATAACTATTAGGCATACGCCAAACACTGGGTAAAACTTTCCTATAACCTTATCAATTGGAATAAATGTTGCAATGAAATAATAGATTAAAACGATTGCCAACCAAAAATATGTGTTAGCTATTAAACCAGTACCGCCCTGGTTACCTATCAAAAGAGAAATTAATCCTGCGGGTCCTACAGCAAAAACCGTACCAATCATCACAAGCAGGACAACACTAAAGACGCGCATTATATTCTTCATAACCTTGCCAAGGTACATGCCTGTAAGCTCTGATACACTGGCTCCATCGTGGCGCATGCTCATAAAGCCTACGGAAAAATCATGCACACCACCAGCAAATATAGTTCCAAGTGTAATCCAAAGGAACACGCTAGTCCCCCACTGTGCACCTGCCAAGGCGCCGTATATAGGTCCAAGTCCTGCTATATTAAGAAGCTGAATCAAGAATAGCTTCCATCTAGGCATTACTACAAAATCTACCCCGTCGTTTATCCTTACGGCAGGAGTGGGCCTATCATCTGGACCATATATCTTGTCTACCAGCTTTCCGTAGGTGAAATACCCTGCGATAAGAACAACCAAACAAATCATAAAACTGAACATAAAATTCACCCCCCAATACAACTTTAACTACCCTTATTCTATCCCTCTATACCCCCAATTTTCAATAGTTGTCGTAAATCAAGATGTAAAAAAAAGAGATATCACACGAAGTGATATCCCTTAGTAATCGTACTTATTTAGAGAGACGTTCCACAATCTTATCAAGGGTTTCCTTAGGAACTGTGCCATCACGGTACAGCTGGTTAATAGTGCTTTCGCTACCAAGCAATGCTGTAGCGTCAAGCCAAGTGCCCTTTTGAAACTCTTCATCAAAGACAGCAAATATTTTTCTGTTTTTTAAAAGCTCTGAAAGTGGGTATTCTCTGTAATCCATACTAAACTCTTGATAAGTACTCTCCTGTTCTTGTATCAATCTTGATTGTTTCGCCGTTCTCAACAAAAAGTGGAACGTAAACAACTGCGCCTGTCTCAACAGTAGCTGGCTTTGTAGCACCTGTAGCTGTATCACCCTTGAAACCTGGCTCTGTATCTGTAATCTGAAGTTCTACGAACATAGGTGGCTCAACTGAGAAGATAGAACCGTTGTGTGAAAGCATCTTAACGATTTCGTTCTCCTTAACAAACTTAAGAGCATCACCAATCTGATCAGCTGTAAGAGCTACCTGATCGTATGTCTCAACATCCATGAAGTTGTAAAGCTCACCATCATTGTAGAGGTACTGCATATCCTTACGATCGATACGAGCTGCTGGGAACTTCTCTGTAGGACGGAAAGATGTTTCTGTAACACCACCGTTCTTGATGTTCTTAAGCTTTGTACGAACGAAAGCTGCACCCTTACCTGGCTTTACGTGCTGGAATTCGATAACCTGATAAACCTGATTGTCCATCTCGATTGTCATACCGTTTCTAAAATCACCGGCTGTAATCATTATAAAATCCTCCTTTAATGACTCCTCTGAGCCTTCTAACCTAAATCATTTGGCAAATTGCCACACTTGTATACATGATTTTACCCTAAAATCTCATTCATTTCAAGACATTTATATAATTCATAGCTATGTTACGATAGATTTGGAGGTATACCATGGAAATAGAAAGAAAATTTTTAATAAAAGAATTACCCGATTTGGGGAAATATGATTATGTAGAAATTGAGCAGGGATACCTTTGCACTCACCCTGTTGTTAGAATCCGAAAAAAGAGTGACAAGTACATCCTTACTTACAAGGGCAGCGGTTTGCTTGCCCATGAAGAGATAGAGGCTGAGCTTACTGAAGATGCTTACAACCATCTGGCTGAAAAGATTGATGGCTATCTTATTACCAAGCGCCGATACCTGATCCCTCTTGACCCATATACTATCGAATTAGATGTATTTGCTGGTCACATGGATGGGCTGATTATGGCTGAGGTGGAATTTCCTACTGTGGAGGAAGCCGATGCATTCACTGCCCCAGATTGGTTTGGGAATGATGTAACAAACGACCGCCGCTACCATAATTCTGAAATGATATTTGGGAATCCGTTGAAATAAAATTACAAAAAATAAAAAGGCTTCCCCTCAAGGGGAAGCCGTCACCGCAGGTAACTGATGAGGTGTTCTACAGTTAATTACACCTCATCCGGCCTTTGGCCACCTTCCCCTCAAGGGGAAGGCTATCTTATTTGATTAAATAATCTCGTATTCAAGGCTTTCAAAATCAGCCTTAAGAGTGATGGTATCAGCTCCCTTAGTCCATGTAAAGGATGTAACTGAACCTTCGGTATTAATAGATAATTCACTGTCAAATCCAAATGCAGGATGAGTCTTTCTAAGGCGAAGAAGTTCAATCTGCTTCTTTACTACGTCCTTATTAAGGTCTGCTTCGATTTGGTCAAGTGAAAGATTGGTTCTGTTGATTTCCTTATGTCCACCTGCTCCAGCTCGCTTAACAGCTTCGTGGTCATTCTTTCCTGCAAACAAATCAAGATACCATACCTGTGGCTTACCTGGCATGAACATCTGAATTGCTCTGGCAAAGAGCATCTTCTTATCATCCTCGCCAAGTGCGCTATAGTATGTAGCATTAACCTGATAGTACATGTTCTTGGCTCCGTGAAGATCCTTAACGAATCCGCCACGTGCAACCAAAGTATCGATAAGCTTTTGAATCTCAGACTCAGGCAATAGTCCCTTCAAATCCAAAAGAGGAATACCATCGTGGCAACCAAGCATGTTAACCACCTTAATATCCTTTTCAATCAATTCCTTAGCCCAATTAACAAGAAGTGAGCTATCATGATTTTCGATTGCATGAATAAGTAAGCCTGGAAGGAAGAAATCGTATGTCATGTAGCCTTTGCTTGCTACAAGCTCGTAAATCTTCTCACCGTAGCTTGCATGAATCTCTGGAAGGAGTGTGACTCCATTTTTATCTGCAAGCTCTCGAACCTTCTGAAGTAAATCCCATGTACCTGGGTCGTTCAAGAAGTTCTTCTCGCCTGGCTCCTTTGGTGCATAAGCAAATGCATCCAATCTGACGATTTTAGCTCCGTATGATGCAAGTGTCTTAAGAGTGTTCTCGTAGAACTCCCAAACAAGTGGAGACTTAATATTTAAATCCATCTGACCTAAATATCTACGGCTGCTCTCCAATAAATCAACTACAGCATCACGGTAGCCTTCATATTTACCAAGCTCTAAATCAGCCACTGCCTTACCCTCAGCAATCTGAGTGTTAACACAGTCTGCCAATCTAGATGCTGCCACGTACTGGATGTCCATCTTCTCCATAAGGTCCTCAGCCTCAAGCTTCTTATAACGAACCTCCTGGTAGAATGTATTCCAATATGGGACATTTCTTCCATCTGGGAAACGAACCATAAGAATTGGTAAGCCTGGCTTTCTGAAGAACATATCCTTGATATATTTCTCCTCAGGCTGAATATAACCAGCCTCTGTCATTTCGCCGCAGCCTTCCCAGAATTTGTTCCAGTTGATGAAGAAATCCTTATACTTGGAATTCTCACCGTTCTTAATAATATCCTGGAACTCCTTTGACAATACAGATGCATGATTGAGGATGAAATCAAGCTTAAGATCAATGTCCATAGCCTTGATATCCTCGATTGCCTTGCGGCTACCCAATTCTTCATTGATGCCGTAATCGATAACCGAGAAGCCTCTATCTAAATCTGTATTAAAAATGCTAGGCAAGATATAGAATGACTCGAAGACATCCTTTAAATCTTCCTTGCTCAAAACCTTTACAATATCATCAAGTGTGCCGCCCATAGAATCTGGGTAGGCATTTAACATAGGACCGTTCATTTTATTCCTCCATTAAAGTCCGCTTGTTACGGTAACAAGAATTATATTACTACATTCGACAGAACGTCTCATTTTAGTAATATAATACCTTGTTACCTACAAGCTCATCTAATTACTAAAACTTTACGTTATTTCATTAACTCCTCGTACTGGGCGTACGTTAGGAGTTCACCTGCTTTAGAAAGAATAATTTTTGCTTTGTGGGCCTGTGATTTTAAAAGGTTTTGCTCAATCTCTAGAACAAGCATGGTGAATGCGCTATCAGTTTTGCCATCGCGGTTTCTAGCTTTACGATGAGCTAGAGTTTCCTCTGGTGTACTGTTGAGAAGGATTGGAATATCCACACCTTCGTAATTGTCGCTGTTACCATGTGTCCATTCGATAACTAGAACTTTAACGTTCGTAAAATCAATCTGTTCATACCAAAGTTCAGAGTTAGTTCTACCCATTCTCTTAAGGTAGATTTTATTCTGGCCAGACTTGAAAGCCTTTACAATACTAGACACTTCATCGAAATCAATTTCGTTCTTAGTGCCAAGGTAACCAGTAAGACCCTTGCGACCGCCATCAATATAAGCCTGCGCCCATGGGCACTCACTTACATGAGCCTTGTCAGCATCAGTCTCCTCATCCTGCCATTTACGCAAGATTTCAAAATGCTCCATGCTTCCTTCGCCAGACTTAACTAAGTTTCTCACACCTTCGGTGCGGAAAATGCGAAGTCGCTCTGCATCGTTGTACATTGGAATACGTCTAGGATAGTTGTCTCCAGACATGGTGTAAGCACCAATGCCCTTTTCATTCAGCATGTAGCTGATAAGAGATGCGGTCTCAGACTTACCTACTCCCGAACCGCCACAAACTGCGATGACTGCTTTGCCATCCTTAGCAAGAACTTCATCAAGCTGACCCATAAGTGAGTCCATGATTACATTCGCCTTCTTAACGTGTTCCTCTCCTATTTCTACCTTGTCACCTGGCATATCGCCATGTGGAATGTCTCTGTATTGTTTAAGATCAATAGCCATAATAATTTCCTCCTAATCACTAAAGATAAACATAAACAACACGTCATCATTATACATAAAAAAAAGAAATTACAAAATGCAATTTCTTTTTTTTATGTAAATTACCGAAAAAACTGTCCAATTATACAAAACATATTAGTAATCTAGTCCGAAACAAGCTCATCTATGACTTACATATAATCCTTCGCGTTAGATGCGTCAACCTTTTCGAATGGAACCCAGATATAGATACCGTCATCAGTGAGGCCTTCAAGGCCGGCAGCGGTGCCTTTGGTTACAAGGGCTTTTACGCATTTGATAGCCATAGCGCCTTGGCCTGAGGCTGACTGGTATACTGTAAACTGCATCTTGCCATCTACAATTGACTGGCATCCACCTACTGTGGCATCAACACCTACTACAGGGATTTTGCTTAGGTCGTAGCCGTGGCTTGCCAAGTAATCTGCTGCGCCAACTGCCATGGAATCATTGTTACAGAACACTGCATCAAATGGCTGCTTTGTCTTCTCAACAATAGCCATCATATCCTTTGCTTTATTTTCATCCCATTCCGCACTATCATCAAATACAGTATTCACCTGAACTCCGTTTTCTTTAAAGTATTTGTACACTGATACGGAACGTGCAATGGCAGCGTTATGTGTCAGTGGACCACGGAGCATTACGACATTTATGCTACTTGGTTTACCAAGGGCATTCCATACATATTCAGCCTGATAGGTGCCTGCATCCTGCTCGTAGCTGCTGACTACCATATATTTATCCTTCTCCAGGAATTCCTTATCAGGTGCACCATTTACATAGATAATAGGAACATCGCCTGCTGCAACCTCAAGCTGAAGTGCAGTACTTCTATCAACTGGCAGACAAATAATTGCATTATATCCGCTACTTACAGCTTCCTTTATCTGATTTACCTGGTCATTAACTGTATTGCAGCCTTCTCCAATGTCAAATGTAACCCCCTCTGTTGCAGCATTCTCCTGAAGAGATTCTTTTAACAAAAGCTTAAAATCATCATCTGGTGGTGCTGTATAGAATACCTTAACACCCTTGCCAGAGCCAGAACCACCGCCACTGCTGCTACCGCAGCCTGTTAGCATCAGGCCTGTTGCCATAACGATTGTCAAAAGAAGCACTACCAGCTTTTTCATTTTGTTATTAGCTCTCATAATCGTCCTCCTTCACAATCTTAAACTGCTGTACATAATCTGTAAGAGTCTGGGATGTATTTGCCAGCTCGTGAGAGTTGTCCGCCACATCCTGACTGCTTGCGGTAATGGACTGAGCCTGTTCTACCATGTGCTTAGAGGTCTCAAGGATTTCATCTGCACTAGCCGCCTGCTCCTCAGAAATAGCAGCTACGTTAGTAGATACCTCATCAACCTTCTGTACATCCTGTATCATCAAATCAAGAAGCTCGTTTGACTTTTCAATATTCTTATAAATCTTATCAAATGTTTCAACTGCCGTACCAATTAATTCGCTGTTAGCTTCAATATTTCTTGCGCTGTTCTCCGCCTGGGCAACAACAGAATCAATGGCCTTGCCTACATCATTGATAAGACTTGCAATATTATCGGCACTATCCGCTGATGTCTGAGCCAGCTTACCAATCTCTGTAGCAACTACCGCAAAGCCCTTTCCTGCCTCACCAGCACGGGCTGCCTCAATAGATGCATTAAGTGAAAGAAGATTTGTCTCATCGGCAATCTCTGCAATAAGTCCAACAATCTTTGTAATCTCTTCAGATGCCTTACCAACCTGGTTAATAGAATCAACCAAGGCATCGTTGCTGTTTTTGATTCCTTCCATGGCAATTGAAAGCTGCTCCATATCAGCACGTCCCTGCTTACTGATTTCAACAGTTTCCTTCATGCTTTCATTAGCCTGGTTAGAATTCTCTCTTGTATCAGAAACAACCATAGCAAGAGTAGTCGCATTTTCTGCAATCTCATTAACTGCAAGGGCTAGCTCATCAACTGTATTCTTCAGATTAACCATTGCATTTTCCTGTGACTGAGATGCATCAAACATATCCTTACTTACTCTATCGCTGTTATCAGATTCCAGCTTTAGCTTATCAGATTCATCACTGATGCTTGAAAGCATCTTACGCATAAGCACAACGAACCTTCCAACCTGTTCGCCCATAACACCGATTTCGTCGTTAGATTCCTTAGCAACCTCGATAGTAAAATCACCATCGCTCATTGCTGAAATATTCTGGGTAATAGATGCGATTGGTCTTACAACACGTCCTATGATTACGCTAATCATAATAGTAATCAATACAACTGCAATGGCACCAACACCAAAAAGAATAAGGCCAAGCTTTTGTATATCCGCAAGAATAATGCTATCAGCAATATAAGAAACAAGCACCCAGTTTGTTCCTGATATTTCACTAAACGCTACTGTATATCCGCTGATTTCCTCAGTTGTATAATCACCTGCTGAAATCTTCTTATATGCACCCTTGATAATAGGATCATTACTGCTATCACTAATTGTGGTTGATACCAGGCTATCATCTCTGTGGGCAAGAATCATCATATCATCTGTATCCACCAAAAATGAGCTGGCATTTTTCATCTTTACACCAGAATTAACGATGATAGTAATCTGATCCAAGGTAACATCTGCTGCTGCAACCCTTATATCATCACCATTGCTTTTAATAATTCCCGATGCAGAAATTACATACTGACCATCAGCATTTTTATATGGTCTGCCATAGGCCATATTTACACGTGACAGGCCTTCCTTAAACCATTGCTGCTCTGTTGGATTAGATATAGAAATATCTGCGCCATTTCCACAGAAAACTGCCCCGGTATTAGAAGCCACATATACACCATTAGGAGAATTAGTATTAGAACCCACATAAGAAGTCAGGTACTGTACCAAAACCTCGTCATCAGGCTGCATACCTTCAATTCCCTTTTTGACTGCGGCAAAATTCTCTAAGTTTTCACTTAGCCACGAACTAATGTTATCTGCCTGATTTCCAATAGAACTTTCCAGGTTAGCCTGTGCCATCTCCTGCATACTATTTTTAGACAGCATAGAAGATATCACTACCAGCACAATTATCATAACAATAACCGCTGGAATGATTAGTAATAGAAGCTTATCCTTAATCTTCCTTACTTTTTCCTTTTTCTCTTTTACTTGTTTTGCCATAGCATCCTCCATCGCAATATACAGCACGTACTCCATGCATTGTCTGAATTTTAACATTATATTGTGTATTAAGTGTTACAATTTACCCCTTTGTTAATTTTTGTCTCATTTTTTAACAAAAACTCGTATCCCCTTCACTGACATACACAAATTTCAGGCTGTGAATTTAGCCGCCTCCCGCCACGCCCCACTCCCAAGGCCAGCATAGCTTATCTTACTGTGTCCGCCTTATGCATTAGACAGTGCCACTTGCTCATTGCACCGTCGAAGAATTACTGATTTTCTAAATGCCACAACTCGCATTCTTTATTACACGTGTTCTTTCAAGGTTTGACAATTCTGTCGCAACTGTATGTATCTCACAGACACACTCAACATATAGCAATAGCAGGAGTGGCAATATTAGTATTAATTGCATGATTTTGGAATGAGCTTAGAAAAATCTTAAAGCAGTTTTTGAATGTTTTGGTATGGGCTGCCACGGACGGCAGCCCAAGGCTGATAGCGAAAAGGACTGAGCTTGAAGCCGGTACAAAAACATCCAAAAACTGCTTTTAATTTTTCTTAGCGAATGGAATATGAATGCAATTAATACTAATATTGCCACTCCTGCTATTATGTAACCTACCAAGTGTCTGTGAGATACATACAGTTGCTTCGAATAGTCAAAGCCGTGAAAGGACACGTGATGTATGCTCGCTTGTGGCATTAAGAAAATCAGCAATTCTTCTCCAATGATGCAATGAGCAAGTGGCACTGTCTAATGCATAAGGCGGACACATCTCTAGTATTTTTATGCTGGCCTTGGGAGTGGGGCATGGCGGGAGGCGGCTAAATCCACAGATACTATAATATGTATGTCCGTGAATATCGAAAAAAGCAGCCTAGATAAACTAGACTGCTTGATAGGTTTCAATACTATCTGCGAAAACGTGTGGTTTCGTATTTAGCTCTTGTTCTGACACAAACCTTTAAATCCTGTACTCTTGTATCAATGTCTCCGTCTTCAATTACCACATCGATGGATGAAGCCATATTGTCAATTAATAGATTATCAAAATCCATTACAGGTGTTGCCACCAGAATTTTGTATTTTTCCTCAAAGGAGTCGGTGTCTAAAAACTCTAAAAGGATTGGATTAATCTCCTGCTCTTCTTGTCTCTCCATATATGCTGTCCTCCTTGTTTTTTTATATTCTAGCGATAATTTGTGTAATAAATATGTCTTGCCAGATTGGCATTACCAAAATCTACGATTATTATTCCATAGCTGGTTTCTGGCTTAAGTTTATATTCCATTAGTAATTCATTTAGTGTCTTGGCATAACCCCTTGGATGACCTATTTTACCATCACCGCTGGTACTTGTAAAATTAAAAAACCAGGTGTTTTCATCAGCTTCGCAATTTTCTAAGCCATCTACAACAGCGTTGTATTTATCCTCTACAGAATATTTGTATCGATCCTGAACCCATAGTCTGCAATTGTCGTATACATATAGCTCATAAGGGATGTCAGAAGGTATTCTATTGTCCTGCTCAGCCCAGCTCATGTTAAGTCCGGTAATGCCACTGCCCATTTCATCCTCAAACCTAGTCATTAAAACAGCTCGGCCTCTTGCCTCTGCAAGTGTTGGAATTTCATCTTGGGTGTACCAGTAGTCTTTGTTAGATTTGAGTTCCTTTTGTAGAAGCTTTTGGATGTCACTGACAGAATGATTATCGTCTTCTATCTTAATATTAACTATTACTGTTTCTGTTGGATGTTGCTGTAAGAATGTGTATAAATCCTTAGTTACATCATCGAAATAAAGATAATCTGAAAATAGATTGCCATCCTTGTGGCAGTTGGCAAAATTATGAACCAGCTTTAGCTTTCCATCGCTTTTTGTATCGTCTATTGCTACTCTTAAATCCAGGTATCTGTAGCCGTCTTCCAGCTGAGTAATTATATCATTGTCCTGGCATCTCATAACGTATCCTAGCATTACATTTGAGGCGGCAGAATCATGGGTGCCTGGTATTGTGATCTGTGATAGATATACCTCATCATCTATATACTGCATCCAGTTAGATGTATCTGAATATGGTGCATCCATATCAATCGCAAAATCAGCTTCAGTATTATCATCGCTGACAAACAAGGCAATCAAAATGACTATTATGATTGCAATCATCGCTCCGCAGGTTATTCTAAAAATCCGTCCCTTCTCCATATGCATGCCCCCATTTCTTAAAATTATTCTCGATTATTTATTATTATTTTAGCATTCTTTAGTGACAAAGTCTTTTAGTTTCTTTAAAATATAGATTATGATTGAACGAAAAAGATTATTATCAATAGGATATTACAAAAAAGCTCCCTCTTTTACAGGGAGCGATAAAAACAAATGCTATAAAATTGAAAAGTTTGTAGAAGAAGGTGCCGAAGAACCTGTCTTCAAGGCCACTATCTGGCCTGGTCCATACAGCTTTGAAAACACTGATGATGAACTGAAACAGTCTAAGACTGCGCCATTTAATGAGGATGGTCTTCAGGAGCTCGTAGATTGGATGAATAGCTTAGAAATCTAGTGCATTAAGATGATTTAGATTCCCTTTTGTTTTCGTACATGTGAGCATCAGCCCTTTTTACTAGAGCTCTAAAATCACTATCTACTGATGAATCATAAGTGGCATCTCCAATAGCAACTCCAATCTTGTATTCATGGTCACCATTTACATTTGCGGTGTAAATCTTAGTCATAAAAAGATTCTTAAGGCGTTCTGTATTAACATTTCTATTTGCAGGAATGATACAGCAGAATTCGTCTCCACCTGTTCTATAGCAGTTACCGTATTTGCCATAAACATCATTGAAGATTTCTGCAACAATAGTAATATATTCGTCTCCTGCTTCGTGGCCAAATGTATCATTGCAATGCTTTAGACCATTTGCATCAGCTACTACAGCTACCAAGCCTTCTAAATTACCACCGCTTTTTGCATGACTTTCGAATGCATTTCTGTTAAAAAGCCCAGTCATGCTATCAGTAAGGGCAAATATCTCCAGTTGCTTAACCTGGCGTCCCTTTTCGATGATTTCATTAGCATCCTTTATCATATCTCTTGCTAAGATTAATGTGAAAAGGAAAAATACATATCTGCCAATTCTGTCAGCATCACCTGATGCTTTATAATACTGAGCTATATCAACAATAACTGCAATTAAAAATCCTGTTAAACCTACTGCGCAAATTTCTATATGCTTAGTAATTCGTCTGTTTATCAATTGCACAACCATTCCAATAATCATATAGAATACAGCTAACACAAGCATAACCTGCATTACAACAAGGGTCTGCCTATACTCTGCAATTCTTAAGAAATGCAGTGCCGTCAGAACAACAAACTGGAGCATTGATGCTCCAATCATTATTTTTCTTAGCACCTTGCTATAGATATTAAGGTAGCTATCAAAAAACATAATAAATGGTGGAATCACCAACATTAGGCATACATAAGGAATTATTGAATTAAGTATCCTGTTTTGGAAAACCAAATTGGCAGCATCTGTCTCATTAATAGACCAAACACCGCAGAAAAATGAAAACCAGCCTAAATACAATAGTTCTTTTGAAAGTTGTTGTTTCCTATGCATCATTCCGTAATAAGCTAATATTACCATGCTTAAAAGTACAATCAATAAACTTATAAAAAATCTAGGCATAGAATCAAGCAGGATTGTATTATACATTCCATAGGAACTGCCTATATAAAATGTAATATTCTGTCCTGCCACCTGATCATAAACAGGCTTTACAATTATAGATACGAAATGCATGTTTTCATTTATATCGATAAAATGAAACTTAGAGCCAGTGGATTTTGTCCATATTCCGCCATCTTTAGTAAAAGAATATATCTGCTTTCCACTACTATAGCCTAAAACTCTGTGATGAGTTGTATAAAACAAAATGCCTGTATAGTGATAATCAAAGTCTGATGTATCCAAAAAGTATTCTGTTGATCCATCAGCTAATGTTGCTACTGTTGTAGGGTCAATTATGGAAAATTCTCCAGCAGAAGTTTTATCTCTGGTAGTAATATAGCATGTGATTAAAAGAAGTGCTGCAATCACAAGCATTACCGTATTGATTTTTGAAAAAAGTATATCTTTTTGTTTCTTAATATTGCTTGTCATTACAGCTCCTTAAAGTTACATATCATCAGTGTGAATTAATACGTTCACAGATTTATAACAATTTTACCACATTTTTTTCATTATATCAATCACACTAATTATACTAAGAATCTGTATATATAATTGTATATTTTGTCAGTATGTTCTATATAGCTCGAATGATCTTCCCCAGGTAATATTAGAAGCTGGGAATTTTTGATGTTAGAAGCTATCCTGTTTGTCTCTCTTTCTTTGATACAATCCTTTTCTCCAGCGATAACCAATACAGGTACAGAAATTCTTTGTAATTCTGATGTATCTATATCTGGCTCTACTAGCATCATTAGGGTGCGTGGGTCATTATCTCTTTTATAATCTTTTTTTATTTCCCGCAAATCTTTGTGATGTATACCTGCCGGTGAAAGGTTAGCACCGCAGCATACTATACGAGAAAGCTTATTACTAGCTCTAATGGCAACTAAAAGTGCCACAATGCCTCCATCAGAATATCCCACTAGTGTTGGCGAAATAATATCCAATGCATCAATAAGATTAATCACATCATCTGCCATGTCTGAGTAATGATATTCCTTAGGGGTAGCACTCTGGCCATGGCCTCTTGAATCCATAGCATACACTGTGTGTTCCCTACTCATAACCTCCACAAGCTCATCAAAGATATGATGATCTTCCTTATTTCCATGTATAAGAATAACCGGCGTCCCCTCGCCGGTCTTCTCATAACATATTACCTGTGAATTAAGCTGAATGTACATATATCACCCTCATTAGCCTTACGGCACCTTCTTTATAATTAATCTATTTAGCGGCTATTACCTGCTTCATATCATATAATCCTGCAGGCTTACCAGCTAAGTACTTAGCTGCTTCCACTGCGCCCTTAGCAAATACGCCCTTAGAATATGCAGTATGCTTGATAGTAATAACTTCGTCTAATCCTGCAAAGATTACCTCATGCTCTCCAACGATATTACCGCCTCTTACAGCTGAGATTCCTATTTCGTTCTTAGGACGCTTTTCTCTTCTGTCAGCTCTGCCATATACATAATCGTATTTTTCGTCTAAAGCTTCGTTACATGCATCAGCAAGTGCTAAAGCAGTTCCGCTAGGAGCATCCAACTTTTGGTTATGGTGCTTCTCAACTATTTCAATATCAAAGCCTGCATCTGCAAAAACCTGAGTAGCCTTCTTGCATAAATCAAACAAAGTATTGATTCCAAGCGACATATTTGCAGAACGAAGAACTGCACACTTTTTGCTTGCAGAATCAACATGTGCAAGCATTTCCTCTGAAAGACCTGTTGTGCAAAGTACCACATTTTTATTGTTAGTCTCACAGTATTTTAATAAATCATCTATGGCAGAAACATTTGAAAAATCTATAATTACATCGAAATCTACATCTACCTTTTCAATTGATTCGAATACAGGATAGTCATTAGCTACTCCTGTGTATTTATCAACGCCTGCAACGATTTTGATATCTTTATCATCCTTACACAAATCTGTAATAACTCTTCCCATGTGTCCGTTACATCCATGCATAACTGCTTTAACCATTTTATTCACCTCATTCTTAGATTTTATTTTTCATAAGAAAAACGGAAATCTTTACGTTTTTACTAAGTTTATAAAAAGTCACAATAAAATACAAGAGCCAGAGATTATTTCTCTGACTCTATTTTCAACACGTTATCTGCGGTTTTCAAAATCCCTTCTGTCAGATTTTGGCCTGTAAGGATAACATTAGTTGCAATTGATTTACCCTCAAGGGCGCCTGTAATGTCTTCCTCAGCAACAATGCCTTCATCTAATACTCCAAGAATTTCGTCAAGAACCAACAAATCACATTCTCCTGTTCCTAACACCTTCTTGGCATAGTTCAAGCCATTGAGAATGTTGATTTTCTCTTCCTGCTTCTGTTCTTCAGTAAGGTCTTCAAAACCATCCTTTGAACGCTCAAATCTGAAAAGCTTGATTTCTGGCTCAAGCTTTTCAAAATATTCTGTATTCGTCTCTGATTTAAGAAACTGTATTATAATGCACTTCTTGCCCTGTGATGCAAAGCGAATGGCATTTCCAAGTGCTGCTGCGGATTTACCTTGTCCGTTTCCGTAGTATACTTGTATAGTTCCCTTTTCCATGATTCTCCTACTTTCTTATGCTAGCTCTCTTTCTCATTAATGGATCAAGAATTCTCTTTCTAATTCTAAGAGACTCTGGAGTTACCTCCAAAAGCTCATCAACATCGATAAAATCAAGGGCCTGCTCTAGGCTAAGCACTCTAGGTGGAACAAGTGTAAGTGCTTCATCTGCTGATGATGAACGAGTATTTGTAAGATGCTTCTTCTTACATACATTAAGCTCAATATCCTCAGCACGTGAGCTCTGTCCGATAACCATACCAGAATAAACCTTCTCGCCTGGTCCGATGAACAATGTACCACGTTCCTGTGCTGAGAAAAGACCATAAGTAACTGCCTCACCAGATTCGAATGCAATAAGTGAACCCTGCTTACGATAAGCAATGTCTCCCTTGTATGGCTCATAGCCTTCGAAAATAGTATTGATGATACCATTACCCTTTGTATCTGTCATGAACTCACCACGGTAACCGATAAGTCCACGAGCTGGAATCTTAAACTCTATTCTTGTGTAGCCACCTGTAATAGGTGTCATGTTCTGAAGCTCACCCTTACGCTGTGAAAGCTTCTCAATAACTGCTCCTGTAAATTCATCTGGAACATCTACATAAGCGCGCTCCATTGGCTCAAGCTTACGTCCCTTTTCATCTGTATGATAAAGAACCTCTGCCTTTGATACTGCAAACTCAAAGCCTTCACGACGCATGTTCTCGATAAGTACTGAAAGATGAAGCTCACCACGACCTGAAACCTTAAGTGAATCTGGTGAATCAGTATCCTCTACTCTAAGAGAGACATCTGTGTTTAATTCCTTCATAAGACGCTCACGAATATGGCGTGATGTAACGTACTTACCTTCCTGTCCAGCAAGTGGGCTATCATTTACAATGAAGTTCATTGAAATAGTAGGCTCTGAAATCTTCTGGAAAGGAATTGGGTTAGGTGCATCAACTGCACAGATTGTATCACCAATGTGAATATCTGAAATACCGGAAATAGCTACGATAGAACCGATATTAGCCTCTTCAACATCTACTTTATTAAGACCATCATACTCAAAAAGCTTTGAAATACGAACTTTATTATTCTTGCTTTCATCATGTGCATTAACAACGATTGCATCCTGGTTAACCTTAATAGAACCATTCTCAACCTTACCGATACCGATACGTCCCACATACTCATTATAATCGATTGTAGAAATAAGTACCTGTGTTGGAGCCTCTGGGTCACCCTTTGGAGCTGGAATATAATCAACAATTGTCTCAAAGAGTGCTGTCATATCCTTATGCTCTTCATCAAGGCTTCTGATAGCGAAACCTTCCTTAGCACTTGCATAAATGAATGGGCAATCAAGCTGCTCATCAGATGCATCAAGATCCATGAAAAGCTCTAGCACTTCATCAATAACTTCATCAGGACGTGCCTCTGGTCTATCAATCTTATTGATACAAACAATAACAGGTAAATCCAAATCAAGAGCCTTCATAAGAACGAACTTAGTCTGTGGCATTGCACCCTCAAAAGCATCTACTACAAGTACAACACCGTCAACCATCTTAAGTACACGCTCAACCTCGCCACCGAAATCGGCATGGCCTGGTGTATCAATGATGTTAATCTTTGTGCCCTTATAATACACTGCTGTATTCTTTGAAAGAATTGTAATACCACGCTCACGCTCAATATCATTTGAGTCCATGACACGCTCTGCAACCTCTTGGTTCTCTCTAAACACACCTGACTGCTTCAAAAGTTCATCTACAAGTGTAGTTTTACCATGGTCAACGTGTGCAATAATTGCAATGTTTCTAATATCTTCTCTACTTACTACTGACATAAAAATTCCTTTTCTACTGCATAACTCTAGGTACAGTAAAAACCCCATTTAATCCGCTGGTTACACTAACAAGAATTATATTACTTGCTAGGTACGAGTTCGGTCTTGCCGCCCATGTAAGGCTGGAGAACCTTAGGGATGGCTACGCTACCGTCTGCACGGAGGTTGTTCTCCAAGAATGCGATGAGCATACGTGGTGGAGCAACAACTGTATTGTTAAGTGTGTGTGCGAAGTACTTTGTACCGTCCTCAGCCTTAACACGAATCTTAAGACGACGAGCCTGCGCATCGCCAAGGTTAGAGCAGCTACCAACTTCGAAGTACTTCTTCTGACGTGGTGACCAAGCCTCAACGTCACAAGACTTAACCTTAAGGTCTGCAAGGTCTCCTGAACAGCACTCAAGTGTACGTACAGGAATGTCTAAGCTGCGAAATAAATCAACTGTGTTGTTCCAAAGAATATCATAGTACTTCTTTGAATCCTCTGGCTTGCAGACTACAATCATCTCCTGCTTTTCGAACTGGTGGATACGGTAAACGCCACGCTCTTCAATACCGTGTGCACCCTTTTCTTTTCTAAAGCATGGGCTGTAGCTTGTAAGTGTATAAGGTAAGTTAGCTTCATCATTAAGAGTATCGATGAACTTACCAATCATAGAGTGCTCTGATGTACCGATAAGGTAAAGGTCTTCACCTTCGATTTTGTACATCATGGCATCCATTTCTTCAAATGACATAACACCAGTAACTACGTTTGAACGAATCATGAAAGGAGGTACGCAATATGTAAAGCCTCTGTCAATCATGAAATCACGTGCATAAGAAATAACTGCTGAGTGAAGACGAGCAATATCACCCATTAAGTAATAAAAGCCGTTACCTGCAACCTTACCAGCTGCATCTAAATCGATACCATTGAAACGCTCCATAATATCTGTGTGATATGGAATCTCGAAATCAGGAACAACTGGCTCACCAAACTTTTCGATTTCTACGTTGCAAGAATCATCAGGACCAATTGGAACAGATGGGTCGATAATGTTAGGAATCTTCATCATGATTTCCTCAACCTTATCAGCGAGCTCTTTCTCAACTGGCTCTAACTCCTTAATCTTCTGCTTAAGCTCAGCTACTTCAGCCTTAGCTGCCTCAGCCTCATCCTTTTTACCCTGAGCCATAAGAGCACCAATCTGCTTAGATGCCTTGTTCATTTCTGAACGCATGTCATCAGCCTGCTGCTGTGTGGCACGTCTCTTGTCATCAAGCTCGATGACCTCGTCAACGAGGCCAAGCTTGTGCTCCTGAAACTTCTTCTTAATATTTTCTTTTACTGCATCTGGGTTCTCACGTAAAAACTTAATGTCAATCATGTTTGTTAAATCTCCAATCTAAACTTAGTTCTTCCCTGCAAACTTAACCTTAAGGATGTACCAAAGCTGTGTTGCAATGAAGATAGATGAATATGTACCAGCAATTACACCAGCAAGAAGTGGTAATGCGAATTCTCTGATTGATGAAACACCAAGGATAAGAAGCATAAGTACCATGATTGCTGTAGTAATTGATGTAGAAATACTACGTGACAATGTCTGTGCTAATGAGCTGTTGCAAAGCTCAGCAAGGTTTTCAGCATCCTCTGTTCTGATTGCCTTGTGGTTTTCTCTGATACGGTCAAATACAACGATTGTATCGTTAACAGAGTAACCGATGACTGTAAGCATACATGCGATAAATGCAGAACCTACAGAAATACGAGCGAATGCATAAAGTGCAAGTACTACAAGTACATCGTGGATAAGTGCAATAATTGCTGATGATGCAAATCTAAGATCCTTAAATCTGAACCAAATATAAACAAGCATGCAAAGTACTGCAACAATAACAGCGATTGTAGACTGGCTACGCATCTCACCTGAGATTGTAGAACCAATACTCTGAGAAGTGATTGACTCTTCCTTAACAGAGAACTTGTTCTCGAGCATTTCGTTAAGCTTGCTTCTCTCATCAAGTGTAAGAGTACGTGTCTTAAAGATTGCCTGGTTGCTTCCATCAACTGTTGTTGTCTGGATGCTGCCTTCACTTACTCCAAGTGTATCAGCGATTTCTGGAACAACCTCAGCATCTAATTCTGAAAGTGAATATGCCTTGTCAAAATCAACTGTTGTAGATGTACCACCTAAGAACTCAAGTGAGTAGTTAAGTCCTGCACCATCCTTAGCCTTGAATACACCCATTGTGATAAAGCCTGCTGCAATAATTACAACTGAAATTGTAATAAAGATAGCCTTCTTTGAAACGAAATCAAACTTAGTAGGCTCCTTAGCCTTACCGTATGCCTTTGGTGAACGAACACCAATTGCATAGAATGAATTAATAAGAATACGAGTAATAACAAGTGCTGTAAACATTGATAAGATAACACCAAGAGCAAGTGTAATAGCAAAGCCCTTAACTGTACCTGAACCAAGTATTCCTAAAACTGCTGCTGCAATAAGTGTTGTGATATTACCATCTAAGATAGCTGAAAGTGCCTTTGAGAAACCTGTCTCAATTGCTGAAATAACTGGACGACCAGCCTTAATCTCCTCACGGATACGAGCGAAGCAAATAACATTTGCATCAACCGCCATACCGATTGAAAGAATCATACCTGCAATACCAGGAAGTGTAAGTGTAATATCAAATGCCTTTAGAATACCAACAAGCATTGCTGTGTAAAGTGCAAGTGCAAGTGAAGCAACGACACCTGGAACAAGATACATTGCAATTAAAAATACCATTACAATTACAAGACCAACACCTGCAGCAATAAGTGATGTACGAAGGGCATCAGAACCAAGCTGCGCACCAACTACCTGAGATTCAAGCTCTTTAAGCTCGATATCAAGGCCACCGATACGGATATATGAAGCAAGCTTTTCAGCTGCATCAAAATCTTCCATTCCTTCGATTACACAGTTACCATTTGTGATAGCTGAGTTAACCTTTGGAACTGAAACAAACTGACCATCATAGTAGATAGCGATTGTATCACCTGAAGCAACTGCTGCCTTAGTAGCGTCTGCAAAAGCCTTAGTTCCTTCATCATCAAATGTAAGCTGAACTACATACTCTGTAGCATTTGTTGTCTGATTTGACTGTGAACCAGCCTGTGAGCTCTTAACATTCTTACCAGTTGCGATAACAGAACCGTTATCAATAAGTGTCTGGATATCGTAGTTAAGAACATATCCTGGAGCACCACTTTCATCTGTGCCATATGAATAGTTCTCATTTCCTTCACTATCCTTCTGAGCAATGAAGTAAAGTGTACCTGGAGTACCAAGCTCTTCAAGAAGTGCATTGGCATCTGTAACACCAGGGATTTCAACTGTAATACGCTTATCGCCTACGCGATATACATTTGCTTCTGTTGTTGAGCTTTCTTCGCCCAAATCATTTTCGATACGCTGCTGAAGCTTAAGGATTGTATCCTGCATCTGTTCATCTGTAGGAGTCTTTCCAACGGCTTCGTATGTAATGGAAACGCCGCCATCCAAATCCAAACCAAGCTTTAAGCTGTTTTTGTTTTCCTTAATTGTGCCTGTGATAACTATAGCTGCGTAATATCCTAATAACCCAAGGATTAACACAAACGCTACAAGCCAGGCAATACCCTGTCCCTTTTTTAAACGTTTCATTGTTTTATTCTCCTATTCTATATTTTGTGAAAGCTTAGCCCTCTAAGTATGCCTTATGAACCTTTAGTGCTATAGCACATTCAATACGCTTTTTCTGAAGTTCACAACCGACATGATAGTTGCCTAGTATGCTTCCTGTAAAATTATATGCATTTGCTGCGCAGCCGCCGCTGCAATAGAATCTTGCAAAGCAATTTTTGCATTCTTCCTTAGCATATACATTACAATGCTTAAATTCGTTAACGATGTCTGTTTTCTGTACCCCATTCCAAACATCGCCAAGCAAGAAATCAGTGTTACCAACAAACTGATGGCAAGGATAAAGCTCACCAGTAGGTGTAACTGCTAAATATTCTGTTCCTGAACCGCAGCCTGACAATCTCTTGTAAACACAAGGACCACCCTCTAAATCAATCATGAAGTGGAAGAAATTGAAATCTTCATCTGTGCCCTGGCGTCTCATCATCTCTGCTGCAAGATTATCATACTCTTCAAAAAGCTTTGGTAAATCTTCTTCGCGAAGGGCATAATCATCTGTCTCCTGAGCAACTACAGGCTCAACAGATATCTGCTTAAAGCCCTCATCTGCAAGATGTAAAACATCCTTTGAAAAATCAAGATTATTTCTAGTGAAAGTACCTCTGATGTAATATTTATCCTGATTTCGTGATTCTGCCAAGTCCTTGAACTTAGGCATTACGATATCGTAGCTAGGTGCACCCTTTCTGAATGGACGCATAAGGTCATGTATCTCCTTACGACCATCGCAGCTAAGAACTACGTTACCCATTTCTTTATTAACAAATTCCTTAACTTCGTCATTAAGAAGTACACCGTTAGTGGTAAGTGTGAAACGGAAGTTTTTGTTATGTTCCTTTTCAAGTGAACGTCCGTATGCTACTAAATCCTTAACTACCTGCCAATTCATAAGTGGCTCGCCACCGAAGAAATCAACCTCAAGGTTGCGTCTGCTGCCCGAATTAGCAACTAAGAAATCAAGTGCCTGCTTACCAACCTCGTAACTCATAAGCTCACGCTTACCTGTATGGTATTCGCCTTCCTCAGCAAAGCAGTACTTGCAGGCCAAGTTACAATCATGTGTTATATGTAAGCACAGGGCCTTAACAACTGTAGGGCGTGCTGTGAAATCTACAATGCGAGGCTCATAGTTATCCTCTGTAAATAATGAACCATCCTCAATTAACTGATTAATCTCTGAACGAATCTTATCGATTTCTTCTGATGAAACCTCTTTGTGGTTCTCTTTAATGGTAGCGGTAGCTGCTTCCTCTCCCTGCTCCTGCCAGAGTCCAAGGTAATCGTATGTAATATCGTCTACTACGTGAATAGCGCCGCTGTTAATATCTATAACAACATTGTATCCGTTGTTCTTAAACTGGTGTATCACTAAAAATAAGTCCTTTCATAAACGCACAATAGACCGTTCACCCTAAAAAGGGAGACCGGTCTTGTGGTTAAATAATAATAATTGTTACAAGGTTAGTTCTTGTGCTCACAGCTCTGGTTACCAACTGTGCAAGATGTCTTGCAAGCTGACTGGCATGATGTCTGGCACTCGCCACATCCGCCTTCCTTTACTGTATTCTGTAATCTCTTAGTATTAAGTGTCTTAATATGTTCCATTTTCTTTCTCCTTTACATTTAATCTGCTCCTAGAGCGTAAAATCTAGTGTAAATTATACTACAGTATACAAAAAATATAAAGCCTTTTCCTATTCGGCTACTTTACTTGTGTAGTTTACTACGGCATTATCTACACAAAAATCTGATGCCTTTTCTGTAAGATAAGCTAATTTGAAGTATTTTTCTCCACCATAGCCTGGCACTGAAAAATCTTTATAAAAGCTTGTTTCATCGGAATAGCCCATCTGTGTGTAAATCTTAGTGACAAATTCCTTGTATGCGCTTTCATCCACCTGGATATTCTCAGCCTTAGCTATAGCCTCTAAAATAAGCTCTGTCTTAGTAGATTCCTCAACATTAGCTTTTATCTTAGCAACCTCTTCATCATAATCATATCCCATAGATGTAAGATAATCCTTAAGGGTTGTGCCATATGCCTGATACTGTTTATCCTGCATTTCAAGGATTAAATCTAATCTTGCCTGAAGTAAATCATCTGGAACCTTAGAAACCTTGCAGTTGTTATTAAGTGTGTTTAATACTGCTGTTTCTGTATCGCTCTTAAGATTGCTTTCAAGCTTGGTGTTATATGCTTCCTTTAAAGAATCAATGTATTCATCTACTGTATCATAGCTAAACTTCTCTGATACGATATCATCTGTCAAATCATCCACTGATGAAATAGCCTTTGCAATATAATTAACCTGGAAGGTGAAAACAACTGTCTGGCCTGCCAAATCTGCATTGCCATACTCCTTAGGGAATGTAACCTCATAAGCTACTTCCTCACCAACCTTATGTCCAACAAGGCCTGCTGTGAAGCCCTCGATATAGCCCTGTGTAGTACCAGCTGCACAGTTACCTGCCACATCAAGTGTCTGATCCTCTGCGGAACCACCTTCAAAAGCAACATCATCCTTAGAGCCAACATAATCTACATTGACAATAGAATCCTCTTTGATTTCCTTTTGGCTGTTATCTTCAACATAGATATTGGCCTCAGAAATAGTGTCTGCCACATACTTATCAAAGCCTTCGTCAGTATATTCATACTCTCCATCCAATGTGACTTCGATTCCCTTATAATCCCCTAATGTAACCAATTCATTAACATCATATTCTATCTCAGCCTGCTCTTTTTTAGACTCTTGCTTAGAGTCTTTCTTAGTGCTGTCAGATGAATCTGACTTGCCACATGCTGTCACAGTAAATACCATGGCACAAGCAAGAGCAAATGCTAAAAATCTTTTTTTCATGACATGTCCTCCTAATATAGAAATCTTGCACTAGTGTACCATAAACCCATATGAAAATCAAAAAAACAATAGGACTTTGAAGAAACTAAAACAGTTCTAAAAAGTCCTATTGTAATTATAAAAACTATTTGCTTTTCTTAGATGATTTTTTCGTAGTCTTTTCAGCTGGCTTTGGCTCTTTTTCAAGCTTTGTACGGTCATACATAACTGTCATAGCCTTGATTTTTTCAGCAAGCTCATCTGTGATTTCTCCATTGATTAAACGCCACTGCCAGTTACCGCTTTGGGTACCAGGCACATTGATACGATTGTACTTGCCAAGTCCCAGATAATCCTGCATCTGAGCGACAAAAAGTATGGCAACTGAGCTCATTCCACCTCTAATTATGCCCCAATTGAAGCCTTCAGACCTTGATATGCCTAAGTACTTGCTAGCGTAATCTCTGTCCTTCTTTTTGGCATCCTTATACCATTCCATAACTGTGGCATTGTCGTGAGTGCCTGTATAGCATATACAATTCTTATCGTATGTGTGAGGCTGATAGTTGTTTGATTCACCAGAATCAAATGCAAACTCAAGCACCTTCATACCTGGCCAGTTGCTGTCCTTTAAAAGCTTAACAACTGTAGGTGATGGTTCACCTAAATCCTCTGCTATAAATTCAATGTTTGAGAACTTCTTATTAAGCAGACCAACCAGATCCATGCCTGGTCCTTTCTTCCACTTACCATTCTTGGCTGTTGTATCTTTAGCTGGAACAGCCCAATATTCATCAAAGCCTCTAAAGTGGTCTATTCTAAGAACATCGTAAAGCTTTGCTGCTCCCTCTATTCTGCGAATCCACCAACGATAATTATCCTTCTTAAGAGCCTTCCAATCATAACATGGATTGCCCCAAAGCTGTCCATCCTCGCTGAAATAATCTGGTGGGACTCCTGCTACCTCTACTGGATAGTTTTCTTCATCAAGACTAAAGAACTGTGGTTCAGCCCAAACATCACATGAGTCAAGAGCAACATAGATTGGTAAATCTCCAATAATCTCTATTCCCAAATCATTGATGTATTTTTTCAGCTTAGTCCACTGCTTGAAGAATAGATACTGGATAAACTCAAACAGCTCTATGTCTTCTGACAGTTCTTTTGTATACTTTTCTACAGCAGCTTTTTCATGTAATCTGATATCCTCCTCAGGCCACTCCTGCCAGCTAAGCTGTCCAAAATGCTTTTTCAAAGCCATAAACAAAGCGTAGTTTTCCACCCAAGGGTTATTCTTCTTAAAATAAGAAAGCTCTCCTAAAGCATCCTTGTAGCCCTTCTTTTTTGCCTTCTCCAAAACCTTGAATCGACTGGTATAAATCTGGCCATAGTCAACATATCTAGGATTAGTACCCCAGTTTTCCTTTTCGATATCCTTCTTTGTAAGCAAGCCTTCTTCCACAAGCATATCCAAATCTATAAAATATGGATTACCTGCAAATGTTGAAAAGCTCTGATATGGACTATCACCATAGCTAGTTGGTCCAAGTGGCAGCACCTGCCAGTATTTCTGACCTGAAGCCTTTAAAAAATCAGCAAATTCGTATGCTGCTTTACCAAAAGTACCTATGCCATAGGCACTTGGCAATGAAGATATAGGTAGCAATATCCCACTACTTCTTTTCATCTTTTTTCTCCTTATCCTTTGACAGCTCCAGCAATAACACCTTTAATAATGTATTTCTGCAAGCAAATATACATGATTATGATTGGTAAAACTGTCATCATAATACATGCCATCATCGGTCCCATTTCCACGTGTCCATAGCTTCCTCTAAAATACTGAATGAGGATTGGGATTGTCATGTACTTTTTTCTATCAAGTACAAGATATGGCAATAAGTAATCGTTCCAAAGCCACATTGTTTCCAATATAGCAACTGAAATAAGTGTAGGCTTTAATATAGGAAGTACAACCTGGAAAAATGTCTGAATAGGATTGCATCCATCAATCATAGCTGCCTCTTCTATTTCAAGAGGGATAGATTTCATAAAGCCTGTAAACATAAATACTGCAAGTCCTGCGCCAAATCCCAGGTAAATGACGCAGATGTTAAATGGTGTATCCAAATCCAGTCTGTCAGCTGTAGATGAAAGTGTAAACATAAGCATCTGGAATGGAACTACCATGGAGAATACAAACAAAGCATAACATACTTTTGAGAGTATTCCATGAACACGTGTAATATACCAAGCACACATGGATGTACAAATAAGAATAAGCACATCTGATGTGACTGTGATAACTAAGCTGTAGCCAAAAGCTGCTGCAAAGCCCTTTGAGGAAAGAGCATTTTGATAATTTAATAATCCTACAAAACTCTTGGCATTTGGAAGCTGAAATACGCTGTTTGTACTAATA
This sequence comes from Pseudobutyrivibrio ruminis, assembly GCA_015057315.1. Lineage (GTDB taxonomy): Bacteria > Bacillota > Clostridia > Lachnospirales > Lachnospiraceae > Pseudobutyrivibrio > Pseudobutyrivibrio ruminis_D. The sequence continues at coordinate 5,384 of SVER01000014.1, read as the reverse complement.
AACGTATCGCCCTTCAAGGAATTTATTAAAATCATAAAAACTGGGTAAATCCAGAGTATTGCCAATACACAAAGTACAATGAATACAATTACTCTTGCAATCTGTTCTTTTGCTTTCATTATTGTTGTACCTCCTTTGATTTAGTAAATCTAAGCTGAATCATGGAGATAATGATAACCATAATACAGAATATAACTGCCTTAGCCTGACCATAGCCCTTCCACTGTGGACCTGTACGGCTATAGAAGGTGTTGTAAATATTAAGAGCCAGCATCTCTGATGCATGAGCTGGTTCACCGCCTGTCAAAGCTAAGTTTTGGTCAAACAGCTTAAAACCATTTGTAATTGTAAGGAAGGTACATATTGTTATTGATGGCATAACATTTGGTATTTTGATTCTAAAAAGAATCTGCCCTGTAGTTGCTCCATCAATCTTGGCTGCCTCAATATAATCATCTGGAATAGATTGAAGTCCTGCAATGTAAATAATCATCATATAACCTATCTGCTGCCAGCACATAAGGATTATAAGACCAATAAATCCATAGGTTGCATTAAGGGCAATCAGTGGCTTCTCAAGAAGTGATAAGGCACAGTTCAAAAGAATCTGCCAGATATAGCCTAGAACAATTCCGCCAATAAGGTTTGGCATAAAAAATACAGTTCTAAAGAAATTAGAGCCCTTGATTTTGTTTGTAAGAGCCAGTGCAATAGCAAATGCTATCACATTTATTAATACCGTTGATACCACGGTAAAAAGCGCTGTAAACCAGAATGAGTGCCAAAACTCTGAATCTGTCAAAGCATACGCATAATTATCAAATCCATTAAATGTTGCTTTTTTAATTGTTGTAAACTTGCAAAATGATAGATATAATCCCTGAACAAATGGATATATAAAGCCTACGCTAAAGGCTGCCAATGTAGGTAAAACAAACACAGGCCAATATTTTCTTATTGCTTTTTCCATATTTTTATCCTTTATCTAAATGTAAGTAAGTTAAATTTCCTAAAAATTGGAGGGCGTTAGGCAGCGCCCTCCATATAATTGAAAGAATAAAAGAAGAAGATTACTTCAATCAAACTTAGTTGTTAGCTGCTGCATATTCAGATGCCCAACCATCTACAAATGCAGTCACCACATCATCCCAAGAACCTGTGCCTGCAGCATAAGCTGTAAGTGCGCTACCTACACCATTCTTCCACTCTTCTGATGGCATAGTTGTAAAGTTCCAAGAAACTGGTGTCTTACCATTATCTGTGTAGTCTCTATCGTTAAGAACGAAAAGGTTTGTTGTGTCTGCAGCATTCTTGAAAGGAATTACACCAATCTGCTCTGACAACATGTCTGTACCTGCTTCGCTTGTTACCATCCATGTAAGGAAATCAATTGTTGCCTGGATGTCTTCCTCAGATGCCTCTGAGTTTACACACCAGTAGTTCTCTGTACCTGTGCAAAGACCCTGCTTAGCCTCGTCTCCAGCACCAATATAGATAGGAATCATTGCAAGCTCATCATCTGTCATGCCCTTATCTGTAAGATTTGCATACTCCCAAGAACCATTCTGATAGAACACTGCCTGTCCCTCAGCAAATTCATTTTCAGCATCATCACCTGTCTTACCAGCAAGCTCTGATGGATCACATGTAGCATTGTTGATGTAAAGATCCCAAATAGCTTTGTAGTTATCAAGATACTTACCTTCGATAGCATCAGTAGAATCAATGCCCTTATCCTGATATTCGAAGTAAATAGGAAGGTTAGCAAGGTGTGTCTTAAATCTCCAGTCAGAAGAGCCATCCATACCTGCTGATGTAAATGCAGAAAATCCTAATTCATCTTTTCTTGCTGTGATATCCTCAGCAACCTTCTTTAAATCGTCAAAGCTTGCGATATCTTCTAATGAATAACCAGCCTGCTCAAGTAACTTCGTATTTACGATAATTCCATAAGATTCGATTACGTATGCAACACCTGCAACTGCATCACCATCATAAAGTGCATAAGAATCACTTGTTAACTCATTGTAAAGTGATGAATCCTTAAGGTCGTAGCAATAATCCTTCCAGTTAGCAAGACCTACAGGACCGTTAACCTGGAATAATGTAGGAGCCTCATCCTTGATAATCTCAGAAGATAATGTCTCCTCATATGTACCAGATGCTGCTGTAATAACTGTTACTGGAACACCAGTCTCATCTGTGTACTGCTTAGCAATCTCCTGCCAAGCTTCATCTGCCTCAGGCTTGAAATTAAGGTAATAAACCTGACCCTTTGAACCATTAGCACCATCAGCGCCATCAGCACTTGCTGAATCACTGCTCTTTGAACCGCAACCTGCAAATGTAGCTGCAGCCATCATTGCGATTAACCCTAACGCCAATACTTTTTTCATCTTCATTGTTACACTCTCCTTCTGTGTATAAATTAATTTTTATGTTTAAACAATAAGATTATTGCACCCTATTGTAAAAACCAAATCTAAAATTTAAGGGTTTCCCCTTCTCGAAGACTGGTAGGAAGCATAATATGTTTATTAGGCTTGCCTCCTATAATATTTACTAATAGCTTAACTGCTTCGCATCCCATTTCTTCCATCGGCTGACACAGTGTGGATAAAACAGGATTCATATATTCAGATGCTTCAATTCCATCAATAGCAATTAATGCCACATCACCTGGCACCTTTTTGCCTGCCTCCTTCAGCGCTTTCATAGCCCCCATAGCCATGTTGTCTGAAATAGCAAACAATGCGGTGAAATCTCTATTTTTCTTAAGCCACTTTTTTGTGCCTTCGTATGCATCTGCAATATTGTAGCTGTTAATCTCTATAATCAAATTCTTATCAATAGCTATGCCAAAATCATTAAGCGCCCTCTCGTAGCCTGCATATCTTACCTGGCTGACTGAGCCGTCATCTGTTCCAGATAAAAGCACTGCTATTTTCCTGTGACCCTGCTTATACAATGCTTCTACCCCATCATAAGCAGCCTGGTTATCATCGATACAAACGCTAGAATAGTCTGTCTTATCAAGATTTCCGTATTCATTGCTAAAAGTACAGCATACATAAGGTACATTGATGCAATGCATCTGCTCTTTTGTATAATCAAGCTTACCTCCAAGTAGAATAAGCCCCTGCAAGCGCTTGTCCCTTTCCATCATAGCAGCAGTCATTATTTCATCATCAGATGAACCAATCTGCTGCATAACCATGGTATAGCCTGCTTTTTCAATGTTGCTGCCGATGGCGGTGATAATCTTAGTGTAGAATGGGTTAGACATTCCTCGTACCACCACCCCTATATTGTCAGAAGAAGCCTTGCCAAGCTCTCTGGCACTTGTATTAGGTATGTAATTGTATTTGTCAACAACAGCAAGGACTTTCTCCTTAGCCTGTTCACTTACATCAGGATGATTGTTTAGCACACGAGATACAGTGCTTACGCTTACTCCTGCAATTCTTGCAATATCTTTTATTGTCATATTGTTACCTAAAATTATTATGAAGATTTTGATTATTTGGAAACGTTACTGGTAACGTTTCCAGCTCATGAATAAATCATACCCTAAACCACATTTTACGTCAAGAAACTATTTCATATTTCTATCTATACACCAAAATTCTTTTTTCTATATGGTGCAAATTTCACAATTAGTTATTTTTACATTTTTGTTTTAAATTTATCACAGTTTTTTAATAAAGCGGGAGTATATTAATATCACTTACCAATATGTATCGTATGGTTGAAAGGAGTTATTTTATATGAAAGTGTTTAAGAAGTTTGCTAGTCTGACACTTGCTCTCACATTGATTTTCTGTGCAACACTATTTTGCACTATGCCAAGCGTTGAGGCTAAGGGTTCTTCTCAGGTAGTTATTGGCGGTGTTCTTATTCAAGGCGCCGATGTTGTAGTTGCTTCTTCTGGAACAGTTGCATCAGATGACGGAATGTATCATCTAGTTGCATCAGATGCCAGCCAAAGCGCACCTGTTGGCACAGATGTTGCCCAGATGCCGGTTTCAGCTGCTGCATCTTTTTCAGTTCCTTTAAATAAGGGAGCCGATAGCTCCATGTTATTCAAGAAGTTTACAGTATGCGTAATGAAGGGTGGAGCTCTCACACCAGCTTCTAACAGTATGTATATTACTAATCCAGAAGCTTGTGCTAGCTTTGCTCCAGCAAGAATGGATTTTGGAAAGAAGGGTGTCTTACCTGATTTACTTACTTCTGTTGCAAATAAAAATCAGCCTGCTGATTTAGGTGTTAAGCAGGTTAATCTTAATATTCCTCTTTCAAAGCTTAATAACCTGGCTGGATATGATTATTCTGTAATGAAATACAATAGACAGGGCATTCAGGTAAACATGATTATCCTGGTTGACGGTAATACACCAGCCCAATATGTAAATCCTTTTTCAATGGATGGCTGGGGTGCTCACAACAACTATGGATTAAATGCCCACACATCTGAAGGTGCTGCTGCACTTGCATCAGCTGCCAGCCTTCTTGCAAGACATTATGCAGGAACAGGCCATGGTCAGGTTGATAATTTTATCATTGGTAACGAAGTAAATGCATGGTGGTTATGGAATTACATGAATTGTGGTTCTAACGATGCATTTATGCAGGAATACTCTAACGCATTTAGAGTTATGTACAACGGAATCAAATCAGAAAATGCTACAGCCAATGTATATGCCTGCATTGATCACCAGTGGGCACGTGCTGAAGCCAGCCATTATATTTCAGGTAAGGAATTCCTTACAAAATTCAATAATATTATGAAGAGTCAGGGAAATGTAGATTGGAGAGTTGCAGTTCATCCTTACAACGCACCTCTTTATGCTGCAGGCGCATGGCAGACAGGAAATAATGTTTCTCACAGCCAAAGCTCTCCTTATGTAACCATGGCAAATCTAGATGTGCTAACAGATTTCTTATGCACTCCTGATATGCTTTCTCCAACTGGAGCAGTTAGAACAGTTAAGTGCTCCGAGGTTGGTTATTCAAGTACTAACGGAGAAGCAGCTCAGGCTGCAGATGTTGTTTATGCTTATCTTTCTGCTGAAAATAATAGATATGTTGATGGAGTTGTTATTTCCAGAGAATCAGACCATGCATTTGATATCTCTCAGGGAATGGTTTCGGGATTGACTGGACTTGATGGAAGCCATAAGATGGCATACGAATTTTACAAGAATGCCGCTGACCCTAGCGTGATTGCACAGGCTAGTCAGGCTGCTGGCGTTGACCTTACAACACTTATTACACCTAGATAATCGAGTAGGAGGGAGATTTGAACAATCCCCCGACCTCTCACACCACCGTGCGTACGGTTCCGTACACGGCGGTTCAATCAACTTAACAAGTAACACACC
>SVER01000013.1 GCA_015057315.1 Pseudobutyrivibrio ruminis | reverse complement strand
AGAAATGCTTTTTGCTATGAAATCTCTTATATATTTTTCATCATCACATATTGCAATTTTCATTTCCACCCCCACCGTATATACGAATATTATAGCTGATTTTACGATATATATACCTTGCCTATTGTGTGAAACGCAGTTTTTTTGTTGTGAAATGTATGTTTCATACAAAAAAGTGGCCTAGCAAAAATGCTAGACCACTTTTAGATTATGCCGGCTGCGGGACTTGAACCCGCACGATGTTGCCACCAACAGATTTTGAGTCTGCCTCGTCTGCCAATTCCGACAAGCCGGCGTCCGCAGACTAGTATACTAAATCTTGTCTGCGTTTTCAATATTATTTTAGGATTATTTTTCCAAAAAATTATTTATTTTAACAGTCCGTCCACAACGCCTAAATTATCAAATGTAGCCAGGTAATCCTTGATGGTTTCTGGGCGTCTAATTAGCTTAAATGAGCCGTCCTCCTTAAGTAAGACTTCTGCGCTTTTAAGCTTGCCATTGTAGTTGTAGCCCATTGAATAACCGTGGGCACCTGTATCATGAATAAATAAGATATCACCATCGTCAATCTTAGGAAGCTGTCTGTCCACTGCAAACTTATCACAGTTCTCACAAAGTGAACCTGTGACATCATATACATGGTCTTCAGGAGCATTCTCCTTGCCAAGGACTGTTATGTGATGATATGAACCATAAACAGCAGGACGCATCAAATCTACAGCACATGCATCAACACCAATATATTCTTTGTAAGTGTGCTTTTCATGGATAGCTGTTGTAACAAGGCCACCGTAAGGGCCAGTCATAAAGCGACCCATTTCAGTAAGAATAGCAACATCACCTAATCCTGCTGGAACCAGTATCTCATCGAAAGCCTTATGAACGCCTTCTCCGATAATAGCAATATCATTTGCCTTCTGATCAGGGCGATACGCAATACCTACACCACCTGAAAGATTTACAAATGAGATTGCAATTCCAGTCTTTTCCTTAAGCTCAACAATAAGCTCAAACAAAGTTCTTGCAAGAGTTGGATAATAATCATTAGTAACTGTGTTTGACACCAAGAATGCATGAATACCAAACTCCTCGACACCCTTACTCTTAAGCACCTTATAGGCCTCAAAAATTTGCTCCTTTGTCATGCCGTATTTACTGTCTCCAGGGTTATCCATGATTCCGTTGGATAGCTCATACACTCCACCTGGATTAAATCGACAACACATCTTTTTAGGAAAATGGCCAACTGACTTTTCGTAGAAATCTATATGTGTGAAATCATCAAGATTAACAATGACACCTAAATCGTCTGCATACTTGAATTCGCTTGCAGGTGTATCGTTAGATGAAAACATAATGTCATCCTTTTTGAATCCAAGCTCATCGCTTAGAGCAAGCTCTACATAAGAAGCGCAGTCAACACCACAGCCTTCCTCCTGCAAAATCTTAAGGAGAAATGGATTTGGATTTGCCTTTACTGCGAAATACTCCTTGAAGCCCTTATTCCAGCTAAAAGCCTTATTAACAGCTCTGGCATTTTCTCTAATTCCTTTTTCATCATAGATGTTAAAAGGAGTTGGGATGGTCTTTGTGATTTCTTCGATTTGGTTCTTTGTTACAAATGGGGTTTTCATAAATAATTAATCTCCGCTAGTGTGTTTCTTAGTGCAGCATATTCGTCAGTTTCAGGCAAATCTTTAAGCAGCGTTTTTAAGTCAGCTTCTATTTCCGCTTTAGAAGCAGTGCGAGAAATATAGTTGGTATAAGGAACGTCTGCGCCCCTTTGCATAATGGCCTTTACCCCTTGCACATAGCTTAATGTCTCGCCATAAGGAGGAACACCACCGTACATATCAACAGCGTTGCTACCAGCATTATAAGCCGCCAAAGCTTTGTCTAAGTCCCCATTATATTCCTTTAGCTTCTGAGAAATATAATTGGCACCAGCCATAATATTCTCATAGGCATCGAATGGATGATTAAGCTTAAGCTCATTTGCAGTAGCTGGCATTATCTGCATAATGCCCATGGCGCCTGTATTGCTAACAGCATTAGGATTAAATCCTGATTCCTGCTCAGCAATAGCAGTAAGCAAATCATAGCTAACACCATATTTCTGGCTTGCCTCTATAAAGATATCCTTGTAAGAGGTAGCTGTCTTGATATTATCTGCTACAGTTTTTTGATTTAATGCCTTTACAAATGCCTTGCTAGTTGCATTTGCATTACTAGTAGAAGTTTCCTTGTTTGGAGTCTCAATGATTTCCTCATAGGTAACCATAGAGTCCATGGATGCTACCGAAATTTTCATACTCAATCCCTCATAAAATGACTGTCAACTCTTGACATCGCTACTCAACTTTGATATGCTTTTTCTTGCTGAATAGCAAGCTGGTGTGGCTCAGAGGTAGAGCACTTCCTTGGTAAGGAAGGGGTCACGGGTTCAATTCCCGTCACCAGCTTTTTTTAGTACCCAAAAGCATGTATACACCAACCTTTTTTTATTTGGTTATACTTTAGCATAATAAAGTGCTTATGTAAACTGATTTTGTACAATTGATTTTATTTTTAGGAGGCAACCATGGATACAGAAAAATACGTAGACTACATTGTAAAACAAACAGAAGATATTCTTGCAATCGACAGCCCTACTGGCTTTACAGCAAATGCAGCTAAGCATCTTATAGCTGAGTATGAAAAGCTTGGATTCAAGCCTGAGCTTACTACAAAGGGCGGTGTACTTGTTGACCTTGGTGGAAGCAATGCAGATGATGCTATTCTTATTGAGGCTCACATGGATACACTTGGAGGTATGGTTAGTAAGATTAAAGCTAACGGCAATCTTGAAATCACTCCACTTGGAGGCTTTAATCCTAATAATGGTGAGTCTGAGAACTGCCGTATCTACAACCGTGATGGTGAAATTTACGAGGGCACTCTTCAGCTTAACAATGCCTCTGTACATGTTAATGATGATTATTCTTCGACTACTAGAGAGTTTAACTGTATGGAAGTAGTTATTGATGAAGAAGTATCCAGCGCTGATGACACAAAGAAGCTTGGCATTATGATTGGCGATATTGTTGCCTTTGAGCCTCGCACAAGAGTTACTAAGTCAGGCTACATCAAGAGCCGTTTCCTTGATGATAAGCTTTCTGTAGGTATTCTTCTTGGTCAGGCAAAATACATTGCCGACAACAATATTACAACAGACAGAAAAATCTATCATCACATCACAGTATACGAAGAGGTTGGACACGGTGCCTGCGGTACTGTTCCTGCTGGAGTTACAGAAATCCTTTCTGTAGATATGGGATGTATTGGCGAAGGTCTTGATTGTAAGGAAACACAGGTTAGCATCTGTGCAAAGGATTCAGCTGGTCCTTACAACTATGATGTTGTTACAAATCTTATCAACACTGCCAAGGCTAACAATATCGACTTTGCAGTGGATGTATATCCTCATTATGGTTCAGATGCTGATGCAGCACTTAAGGCTGGCTATGATGTAAAACACGGCCTCATCGGTGCCGGTGTTTACGCCAGCCACGGCTACGAGCGTTCTCATAAGAAGGGTGCTGAAAACACATTCCGTTTACTCATTAATTATGTGAAGTAGGTTCCGGTTAGTGGTATTATTTCACAATCTCAAGCTCTCCAAAAATACTTCCTGGAACTCAGGCTTTTCATTGAGGATCACCACCTTGGCGTGATCCTTAATTTCCTGAAGGGCTTCCTCGTCACCCTCCATCACGAACTTCTTGGCCCCAAGCAGGGATGTGTTTCCTACTGCTTCAAACTTAGGCAAAAGTTCGCTTGGAAAGATTCCTATACCTGCGGCAGACCATACGCCTATAGTGGCGCCTAAGCCACCTGATACAAATAGATGGTCAATATCATCCATCTTAATACCAGCTTCCTTTATAAGCAGTGTTATGGCAGAATAAATAGCTGCCTTGGCAAGAAGTACCTGTTGGATATCCTCGGCCTTTATAACCACATTTTCTGCAACAGGGTAGCCTGTAGCGCTGTACTCATATATGAGAAGGCCGCCATCATCTATGATGTTGTTGCGTCTTAGCTCGTGAATCAAATCAATCACGCCACTTCCACATAGACCTATAGGTGCTTCTCCACCTATTGTAGTATAGCTGCATTTGCCATGATTGATGCTTAGGTGATTAATGGCCCCTCTGACTGCTGCAACACCACAGCTTAGACTGGCACCCTCTAGGGCTGGCCCTGCAGATGCAGATGTACAGTAATAGGTTTTTCCATCATATAAAACAAGCTCTGCATTAGTTCCCAAATCAACTAACAAATATGTGCCCCTATCTTTCAGATAATACAAGCCAGATACAATATCTCCACCTACAAAGGCGCTAATACCAGGCATGAAGAAAATGTCTCTTCTGTCCTTTACAAACCTTACACTATCAAGTGTGTATGGAACAAACGGATATTTAGCAAACCCATCCACAACCATTCCAAGAAACAGATGTGTCATAATGGAATTTCCACTAAATACGATTTTGTGCATGAGAAAATCAGGGCCAAGCAATTCCTTGCCCATTTTAATCAAATCATTTCTTACTGCATTTTGTAAATCTTCACCATGACCGTCCATTGCAGCCTTAACTCTGCTCATAACATCTGCACCATATTTAAGCTGAGAATTAGTGCAGTTGCGCTGGCGAAGAATTTTGCCTGTTGCTAAATCTATGATTGCTGTGGCGATTGTTGTGGTTCCAATATCCACCGCTATACCGATGTTTTCCTTTTCAAGATTTTCATCCTCTGCCACTTCATCGATTAGTACTGAAGTGATTTCCGATGCAAGAGAAGAAGGGACTTCTATCTTACAGTCCCTGGTGATGGTACATTTGCAGCCTAATCTATATCCTGCACGCATCTCGGAAAAATCCAAAGCACGCTCATCGTAGGATGTCATAGGTGGCATACCATATACGAATTTGATAACACAGCTAAGGCACTTGCCTATACCGCCACATGGGCGATAAAAGCTAAGTCCCAGCTGATTCATAGCTTCTACAAAGCTGATTGGTTCATCCGACATAAGGACATATTCCTTCTGTGGATTAGCACCTTCAATAACAATTTTAATTTCCATGGCCTCTGTCATATTCCTCTAACGAATGTAAATCCATTTTGAACTCACCTTCATTATCTACCAAAATTGTCATATAAGTGTGTTCTCTACTATTTTGTCTTGGATAAGATATACTTCCCGGGTTTGCAATTATAAGATCTTCGTAATGATCTATAGTTGGTACATGGGTGTGACCGTAAAGAACAACGTCGCAGCCCTTCTCATGGGCAGCCTTTGCTATCTTTTCATAGTCAAAATTAACTCCGTAATAATGGCCGTGGGTAAGAAGTATTACATGCTTTCCTACTTCTAATACCACCTCATTTGGAAGGTCCGCGCCCCAGTCGCAGTTGCCACAAACACATTCCGCTGGTGCATCTGACATCATCCAAAGATTATCCTCTACCCCCTGGCCATCTCCAAGATGGTATATTCTATCAGGCTTTTCTATCTCAATGGCATCTCTAAGATTTTCTGCTTTGCCATGTGTATCACTAACAACTAATATTTTCATGCTTAACAATTTCTTCCTTTATCATTCTAAGAGCTTTGCCTCTGTGGCTTATGGCATTCTTCTCCTCTGGGCTGATGCTGGCTGTGCTCACATCCTTATCCCATAGATAGAAGATTGGATCGTAGCCGAAGCCGTTTGCACCCATTGGCTCGTAGCCTATGTAGCCCTCAATAGTGCCTCGCACACAAGCTTCCTTGCCATCAGGAAATACTGCTGATACAGCACATACGAATCTGGCCCCTCTGTCCTCTTTTTTTACTCCATCCAATCTTTCGATTAGATTTGCATTCTTTATATCATAAGATGTATCCTCGCCCATGTATCTTGCAGAATAAATACCTGGCTCTTTGTTTAGAGCATCGATTTCAAGGCCGCTATCATCTGCTAGAATAATAGCATCCTTAGCATATTCAGAAATAGCGCGAGCCTTAATCAGCGAATTTTCCTCAAAGGTGCTTCCGTCCTCTACTATATCGCAGTCAATTCCTGCTTCCTTCATAGACTTGATATCGTAGTTGTCTTCCCCGAGAATCTCACGAATCTCACGCATCTTGTTAGCGTTACCTGTTGCAAAAATAATCTTAGTTTTCATTTAAATACTCTAGCACCGCATCATAAAGCGCCTGTGCCGCCTTTCTTTGATATTCTTTATCTTGAAGATTTTCAAGCTCCTTCTGATTAGTCATAAATCCTACTTCAACAAGGGCAACTGGCACCTTGGACATGCGAATAATGTATACCTCATCTCCTACCACAGTTCCCTTTGATTTAGCTCCAAGCTCCTTTAGAAGATGGTTAAGGCATGTTTCGGCAAACTCCTTTGATTCTCCTGTGGAATCACCGCCTTCATACATTACCTCACAACCGTTGATGGATGACATTCGACCAGAGGCTGTAGAATTGTTGTGAACTGATAAGAAAATATCAGCATTTGAATCATTAGCCAGGCCTACCCTATTTTCGAAGGCTGGATTAGAATCATCTGTACGGGTGTAGTATACACCAATATTTTTACCACTTCTATCAAAAAGCTTTTTTAATTCAAGAACAATATCAAGATTGATATCTTTTTCATTTACCCCCATTTTAGTTGCCCCGGGAACATTGCCACCGTGGCCTGCATCTACAACAACAATCTTGTCATATACTTCATGAGGGTCAACAAAATCTATATAAATAAATTCACCTTCAGATGTCATCTTGGCCTCAAGCACCTTATCCAAAGTGATTTCAATAACACCCAAAAGATTTTCACTGTCGTATGTAATATCTACAATGTTATTTGATTCACCCCTCATAGGATATTGCTCAAAATAATCCTTGCCAATACCATTTATAGAAATAGCTACCGTTCTATCAACATAAATATCCTCAATATTAACGCTGGCACTTGTAACATTCTTTGGCAGGGTCAATCTAATCTGATGGCCCTTTAGCACCGAATCTCTTGTTTCTTCTCCCTCGCCTCTCAGCTCTAAATCCGAGGCTCTCAGCATTTCCATTACGGAAACCCTGCCTCCGGTTAGCTTGCTGTCTTCAATCTTAAGTGCAATTATATGCATATTTGGCACATAAATAAGTATGCAGCTCATGATTATAACAACAGCAAGGATTATGGCTGTAAAGGCACCCATTACCTTCTGTTCCATTACTTGCTTACCTTTTTAGTCTCCTCCTCGAAGACCTCCATAACATTATTTGCATAAGCTTTAATACAAAGATTAGATTTAACTGCATCCTCCACATTTTCCCAATCTAATCCATTGTTGCTGATAAAGCCCTTTCCATCTGTAATGTCTACTGCCTGAGTCATCTTATCAGTGGCATATTCCACTGCAAGAGGACGCTTAGTCTCAGGAGTATTAACATACAAAACTATTGCAAAGCTTTCTCCCTTTTTCACAGGCTTTGCTGAATTAAACTTTATTGTATAATAGCCTCTGTTGCTGACAGTTCCAGCTGCTACTAATTCCTTGTCTGAAAGAGTGCTTGTATTTTCGTAATTAGAAACAAAATAAATCTGGTAGCTGGTATCCTTACCAAGGGCATAAAATCCAGCTGCCTCTATCTGCTGGTCTGCATCTGCAACAAATGTGTTAGCTCCATAAGCCCACTGCTTGTTGTAGCCAATCTGACCAACCCAACCGCACAAATCACTTTGATAAATGTAATTGTAGGTATTATTGGTATCTATAGACACATAAGAAACTGCCTGGTTTCCAATGTTTGAATCATAATAGGAAATGTAAAAAACTCCATCATCCCCAAAGCCTGTGCCCCAGCTATTCTGGCAAATAAAGGCTCCATCCTTTGGCACATCTTCGCTAAAATTCTCGGCAGGATATTTATCATCCCAACCAATAATAACAACATCATGATTAGGCTTTGAGTTGCCTGTGTAGCAGTAAGAATTTGTCCTTATATTATAGCTGCTAGAGCGGGTAAGATTGGATGTGGCAACACTAGCATAGATAGATGAAGATACTCCACCGTACTGGTACACTGCCTGCTTTATCTCATCCAGATTCTCCGAATCATAAAAATGAGCCTCCTGCAAATGTATCTGCGGCTGAGATTTTTCATCATTAGATTTAAGATTAGAGATTATGCTGTTTGTGGATGCATTAGTCTCTATTGATGGTCCCTGCCATGAAAGAAGGTAGGCAAGAGCCATTGTATATTTTCCACCTGCAGATTCATCTAACCCAAAGCTGTTCTCGTTAATCATGGAATCCACAGAAAACAGATATGGCTTAGCAGGCAAAAGTGACGACTCCAATGCCTCAAGGGATGCACATGCCCAGCATGTGGCAGTAGAGCCCTGATTTCTGATTGTGCTTACCCTGTTGACACTTCGTAAATCGTATTTTGAAGGAAGTCTAGGGGATTTATCAAAATCAATTGTTACTGTGTAAGCAGATTTGTCGTAACTGTATTCATAATCAAACACATTACACAAATCCTCAAGTCCAATGTATAACTCTCCAAGATGTAGGGAAGGAGCGATGGCAAGCTCCATATCATCACCGTTTTCTGTAGCTGTAAGATTACCATCAATAAATTCATAGATATTATTTGTAATCTGTACTACAGCGCTGTTTTCGTCCTCCATGAATGCGGAGCCCTTAAGCTGTGAGCGGATAAAATTAAGTGAGCCCACAGGATTAAGACCATCATCAAGCATAATATTAGATTGGGTTGATGCCAATTGTTCCCCATTAACATATACTTTGAGCTGGCCTGCATCATTAAGATTCTTAGACATCAAAGGATACAACACGTCCTCGTTAAGTGTTGCCCCTCTAAATGCCTCTACCGCTGCATATCTATCATTCCAATTATTCAATTTCCAAATCAATACAAACGCAATGATTATTGTAAAAACCAAAAATCTCTTGGAAAGTTTCATTTATTATTAGCCCTTCTTTTTAGGTTTAGGTCCCAAAAACTGATAAAAATATGTCTTTATCATTCCATTATATATTTTGCGATTCTTATCTGCCTTTCTTCCGATATACTTAGGTGCATCCTCATAGCTGGTGATTACATACATAGACCAGCTATCAAGTGCCTTATAGGCATCACCAAGCTTTCCGTAAAGCTCAGGCAAATCCTTCTTGTCTTCAAGTCTCTCACCATATGGTGGATTAGTAAGTATGAATCCGTATTTCTTAGGATGACGTAAATCTCCCACATCCCTGGTCTGGAAGTGAATCATGTGATCTACCCCAGCCTGCTTGGCATTAAGCCTTGCAATCTTAACCATCTCAGGGTCAATATCAAAGCCCTGCAGGTCACATTCTACAGATGTGTCCACATCTGCCCTGGCTTCATCAAAGCAATCCTTCCAGATTTTAGCATCAATAAGATTGTCCCAATCCATAGATGTAAAATCCCTGTTAAGGCCAGGTGCGATGTTTGCCGCAATCATGGCTGCCTCAATAAGAAATGTGCCTGAACCGCAGAATGGGTCAACAAGAATTCTATCTGGATGCCAAGGTGTAAGCTGAATAAGAGCTGCCGCCATAGTCTCAGACAATGGAGCCTTGCTGGTGTAGGTTCTGTAGCCCCTTTTGTGAAGAGGTGTGCCTGTAGAATCAAGTGTAACCACAACATCATCCTTAAGTAAGAATATCCTCACAGGATAATCTGCCCCAGTTTCCTCAAACCAGGTGATATCGTAGTAGGATTTCATTCTCTCTACCATGGCTTTCTTAACAATGGACTGAATATCTGTAAGAGAAAATAGCTTGCTCTTAACAGATGTAGCCTTAGTGACCCAGAATTTGCCATCCTTAGGGATGTAATTCTCCCAAGGCAAAGCCTTAATCCCCTGAAACAGCTCCTCAAAGGTGGTAGCATGGAACCTGCCAACCTCTACCAGAACACGCTCTGCGCAGCGCAGATGGATGTTAGCCCTGCAGATAGCCTCTGCATCACCTGTAAAGGTAACACGGCCATCGGTAACCTCTGTTATGTCGTACCCCAAATCATATATTTCTCTTTTAAGTGGTGCCTCAAGGCCAAAGTGGCATGGGCAGCTGATTGTGTAAATATCTGTTCTCATATATTTCTTTCTATATAACTATTATTTGTCCTATGTGGCATTTATCAAATTGCCATTAGACCCTATTATCATATTATAGCTTTTTTCACTGCTTCATACCACAGAAAAATCACGGTGACAGTGGTTTTTAGTTTCAATAATTGATATATTATTTGTATAATACTTGAAGTTAAGGGAGTTATGATGAAAAGACTAATATCAGCCGGCATAATTGCATTGTTTTTAATACTTTGTTTCACATATTCTATCAAATGTCCAAAAGTTGTTGGCGACCCTAAGGTAACAGAACTTGCAGACATTTCCGATGAATCTTCTTCCAATGGTTTTAGCTTGGCAAAATATAAAGAAAACCATCCTAAGGTAAGAGGCATTTATGTTACAGGCCCTACCGCTGGCACCGAAAGGATGGATGACATTATAAAGCTTATTAACGATACAGAGCTTAATGCCATCGTATTAGATGTGAAGGATGATAATGGCAATATTTCCTTTAATATGGACAATCCTGATGTGATAGAAACTGGTGCTTGCATTCCTTATATTCACGATATTAAAGCTCTAATGAAAAAGCTGAAGGACAACAACATATATGTAATTGGCAGAATTCCTTGTTTCAAAGATCCTATACTGGCTTCAGCAAAGCCTGAGCTTGGACTTCGCACCCTAGAAGGTGATGCTGTAACAGATGCAGGTGGCAATGCCTGGGTTAACCCTTGTAAGCAAGAGGTTTGGGATTACATAATAAGCATTGCACAAACCTGTGGTGAATTAGGCTTTGACGAAATCCAGCTAGATTATGTACGTTTTCCTGTAGGTGTTAATGCTGATAAAGCTTATTATGGCTCTCCATCTGATGACGAAAGCAGGCAAAAATATATTAACGATTTCGTTATAAAAATATCTGATACCCTTCATAAGGATGGCGTGCCTGTTACGGCAGATGTTTTTGGAACTATTATAAAAAGTTCCCTTGATTCCAGACATATTGGGCAGGATTACAAACAGCTTGCCTCATCCTTAGATTGTATATGTCCTATGGTTTATCCATCCCATTATGCATCTGGAGAATTTGGACTAGAAACACCAGATGCCAACCCTCACGATACTATTTTCTATGCACTTGATGGTTCTAAGAAGGTTTTGGCAGATGTACCCGAATCAGAGTGTGCCGTCATACGTCCCTGGCTTCAGGCCTTTACGGCCACATGGGTAGAGGGCTACTTGGAATATGATGGTGATGCTATCAGAAAACAAATAGACGCTGTATACGAGTCTGGGTATGAAGAGTGGATTTTATGGAATTCTAAAAGTAATTATTCCTCAGATGGATTAGCTATAAAATAGTTTGATAACTCTTTCATAAATTTCAGCTAAAATTCAGATTATTTTATTGCAATGTCAGAGTTTCTATATTATAATTGCTTTCGTAACTAGGAGTTTCCTAGTTTCACCCTTATTAATTATTTATACTCCCCTCAAAAAGACCGATTTTTCGGTCTTTTTCTTTTTAATGCATTTTGTAGCGGTTGTGTATGGATAATCATTTTACACAATTAGTTTCCCGATACGCCTCAGTTAACAATTTTTGTGCTCAAAAAAAGAGACCGCCTAAGCAGCCTCCTTACACACTATTAAATTCTCATTTGAAATGCGCTAACGCCTCTGCAAATCTAACTTCATCAAAAGGTTTAATAACAAAATCCTTAGCCCCTGCCTCAATAGCTTCGATAACATAACACTTTTGACCCATAGCACTAACAACTAGTATCTTTGCATCTGGATCAAATTCAATAATCTGTTTAATAGCATCGATACCATTAGAACTACGTCCAATAGTATGGCCATCTACAGTCATGGTAATGTCCATCGTTACTATATCAGGCTTTAACTCCTTGTACCTTTCCACCGCTGCATCAGAACAATCGGCTTCAGCTACAACAGTACAGCCATTTTTTTCAACTTCGCCTTTGACGACAGCCCTCATGAACTTAGAGTCGTCAACTACCAGTACTGTTTTTCCCAAAGGTCATCCTCCTCACTGTTTTCGTTAATGGATGATTTAAGGTTATTATAGCACAACATCTATCGAACTAAGTATGAACTTTTAGTGACTAAAAGCAGGTGTGAGGCATATTTTTAGCAAATTCTAGGCAGTCCTTCACCTTGGAGAATATCTAAGAATCTACGTCCTCCGATTTTAGTTTTCATAACCAGGGCGCCCTTTTCAGAATCATCAACAGGAGTCTTAACTTCGCCAATGATGCAGGCATTTTCTCCGTACTTACTACTCTTAATAAGCTCTACTGCCTTATCAGCATACTCATTAGGAACAATGGCAACCATCTTGCCTTCGTTACCCATATAAAGTGGGTCAAGTCCCAGCAATCCACAGAATGACTGAACCTGAGGGTCCACTGGAAGACTATCCTGAGCAATCTCAAATGTAAGGCTACTAGATAATGCAAGCTCCTTTAATACTGTAGCAAGTCCGCCTCTTGTAACATCCCTTAACACATGAACAGGAATGTTATTTGAAGTAAGCTTTCCTACCATCTCCTGAAGTGGTGCATTATCACTAACTATAGTATTCTTAATGCCCATTCTCTGGCTAAGAACTGTAGCGTGGTGGTCGCCTACATTTCCAGATACAATGATTGCATCACCTGCTGTGGCGTTCTTTGCCTTAATATCAACACCCTTTGGAACAAATCCAACACCGGCTGTGTTAATATAAATTCCGCCGTTTCCTTCGATAACCTTTGTATCACCGGCGACAATCTTGACACCTGCTTCATTTGCAGTGTCTGCCATAGACTTAACTAGTCTTCTAAGAGTCTCAACATCGGCTCCCTCTTCAAGAATAAAGCCGCAAGTAATATATTTAGGAACAGCGCCTCTCATACACAAATCATTTACTGTTCCGCAGATGCAAAGATGACCTATATCTCCGCCTGGGAACTCCAGTGGAGTAACCACAAAGCTATCTGTTGTCATGGCAATTGTGGCATCACCTGGGACAACTGCTGCATCCTCCATCTCAGAAAGCACATCACTATTAAACTGTGCCTCAAAAATCTCTCTAATTAATTCTCCTGTGGCACGGCCGCCTGAGCCATGCTCCATAATAATTTTTTCCATTTTATATCTCCACTACTTTAGTCCGCTTCGTTACGCTAACAAGCATCATAATTCTTACGTCGACTGATGTCTCCTTCAGAATTATGATAGCTTGTTAACTACAACGCTCACTTAATTATTATAACGTATCTAATAGATATTTTTTCGTGTTAACGACGTACGAGGTAGGCGTTGAAGCAGCTACCTTCTTCGGAAACCATGCAGGCACCCTCTGGTGACATAGGGGTGCATACTTTGCCAAAGAGTGGGCAATCCGAAGGCTTTGCTTTACCCATAAGGATGTCGCCGCAGCGGCATGCCTTGTTGCGCTTATTGTCCTCATCTAATCCTGCGCTGCCTGCATCAAACCTCTTGTATTCGTCCTTTAGCATCAAGCCTGAGCCTGGGATAACACCCATGCCGCGCCATACCACATCTGCTGGCTCGAAATATTTGTTAAGCTGAGCAGTGATGATTTCATTCTGACCTGCATCAACTACAGATGTATAGTAGTTCTTTACCTGTGGCTGTTTCTTAATAACCATCTGAACCAGGCCGTATATTGCAATAACAAGCTCCTGGTCACCAAAGCCAGACACTGCAAATGGTATCTGATACTTGGCTGCTAAATCATTAAAATAATCTGCACCTGTAACAGCGCTTACGTGACCTGGTGCAATAAAACCATCTATAGCAGCTCCGTTATCGCAGAGATATGAAATAGCCCCTGGCATAGTCTTAAGGGCTGTAAGAATACGAACGTTTGTAAGATTAAGGGCGATTGCATTATCTAAAAGCAATGTATACACTGGTGCTGTGGTTTCAAACCCAACTGCTGCAAACACGTAATTCTTATCAGGATGTTCCTTGGCAAGGCCTAACACATCCATTGGAGAATAAACCATCTCCACCGAGCCGCCTCTGCCCTTAGCCTCGTTAAGGCTCTCCTTAGAGCCTGGCACTCTCAGCAAATCGCCAAAGGTGGCAACTGTAGTGTTCTCCTCAAGGCTAAGCTCTATCAGCTTATCAATATAAGCTGTAGGTGTAACGCACACCGGACACCCTGGGCCTGACAAAAGCTCAATATTAGGTGAAAGGATATCCCTGATACCATGCTTTGCTATAGCATGAGTATGGCTTCCGCACACCTCCATCAGCCTTATCTTAGGACCATTATATGTTCGTAAAAAGTCTACAACTTCACTGATTTCCATTAGCCTTCAAGGCCTCCCATAAGCTCAAGAATCTCTTCTGCCTCATCCTTCTTAAGTGTCTGGATAACGCAACCTGCATGAACAAGGGCGTAATCCCCCTCCTTTACATTAACAAGGCCTGCGTACGCCTCAACCTCGTTGCCGTTGAAATCGACTGTTACTTTTCCATCTTTTTTCTTTTTAACTAATCCTGGTATTGCTACACACATAATTATTACCTCTTAAAAACAAAACTTACTGTTATTAGTTTAGCACAATATATAATGAATAATTGTATAAAATAAAGGGCAGAAACTAGGTTTTTACAATCATTGTTGCCTTGTAATCAGATATGCCTGCCCAAGGCAGATGCCGCCATCTCCTGGTGGAAGTTGCTCAGCGATATACACATTAAAACCTTGTGATTCAAGACCTGATATCAAATCTTCCAGTAAAATTCGATTTAAGAATGTTCCACCTGACAAGACTATTTGATTTTTATCATCAAGCTTATCCTTGTTTTCAATGGCTGTTGTTACCACGTAGTCTGCCACTGCATCTATAAAGCCCCTGGCAAGTTCTGCTTTATCTACACCATTTGATATCGCATATACGATATCTTCAAACAAGGCATTTGTATCACCGTCTGCTCCTATGTGAAGGGGATACGATTTCTTGGAATGGGCTGCAACATTCTCTAACTCTATCGGAGCCTGACCTTCATAGGAATTATAGTGGCATATATCAAGCAACGCCGACACAGCATCAAACAATCTTCCCATGGATGTGGATGTGACTGTGTTAATATTGTTATCAATGGCCGCTTTGATAAGCTGCTGCTCCATGGAATCATTATTTGCATCTAGTAGCTGTATCCCATAGTTATGAAGCATCCCAGTCAAAATGGTATCGCAATTCTTAGCGCCTTCATCACCGCCTATAAGCTTCATCAGCTTCAGGTGAGCAATTCGCGTCATTTCAGATATTCCATCCCACAGGAATGTTTCGCTTCCCCATATACTTCCATCATCACCATAGCCTGTTCCATCAAATGCAAAACCAAGTACCTTGCCCGTAAGCTTATGTTCTGCAATCACTGCTGCCACATGGGCTTTATGGTGTTGAATCTGAGTTAGCTTCAGATTAGCATTCTCGGCCGCCTCTTCTCCTGCTTTTCTGCTGAAATATCCTGGGTGCTTATCCACCGCCACCGCATTTGGCCTGAATCCAAATATCTGCTCCATAGCAACCTTCTCATTCTTATAAAAATGCTGGCAGCTAACAGATTCCATGTCACCAAGATATTGGCTGGTGTATGCCAAACCATTTTTTATATAGCAAAAGCTTGATTTAAGATCTCCACCTGCTGCAAAAAATTCCCCTGAGATATCCACACTGATTGGTGATGGCACATAGCCTCTCGCTCTTCTTATAAACTGCTGCCTGCCACATACTACCTTCATTACAGAATCATCCATAGGTCTAAGGATTCTTCTGTTGTGGCTAAGCATTGCTATTGGGGTTGCTTCCATCTCCCCCGATGATGCTCTATCCATAAGCCACTGAAGCATTTTATCATCATCAGTTTCAAGCACATCTCCACTGGCATTTCCACTGGTCATAATGATTGGGCCAAGAATCTCTGCCAATAATATCTGCACTGGATTACAAGGAAGCATTGCTCCTACCTGTGGGCTGGTAAGACAAACATTTTCTGCTAATGGCTTATCATTATCGTATATACGTTTTAACAGTACTATTGGTCTAGCTGGACTTTCTAATAGTGCCTGCTCTTTCGGATTTACCTGACAATAGCTTGAGACACTTTTCACATCAGCAAACATCACCGCAAAAGCCTTGGCTTCTCTGTGCTTAAGAGTTCTAAGTGCCGCCACCGCCTGATCATCAAATGGATTGCAGGCTAAGTGGTATCCACCTATATCCTTTACCGCAAGTATTCCACCTGCTGCAATTACATCAATAGCCCTTGCAAATTCTGGATTATCTAACTTTAAATCTGTATATAGCTTCTTAGCCTGTTCTGAAAGCTGTGATAAATCCATGGCCTCAGCCTCACCTGACACTTGCTTAAATGAAAGCCTTGGACCACATTCCTTACAAGCTATAGTCTGGGCATGACGCCTTCTATCAAGCTTGCCTGTGTATTCCTTAGCACACTTAGGGCACATATCAAAATCCCCCATAGTGATAGTATCTCTGTCATAGGGTAAGCTTTCTATTATGGAATATCTCGGGCCACAAATAGTGCAACTAATAAATGGATGCAGATAACGCCTATTACCAGGATTAAGTAATTCTTCTTTGCATTCATCACATGTACAAATATCTGCTGGAATAAGTGGAAGATTCGCTTTCACATCACTGTCAGATTCAATAATCTTAAATTGATGATCTGATGAAAGCTCCACCTCATTTTTTTGAAGCTCCTCTTCATCGATTGATGTGACAAATCCTCCTGTTGGCACATCCTTGGTCAACCTCTGCTTTAGTTTCTCTAGTTTACTGGCCTCTCCAACAGCCACCACAGTCACAATGCCTCCAGTATTTCTCACATATCCTTCTATATTAAGTTCATCCGCCAGCTTGGCCACCCATGGTCTATATCCTATCCCCTGCACCAAGCCCTTAATCGTATATTTCCTAATCATCAAACTTTCCTTCATCAATAATCTTTGCCTATTTTAACACTTTCCAGGGGATATTTCACTCCTGGGGAGTCTTTTGGGATTCTTTGTGAGATTCTTTTTGGTTTCTTTCTGAGATCCTTGCTTGGATACTTTCTTAGATTCTTTCTAGATTCTCCCGTAACCGTAACTGTCACAAGTACAACGCTAACCCCATTGTTTTCACTCCTCCTGTGACAGAACTCTCCTTGATTTTCCCTTACACTGTCACAAGATTTCCTGTAATCCCTATGTTTACGTCGCCTCTGTGACAGAATTCTTCTCAATTTCCTCTTTCTCTGTCACAAGAGTCCCTTCAATCCCTATATTTACGTTACCTCTGTGACAGAATTCTCCTTATTTTCTTTATTCTCTGTCACAACATCCTCTCCAATCCCTATATTCCCGTTGCCCTTGTGACAGCAAGTCAATATAATAAATACCCGAAAATGATAGATACATTACAATTAGCCTCAATTATTAGAATTTAATAATATTTAATAACTTTCTATTGACAACACCTACCGTTTAATGTTATAAACTACTAGCTATTTTTTGTCGTTTTCCAATAAGCCAGAAATAATTAAATGAATTATATTGAACTAAATATTGAATTAGAGAAAGTGGAAAAAGAACTAAGTACTTTACCAACAGGGAAACTGTTAGTGTATCCAAATGGAAATTGGTATCGATGGTTCTATCTTAATCAATCTAAAAGGAAATACATATCAAAGGATAATATTTCTTTTGCATCAAGTCTTGCCAGAAAAGAGTACCTTCTTCTCAAACGCAATGTAATATTAGCTAAAATAAATGCTATCAATAAGGCTGATATCCCCATTCAGGCAGCTGAGGAAAAGCTTCTTGAATTTGTTCAGGACAAACGTTATCAAGCTTTGTTGAAGCCATTTTATAGCAAAATCGAAGATGCAGAACTTTTGTCATGGCAAAACTCTCCATTTAATTCCAATACTAAATATGCCGAACAATTAACATTTCAATGTCCATCAGGAAATGTTGTGCGTTCAAAGTCGGAAGTTTTTATTGATATGGCACTTGCCAGTAACGCCATTCCATATAGATATGAATGCGAACTATCGCTAGATAATCTAACATTCTATCCAGACTTTACAATTATGCATCCAATCACAAGGAAACTAATTTATTGGGAGCATCTAGGTATGATGGATAACGATGAGTACGCAAGACAAGCCTTTCAAAAGCTGCAGACATATCAAAAACATAATATTATACCTGGCGAGAATCTAATACTCACTTTTGAATCAAAAAATAATCTTTTTTCATATACCAATGCTCAATTGGCACTAGAAATGATGAATTTAAAAGATTTTTCATTAGCGTTATAAAACCTATTGTTTTTTTAAGGGTGTTAATATAACGCTGTAACAATTAAGTTCCAACTCGAAGGAATTAGATTATATGAAAAAGAACATTATCACAACAACACTTGCAGCCGCTATGGTTGCTACAACAATTTTAACAACAGGTATTTATACATATTCGATATACAAGACTCCTATCCTTATTTCACAATAATATCTGTATAGATTTTCTGTCACATGATTCTCTGCGAAGCCTATGCTTTCGTTGACTCTGTGACAGAATCTCTTAAAACTTGTATAGATTCTGTCACTGGAAACTTCACAAACCCAGTGTTTTCGTTGGGTTTGTGACAGAATCCTAGACTTATTCGACCTTTTCTGTCACAAGAGTAGCTGCAAACCCTCATTCTTCGTTGGCCTTGTGACAGAAACTAGGACTTAGTAGGCCAGGACTGTCACAAGGGGTGCTGCAAACCCATTGTTTTCGCTACCTCTGTGACAGAAGAGCACCCAGCAGGGCAGCGAAGGCGCGAAATAATAATAAAAAATGTCACAGCCGATAAAGAAAATCCCATTTCCTCATATCTGCTGTGACAGAACAATTATCAATATTAAATTGTCAGGACAAAATCCTTAGCCAATTACGCCAGCGATACCGCATGCAAGGACGATGATACCAAGGATGATACGGTACCAACCGAAGACCTTGAAATCGTGCTTTTTGATATAGCCCATTAAGAACTTGATTACAAACATTGATACAACAAATGCTACTACCATGCCTACAAGAAGGATGGCTGCCTCCATGGCTGTGAAGCTAAAGCCGAACTTAAGAATCTTAAGAAGGCTGGCGCCAAACATAACAGGGATGGCAAGGTAGAATGTGTACTCTGCTGCAACTGTACGTGACACACCAATTAAGAGGGCGCCGACAATAGTTGCTCCAGAGCGGGATGTACCAGGGAAAATAGCAGCAATAAGCTGGAACATACCAATCAAAAATGCTGTTGTGTATGTGATATCTGCCACTGCGTTAATCTTGGCGCTGTGGCCTGACTTCATATTCTCAACAACGATGAAAGCTATACCAAAAATGATAAGCATAATTGCTACTGTAGTGTAATTATAAAAAAGCGCTTCGAATAAATCATCCCAAAGAAGCCCGACAACAGCAGCTGGCACGCAAGATACAAGGATGTGGAACCAAAGAACAAAAATATCTGTCTTAACCCATGCACCAATACCTGTCTTAGAAAGTGGAGCCTGATTGTTTTTCTTACCGAATGGCCAAATCTTATTCCAGAAGATTAAAACTACTGCAAGGATTGCGCCAAGCTGAATTACTACCTGGAACATGCTGTAGAATTCCTCTGAAACATCAAGCTTAACTATTTCATCAAGAAGAATCATGTGACCTGTACTACTGATTGGAAGCCACTCTGTGATTCCTTCGACTACGCCAAATAATATGGCTTTTAATATTTCTAACATAAATATCCTCCATAAAAAATGAACTGCCGCGATACACGACAGTTCATATTATAGTATACTAGATATTTTCTTTCCAGTTATTTTTGTGCCTGCGCTCAGCCTTAAGCTTTTCTTCCTCCTCCAGCTTAGTCTGCATAATAGCGTTGTTAAGCTGAAGCATCTTGGTATCCATCATGGAAACAATCTCAGAACATTCACGCAAATCACGGCTGATATAATCTGGAGCATTACCTTCAAACTTGTAATAAATCTTGTGCTCTAGGCTGGCCCAGAAATCCATTCCAATAGTACGAATCTGTATTTCTACCTTTGTGTCTACAGTCTTATCTGAAAGATAGATTGGAATAGTAACAAGCATGTGATAGCTCTTGTATCCAGATGGCTTAGGATTCTTTATATAGTCCTTTATTGAAACTACTGTAACATCAGTTTGTCTTCCAATCATTTCTGCTATTTGATAAATATCAGATGTGAAGGAACAAACTATTCTTACACCGGCAATATCATTACAATGCTCTATCATATTAGGAATAGAGATTTCGTATCCATTCTTCTTAAGCTTTTTTACAATACTCTCTGGTGTCTTAACTCTTGTTTTGATGTATTCAATTGGATTATATTGATGCACCTGCTGAAATTCATCATTCAAAATTTCAACTTTAGTACGGAATTTTTTGATGGCTGATTCATACAAAAGCATGACAGTGTTCCATGAATTGACTCCGTCATCAGGAAACATACCAATATCCACTGTGAATCACCTCCCCTTATTTTCTCAATTATATAATACCATAAAACCACGCTAAAAATTATTAAGTCTTTGTTAAATTTACGAATGCCACACATGCTGGGTGTCGTAGGCGTGGGTCCAATCTTGGGTGAGAAGCCATATCGTAAATACGATAGTTGAACAAGCCCAGGTAAGAGGATAGCACCAGCTGATGGTGGTAAACTTTGGTATAAAATGAACTGCTATGGTGACGTAGACAATTCTAACTCCGCACCAGAAAGTGAGCATGGTAACCATAGGAATAATTGATTTACCAGCGCCTCGCATTACACCAGCGGCGCAGTGTGAGTATGCAAGCAGGCAATAGAAAAATGCAACTGTTGCGACCTGCATGTGACCATACAAAATATCATCTGCATCCTTAATAAATATGCCAAGGAGTGGGTCTGCAAACAGATAGAATACTAAGCCTATCACCTCTGCAAGAACAACTCCAACAACTAAACTAAAACGAGCACCCTGCTTTGCTCTATCGTACTTTCTAGCGCCAAGGTTTTGACTAATAAATGTAGGCACAGCCATGGAAATGCTATTAATAGGAAGGAATACGAAGCCTTCTATCTTGGCATAGGCCCCCATTCCATTCATGGCATGTGGGCCAAATGCATTAATGTTCTTCTGCACCACAATATTTCCAATGGAGATTACTGAATTCTGTAGCCCCATAGGAAGCCCCTGTACCAGGATTTGTCTAATGATTTGTGGATGCCAGATAAAAATCTTTGAAAGCTTAACACCTGTGTAATCAGTGATTCTAAGCAAGCGTATGAAGCATAATAGCGCTGATAGCCCCTGGGAAATAACTGTAGCTGCTGCAGCGCCTACTACACCTGTGTGCAAATATGCTACAAAATATAAATCCAACACCACATTAATCACAGATGAAACAAGTAAATATATAAGTGGATGGAAGCTATCCCCCACTGACCTCATAATATTCATAAAGGTGTTGTACAAAACGATGGTAGAAATGCCTCCAAAATAAATCCTAAAATACTGTAAGCTATATGGCAGTACCTCTGCTGGAGTATCGATTATACGAAGCATAACAGGAACAAATATCAAGCCAATTATGGTAGCCACTGCGGAACAGATAAGTGCAAACAAAACATTACTATGGATAGAATTAACAACATTTTCCTCATCCTTTGCACCAAAGTATCGGCTAATGATAATTCCACCGCCGGCGCCCATACCGCCAAAGAAACCTACGATAAAAAAGCTTAACGCGCCACCGGAGCTGATGGCAGCAAAGGCATTACTCTCGGCAAAATTTCCTACAACCCAGGCGTCAGCTATGTTGTAAAGCTGCTGCAAAAGTTGACCGATAAAAAGAGGGATGCAAAACTGAATCATCCCTCTTACAATTGACCCATTTAACAAATCAACGGATTTTTTATTCATAAACACCTCTAATCCCACACATGGAATACTAATCTTCTTCTATAACATGAATCTCTAAATAATCAAATGGGATATCATCCACAAAATTATCACTGCCAAACCTGGCCTTGCCATGACGCTTGAATTCCCTAATGGTGGAATCAAGCCATACCGGCTTACTTGTATCAAACTCATAACATGCCTTGTCTACAGCATTAAATATCTTATGGGTGCGAGTCTCATCAGACTCATCCTCCACCATAAAATCATGCAGCATGTGATTGTCTTTCCATGATTTAAACCATATACGCATAACATTATCCTCCAAGCATAATAACCTTTACCTAGGTAAATTCTTAATATGCTCTACCCTCTTAATTATTTTATCCTTCCATTCATCATCCTCTGCATCAAGCTGATATGTTTTAAAACCATACTGTGGCCCCATATTACATACAACATTTTCATCATCAATATGCAATGATATTCTATATCTACTTGGCAGTTTCTGAGGAAGTATCATCTTATTATCCCTTTGCACTTCCTTAAGGTGGCGCTGGGCATTTATTATACCATCAAAATGAACCTTGTAGTGCTTAAACAAGCCTTTAATATATCTTTCCGTCCTGAAAGAAGATGTGTAAACCCATACTTCATAGCCAAGACGTTGCAGCTCGTTTATAAGTTCCGGTGTTCCCAGTCTAAGTCTTTCCTTGTATATCAAATTAAAAGGAAAGTGCAGCGGTGCCTCTGTCTTGTGGGTCACAGGCGAAACAAACAGAACCTCATCTAAATCAAATGAGACTCTCATTTTTTCCTCTTGATTTTTCCGCTGAAATCTACTTCCTATCATAACCCTGATTATCCTTATACATTATGTCCCTTAATACCTAATATAATATATCCATTCCTATAAAAAATAAATGCCAATTTGCATTGACATTTATCCTAAATCTATTTCCTCTGGCGATGTGTCTCGTACATAAGAAGGCTGGCTGCAACTGATGCATTTAGAGATTCTAACTGCCCCTCCATTGGAATCTTTAGGTAGCTTGTGGCAAGCTCTGAAATCTCGTCAGATAAGCCATTGCCCTCGTTACCTATCATGAAAGCTGTAGGTCCTGTGAAATCCATCTCATCATAATAACGATAGCCTTTAAGATGGGCTGCATATACATCTACCCCGTATTCATCTTCAAGCTGCTTAATGGTAGCAGAAAGGTCTTGCACTATAATATGTGGCACTCTAAAAATACTGCCCATAGTGGAGCGAACTACCTTAGGTGAATATAAATCTACAGAAGTAGAATTGATAATAATTCCTGTAGCACCTGCTCCCTCTGCCGTACGGATGATGGTACCCATGTTGCCAGGGTCCTGCAATGTTTCTAAAATTACCACATGCGCTGACCTCTTAGAGCCAATTCCAAGCACATCCTGTAATGTAAAATCCTGCATCCTAACAACTGCAAGCACACCCTGTGGTGTTACAGTATCGCACATGGATTTGAAGACATTAGCTGTAACCTCTTCAATGGAAGCCTTTGGAGCCTTTTCGATAATATCGTTAATGAACTCCTTGCCCTCTACTGAGGCTGCAAAACCCTCAATATAATAAACAGCAGAAAGAAGCTCTCCTGGAACCTCCAGGACAGCCCTGATACCCTCAACCACAAAAAGCCTTTGAGCTTTACGCTCTCTGGCTTTTTTGTTAAGTGCAATTATATTTTTGATTTGATTATTATTCGTACTTGTAATCATTGTTCAAAGATTTGCAAAGTGAGTACTGATACTCGTCAACGTCCTTCTTCATAGCGAGTGCCTCGTCGATATCGAAATCAACGAACTCACCATGTCTGTAACCAACTACGCGGTTTGTCTTTCCTTCACAAAGAAGGTCAACTGCCATAGCACCCATTGTAGATGCATATACACGGTCCTTACATGTAGGTGAACCACCACGCTGCATGTGACCAAGGATTGTAGCACGTGTCTCAATACCTGTAGCGGCTTCGATACGCTTAGCCATAGATGTTGAGTGGCCGATACCCTCAGCATTGATAATGATATGATGCTGCTTACCCTTCTTACGACCTTCGATGATGTGATTAACAAGCTTCTGCTCATCATAATCATATCTCTCAGGAAGAAGAACATCCTCAGCACCGTTAGCAATACCGCACCAAAGAGCGATATAACCTGCTCCACGACCCATAACCTCGATGATAGAGCAACGCTCATGTGATGTAGATGTATCACGAACCTTATCGATAGCTTCCATGGCTGTGTTAACAGCTGTATCGAAACCGATAGTGTATTCTGTACAAGCAATATCAAGATCAATAGTACCTGGAAGACCGATAGTGTTGATGCCGAACTTAGAAATCTTCTGAGCACCCTTGAAAGAACCATCACCACCGATAACAACAAGGCCATCAATACCAGCTGCGATAGCGTTCTTAGCAGCCTTCTCCTGATACTCAGGATCAAGCATCTCTAAGCAACGAGCTGTCTGAAGAATAGTACCACCGCGCTGAATAGTCTCTGAAACGCTGTGAGCGTTCATATCTATAATTTCGCCAGATAATAATCCAGCGTATCCTCTTCTAATACCTTTAACTTTCTTTCCTCTTGCAATAGCCTGACGAACAACTGCACGAATTGCAGCATTCATACCAGGGGCATCGCCACCTGAGGTAAGAACACCGATTGTGTTTACCTTATCTGCCATTTTTATAAATCCTCCTAAAATGAATCCCTCTTCATAATAATTCCATCCTATTTTATCCTCTTTTGGCAACGTTTTCAATATATAACATGTAAAAAACTACCCCTATTCTCACAAATTTTTTCTATTCTTCATAGAATTTGGGAATAGGGGCAGCTACTAATACCGGCGGCGTGTTTTTTCGAATTCAATCTTTTTATCCACAACCTTTACGTTGTCTTCACCGTATAATCCACGGAGGATTGAAAGGTTATCCATAGAAGCAGCCAGACTGCAATTTGCACCCATGCGCTTAACAGCCTTCTCTTCTGTAAGGTAAATAACAAGACTATCGTTACCGTCCATTTCACGGATTGTATCAAGAAGCTGGCCTTCACTGGCGCTATACATATCCTTATTTGCAAACTGAATCCAGATTTCTCTAGCGCAATCATCGAATGATTTGATATCATCGCAAATAAGCTTAGCACCACGCTCATCCTCGTTTTGAACATGACCTTTGATAAAGACCTTGTTTCCCTCTGCAATGAGAGCGCGGGATTTCTCAAAGCTGGTTGGAAATACGATAACCTCCAAAGTACCTGTTAAATCTTCGATATTTATAAAGGACATTGCCTTGCCATTCTTTGTGTATTTTACAGTGGAATCCATAATGATTCCACCTACTACAACCTCTGCACCATCCTTGATGCTGGCGTATGATTCCTCGCCGCTAAGTGCACCCTCATCATCTCCATCAGCATCTGACATAAATTCGCTGGCGTGGGCTGTAACATTTTTCTCTAAGATTGGGATGTAATCATCCAATGGATGACCACTTACGTATACTCCCATCAGCTCCTTTTCAAAGGCAAGCATAAGCTCCTTAGGGAATTCGTCTGCCTGTGGAAGCTGAACCTTAAGCTCTTCCTTTTGCTCGTCAGTGGCAAAATCAAACAGGGACATCTGGCCTTCCATGGTGTTCTTTTTGTTATGGCTGACAGAATCCATTATCTGCTGGTAGATAAGAATCTTTTGTCTGCGGTTACCATCTAATGTATCTAAAGCACCTGCCTTAATCAGGTTTTCAACTGTACGCTTGTTGGCATCATATTTGCTAACGCGAGTGATGAAATCCTCAAGGTCACGATATAGACCGTTTCTCTCCCTTTCTTCTATTATAGAAAGGACAGTGCTGCCACCCACTGATTTAATAGCAGAAAGACCATAGCGGATGCTTCCATTATCAACAGAGAAATCAGCTTCTCCATAATTAACATCTGGTGGAAGGAGCTTGATTCCTGCCTCCCTACATTCTGCTATATATTCAGCAATCTTTGTACTGCTGTTAAGCACTGATGTCATGAGGGAAGCCATGTACTCTAGCGGATAGTATTTCTTAAGATATGCTGTCTGCACTGCTACGTAAGAATATGCAACAGCGTGAGACTTATTAAATCCGTACTCAGCGAAAGGCATAAGCTGGTCGAAAAGCCAGCCTGCATCTGCTTCACTGATTCCATTTGTCTCAAAGCATCCCTTAACGAAAGCAGGGCGCTCTGCTGCAAGCTTATCCCTCTTCTTCTTACTCATGAATCGTCTTACATTATCGGCACGACCCATGGTAAATCCGGCACAGGTAGTCATAATCTGCATAACCTGCTCCTGATATACAGGAAAGCCATATGTATCGGAAAGCACATCCTTAAGAAGTGGGAACTTCTCGATAAATGGAGACTGCTTACCAGTGTTCTTACACTCGATAATATTAGGAATGAAATCCATAGGACCAGGACGATATACTGCATTGGCAAGGACTAAATCCCCAATGTGTGTAGGATTAAGCTGCTTTAAAAGTCCCTTCATTCCTGAGGATTCAAACTGGAATACACCCTCTGTCTTACCATCGGCAAAAAGCTCCATTACAGCCGGGTCATTATAATCTATCTCGTGCATATCAAGCTTGATATTATAATTCTTCTCCACCTGCTTGATAGTGTCATTGATAACAGTAAGGTTTCGAAGTCCAAGGAAGTCCATCTTAAGAAGGCCAATGTCCTCGATTACTTCCTTTTCGTACTGGGTGATAATTACGTCACCCTTGCCAAGAGCAAGTGGCATGTATTCTACAGTAGGCTTGCCAGAAATAACAACACCTGCTGCATGTACACCTGTGTTACGAGGCAGACCCTCTAGGCTCTTACAAATATCGAGAAGCTGACGAACCTGGTCGTCGCTTTCATAAATAGCCCTAAGCTCAGGACTATATTTAATGGCTGTTTCAATTGTGACCTTCTGCTCAGGGATAGCATCTGGGATAAGCTTCTTGATACTGTTGGTAAATGGGATAGGAAGTCCCATTACTCTTCCTACATCCTGTACCACGCTCTTAGGCTTAAGCGTACCGAAGGTAACAATCTGTGTTACGCAATCATCACCGTACTTCTTACGAACATAATCGATTACCTCTTCACGGCCTTCTGGATCAAAGTCCGTATCAATATCGGGCATGGATACACGCTCTGGATTAAGGAAACGCTCGAAAACCAGCTTGTACTCCATAGGGTCGATATCAGTGATACCTGTGGTGTAGCTGATAAGGGAACCTGCAGCAGAGCCACGCCCTGGGCCTACAGGAATACCATGGGTTCTGGCATAATTAATGAAATCCCATACAATAAGGAAGTACTCTACATAGCCCATTTCCTTAATGGTGTTAAGCTCGTAAGTCAGACGTTCCTCGTAATCCTTAGCCTTTTCTTTATAGCGTTCCTTAAGACCATCAAAGCAAATCTTGTTAAGATATGTCCAGGCATTATAGCCCTCTGGCACAGCAAAAGGAGGCAAGCCTGCAATATGATACTGAATCTCGACATTACATCTATCTGCTATCTCCTGAGTACGATAAACTGCCTCCTTGGCATAAGGGAACAGCTCTAGCATCTCATCCTCAGACTTAACGTAGAATTCCTCTGTCTCAAAGCGCATTCTATCTACATCGTCAAGCCTTGCGGCAGTCTGAATACAAAGAAGCACATCATGGCTATAAGCATCCTCTTTATTGGTATAGTGGCAATCGTTAGTAGCCACAAGAGGAATACCTGTCTCCTTAGAAAGGCGAAGCAGCCCCTGATTCACATTCTGCTGCTCTGCAATGCCATGGTCCTGCATCTCAAGAAAATAGTTATTAGCACCAAAGCAATCCCTATACTGAATGGCAACCCTCTTAGCCTCTTCATAGTCACCACGATTTAAAGCTCTGGCTACCTCTCCAGCCAGGCAGGCAGAAAGGCAGATAATACCCTCATGATATTTCTCGATAGTTTCGAAATCTACACGTGGCTTATAATAAAAGCCCTCCACATAACCTACAGATACAATCTTCATAAGATTATGGTAGCCTAAGTCATTTTCTGCAAGCAAAATAAGGTGATAGTATCTATCCTCACCCTTTACCATTTCTCTATCAAATCTGGAGCCTGGAGCCACATAGACCTCGCAGCCAATAATAGGCTTAAGGCCCTGGGCCATGCACTCATCATAAAATTTGGTTACGCCATACATATTGCCATGGTCTGTGATGGCGGCTGCGGTCATGCCAAGGTCCAGGCACTTCTTAACATAAGACTTTATCTTATTAGAGCCATCCAGCAGCGAATACTCTGTATGGGTGTGTAAATGTACAAAACTCATTAAATACCTCTATAGTCCGCAAGCTGCAAACAAGTTATTTGAAGGATTACATGCTCCCGCAGGGCACCCTCCATACCTAACCATGGGAGCCCGCCGGCGTGGGCCCCCACCCATGGTCAGGCATGGTGCCTCCCTGCTCGCGCTTGCCAAGGTTATGTATAACTTTTTTTCATCTTGCTCATCTAAATTTACTATTTTGACATCGACGATTTACGAAATTAAACGAGAGTCGCGAGTTCGTCGACGATGGTGCCCATCTTGCGAAGGGCGGCTTCGATTGGGGCTGGGGTTGTTAGGTCGACACCTGCAATCTTAAGAAGCTCAACTGGGGCATCGGTGCAGCCTGATGAAAGGAACTTCTTATAGCGGGCAACTGCTGGCTCACCCTCAGTAAGTATCATGTCTGCAATGGCTACTGCTGCGCAGAAGCTGGTTGCATACTGATATACATAAAAGTTGTAGTAGAAGTGAGGGATACGTGCCCACTCGTATGCAATTTCATCGTCTGAAATCATATCTGGTCCATAATAACGTGCGTTTATGTCCTTATATAGGGACGAAAGATTTTCAGCGTTAAGGCTCTCGCCCTTTTCTACCATTTCGTTTGTGATTTTTTCAAATTCTGCAAACTGTGTCTGACGGTATACTGTACCCTTGAAGCTATCAAGATAGTGGTTAAGAAGATAAGCTCTCTCCTTTTTGTCAGTGCAGTTCTTAAGTAAGTACTCTAATAAGAGGATTTCGTTACATGTAGATGCAACCTCTGCAACGAAAATCTTGTAGTGTGAGTAGATAAATGGCTGTGCTTCATTTGAATAATGGCTGTGCATGCTGTGGCCCATTTCGTGAGCTGTTGTAAACATATCATCGAAGGTATCGTGATAGTTTAAAAGCATGTATGGGTGAACACCGTATGCTGTGTCAGAATAAGCTCCACCGCGCTTGCCCTTGTTCTCATATACATCAATCCATCTGTTTGCGAAGCCTTCCTTAAGAAGTGCAACATAGTCATCACCTAACACTGAAAGAGCCTTGCAGATTGTCTCCTGAGCCTCCTTGTAGGTTACCTTCTTTGCAACATCTGCAATCATAGGTGTGTATATATCGTACATGTGAAGCTCATCTACGCCTAAGCACTTCTTACGAAGAGATACATAAGCGTGAAGCTTATCCAAGTTAGCGTTTACAGTCTTAACTAAGTTATCGTAAACCTCTGGTGATACGTTGTTTGCATCAACAGCTGCCTTAAGATTTGATTCGTAATTTCTAACGCGAGAATAGAACATACGCTGCTTAACTTCGCCACTGTAAGCTGCAGCAAATGTATTTAAATAACCCTTCATTGTGCCATAGTAAGCCTTGAAAACGTTCTCTCTAACGTTTCTGTCAGCTGACATCAAAAATGGAACAAAATTACCATTTGTAAGAGCTGACTCTTCACCGTTTTCGTCCTTTACATTAGGGAATGTAAGGTCGATGTTTGTGAATGCTTCATATACTTCTCCAGGTGTGTTTGACATTTCTGCTGTCATGGCAACAACCTTTTCAAGCTCTGCTGATAATGTGTGAGCCTTTAATCTTTGGATTTCCTTAATCTCCTTTTTATAAAGCTCAAGTCCGGCCTCTTCATTGTAGAACTGCTCTAGCTTTGCGCTGTCGCAGGCTAATATTTCTGGTGTGATAAATGACAAATCTGATTCCATTTTTGCATACAAAGAAACCATTTTCTGGTTCATGCTTCTATGCTTAGAATTGCCCTGATCTTCATCAAAAAGTCTTGCTGAATAAAAATATGCCTTCTCAACCTTCTCCTCTACGAAAGCTGTCTCCTCTAAAACCTTAAGAAGAGTATTTGCGCTTTCGCAAACCTTGCCTGCAAACTTTGTAAGTTCTTCAAGCTTATCGTTAACAAGCTTTACATCAGCTTCCCATAATTCCTCTGTTTCATATACGTCATTAACATTCCATGTATCTTCAACCTTTACCTGGTCTCTAGACATTAATTCCTTTGCCATTATTCTTCCTCCAATAATTTATTCTCTTAGTACAATCTTTCAATATTTTATCACAGATTCTTCAAAGATACATTGTATTCTATTAATACTAGTTGGTAAATTTTTATTATTTAGGAGGTTGCCATGGCAGGAAGAGAAGATCTTATCAAAGGTTTAAATGAGGCTATGAACGGAAGTAAGGCAGATGAGCTTGGTCGTCAGTTTTTTGCTGATACAAATACCCTTAAAACTGGCGCTGCCGGTGGCAATGTGGAAGTGAGTGTTCTTGTCTCAAAAGCTGAATTTGCCCGTATCGCAAGCGGCGTTGTTAAATATCATGTTACTGATAGACGTGGTATTGAAGATGGCAATGATATTACATTTAACGAAGTGGAATCTGATGGATTTACCCAGACAGGCCACAAGCTGACAAAAAGGGTTCTTGATGTAAAATCCTATTTGCAGATTAATGGCCTGAAGGATGGTTTTTCCATTGTTTCTTTCTAACTAAGCTGGTGTAAACATTTTATTGAAGAGTTCTCGTTCAATAATAAATATTTCAGAAGTATCTTCTGCTAAAACACCCATATAATCCCCTGGCTTACCAAGCCTGTAGGTCTCTGGATTATGTTTAGTAAATAACTTTGTTCTATTATTTAATTCTTTAGCAAACAACATACTATTGCCCGCAGTGATACAGCTGTGGGCAAATGGTATCAGTTCCATTGTTCTTCCATCAACATCATTTCTTATTGTAGGAATATAGTCACCAGGATAGATGTATTCAGCTTCATCTTTTGTAAAATATTTATCAAACTGCTCCTTTGAAATAGCAGACACTTCTCCTCGTATTCCGATTACAATAATAGTATCTGGCTTTACCTCAAATTTCACATCACCTTGAATAGTTCTTATGATCATATTAGAGCCTACAGGCATAATATCCTTGGCTATTACAAAGCCTGCCTGCAAAGTCTTTCCTTCATATTTATCCATGCCATGTAAATCAAGCTCATAATTATCAGCATAAATAATATCATTATCATAGAAGTAATCCTGCATTCTGCTTCTGAAGAACTGCTGAATAGATGGTGCATTGTAGTCTAGCTCCTGAAGCTCTAAAAGTTTTCTTTGGATGGAGCCGCCTGCTTTAATCCAGTGGCCGCCACCATTTCCTACACCTTCGCAGATAAACTGAGCCAGCTCGTCTGCCTTAACTTCCTTGACACAGCTTCTAACAGAAATCTTAATACCACCCTCATGGATAGAATAAACCAGGCAGCACTCAACATCCTCAACCTCTAGAAGCATATCTGAAATGATACCCAGCACATTAGGATCACATGGATCAGTCTTAACTATTGCGTAATGATTGTCACGATAATACTCTGAGCCAAGCAGTGCTATTCCTGCAATACGAAGCTCCTCCTGGGAGATGTTGGAATTCTTAAACTTAGTGATAATAGCTGGGCTAAACTTAAGCTCGTCTCGCATATCCATGTCTATAGGATGATGTAACTCTGAGAAATTATTACTATCGGTAAGAAGACCATAATAAAGGGCTGTAGAAAGCTTAATATCAGCATTAACATCTATCCCTTCAAGCTTTAGCAAATCCCACACTACTGTGGCACAGCTAGCCTGATAGCTCCTTACCTCTGAAAGCTTAGGAAGAAGACCTTCCACCTGATGATGGTCGATAATAGCAATATTCTTTGCAGCAAACTTTTGGATATTGCCTTCTAAATATTGGCCGTCCACTGTAATAAGAAGGTCTGGGAATTCCCCTTCCTTAAGACCAAGCAGCTTAGCCAATTCATCCTGTGTCTTAACATAATCAACATCAATACCAAGGTCGGCAATCATAAGTTTTAGATTACTCTTAGCTATCTCAAAATTACCGCCATAAACAAACCTGACATTCTTGCCATTATCCCGTAAATATTTTAAAACAGCAAAACCAGATGCAAGGGCATCTGCATCTGGATTGTTGTGACATTGCACTATGATATTGTCAAACTCTAATAACTGGGAGAGTCTCATATTAATCCTCCGAAATTTCTAATTCGTTATATATTATAACAATTTATAAAATTATATTCTATTAGCGAATTGACTTATGTTTTTAACAGTAGCATAACAAAGGTGGGCAATCTGACCAACTAATCTTTTTGCATTAAAAAAGCCACCAGCTACATCCGGTGGCAAAAGAAATCTTTATTAATATTTTTTGTACTTACCGCTTAGAGCAAGCATAGCAAACATGTACAGGCAGTTGTCGTAATATCTGCGTTCCCCTGTTCTAAGAGGGGTGTTCCAAAATTCTTCGACAGCCTTGAGGGCGTACTCTCCATCCGCTGCCAAACTCGCCTGAGCGATTGTGGCAGTCAAGCCTACAGGATGAAGGGCCGTTCCCTCCAAAATAGTGCCGTCGATTTCATATATTCCTCTGTTTTTATCAGAGGGAAGAGTGAAGAAGAAGCGTTGTAAATTATTTGCAGTTTCTCTGCAAAATCTATCAAAATCGGAATCCTTTGATTCCCACTCATAAGCTAATCCTATGTTTGCAATGGT
Source organism: Pseudobutyrivibrio ruminis (assembly GCA_015057315.1). Lineage (GTDB taxonomy): Bacteria > Bacillota > Clostridia > Lachnospirales > Lachnospiraceae > Pseudobutyrivibrio > Pseudobutyrivibrio ruminis_D. The sequence goes on along the minus strand of SVER01000013.1, from coordinate 53,868 downwards.
GCGATATGCGTCACTGTAGAACCAATCGTGACGTCCACCAAAATGCTCATGGTCAGGATATGGCTTTCCATCATAGTAGCTATATTCTGCTGAAAGACCTGTAACGGGATGGCAAGCCTTCTTTAGATATTCTCTACTAGCATTAGCTGCTGTCTTCCAGAATAACCTATCCTCTTCATAGCAGTTTTCTGCAAACAAATCATAGAAATGTGGCAGGTGGTATGATGGATCTGTAAAATCAAGTCCTGGGACGAACTTGATTAGTCCATCATCTGTCCACATGTTATGTCCACCATAAAGCTCTTCATGATGAATGCATGTCCTAAGCAACTCTTTTGCCTGATGGCTGTAATTGTAAATTCCTTCACCATCACCCCATCTCTTGCTTGCAAAAATGAGTGACATTGCAAAGAATTCCTCTCCGTCAGGAGCTGGTCCAAAAGCATTTTTATTTCCGTCAGTTGCCACTGACCAGGCGAAGTATCCTTTATTTTCTCCCTCATCCAGATACATCTTTGTCATTGCCCAGTTCCAAAGCTGGTCGAATTCTTTTTTCTTGTCTAGCTGGACACACATCATCATGCCATAAGAAATTCCCTCAGTACGGGTGTCGTTGTTGCCCGTGTCTATAAGAAATCCCATGGTACCGTCAGCCGTAGTACCATAAAAGTTATTGGCTCCGTAAAAAATCTCATTAAATGTCTCTTCTACGCGAGCATCTATCTCAGCCTGAGATTTTCCAATCTCTAAAAAAACATTACGCATATTACTCCTTTACTCCACCTAGCGTAAGTCCGGTTACGAAGTAACGCTGAAGGAATGGATAGATACAAATGATAGGGAGCATTGTAATAATTGTAGCTGCTGCTCTAACAGATGTAGGGGTTACAGAGCCTTCACCAGCATTTTTCATTGCTTCTGCAGATGAACTTTGATTAGATACTGATGAAAGTAACTTCATCAACTCATACTGCAATGTTGTATACTGTGATGCCATTCTGTTATAAAGCATTGCATCGAACCAAGAGTTCCACTGTCCTACAGCAACGAAGAGTGCAACAGTTGCGTAAACTGGCTTGCATAATGGAGAAATGATTTTTAGGAAGATTGTTGTATAGCCAGCACCGTCAAGCTGTGCAGACTCTTCCAAACTGTCAGGAATACCTCTCATATAGGTTCTAATAACTAACATGTTAAAGGCAGATACCATTCCAGGAATTACATATACAGCAAAGCTGTTTGTAAGTCCGAGGGATTTAAATAGGAGAAAGGTAGGAATTAATCCACCGTTAACATACATTGTAATAACCCAAAACAGTGATACAGGTTTAGCAAAAATAAAGTTCTTTCTGCTGACAATAAACGCAAGTATTGCATTCATTACAAGAGCAAGTAATGTACCAATAACTGTTCTTGACACAGTTACAATAGCACCTGTAATAAGATTATCTTTTGACAATACAGTCTCATAATTCTTCCAAGTAAATACACGTGGGAATAAATAAATACCACCTCGAAGTGCATCTGTACCATCATTCAATGAAACGGCCAATGTATTAAGTACTGGATATAATGTAATAATTACAAATAAAACCATAAATATGCCGTTGCAAATTCTAAATGCTAAATCTGCACCTGATATTTTTTTTCGTCTTTTTGCTTTCATCTTAGTTGCCTCCTTGTTTTTACTGGCTAATCCGGCAAATCCAACGAATGAACTACTAGTCTGATCCATTTTGATGCCTCCTTAGAATAATCTTTCTTCACCATGCTTCTTAGCAAGATGATTACATATAACAATAAGAACAATTGCGACAACACTCTTGAAGATACCTGCTGCAGTACCGATTGAATAATCGCCTTGGCTGATACCCCATTTAAGTACGTAGATATCAATTGTCTGTGATACGTTCTGTACTAGACCATTTCCAAGTAAGTACTGAATTTCGAAACCTGCGTTAAGTACATTACCAACGTTCATAAGAAGAAGAATCATGATTGTTGGCTTAATACCAGGAAGTGTTACATGCTTAATCTTTGCCCATCTGCCTGCACCATCGATAGCTGCTGCTTCATAAAGTGAAGGGTCGATAGATGTGATAGCTGCTAAATATATAATTGCATTCCAACCTGTTTCCTTCCAAACATTTGCGAAAGCAACAATTGGCCAGAAATATTTTTCGTGTGCAAAAAAGTTAATTGGCTGTGTTACAGCTCCAAAATGTAAAAGTAATGTGTTAATAATACCTGTTCCAGAAAGTGCATCATGCAAGATTCCTGTAACGATAATCCATGAAAGGAAATGTGGTAAGTATGAAATTGTCTGAACCACTTTCTTTCCACCCTTTGATGCCATTTCATTTAAAAGAATTGCGAATAAAATAGCCATAAAGAATGTAACTGCAAGGTTGATAACACCCATTGCAAGTGTGTTTCTGATAACTCTTAAAAATGATACATCAGAAAAAAGTAATTTAAATTTTGCCATTCCAACAAACTGTGAATGTAATAAACCAGTTACTGGTTTGTAGTTCTGGAAAGCCATAAGCCATCCAGCTAATGGTAAATAGTTAAAAATAATTCCGTAGATGGTAATTGCTGCTGCCCAGAATATCAAAACTCTCTGGCGCTTTAAATCCACCATATTGATAGCCTTCGTCTTCATGATTCCCTCCCAAGTATGTCTAAAAGTAGGTAGAGAAATGGCGAGCATAGTAGTTTATGCCCGCCATTGGGTACTTTTCTACCTAATTGTTAATTAATATTTATTCGTACTTAGCTGCTTCTTCCATTCTTCTATCAAGCTCTGTCTGCATCTCAGAAATAAAGTCCTCAGGCTTGCACTCTTTGTAAGCCTTCATGTACTCATCCCAGCCCTTCTCAAAGTCATCAGCCATAACAACCTTTGGAAGATACTGGTGCTTAATCTCACCCATCTTTGTCCAAGCTGTACCACCTGGTGTGTCAGTTGTTAATGTGTTTGAGTATGTGTACATTGGATACCAAGCACCTGGCTTCTCAGATGTACCAAGCATCTCTACGTATGTCTTAGCGCCATAAGCCTCAAAGCACTTCTTGATTGGCTCTGAAAGACCATCGAAGAATTCCTGCTCCTGTCCATCAGACTTCATAGCATTCTTTCCATCACGGCTTGTTCCTGAATACTGTGGGAAGTATGAGTATGAACATGTATGAGCAGCCTTGTAAGCTGTATCAGCTGCCTGCTTTCTCATCTCAGGTGTTCTGTAGTATAATCCGTCATCACCTACCAAATAATCTTCACCTTCAACGCCCCAGAATCTTAAATCATGGATATCCTGATCAAGAAGGTCGTTAACAAACTGAAGTGCTCCCTCAACATCCTTACATGATGTTGTGATTGCAAGACCTGAAGATACATTAAGAACTCCGCCTGAGTTGTGCCACTGATTCTTCATGCCCTTCTCAATTGTGATTGGAAGTGGAACATACTGGCAACCCTGCTCATCAAGACCTGCTGACTTGATTGCATCCTCACCTGTGTAAGCGAAATCCCACCACTGATCAATCATACCAAGTACACGACCAGAAGAAATCTTAGCAATGTACTCATCATATGTCTGTGTGAATGACTCTGGGTCTACGATACCCTTCTTGTATTCTTCGTTAAGCTTCTTGAAATATTTAACAGCTGTATCTGTTGTATTGTAATCGATAACCTTAAGGTTTTCTGGATCTACGATAACTGATCCATCGTTTGGATAACCATCAAGGAATTCTGGTGCATTCTCTAAGCAGAAATATCTCCAATCATCACAAAGAATTGTGTAAGGAATATTTGCTGTTGTACCATCTGCCATTGTTGGGTTAGCTTCGTTATACTTCTCAATAAGATCGAAGTACTCATCCATTGTCTCTACCTTTGGATATCCAGCCCACTCAAGAACTCTTGCCTGAATCCAGAATGCTTCGTCATTGTGTGTACAAGCACGTTCCTGACCATAGATGTTAGAGAACTGTGGAATCCAGTAAATATGTCCGTCGCTCTGACGAAGCTGATCCCATTCCTGCTCTGTAAAGTATTCCTTGATATTTGGATACTTATCAATATAATCATCAAGAGCTACAAGAGCACCTGCTTCATATAACTGCTTTGAACCATTACCGCCTTCAATAAAGTCTGGATACTCGCCACCAGCGATAAGAGTACCAACTGCCTCTTCAGCTGTCTGACCTGTTAACCATGTCTCCTTTACCTTACATCCAGTCTTCTCAGCGATGATTTGCTGAATCTCATTGTCATCGTTGATTTCTGAACCAGGTACTGCAAAGAATGCTGTAAATTCTTTGATACCATCCTCATTAACTGCTCCGCCGCCAGCTTCTGCTTTTCCACAGCCTGAGAACATGCCAGCAAGCATTGAAGTAAGAAGTAAGGCACTTACCATTTTCTTCTTCATAAATTATAAACCCTCCTTTTATTATCACAGGACTTTGTGTCCTCTTTGATAATGGTATTGTATGACAAATTTGTGAACTAAACACCCAAAAAAGTATAGATTAAAGGGGGAGAAAATTTAAACTTTTCCCCGGGTAAAAATTAAAGGTCTAGCCATTCGGCTAGACCCCCATGTTTTTCTTATATTTAGTTGGCGTACAGCCATTGGCTTCAATAAACTTGTTGACGAAATAGTCCACATCCTTGTAGCCTACAGCCTCTGCCACCTCATATATTTTCATATCGCTTTTACGAAGTAAACGTGATGCTTCCTCAATGCGCTTCTCATTAAGATAGTCCTTGAATGAGCAACCATACTTCTTGCGAAATAGCTGTCCTAAGTATGCAGAATTAATAAAATATTTTTCTGCCAAATCTTTAAGGGTAAGATTGCTTGCAAAGTTTTTCTTAATCTCCTCTTCTATATCACCTAAGACACCCTTGGATACATTTTTACGAAGCTGTGCCAAGTACTCCCCATAAGCGTATGCCATACGACAAAGGTGAGTTTTTCCGCCTCGGCGGATTCCTTCTTCTGATGTGCTTTCAGATATCATACGAAGGATTTCCTCCTGGTTAACCTCGCTATCAAGCTCACTAGCAAGATGTATCAGCTGGAACAGCAGGTAGTTAATGTTAAGATTCATGGTGGATTCTGTAACACCAGTATTTTTCATTTCACTGTAGAAGGCATCTACCTTCTCTCGGATTTCCACATGCTCACCCTTTTCTATTGCATCGATAAGATCATCTAATTGCTTTTTACAAATAAGGATTCCTGAATCAGTCACCTTGTATTCCTCTTCGTAATAGTAGAGCTTTTTCTTTTCTCTGAAGCCCTGAAGGGAACGAAGCATATTGGCTGTTCCATAGGATTTAGATATATTCTTAATTCCGGACACAGTTTTACCCACAAGCACTGTTGCAGATAAATTCGTATTTACGATAATGTAATCTAGAAAATCTTCTATATATTCCTTCATGGTCATCTGCATGCGATGTCCCATCGACTCTGTATAGATAAATCCCAAGTCATATACTTTTTCACTATCTGACACATCCATGACGCACAAATCAGCATCGCTTTTTAGGAACTCTGTAGCTGCTGCATATAGTTTCTTTAGCTGTTCCTTCTTTTCATCATCGGAATAGTCCTCAGATAATGTTTCCTCATCAAGCTGCACCTCCAAGTAGCACATTTCTTCATCAATATTGATTTTATCTGAAAGATATTCTATGTTGCCCTTATCAAACTTGCCGCTCAAAAGAGCCATTAAATTTCTATCAAGATAAGCTCTTTCTTTTTTAGCTCTGTCCTTATCCCTGGATTCCTTTTCTGTATTAAGTTCGAATACTTTTCTAAGAATACTTAATAACTGATCCTTTTCTACCGGCTTTAAAATATAATCTGTACAATTATATCTAAGGGCTTCCTGTGCATAATTAAATTCTGCAAAACCGCTGAGGATTACAAAATAAACATCGCTATGCTTTGTTTCTCTAAGCTCTTTTAAGAGATCCAGCCCTGTCATCACTGGCATTCTAATATCAGCAATAACCAAATCCACCGGATTGTAATTAATAAAATCTAAAGCTTCCTTTCCATTGGTAGCAGTATGGATTTCATATCCTTCTGCCTCCCAATCAAGCAAAAGCTTTAACCCCTGTAAAATAAATGGCTCATCATCAACTAGTAATACTTTTAACATTAATTCACACCTTCTAATTTATCTACCGGAATACAGATTTGTACCAAAGTACCTGTACCCAATTCTGAATCTAGATCAAATGTTACATTATTATCTGTAATCATTTTTAATCTTAGACATGCGTTAACAATACCAACTCTGCCCTTTTCCTTTAGCATATCGATATTAGCACTGCGCATTTTACTTAATAATTCTTCTGCCTCCTCTTCTGGGATACCTGTTCCAGTATCCTCTATTTCAATTGTGACTTTAGATTCGTTCTTTGATATTCTAACAAAAATCCAGCCCGGTGTCGTCTTACTTTCTATTCCATGGACTACTGCATTTTCCACAAAAGTTACCAGGGTGAGCTTTGGTATCAACAATTTTCTACAATCATCTTCCACATCTATCTCAAATGATAGTCTATCACCAAATCGATATTTTTGCAGATTTAAATATGCCTTTACGAAATCTAATTCTGTCTCAATATAAATATTATCCTGCTGCCACTCAGTGTACTGGCGCTGAAGCTTCGCAAGATGCTCTACCATTTTCGCCGTTTCATTTTCCTGCTTAAGCAAAGAATGCATTCTTATGCTCTCCAATGAATTGAATAGGAAATGTGGATTAATCTGACTGTGTAGTGCCAGAAGCTCTGCATTTTTTCTGGCAACAACAGTTTCCTGCTCCTTTAATTTATTCTTGTAAGTTGTATGCATCAAATCACTTACAAACAGTGGCAAGGCAATGTTAATAAGAATCATAAAGCACAACTGATACCACCTATTTTTTAATATGTACCAGAAGCTGGTTGGCGCCCCCACAATCTTTAGTTGAAGCTCCTTACCGTAAGCCTCAAAATTCTGAGTGTAAGATATATCATGAAGATTATCTACGGATGTGTAATCTTTAGCAACATTACTGTATTTGCCATTAGACATAAGTATATAGTCATCATCGCAAATGTACGCCTTAAACTCATAGTTTAGATTCTCAAGCTCCTCCACGAACTGAGCGTAATCAATCTCTATTAGCATAACATTCGGTGAATCATATTCATAGTAATTTAATCTCTGGAATAAATATATAGTTCTTAAAATAGATTTATTGGGTCCTATTTTTGTATCAAAATACAAGCCTTTTTTTAAGCCTGAATTCATTACGTAGTTATACCAATCTGTTCCCTTAGCCTTATCGATATTTTGAAACTCTGCACCATTTATTATTGTGTCATTATCGGTATAAATCTTAAAATTCATTCCTGACTGGCTTGTGACCAAATGCAACAGAGTATCATCAAAGAATTGTCTATATGAATTGTAATAATCTAACCCTGATTCGTAATCGTAATGTATAAACCGATCGACATACAGGCTGCTATAAATGGCACTACCCAGTTTAGCAGCCTGGTCAACCTGATTAAAAAAAGTATAGTGAATAGCATTAGCTTCGTTTTCTAAATGATGTCTGCGAACAGTTTGCTCGGTATTATAAATAGATGTCAAAATCAAACTATCCGAAAGGATAATTGGAATCACAACAAAAATAATATATAAAACTACAAGTCTTCTTCTACTTTCTGTTGGATTGAATCTTCCTTTAATTTTAGAAAAAAGCTTAAACATTTCCCCAATACCTTTACTCTAATTCTGTAACACTAAGCCAAGAGAAGTCGCAATTGTTGTTGCTCTCTTCGCCGTTAGATGAAGTGTACATTCCCACTGTACAGCCAACAAATCCGCCGGCCTCTTCAGTTGTATATGGAATCAAATCCACATCGTCCTTTACTAGTATATAATTATTGCCGCGGATTAGCCATACACTAGCTGACTGATTTTTTGCTTTTATTTCAATTTCTGCTGTTGGATTGTGTAATAATGTTGAAGCAATAACCTCTTCCTCTCCCTTGATTACAGTTCTAACCTGAAGTTCAAGTGCTCCATTTCGCTTAACAATTTCTACAACTAAATGATTTGCATGGTTTTGGAATAATACTAAACCACCGCACTCATTTTCATTAACAGGATTGAATTCAACTCTGGTGCTAACCTTAAATGCATAATCCTTCTGACGTAATCCTAAATATGAAGGATAGCATGTATCTTCTATACGCTCTTTTCTAGTGTGAAGTCTCATAAAGCCTGGTCGCTCTGTAAGAGAATAAATCTCCTCATTTCGCTTTTCAATACCTACTAATCTATCATCAAGCTTCTCTGTAAAGAAATGAAGTGTATCACTCCAGTCATTTTCCTGTGGGAATGGATGCTCCTCAAATGGAACCTCAACATCATCTGTAAGCTTGCCAATACCAGGATTGATAACTGGCCATCCATCTTCCCATTCAACCTTTGCAAGGAATGTCTCACGGCCGATACTGCAGTGCTTTTTGCAAGGACGTGATGCAAGCATAACGATATAGTAGTTACCGTTCTTATCATCTACCAAATCACCATGTCCAGCATAGATGATAGGATAATCCTTACCTAGATTTCTATGTGAAAAGATTGGGTTTCTAGGGCAGCCCTCGAACCACTTAAATAATTCCTTTGAACGAGCTACAGAGATTGCATGCTCTGGGCCTGTACCACCTTCTGCATGGATAAGATAATAATATCCATCCTTCTTATAAAGATGTGGACCTTCTGGCCAAATAACATCCTTAACAGCGCCCTTCCAGATAGCCATAGACTCACCTGTAAGCTTCATTGTATTTAAATCTAATTCCTGTACCCAAATCTCCCAGTCACCGTTATATCTAACGCCCTCTGGATTTGGTCTTGTTCCTACATAGTAGCATTTTCCGTCATCATCAAAGAAAAGTGATGGGTCGATACCAGGTGCATCTTCCCCAAGATAATATGGCTCTGACCATGGGCCCGCTGGGTCCTTTGCAGTAACAATGAAGTTACCGCCATGGCTCACATTAGTAGTAATCATATAAAATGTGCCATTGTGCTCTCTAATTGTAGGAGCGAAAATTCCTCTTGAAATTTCACCGCTTACTGGAAGCTGGCTCTCATTATGAAGTACATGACCTATCTGCTCCCAGTGAGCCAAGTCCTTACTATGAAAAATTGGAACTCCTGGGGCATACACAAAGCTTGAGCAAACAATATAAAAATCGTCGCCCACTCTACATACACTAGGGTCCGGATAAAATCCCTTCAAAATAGGGTTGTGTGCTGTTGTCATTATATTCTCTCCCTTTATTTAACTACCCCAAAACCGAGGATAGTGAATTTATTTCTGACGTCGTCTTTGTCCACGCGGATTTCTACGTGGTGGGTGGCGGATGTTTTTTCGTCGATGAGGATTAGTGGGTTGCAGTGGCACCAGCGGTTTACGTATGGGTCAAGGTCGCGGATGAACTTGCCGTCTACGTAGGCCTTGGCAGTGGCTGCGTCTACTTCGCCGGAATCCTTCATGATGACTACAAGGGCCTTGCAGTCTATGTCCATGGCAAATACGTTGTTGTCGGATTTGCCGCCATCGTACATCCAGTTGTATGGGAACTCTGGTGTAAGATGAAGGTCCATGTTCATTTCTACTGATTGAAGGACTGTGTCAGTTTCGGTGAAGCCGCCAGCATCGATTGTAGCTGCATCAGAGTTGTCCTTCTTGTCGAGAAGGAATACATTGTCGAAGGTGTTGCCAATGGCTGGTTCATCAGCTAGCCTTGGGTCGTATGATGCATCGGCGCCCTTTTGGATGGCTTCCTTCATAATGTTGATTAAGCAGTCTGCCATGATTGTGTGTCCCAAGTTTGTAGGATGGAACATATCGTAGAAATACTGATGCTTTGTAAGAATGCGGTTATCTCTGTCGTAAAACTGTGGTGTTACAGCATCTTTTACACTGGCCATACCAAGGTCATATCTAAATCCAACAGGTGATAATCTATCCTGTAGGTTGTAATCGTCTGCAAATACAGAGAACATAAGAAGTACTGCTGGGTTGCTTGGAAGGCTAAGAGCACGTCTTACTAAGCTTTCGTAGCAATCGCCCTTTGTCTCATCACCCTCGTCATTTACTGCAAATTCAACAACAAGAATGTCTGGCATAACCTTACCGTAGCATAATACATCTCTTTCGAAGCGGCACATACCAAGCTCTGAAGGTGTTCCTCCTACGCCGGCCTTAAGATAGTGGATGTTTTCGCCGTCACCCATAAGCTTCTTGAAGCCTAAGAATGATTTGTAAGCGTAGCATTCTGTGTTAATTGGTGTAGCACCTGCGCCCTGTGTAATAGAACCACCAATATAGCAGATGTTTACATCTTCTCCTCTTTTTGCCTTTTCAACTACATCAAGAATGCGCTTTGTGTTTCCAAGATTTACTAAAGAGCGGTCAATCATTTCCTTGTATTCTTTGGAATTTGTATCTACTGGCTTTTCCTCAAGCTGAGGTGGAGCGGTATATCCATCATTTAAGAAGAATCTTACTGAAAGATAAGCCTTCTCCTCTGGGGCATCTGTATGAATTCTAATCTGACCTGGCACATCGTCATCATCTGTCCAGTCTATATCACTCATGTAGATTCTTTCTTCTTTAGAATTCGTATTTACGGTAGCCTTTAGGTTAGCTCCGCCGCCGTACAAATCCTTCTTTCCATACATCTGGAAAACAAATTCTGCTGTCTTATCCTTGTCTTCCATCTCAATTGAAACACCTACGGAATGTACAAGCTTTCTAAAGCCTTCCACTGTTTCCATAAGCTTAAGTGTAGCCTCATCAGTTACATTTCCTGTGAAGGATGCGCTGCTGATTAAGCGGCCATCGCTTTGGTAAAGGTATGAAACACCTTTGCCATTTTCATCTTCTGCTGTGAAGATTTCTTTGTCCTTTATTATGTAAAAATATGGCCTATCCTTTTCTGGATCTGTTGGTGCTTTTACTATTTCCATTACATTATCCTCCTTAAAAGGCTTCCCCATTTTAGGGGGAAGCTGTCACCGCAGGTGACTGATGAGGGCACTAAATATATCCTACCCTCATCCGTCTGCTGCGCAGCCACCTTGTCTCGCCTCCCGGCTCGGTCGTTGCTAAACAGGCTCCACTGGAGCCTAGCAACCCCAAAAGGGGGAAGGCTATTAATACTCTACTTCAGTTACGTTTCCTTCAAGTTCTATATCAAACTGGGCAACCTTAGTGCCTGTTAATTCCTCAGTGCGAGCGTCTGGCTGTGCACCGCCGATTGATACAGTAAAGTGTCCTGGTTCCACAATGCATCTTCCCTTTTCATCGATGATTGCAAAATCACGGGCTGAAAGCTCTATTTCAACCTTCTTTGTCTCGCCTGCTGCAAGCTCTACATTCTTAATCTTTCTAAGAGAACGGATTGGTACTCTTGTGCTGGCCTCAACATCCTTTACATATACCTGCACAGTTTCAATCTGGCTCATATCACCAGCGTTTGTGATATCACAAGTAAGCTTAAATGTATCGCCGATGTTGCCCTTAGCCTTGTCTACTGCTGCATTTTCGTATTTTACCTTTGAGTAGCTTAAGCCGTATCCAAATGGATAAAGTGGTGTGCCCCTGAAATATCTGTAGGTTCTTCCTTCCATTGAATAATCTTCAAAGGCTGGTAAATCTTTATCTGATGCATAGAAAGTAAGTGGTAATTTACCGCTTGGGCTTTCTTCGCCAAATAATACCTGTGCGATAGCCTTTCCGCCTCTGGCTCCTGGATACCAGCAATGCATTATCGCATTTACGTTATCCTGTGCCCAAGACAAATCAAGTGCTGAACCTGCAAGAATTAAAAGTACAACTGGCTTTCCGATTGCTGTAATCTTCTCTAAAAGTTCCTGCTGCAGGCCTGGAAGCTTAAGTCCCTTCTTATCACCACTACCAAATTCGTTTCCAGCATCGCCTTCCTCGCCTTCGATTGTTGCATCAAGACCTAAGCACATAACTACTAAATCAGAATGCTCTGCAACTGCCATGGCCTCAGCAAATGTATCTCTAGCCTCTGAAAGTACGTGGGTTCTGTCCTTCCAAAGTGGAGTTCCGTCAGAATGGAAGATTCTAACATCATCCCCAACATATCTTTGAATTCCTTCAAGAACTGTAATGTATTCTGAAGACATTCCCTCGTAGTTTCCAACTAATGCTGCACGTGAGTTAGCGTTTGGTCCGATAACACCAATAGTCTTATGCTCACCCTTCTTAAGTGGAAGGATTCCATCATTCTTAAGAAGCACAAGGCTCTTTCTTGCTGCTGCAAGTGCTAAATCAACGTGTTCCTTGCACTCTACCACCTCGTATGGGATTTCATCATACTTTGTTGTCTGACCCTCAAGTGTGCCAAGACGAAGTCTGATTTCCATAAGTCTTGTTACTGATTCATCAATAGTTTCTTCTGTAACAAGTCCTGCCTTGTATGCGTAAAGAAGCTTCTCATATACACATCCGCAGTTCAAATCGCAGCCGTTATTAACAGCAAGTGCTGCTGATTCCACTTCACAACCTGTTACCTTGTGATTTTCGTGGAAATCTCTGATTGCCCAGCAATCTGAAACTACATGGCCTTCAAAGCCCCAATCGCCACGTAAAATATCCTTTAATAATCTCTTGCTTCCGCAGGCTGGTTCCCCGTTTACTCTGTTGTAAGCGCCCATGACAGCCTCTACCTTTGCATCCTTTACAAGACGCTTGAAAGCATATAGATATGTGTCATATAAATCCTGGTCAGAAACTCTTGCATCAAAATGATGTCTGTCTGCCTCTGGACCAGAGTGAACTGCAAAATGCTTTGCGCAGGCCGCTGCCTTTGGATGGTCTAGGTCCTCACCCTGCAAGCCTTCTACAAAAGCCATACCAAGCTGACCTGTAAGATATGGGTCCTCACCGTATGTCTCATGGCCACGTCCCCATCTAGGATCACGGAAAATATTTACGTTAGGAGCCCAGTATGTAAGTCCCTTGTAGATATCTCTGTCACCATGCTTTGTAAATTCATTATATTTTGCACGGCCTTCTGTAGATATAACATCTGCCGCACGTCTAACTAAATCCTCATCAAATGTAGCACCAAGGCCAATTGCCTGTGGAAACATTGTGGAATCTCCAGCTCTGGCAACGCCGTGAAGAGCCTCGTTCCACCAGCAATATTTTGGAATTCCCAGTCTGTCAATTGCCTCGGCGTGATGTAACATTTGGGAGCATTTTTCCTCAATTGTCATCTTTGAAACAAGCTCCTTAGCTTGCTTGAGTGTTTCCTGATTCATTAACTTCTTCTCCTTTTTTAGTAATCATTTCTAACTGTTTATTAAACTCTTTACTGATATAGTAAAGTGATACTGTCGTTGCAAGAATCCAGATTAGTAACCCCCACTGAATGTACCAGGCGCATATTATATATGGAAGGAATGTAACTATAAATATAAGTACCATTCTAGGAAAATTAAGCATCGCCATCACTGCTGAGGCTTTTACTAATTCCCTGGACTCAACATCATATCTTGCCATAAATGGGAACATACAATATGTAATAGACCACACCAGAAATGTAAGTACACCAAGGGCTGCCTTTAAGATAAATGGCATTCCCATTGCCATACCATAGAGTACGTTGTACCAGTCAAATGCAAGTATCGCATATACAATAAGAAACAATAGCCACACACCTGTAATCTGCTTAAAATTCTCCCTAAAGGATTTAAAATAAGCCTTAGTTGCACTTGGCTCCTCGCCCCTTACAATCTTCATTGAAACATAATATTTAGCTGTAAATGCCGCACCTATGGTAAAAATTGGAATTGAACAAAGAAGACACAGCAGATTTATTACTATGTAATCTGCCACCTTGCCTAGAAACTCCATTACTTCACTGTCTGGGTTAAAAATTTCCATTACAACATTACCTCCGGATACAATCTTGGAATGTTATAATTCTAAAAAAAATTCCCACTAACATCTACTGACAAAGTGCAGATATTAGTGGGGTAAATTTTAGTCCTCTAAATTCGATTTCTATTCTTATAGTTTTTTCTCTTGCTATAACTGCAATTAACATATAGATTACATTGACACATTTTTTATTATCAAATATAATTTTTCGCGTACTAATAAATAATAGTGAAAATCTAGGAGATGAAATAGCTTCAACAGATATTACCTCAAATCCAATTGATTCTTTTTCTAGCTTATATGATTATTTATATGATGGAGATACATTGAATCAAGCCAACGCAGATAAATTATCTGATATAATAAATGACGCTGTCAAATAATTACCACTATGGAGGCTATGAAATCATGCATAATTTACAAACAAACACTAAAAAAAATATTAGCATTGTATTATCTATTATCGGAATAATATTGTCACTAATAATAAACAATAAGTATTTAGGGGTTTTAATTGCCCCCACTATGCAATTAAATATGTTAATGAAATTCATTGTTTTTGATTGCTATTTAATATTTGTTCCTTTGTTATTTTTGATTGATTACACAAAAAACAGATTAATTTCAATATGTGGCTTACTTTTTCTTATCGTTTCGTTGATATATAAGTACTTGATTGTTCTTCCTTCAGCTTTAAAAGCACCTACTGAGGTTGAAAACATTGAGTCTACTTATTTCATAGCCAATTCCACCATTGAATTAATTGCAGAAGTATTAATTTTAATAATATTAATTCAATTTGTTTTTGTTAAAAAAAGGGCTAACCGATTTATTAAGAATAGTATTTTCTTTTTACCTTTTTTGTATTTAATATCATCTTTTAAATGGTTTAATAACTCTACTAACCAAGATTTTCTTAATTCTTTATTAGCACATATCAAAGGTTACAGCGGAAAAGCTTTTATAATATGGCTAATATTGACCATTGTGTTATATTTGAAATCCGCAAATGACTAATATTTAAGAAGGACGAGCATTTCGGCTCGTCCTTCTTACGTGAAAGGATTCCATCATTTTTATAAAGCTCTAACTATCCCTGTTCTAATTCTGTAGCTATTTGGTTCATCCATTTACTAAATTCCTCCATCTTATTATAAGAGTTTATTTATTAGAATTCTTCCCAACCTATAGTTCCACCATTGGCCTCAAAGTCTTTATAGAAATCCGATATACTTGTATATGTTTTTTCATTCCACTCAATATGATTTAATTTATCGCATCCTTGAAATGCATAGCTTTCAATATGAGATACTGAAGTAGGTATATAGAGATTTTCCAATGAAGCACAATCATAAAATAAATTCTTTTCGATTGTGTTTATTGTATCAGGCAAAATCACTGTTTGCATATTCATATTGCTTAATGTTCCTCTCTGCAAAGAACTAATCCCCTCTTCTACAACAACTACATCTATTATATCTAACCAGCCATTCTCACTATCGCTTTTAATTGCTTCGATTGGAATTTCTTCATAATCTACCGAACCAGCTCCTCTAATAACAAAAATTCCATCTTTTAAAAAGTATTTATTCTCTCCACAATTTCCATATTCTTCAGCATTATTGGATGTAATTTGCCCTGACGCTCCTACAATACTATTGAAATCTTTTAAATCATATGACAATGTTTTTTGATGATTATTGCAATAAATAGTTACGCATACACTCGTAATAACTAAAACAAAAACTGCTACTATTATTAAAAAAATCATTTTTGCTTGTTTTTTCATGTTCATATCTCCTGTGCCGCATTATTTTCTAACGCCTCCAACAGTCGAATCTGTACAAACAACTTGTCCACTCATCGCTAACGCATCCATTTGCTGTGATTGATTCCTTCTGGTCGTATTTTAAATCCTTCCAATCTGCTGAAAGACCATTTTCTACAAGGATTTTTTCTGTCTCTCCCTTTTTATAGATGCCAGTTTCTCTAATCCTTACAATTAAGCTATTCCAAATTCAGTTCTGAAGCTACTTGTTAAATCATCAATCTTTGTTGCTGTTGAATTTACAACCTGGGCATATCTGTCATCTGCCTCATTAGCCTTCTGGAAAAGACTCCTTATGGATGATTCGTACTCATCCTTATCGTTAGCCATAGAATCACTTATCGCTACTGCAGCATCTACATTTCCCCAAATAGTAATCATAAACCACTCTGGATGGCTTATTAATGTTTCACCAATCTCTTTGAAGGTTTCAACTGCGGCACTGGCTAATTCACAGAAAATCTCTAACATTTTTGCAAGGAATGCTTCTGTAAAATCTCTAATTTTGCCAGCCGCATACTTTACAAAGGATACAAATTTATTCCAAGCATATTTTATAGCTTCAACAATCTTATGAATTATTGCCTTTACAACTTTAATTAATTCCTTTACAAATGCTACCAATAGCTTCACCAATTCCTTAACTAAAGCAATAACAAATGCGACAAGAAGTATTAATGCCAAAAGTGCAGCAACCCCCTCTAAAATATAGAACAGCACTGGCGCAAAAATATGTAAAGCATGTAATAAGGTCACAAAGCCTAAAGCAACTGCTCCAATTAATAAAACTGTTTTTGTTGAGAAATCTGGTATAAACTGAATAATAAACTTGACCATATCAATTGTGGAAATACCGTTTTCTATTCTAAATTCATATAGCTTTACAAGGATTGTCATCCAGCCTATTGGATTGGATGCCATACTCTTTAAAGCGGCTCCTAAATCCTGGTCACCCAATAAATATCCTGCAAAAGGTCCCAATGTATCCACAATTGTTTCCAATTCCCAAGGTGTAGAATTATCCATAACGTATTGTGTAAATTTTCTGATTCCACCTATTAATGGATTTTCCTTATTTGTAACATTAAAATATGGCAAGCCATTTTCATCTAATAAGAAGTTACCATTTTCATCTGTAATAAAGAAAGAAACCGGACTATGATACTCAGCTCCATTTTGCATTCCATATCCTGCACAAATTGGCTGATGACTTCCTGGAATCTGCTTCATCAGCACATGAACAAAATCTCTATCTATTGAATAGTTAGTAATGTTGCCCGCCTTTGCTTCTATCTGTTTAGCATATTTTTCAAGGAATTCATTAGAGAAGCCCTGCCCATCAAATGCTACGCAGCGATGAATCTTTCCGCTCTCATCTACTATAGTGACATACATCGCTTTATTAGCACCTTTGGAGTGGCCTGTAACTGTTACATCTGTGTATTTAGAATTACCTGTAATTTTCTTTGCAAATTCAGCAGCACGTTTCTGCCTTGGTGTATCTGCGGAATTAAATCCTTTTACATTATCATGCCACTCATCATGCCCACTGGTTCCTTTGTAGGAGATTATAGCTTTTCCCGGATGTTTTGGGTCTTCATAGGCTATTGCTAGGTTAGTATGCTTTCCACCTTTACCTTGCGTATCGGTATCAACAACTTTAAGATTCTTTATATTATCATCCTTCTGTATGTTTTCTATGATATTAGCCCATTCTTTACCACTGTTAAGAGAACCTCCAATTGATTTATCACCTTGTGCCCTTAAATTTTTAACGGCATTAGGCCCCAAAATCCTATTCAAAGCATGTCCTAATGTCTCACCTTTATTTAGTTTGAATGGAATCTGTTTTGATGCATTTTCTGGTTTTTCTTTTCCCAAAGCTGCATAAACTACATCCGCATCTATATAAGTAACTTGTTCAACTAATCCTAATTCTGCATCATTCATAACTTACTCCTCTGTATCTGATTTACTTACATAATCTTCAACCGTATCACCTTCGCCAAAAAACTCTGGATAACCTATCTGATACTCTTCATCAAATTTTTCGTCTTTTACTACATACAAAAATACACCCCTCAAATCATCCATTTGAGTTTCATAATAATCCCATAATTTATTGTATGCCTCTTTAGAATCAACATTTTCCATCTGACTTGCTCGAACGTGAATCTCAACATCGCCCCATTCTAATTTGTCACCGCTATCATTTGCTTCAAGAGCATCTATATAAATCATATAATCAGCACCGTCAAATACTTCATTCAAGAATGACTCCGATTCTTCTCTCAATTTCTTTTTTAACATGACAGTAGCGTAATCATCATGGAATTTAGTCTTATCTTCCTCATCACGCCATACAGAAACTCCATCATACACAGGATCATCATCGACTGCTACCGCAATCAGGTCTTCATCATCACCAAATGATAATCCATTATCATATCCAAGATACTCAAATTCTTTTCCATACTTCTCCTCAAGGTATTCAAGCATCGCTTCAATTGCTGTGATTGATTCCTTCTGGTCGTATTTTAAATCCTTCCAATCTGCTGAAAGACCATTTTCTACAAGGATTTTTTTCTGTCTTTCGTTTAATTTTTCTTTTCCTATTAAATCCATTCCTGAACATCCTCCAAATTGTATTAGCATTCCTAAAATCAAAACCATAGATACTAATCTTTTTTTCATTATGTTTCTCCCTATTTTCGATATATTAAAGCTAATCTTTCGTCTGTAGACTTAAATCGCTGTTCAGCCATTTCTAAATCAGCAACCAAATCATCTATAGCAGCCTTATATGCCAAACCTGCATTTTTAATGCTTGTAAGTTCCTTATCAAGAGCCTCCTTTGCCGAGCCCTGTGAAGAAGATAAACTGCTATTTATACTACTAATATGGCTAAGGTCTCGTGACACTTTTTTTAATTTATTAATATCACTTTTTAATGAAGTGAGATTTACCATCAATTCATCTAATTCTGCACTCATCTACTTTCCTCCTATAGGACAGATTCATAGGACTCTACTTCCTCTATAAATCCTTCCAAATTTTTTTTATCATTTTCAACAGCCTCATGAAGTGCTCCAGAAAAATTCTTTAGCATATTTATTTTGTTTGTAATTTCCCTATCTATCAAAATATCGGAAAGACTATTTTCCTTTAGACTGTCAGCTATACCAGAAACTGTATCCGACGCCTCTGTGAGTTTAGTTACAATCTCTAATATATTGGTTACTTGATCTGCAAATTCCTCGTCACATAACTTAAGCTTTAGATTGCTCATTTCTTTCTCTTTCCTCCTCTGCTCGGATTGCTTCTATTCTTGCATAGCAGCTTGCAATTTCATCTCGTTTGCACTGTATTTCATAATTTATTGCATTAATTCTATCGTGTGCCTTATTTATAATATCCTGAGCGTTTGAATCCAGTTCACCACCTCGGTTATCATTATATACATCCAATAATCTGGATATTACTGTATCAGCATAAGGCGCACTGCTGCGCAAGTCATCAATTCTTCTGACAGTATTTCTTCTCCTTTGCATCTCCTCAAGATTTCGATTTTTCTTGATTGTAACGTCCTCTATTAATTCTTCACCATTACTTCTTTCTTTTTCCAGCTTTCGTATTTCATCTTCCAGTTGTGAAATTCTATTCTGAAGATACGATATTTCACTCATTCTCCCATCACTCTCCCTTTTTATTTTTCTAACTAATTATATAATATTCCTTCAATTCTGAACACAATTTTTTCACACTTTAAACATATTTGCAGCAAAAAGGACGAGCATTTCTGCTCGTCCTGTAAAAAAATCATTTTATTCAACTGATGTAGAAGAACCATACTTAGCTTCAAACTTTTCTGTTCTCTCATCCATGATTGCCTGTCCACCTGCTGAAAGGTAATCTGCAACACCCTGATCCCAAACCTTGTCAAAATCAGCTGGCTTTGCTGCAAGAGCTGTATCAAATACTACATCTCTCTTAGATGAAAGTGCCTCACCCATACCATTTTCAGCAACGATTTCTGGAACCTTTACGTTCTTTGCAATCTTGTTGTTTGTTGCTGCATAATCAAGTGCCTGCTGTACATCAGCTGGGTCACATGATGGGTAGCTATGTGCCATAGAAAGAAGTGTAAGATCATCATCACCAAGTGAAAGACCGTTACATGTAATTGTATAATCGATGTTGTTACCTGAGTTCATGATTGGGTCGCCTGTTGCAGCGATGCACTCGATAGCGCCATCGTCAAGTACGTTGTGTGTTACACCCTCATCACCAATCTGTAAGTACTTGATGTGCTCTGGAGCTGAAATCCAGTCAAGATAAAGAAGTGATGCAAGTGGCTCATCATTTGTTGTAGGGAAGAAGATTTTTCTATCGCCTGCTGTTGAATCTACATACTTAAGTGTCTCACCCTTTGAGTTTTCGAAGCAGTCAACTGCTACATACTTAGCATCATCGCCAACGATTCTCTTAAGGTTAGCCTGGATTGAATCATCTCCACCACGGAAAGGATAATCCCAGTTGTGCTGGAATGCACCAACATAACCAGCCTTCATCATATCATCCTCTGTAGAATCACCAGCTGTGTAAAGTGCGAAATCATTCCAAAGTAAGCCTTCGTTGTACCACTTGTTAAGTGTCTTCATAGCTTCCTTTGTGCCCTTCTGTGTAAGCTTTCTATCATCAAATCCGTTGATGTAGAATTCCTTATCTGTGATATCTGGATCCATCTCTGACTCAATAAGAAGAGCTGCTCTCCAACCTACATCAAATGAAACTGAGAATGGAACCATCTTATCTGCATCCTTGCCAAGGAGCTCCTTAGCATTATCTCTGAATGCACAAATATCTTCGTAAAACTCTTCCTTTGTCTTTGGCTCTTCAAGACCAAGCTTATCAAGCCAGTCCTTTCTCATGAATGTGTTGATACGTCTGTTGTTAGCACGCTTTCCTTCAATTGCCCAAAGTGTACCCTTCTCATCATCTAAATCCCAGTAGATGTTTGTATCGCCAAGCCAATCGTTAAGGTTTGTAAGCTCTGAACCATACTGATCCATAAGTGGCTTTAAATCTGTAACACCGCCCATGTTAGCGTATGTCTGGATTGTTGGGTATGAGTATGTAAGGCAGATATCTGGTGCTCCGCCTGAAGCAAGAAGGTTGTTGATTTCTTCTGTCTCTGTCCAACGTGGAACTGCAACAAACTCAACCTCTACATTGTGATCCTCAAGCATACCCTTTTTGATGTAATCAGTGTACATATTGTCTGTAGGGTCTGTACCGCCATCGTTTCCTCTGTCATAAACCTCAACAGTGATGTGCTTTGTCTCAGCAAACTTTCCATCAACAAGCTCAGATGCGCCTGCTGACTCGCTGCTTTCTTTTGATGTGTCTGCTGACTTTTCGCTAGAGCCACCGCAGCCCACCATTCCTAGTGCCATTGTGCCGGCAAGCACTAATGCTACTAATCTTTTTTTCATTCATATACCTCCCAAGTATTATGTTAAATTTATAGGCCCCTTTAATTAGGGGTTAAAATAAGTTTTTTTGATAAAAACTCATTTCTACTCCTTAACCGCTCCTAAAGTAACTCCATGGATGAAGTACTTCTGTAAGAATGGATAGATGCAGAGGATTGGAATCGTAGAGAACATTACGATTGCAGCCTTTAGGGATTCTGATAAACCAGGTGTTGAGAATCCTTCCTGTGTGGCTACCTCCACCGAATTCATATTGTTCAAAATGTTATAAAGTAAAAGCTGAAGAGGATAGAAATCCTTGTTCTTCATATACATCAACGCATCTGAATAGCCGTTCCATCTGCCTACCGCATAAAAGAGGGCAAGTGTTGCTATTACTGGTTTTGACAGCGGTAGGTAGATAGACCAAAGGATACGGAAGAATGATGCGCCATCAATCTCTGCTGATTCCCTTAGGGAATCTGGTATTCCATAGAAGAAGCTTCGCATGATAATCATGTTGTAGACACTCATACATCCTGGGATGATAAGTACCAGTGGATTATCAAGAAGATTTAATTCCTTCATAAGTAAGTAGTTAGGAATTGTTCCTGCGTTAAAAAACATTGTTATCGTAATTACGATATTGAAGAATGATCTTCCCTTAAGCTTATTAAATATAAGTGGGTATGCACAAAGTACTGTCATTGTTAATGAAATGAATGTACAAACCACTGTTAAAAATACTGTCCAGAAGAATGACTTAATATATTTTGGATCTCCTAAAACTGTTGAGTAAGCGTCAATGTTAAGTCCCTTTGGAAGTAAGTAAACCTCTCTTCTTACCAAGAAATCTGTTCCTGATAATGAACGTGCTAAGAGGTTAATCATTGGAACCAAGCAAACCAAACTGATTATCACGCAGATTGCTACGAATACTATATCGCCCACCTTTGTTCCATCAGATCTAACCATTCGGCTTGATTCCATCTCATCGTCTTTATCTTTTTTTCTAGAAAGTGCAAAACTTTTCAAACCAAATTTGCCTCTCTTTAAAGCCATATCGTTTGCCATGTCGCACCTCCTTACCATATTCCTCTTTCGCCAAGCTTTCTAGAAAGCCAGTTTGCGAAGAGTAAGAAGAATACACCTACCACTGATTGGAACAAACCAACAGCTGTTGTCAGTGAGAACTGTAATCCCTTAATACCATTTTTGTAAACGAATGTTGAAATAACTTCTGCATTCTGCATTACTAAGTTGTTCTGTAAAGCGAATGGTCTATCAAATGCTGAACCTAAGATATTACCAAGTGCCATGATAAGAAGTACTACGATAGTGCTCTTGATTCCTGGCAATGTGATGTGCCACATCTTTCTGAATCGTCCTGCTCCATCAACTGATGCTGCCTCGTATAATTCAGGTGAAATACCTGCGATTGCAGCTAAGTAGATGATTGAGTTCCAACCGAAGCTCTGCCATATTCCAAGGAATATATATGTTCCTACCCATTTATGTGGATCGTTCAAAAATGGAACTGCATCTCCACCAAGGTTTGTAATTACCATGTTTACAAGACCGTTACCTGGTGCAAAAAGCTGAATTGCCAAACCATAAATGATAACCCATGAAAGGAAGTGTGGCATGTAAGCAATTGTCTGAACTGTCTTCTTAAACCACTTGATGTTCAGCTCGTTTAGAATTAATGCAAAAATGATTGGTATCGGAAATCCGATAACTAAATCAAGCAAATTCAAACATACTGTGTTACGTAATGCATTCAAGAAATCCTTGTTATGGAACGCCTGAATGAAATACTGAAAGCCATGATTATCAGCCCATGGCATTTCGCCAACCTTTTGCACAATACTGTATTTTTTGAATGCTATCAGTACATACTTCATTGGGATGTACTTGAAAATCAGCAAATACAACATTGGTAAAAAGAGTAGCGCGTACAGCTGCCAATATCTTTTGATATAAGCCTTCCAGTTAAAACTGGTTGTCGATACTGCAGCATTTTTTGTTGCTAATACTTTCATACATATCCTCTCCTTCGAACTAGTATACAAGTATATTAGTTTTCCAGATGGCTTTTGTCCATTATAAAAAAACAACCAAAATGCCATTTGCATTTTGGTTGTTTTACACATAATTACTATTTTGCCTATTAATTCTTGCTAATTGGTTTCGAAATATTGCGGATATGTTTTAAGAAGCTCCTCCTGATCCACTCTATATCGATCTAAATGCTTTTCAACTATCTCTTTAGCCTTAGTTTTATCCTTGTCCTTGATAGCATTAAGCATAATTCCATGGTCAGCTACAATCTTTGTATCCTTCACTGCAAGCATTGATAATGTTCGCACTCTATCAAAATGAATCATAATGGTGCGGCGCATATTGTGAATAGTCTCCTTCTTGGCTGCCACGTAAATCATCCTGTGAAACTCATTATCCAGCTCAAAAATCTTTTTTGTATTATTGCTCTTTAGATAAAATTCCTGTAACGCTACATTCTCTTCTAGTAATGCAATGTCATCTTCTGTAGCAAGATCACAGGCTTCCTCTATAACAGCAATATCTAAAACCTTACGAAGGAATACTGCCTCTTCCACGTATTTTGAATCAATCAATGACACGTAGCTTCCCCTCTGTGGGTATATCTCTATCAATGCGGCCTTATTCAATTCCTGAATAGACTCTCTAACTGGAGTACGGCTAACCCCAAGGAAGCTGGCTATCTCATTCTCGCTAATCAACTGCCCCGGCTCCAGGTCTATGGATATAATGTTCTCCGTGATTGCACGCATTGCATATTCTCTTGCTGTTTCAGAATTATATCTTTCTACCGCTTTCATGTATCATCTCCTGACTTATATTTAGCATATTGCCTATCTAATACATTTAATACAATCTTGTATACAAGTCAAGGGATAAAACAACTATACTTATGACAATAATTCAAAAACAAACCGCAACATCTTAGTAGCATATTATCAATTTTTGTTATATATTCGTTTAATATTCGCACGAAATAATAATAAGGAGAAATATTTTATATGAAAAAAATTTTTCACTCAATAATAAAAAATAATTGTAAACATACTTATAGCAAAACGAGTCCTTATCGATGTCTAACTTGTGGATGTTCAAAGAAAAAATGATGAATAACTCATTACGCACACTGATTCTAATTCCCCTATTTGCTATATGTATTTTTTTAATTTTACATTATCACACAAATAATGATATAAATAGACCTAAACAATTCGATAATAACAATACTGAAGATATACATATTGCAAAGGAAGACTTTAATCCAAATAAAATTAACGTGAACAATCTACCTCAAAAAGAATTTGATTATAATTCAGCTGTCAGTTCTTTTAACGTAGATACAGACTATGTTAGATTAGATAAAATTGTATCTAAAGATTTAAAAATATACTCCGTTGGCGGAGATGAATATTATGAAAAAATTCTTTTGGTATATAAGAGTTCATATTTTTTTCCTAATTGGAATACATATAGTGATTGGCCTTTGAATCAATGTATGATTTATGATTATGATGGAGACGGAGATGATGAATTAGCTCTTATAACTCACGACGGTATGCATATCGATAACTTGTATATAGTTGAATTATCAGATGATAAATTATGGCAATATAAAAAATTACTTTTAAACGATAAAAGTTTGAAGGAATATATTTGGAATAATTTAAGTTACAGCTATGACAAAGCCAATAATGCTATTGAGTTTAATTCATCATATGGAGATAATATAATACATTTTCCTAAAGACAACTATTCTCTTAACCAAGAATGGTTTAGTTTAAATGTACAACCTGAGACTACAAATACGTCTGAAATATTTTTAGGTGGATATATTTATTCTAAGGATGAAGGACCATTATATCATATAGAAACGTATTCCAATGCACATGAACCTAATTTCAGAAATTACAAATTAAATAAAGGTGATATAATATTGCGCGTAGGTATTGATAAGGTTCAAGGTTCCAATTATGGGGAAGTTTTTATAAAACTCAAATATAATGAGTCTGAAATATCTTTTAGCAAACTAGATTTTTTAAATAATGTAGATATTTGTTATTAAAAAAAATGTGGGGTGCAAAATAATCACCCCACATTTTTAATATCTTTCATGTTTCTTCTTTTTTCTTTCTTTTTTTCTTATTTGTTTAAGTCTTAGCTAAATTCTATTTGATATTCGTAAATGCTATGAAGCATTTACTGATATTCTTGGAAAGCCTAACCTAAAATCGTGACTTTTTGCAAGACAACCAATGAAACCCCCTGTTAAAATGAGCCTTGGCTATACACACCTTTGCATAACTCTAAGCCAAGTCAAAAACGATTATTGTTTTTCTGAGAAAACCAATATTGTCTATGAATTATTGCCTTTAAGAAGTGGTCTAAGTGGCTGGTAGATTAGTATTGTAATAATTGCTGAAATTAATCCCTTTACAAAAGTAAATGGTACGTTAAAAAGTAGCAGGCATTTTGCGATTGAATCGATGTTTGCAAATGGCACTAATGCCTGGTATGCAGCAATAATTACATCCTTTGGCATGAAGTTGTAGTATACCGGATATACGATAAATAAGTTTGATGGGAAGCTAATAATTGCCATGGCAAGTGCTCCTACAATAGCTCCGATAATTGCATTCTTCTTTGTCTTCTTGTGCTGATAGATTAATCCTGCTGGTAGAACAAAAGCAGCTCCAAGAATAAAGTTTGAAAGCTCACCTACGCCACCTGTAGTTGTAATTAAAAGGTGTAGCAAATTCTTGATAAGACAAACTATCACTCCACACACAGGACCAAGTGCAAATGTTGCTATAAGTGCTGGAAGCTCTGATAAATCAAGCTTGATAAATGAAGGCATGATTGGCACTGCTGTGTCCAAAAACATCAGTACAAATGCAATTGCTGATAGCATTGCTGTAACTGTCATCTTTCTAACATCTAATTTACTGTTCATCCTTGCGCCTGCTCTCTTGTTTGTCATCTGTGTCGAATCCATTAATTCATCCTCCTAAAAATAAAATATTATTTGTTAGGAATCTTCATTAGATTGTACGCAATCAAAAAGCCCTGAGATTAACTCAGGGCTCAAAAATCAATAAACAAATTGCGCTTATCTTCTTCCATCCAGACTATACTGTCGGTACCAGAATCTCACTGGTTCGGCCCTAAGGCTCGCGGACTATACCGCCGGTCAGGAATTGAAAGCCTTCGCTTTCGCACCTTGCCCTGAAGATTTCCTATTTAATTGAGTACAATATACTATAAGCTACATAAAAAAGCAAGCCCTTAATTGTTACGCTAACAATTAAGGGCATGGATTTTAAGAGTGCTCTTTTAATGCATACGCTATGTTGATTGCATGGTCGGCGCATCGTTCTAAGTCGGTAACCATATCTGAGAAGATAACGCCTGCGATTGGTTCGCATTTGTTTTCCATAAGACGCTCTACGTGATGATTGATAAGCTGCTTCTCCTGCTTATCTACCTTCTTTTCAAGCTTTTCAATGGCATCTAGGCTTTCGTATTTTTCAGAGGTGAAGATATCAATAGCAAGCTCAACCTCTTCCATGGAATTGTCCGCCATTTCCTTAAGCTCTTTGGCAGCCTTCTTAGAAAGCTTTGTTTTTTTGTTCTTCATACGGGTAGCGTATTCGATGATATTTTCCGCATGGTCTGAGATACGCTCCATATCTGTAACAGCAATAGTGATTGCAGATATACGTCTAAGCATTGCAGGTGTAAGGTTAAGAGCCTGTAGCTTAACCATAGCATCCTGGATGGAATGATTGAGGATGTTAACTGTCTCCTCACGCTGCTCCACATCCTCCACCTTTTCTGGAGAGTAATCAAAGAAACAATCGATAGCCTTCTCAAAATTCTCTGCTGCAATGGCGCCCATTCTGGCTGCCTCAAGCTGCGCCTGATGAATAGCCATGTTAGGTGGCACATTGTTGACCTGTGTCATGAATACAAGCTGTCTGTCCTCGGCTGCCCTTGTCTCATCAGGAAGCTCTGGTATAAACATATATGTAAGCTTGATAATATAATCTGTAAATGGGAATATTATAAGCACTGCAATAATAGCAAATATTGTATGTGTGTTAGCTATCTGTCTGGCTGGATCAGTTGATGTAGACTGAATCCATGACAGAAGCGGTGTGATATTAATTACCACAACAATAACTGCTGCTCTGATAACATTGAACAAAAGGTTAAGTATAGCTGAGCGCTTACCATTTCTGTTAGCTGTAAGTGAAGCCAAAAGGTTAGGTGTAACAGAACCTATGGCTGCACCAATTACCAAATAAACAGCTACATCATAATCTAAGATTCCCTGAGCAACGAATGCCTGGAAGATAACTGTTGATGATGATGAACTCTGTAATAATGCAGTAAATGCAATACCAAAGATAAGTGCAACAAATGGATTAGTAAGGCCTGCCAAGAAATTCTTAAATACCACTGACTGAGCAAGTGGTGCAATGGCTGCCTTCATAATAGTGATACCCTGGAACAGCATACCAAATCCCATAAAGAAAGAACCCAAATGCTTAACTATATCCTTTTTCATAAAAAGATACATAACAGCACCAATAAACAAAATAAATGGTGTGAATGTAGCAATATTAAAAGCTGTAATCTGTGCTGTGATAGTAGTACCGATATTGGCACCTAAGATAACTCCGATAGCCTGTGCTAATGTCATCATGCCTGAGTTTACAAAACCGATAACCATAACATCTGTGGCTGAAGAGCTCTGAACAAGGACTGTCATAAGAAGTCCAACGAATACAGCTACTGCCTTGTTAGTAGTAGCCTTCTCTAAGATAACCTGTAAATTGTCACCGCAACTATTCTTAAGACCTGTGGACATGATAGACATTCCAAATAGAAATAGTCCCACTCCACCTAGTAGCGATAGAATTTGTGCAATTGTCATTTCATTCTCCTTTTACTACCGTACTTTTCCTTCGCGAAAAGTAAAAACCTAAATCCTTCTCTTTTAGTCCTTAGATATCATACCATGTTAGACGCTCATTGTCTAAGTATTTTGTATAATTACGGTAAACTTTTGGTAAAACTAAATATATGCCTTTATAAAAATGCCGTCTTCACGATATTCTTCTGAAATTAGTTCGCCGTTTTCTCTTATTTTTGCAATACTTCCAGCTTCGGTGTATGGCACTAGCTTTTCCACGTATTCCTTATTGCCACGCATCATAGTAGCAAGGATTTCCCGAACCTTATCTAAGCCTTTGCCTGTTTTGATAGATGTATGAACTGTGTAATCAGCCCGTAAATCATGATAGTCTAGCTCATCTGCCACCTTATCCACTTTGTTAAATATAGTAAGGATAGGTTTTCCACTGACCCCCAGCTTATCTAAGGTTTCATACACAATTTCCATCTGTCTATCCATCTGTGGATTGCTTACATCCACCACATGGATGATGTAGTCAGCATACTTTGCTTCCTCTAATGTACTCTTGAATGCATCAACAAGATGATGTGGAAGCTTTCTGATAAAGCCTACGGTATCTGTTAGAAGAATCTTCTGGTCGTTATCTAATAATAGCTCTCTTGTGGTAGGGTCAAGTGTAGCAAATAGCGCATCCCACTCCAAAATATCTGCATCTGTAAGCTTATTAAGAAGTGATGATTTGCCTGCATTGGTGTAGCCTACAATAGCTGCTACAGGCACACCATTCTTCTGTCTGCGGCTACGGGTAAGCTCACGATGATTAACCACATCGTTTAATTCCTTTTTGAGCTGGGAAATACGGCCTGCAATAAGACGCTTGTCCATCTCAAGCTTCTTTTCACCAGGGCCACGGGTTCCAATGGCTCCACCGCCACCTGCTGCAGTACCACCTACTCGGGACATGTTCTTACCAAAGCCTGTAAGACGTGTCATCTCATATCTAAGCTGAGCAAGCTCTACCTGAATCTTGCCCTCTGCTGTGCCTGCCCTGGCTGCAAAAATATCCAGGATAATAAGAGTTCTATCCATGACCTTAGTATCCAGTGCATCTGCCAGATTACGCATCTGGGCAGGGGTAAGCTCGTCATCACATACGATGCCTGTTGCTTCCTTCTCCCAGATTAAATCTGCTATTTCATCTACCTTGCCAGTGCCTACGTAGGTGCCAGGATTGCGACGCTCTATGTTCTGCATCACCTCACCTACTACCTCTGCCCCAGCAGTCTTACATAAATCTGCCAGCTCCTTAAGGGAATCCTTAGCCTCTGCCTCATCCCCTTCGTTCACTGCTACCAGTATTACTTTTTCTATAATCTTATCTGTATTTACCATATATATTCCTTTATATTAACTATTCGAATGCTTTGCAGTAAATGCAACATTCATCTACAATATAACATATTGACGAGGGCTTTTTATAGTGGTATTTTAAATAAGAAATAAATAATGATGCTAGGGGCGCATTTGCTGAGAGGTGGATAACACCGACCCTTATCACTTGAACTGGATAATACCAGCGTAAGGAAGCTTTTTTGATCTCCTAGCTTATGTATGAAGGGAGATTTTTTTATGATTAATCACATTTCAAACTCAGAGACAAAGGTAAGCTTTTCTGCCAAGAAGCTTGCATTTTGCGCAATGTCTATGGCTCTTGCATTCGTGCTTTCAAACATCAAGGTGTTTAAGTTCCCAACAGGTGGCTCAATTACATTACTTTCTATGCTTGTTGCCTGCCTTCCTGGATTTTGGTTCGGACCAATCGTTGGAATTATCACAGGTGTTGCTTATGGATTATTAAACCTTATCGTTGATCCATATATTCTTTTCCCAGCACAGGTAATTGTAGATTACATCCTTGCCTTTGGCGCACTTGGATTATCAGGATTTTTCAAGAATACTAAGCATGGTCTTATCAAAGGATATATAGCAGCTGTTTTAGGTCGTTATGTATTTGCTGTTATTTCTGGATGGATTTTCTTTGGTGAATGGGCTTGGGAAGGTTGGAATCCTTTTGCATACTCACTTGCTTACAATGCAATTTACATCTTCGCTGAGGCTGCTATAACTATTGTGATTTTGTTACTTCCACCTGTGAAGCAGGTTATGAATAAGCTTAAAGATATGGCAGAAGCATAAACACAAAAAGCTACTTGTTACAGTCACAAGCCAAATTATTTCTTCGCTCAGTATAAAAAACTTCGCTTAAGAAATATTTGAGCTTGTTACTTACAAGTAGCTTTTTTATTGCTTATTATCCATAATACGC
Organism: Pseudobutyrivibrio ruminis; assembly: GCA_015057315.1. GTDB lineage: Bacteria > Bacillota > Clostridia > Lachnospirales > Lachnospiraceae > Pseudobutyrivibrio > Pseudobutyrivibrio ruminis_D. The sequence continues at coordinate 23,239 of SVER01000013.1, read as the reverse complement.
ACTGTAATTTCCATTAGGGTGCGGATGGCATCCCTTGTGGCGATGTCGTAGTCTAACATGATTTCGATGGTATCCTTTTTATCGTGGATGGATAGACCTCTGGTGTAGACTGGCACCGTCATATTGCCCATAGGGGTCTGATACAGGTTGTCAGTTTTCTTACCAGGGATGAATTCAAGCTTCGACTTTAATCCCCCCTGCTGACTTAAGGTCATCTTGCCGGCACCATAGCTTAGGAGACAATCAATGTCTCCATCTTCTGTATGGCGCTTGTATGATAAATATTTCTTGTCACCTCTATCAAGATAGGTTCCTGCATATACCTCTGTGGTAGTTTCTGTTTCTCTTCCCATTTTTTGTCTAGAGACAACCTTTATTTCACATTTAATTCCTGTCATTATATTACTTTTGCTCTCTAATTACTTCTCGCACAGCATTTATCTGATTTGCTAAATGAATGTGCATTATTTCCTTTAGGTAATCTACGTCTCTTTTGTCGAAACCATCAATAATCTGCTTATGCTCAGAAATAAGCTGTGCATAAACTGTAGGATTCTTAACGTATTCGTAACGATAACGATACATCTGCTCTCTGGCAGAATTAATAATATTCTCAAGCTTTGGATTAGCCGCTGCTGCATAGATAACATCATGGAAGGCTTCGTCTGTCTCAACGATTCTTCTAACATCATCTGTCTTTGTAGCTTCCTCAAAAGCCTTCATAGCTTCTTTTAACTCAACGAACTGTGTATCTGTCATGCGCTTGCAGGCACATACAACAGCCAATGCATCAAGTGCATCTCGCACCTCTAGTACATCCTGCAAATCCTTTTCAGTCATCTTGGCAACCTGGGCGCCCTTACGTGGAATAGTAACTGCAAGTCCTTCATGCTCAAGCATTCTGATTGCCTCTCTAATAGGTGTACGGCTTACCCCAAGTTTTGTTGCCAGGTGCATTTCCATTAATCTCTCTCCTGGCTTAAGTTCCCCCTTTAAGATAGCCTCACGAAGGGTGTTAAACACCACGTCGCGAAGTGGTAAATAATCATCCATTTGTAGTGTAAGGTTTTCTGTCATTTTAGTATTTATCTCCTTCTCGTAATTAGTTCTTATTGTTATAAATAGTGGTAAGGTAAAGCTGCTTTACCATGCCTGATTTGGTAAGAGCATCCTTTGCCGCCCTTGCCTTTTTATTGTCATCAAAAAAGCCAAATACTGTTGGCCCGCTACCACTCATCATAGCCCCCACTGCCCCATTTTCCATCATGTTAGCCTTAATATCAGCAATAACAGGATGGAGTGGAATAGTTACATCTTCAAGGACATTTCCCATGTGTCCGCAAAGTGCCTTTAAATCACCTGCCTTGATATCAGATATAAGAGCATCTATATCAGGATGCTTAACTGAATCAAAGCATGAATCAAGTGCTGTATACACCTGCTTAGTAGAAACAGCAATGCCTGGCTTTGCTATAAGTACCGGGCATTTAATCATAGGTGGAAGTGGTGACAGCACCTCTCCGATTCCCTCTGCAAGTGCTGTGCCACGCATAATACAATATGGAACATCTGCACCTATCTTAACTCCTCTTTCCATTAAATCCTTTTGACTTAACTTTAGATTAAAAAGTTTGTTAACACCAAATAAAACTGCTGCTGCATCTGTAGAACCGCCTGCCATACCAGCTGCCACTGGAATGTGCTTTTCCAAATCGATATGCACACCTTCCTTGATACCAAACTCTTCTATCAACAGCCTGGCTGCCTTAATACAAAGGTTATCACCATCTACTGGAAGGAACTTAAGATTGGTAGACATGGTAATCTTATCATCAGAAGTTTTCTTAATAGTAAGCTTATCAAACAGATTGACTGTCTGCATAATCATTCTTACTTCATGATATCCATCATCCCTGATACCTGTAACATCAAGCCCTATATTAATCTTAGCAAGGGCTTTAAGCGAAATACTATCCATAAAACAATTGCTCCAAAATAAATTGTACAGGCTTGCACATTGTACAAGCTTGTTCTTTGTATTCAATCTTTATAAATTTTAACAAAGAACACACACAATGGCAAGGATTTTGTATTAAAATAAATACAATCTAATTGTAAATATTTATCAATAAGCATCCGATAAAAAGAATAGGAAAAGGATTTTCGTATGGTTTTGTTGTATTAAGCCACGTTAACAAGGAGGTTAAACTATGGAATTAAGCACACTCTCTAGCGTTTCTTCTAATATAGCTGCGACCTACACCAAGACAACTAATGCCGATGGTTCGGTTACAGAATCTTTAGAACTCAACGCTTCTAAGCAAGAAATCAATGCATCAAAGTTTTCTGATGAGGCAGCTGTTTACGAAAAATCATCAGATGACAAGGCCCTTACTACAGACAATTACAAAAAGAGCGACCGCACTGCTTTAATCCAGCAGCTGAAGGCTGACCAGGAGAAGATGATGAACAATCTTCTTGATATTGTTATGAAAACAATCAGTGGTCAGGGAAGCACATTTGCTATTGCAACCCAGGACGATATGTGGAAGTTCTTAGCTGAGGGCAAGTTTGAGGCTGATCCTGAAACTATTGCAAAGGCTAAGGAAGATATTTCCGAAGACGGATATTGGGGCGTTAACAAAACATCTGATAGAATTGTAGATTTTGCAATTGCTCTTTCTGGTGGTGATACATCAAAGGCTGATATGCTTTTAGACGCCTTCAAAAAAGGCTACGAACAGGCTACTGGCACCTGGGGTAAGGATCTACCTAACATTTCAAAGAAAACCTACGAGGCTGTAGAAGATAAATTTAATCAATGGAAGAACGGAACCTACAAACCTGAGAACAACAATAGCTCTGCAGGCAGCGGCTTCAGCATTCCTGCCGGCACAAATCTAACCTACATGGAAAATATATCTACAGTAAGCTCTTCTACAAGAATTGAGACCTAAAACTCTATATATTAATTAGCGGCTAGACAGATTTTCCTGGCTAGCCGCTTTGTTACTATCTAGTGCATTTTATGTAGTCTGCCATGGATTGGCATCAATAGTAAGGCTAACAGCACCCCATAGAGAAGTGATAGCACTGATACTGCAAGATTAGGGCCAAGGACTTCATAATTCTGGCGGAATACTATAGCAAATACAGTGACAAAGCCCATTATGCTAGAAAGAACTCCACCAAGGATTGCTGCCTTCTCAGCAAATTTAATAGCGTATTCAGATTTAGATGCTGCTTCTGCTATGGCAGCTTCTGAATTATCGGTTTTACCAAACACAAGCTTGAATGCTTGTATAAATCCCTGTAGCTGTCCACCTGCTCCCTCTATAATTAGCTGAATTGCTAGTACCATGATTAGAGATGGGGCATCTAAGTAATAAACTAATCTTCCGCCACCAACTACCATGATGCCAAACAATCCCACAAGCAAAAGCAAGCACCCCAATAACAAACCTAATATTTCTATTTTCCTATCCTTTTTGTTGTTCTGAACATCCTTTACCAAATCAACCATAAGCTTCTCCGCCTTTCCACTATAGGTATCAGCGTCCAGGCGCTCACCAGATAATAGTTCATTTATGTTTATTCCAAGTGCTTCGCAAAGATCTGACATGATGCTAGTGTCAGGTAAGCCTTTGCCTGTCTCCCATCTGGACACTGCTTTGTCACTAACACCAACACGTTCTGCCAGCTGCTTTTGGGTTAAGCCCTGTTCCTTCCTGACATTAGATATAAACGAACCGATTTTGATTAAATCTAACATAGTGACCTCCTGTCGCTACAATTGTTACACCTTTAGGGTACAAAATGCAGGATGATATAGAAACCTATGAATAGTAGAGTTGTTGGTAATTTAGGCTAGAATTTAGTTCTAGGATGAATAGATTTGTAGAGAACCCTCATCCGTCACCTGCGGTGACACCTTCCCCCTTTGTAAGGGGGAAGGCTTAGTTTTCTTCCCAGAATTCTACGGCGCGATCTAGCCAGCCTTCGGCTTTGGTGTGGAGGCCGAGGCCGATGCCGTGTGGGACACCGAAGTATTTTTCGTATACATGTTTTACACCGTGCTCAGTAAGGGATGCGTCAAATACATCGGCATGACGGCTGGCTGGAACAAGCACATCCCAAGAGCCGGAATACATAAATGTAGGTGGATAGTCTGCTTCTATGTATTTTTGAACATCAAGCATTTCTCTGCCTTTTCTGATATGACGTAAGCCGAACATATAAAAGCTTCCTCTGTTGCTAAGCCATATTCCAAGTAAACCAATCCAAATATTCCAATATGGATGATGGAGCCAGTCGTTAACACAAGTCCATGGATAGCCTAAGATAATTGCACCTGGCTTTGGAAGCTGATAATCCAGATATCCGAATTTGTGACTGGCAAAAATTCCTGCTAAGTTACCGCCTGCTGAAAATCCAATAAGTGCATAGTCATCCATCACCACATTAAATTTATCAAGGTTGTCACTAATAAGCTTTAATGCTATGCCAAGGTCTGTCATTGGTGAAAATGGCTCGCAGTCTCTACCAGCACTATACTCTAGTACAAATGCATTGATTCCCATTCTATTAAGTGCTGCTGCAACTGGATAGCCTTCCTGCTTTGTACATAGATGGGCATATCCCCCACCTGGAAGAATCATTGCAAACTTCTTAGTTCTAGGATTATCTGCTGGAAAATACATAAGCCTAACATCACGCTTATGCTTATCCTTTACCATTTCTTCCATGGAATATACTGGCATTTGGATAAAGCGCCCCTCTGATTGTAGCGCCTTTACTCTAGCACGTCCTGCTTTCACATCATTGGAACGATGTTCTATGTAATACATTCTGGCTATTGAATATACCGTAAATACGAATGTAAGAATAAGGTATGCGATTAGTAGCGTCCTTACTGTTTCGCCAAAGCCGTTTGCAAAAAGATAAATGTTTTTCATGTAAGTCTCCTAAGTAAAGCCTATTATTTTTAAGTATGTTAGTGTAACCCTCATCAGTCACCTGCGGTGACAGCTTCCCCCTTGTTAAGGGAGAAGCCTAAAAAAGGTGCTACCGAAGTAGCACCTTTATTATAACATTTTTATCTGTGCTTGAAAGCAACTTTGACACGCTGCTTTAATCCGTTAGGAAGCACGTATTTAAGCTTGTCCTCAGATGGAGTCATCTTAGAGCATTTTGGATGCTCGCGGTAAAGCTTGATTGCGTCGAATTCGCACTTGGTTGTACATACACCACAACCGATACACTTATTCTCATCAACAACTGAAGCACCGCACTTAAGACATCTAGCTGTCTCAACCTTGATCTGCTCCTCTGTAAGCTCTACAGTCTTGTCGCGGAATGTAAGCTCTCCGTCCACTGTTGTCTTAGATACGCCAGGAATCTGACGTGGGCTGTGATCGTAATCACCGATAGAAAGGTTTTCCTTATCAAGCTCGATGAAATCACGACGGTTACGTCCGATTGTAAGTGAGCTGTGTGGCTGTACGAAACGGTGGATAGAGATAGCGCCCTCACGACCTGCTGCGATAGCATCGATAGCAAAACGTGGACCTGTGTACATATCACCACCAACGAAGATATCTGGCTCGTCTGTCTGGTATGTAAGAGCATCAGCCTTAGGGCCTCTGTCGATAACAACCTTAGAACCCTTGAAGAGATCTCCGTATACGCTACGCTGTCCTACTGAGAAGATAACGTGCTTGCACTCTACAGTGATTGTATCGTTCTCATCGTACTGTGGATTGAAGCGTCCTGTCTCGTCCTTAACACGTGTACACTTCTTAAGAACGATACCCTTTACAGCACCTGCCTCATCAACAAGAACTTCCTTAGGACCCCAACCGCAGTTAAGCTCAACGCCTTCAGCCTCTACGATTTCGATTTCCTCTGGAGAAGCTGGCATGATGTCTCTGCTCTCAAGACAGAACATTGAAACCTTTTCATTGCCAACACGTCTAGCAGAACGAGCAACGTCGATAGCAACGTTACCACCACCGATAACAACAAGGTCACCCTTGATATCGTAAGCTTCGTTTTCTGAGCACTCGTGAAGGAAATCAACAGCTGTAGCTGTACCGATAGCCTTATCACCTGGTACGTTTGGAAGGTTACCACCCTGGCAACCGATAGCTACGTAGAATGCCTTGTAGCCCTGGCTACGTAATTCATCAAGAGTGATGTCCTTACCAACCTCAACGCCACACTTAATCTCAACACCAAGTTCCTTGATGATTTCGATTTCAGCGTCGATAACGTTGTTCTCAAGTACGAATGATGGAATACCATAACGAAGCATTCCGCCTGGGTACTTGCTCTTTTCAAAGATAGTAGGCTTGTAACCCTTAAGTGCTAAGTAGTATGCACATGAAAGACCTGCAGGACCTGCACCAATGATAGCAACCTTCTCAGTGAACTCACCCTTCTGTGAAGGAACAATCTTCTTAGGGATATATCTTGTCTCAGCCTTGAGATCCATCTCGGCTAAGAAACGCTTAACTTCATCAATTGCGATAGCCTCATCAACTGTACCTCTTGTACAAGCAGCCTCGCAACGTCTATTACATACACGACCGCAGATAGCTGGAAGTGGATTATCCTGCTTAATAAGAGCAAGAGCTTCCTTGTAACGTCCCTGAGCTGCCATACGAAGGTAACCCTGGATAGCGATATGTGCAGGACAAGCTGTCTTACATGGAGCTGTACCTGTGTCATAGCAGTTGATTCTGTTAGTGTCACGGTAGTTATCGTTCCACTCGTCTGTAGACCACTTACGCTCTGTAGGAAGTACCTGCTTAGGATATGTCACCTGCTTACCATCAGCTGTGCAAAGCTTCTGACCAAGCTTAACAGCACCTGCTGGACAGTTCTCAACACACTTACCACAAGCAACACAATCCTCAGCTGTAACGTGAGCAACATATGCTGAACGTGACATGTTAGGAGTGTTGAAAAGCTGTGATGTTCTGAGCGCGTAACATACATTTACATTACAGTTACAGATAGCAAAAATCTTGTTCTCGCCATCGATGTTAGTAATCTGGTGAACGAAGCCGTTGTCCTCAGCCTGCTTGAAAATCTCAAGAGCCTCTTCCTTAGTGATGTAAACACCACCCTTGTTTGTCTCAACAACGTAGTCTGCCATATCACCAACTGCGATACACCAACCCTCTGGATCGTCAGCGCAGCCTTCGTCATATGTCTTTCTAGAAAGACGGCATGAGCAAGGTGACTTAGCATAATGTCCTTCGTATTTATCGAGCCAGTAAGAAATCTTCTCAAGACCGATTGCTTCCTGCTCCATTGAAATAGCGTCCTCTACAGGGATAACGTGCATACCGATACCAGCGCCTCCTGGTGGTACCATGTGTGTAAGTCCCTCAAGTGGAAGACGGCTCATTCTCTCAAAGAAACGTCCCATCTCAGGATGCTCGTTAAGGAAATCCTGATTCATGTTAGAGAACTCAGCAGAACCTGGAACGAACATAGGAAGAACCCACTGCTTCTCGTGAGCTTCGTTCTCATAGTTCCACTCAAGTAAGCCTGTCCAGCTAGCCTTCTCAAGTCTCTCTTCAAGAGTCTTCTCATCGAGACCTGTGATTTCAAGAAGCTGCTTGAATGTCTTAGGCTTTCTAATGCCCCCCATAGAAAGTGCAAGCTCTGCAATCTCCTTTGTAGGTGCAAGATTAGCAACAGCCCAGTACTCTGGATCGTACTTTGTAATCTTCTGAAGACCAAGCTTAATCTTAGCTCTATCAGTGATAGTCTTTCCAAGCTTAATAATCTCAGGACGAATATCCTCGTCCTTTAAATCGTTTACCCAATCAGGGTAGAAATCGCCCAAATTATCTGGTCCAATTCCCATATAAAGTTTCCTCCTTTTACAACCCTTACTAATTAATTATTACTTCCTCAAAAAAGACTAATCATTCCACATGGCAACCTGGTCCCTCAACCAGTCAATCCATTCGTCAAAGCCTTCGCCAGTTTTTGCAGAAACAAAAATAACCTTAGCGTTTGGATTGAGACCGTGAATACTCTTTACTACTGCCTCTTTTGAAAATTCGCTAAACACAGGAAGTGTGTCGCATTTGTTGATAAGCACTACATCACATACTGAAAACATCAGTGGGTACTTAAGTGGTTTGTCATCTCCCTCAGGAACTGAGAGAATCATAGCGTTCTTTGATGAACCGGTATCAAATTCCGCTGGACAAACTAAATTACCAACATTTTCCAGGAAGACAAGGTCTAAATCTTCAGTGCCAAATTCGTGTAAACCTTGGCGTGTCATATCTGCATCAAGATGACACATCCCTCCTGTGTGTATCTGAATTGCACGAGCGCCTGCCTCTGTAATAGTGGCAGCGTCCACATCAGAATCAATATCAGCCTCCATTACACCGATTTTCATTTCGTCCTTAAGACGGGAAATGGTCTGGCATAATGTGGTAGTCTTGCCTGAGCCTGGAGCCGACATAAGATTAACCAAGAATGTCTTCTGTTCCTTAAGCTCTGCTCTAAGCTTTTTGGCATCAGCATCGTTATCCTCAAAGATGCTTTGCTTTACCTCAATAACTTTGTAATCTAGCATATTTGCTCCCTAATTAAAAATGAGATATAATGTTAGTAAACTCTAACTGAAAAATAGAGTTTCCTTTAAATATAATATACTCTAACTGATAAATTTTTGTCAATGCCCAAAGGCGTCTCAAAGTCGCATAAAATAAGGTCTCCCCCAACTTTAATACTCACGTGTCCATAATCACTGTGAACTCTTTGTGAATCTTCTTATTGTCTGAACTATTCCCGGCATTTTTTGTATATAATAAATAATAATCCAAATTGTTTAGTTTTTTGGGATACGGGGGTTGAGTATGAATACTAAGAAATCGAAATTGCTAATCATAGCAATGTTATATTCTATTATAACTCTTTACATATTATTATCCTACAATATTGTCTTCGCCAAGGAGGCTGTTGCTACGTTTGTTACCTACACCGGACAGCTTTCACCTGCACAGCTTGCGGTATACGATCAGATTTATGCCCATGCCAATGCTTACGATGATTCTATGTTCACATTAGAGCAGCATCTTACAGAAGATGATTTCGACCTGGCTATTAACTATTTCTTTTACGAAAATCCTGAGCTTTATTGGCTGGACACTTCATATAAATATGCTCTTAATGCATCAAATGCAGTGGTAAAGCTACAGCTGAATTACCTGATATCTCCAGATGATATTAAATCATGCGATGCTTTATTTGAAAGCAAGCTAAATGCTATTATTACACAGGCCGCTGCACTTGACACTCCTATTGAACAAGAACGATTTATCCATGATTATATTTGCTCTAACACATCCTATGATGAAAATGCACCTATGAATCAAAGCGCATTTTCTGCGCTGACCTCACCTACAACTGTTTGCGCAGGATATGCAAGAGCTTTTCAAATAGCCTGTAATAGATTATCAATTCCCTGTTACTATGTAACTGGTACCTCGAAAGGCATAAATCATGCATGGAATATAGTATACATCGATGGCAAATACTACAATGTAGATATCACCTGGGACGATGTAATATCCGAAAGTCAAAACAAGCCCGCCTATGATTACTTTAATAAAAGCGATGCTGAGTTTGCTTTAGATCACACTCGCTCTAGTCATTCCATGTTTTTGCCTACATGCGACTAAAAACAAACACCCTGAATGGCCTCTCAGCCTTCAGGGTGTTTTCTTAACTTATTCTTTTTGCATTTATTACCAGCCTGTGACTTCCTATGTAGATTGGAGTGCAGGTATATAAAGTAAGCATTTCATCATCATTTATATTTTGAAGAACTTCATCTTCATCTGGGCTTACCACTTCTATATCAGTTACCTGATAGCTATATGTACCATCACAGGTATCAAGATAAATCATATCCCCCGTTTGAACTTCATCTAATCGATTAAAAAACTTCCCAAAGGTATAATTTCTATGGCCTGCTATCACACATTTTCCATTTGTACCAGCATAACTGCTATTGGTATCATGGCCTAAGCTGTCCTTAAGAACAGCTCCATCAATCCCCTCCCTCACTGGATTTTCGGAATCGATTGATGGAATTCTCAACATATACAGCATATCCCCCGGCAAAGAATCATCACTAGATTTCATATCCAGTGTTCCTGCTTTATATTCCTCAACCAGAGATTCTCTTATCTGCGTTTGCCTTACATTTATTAACACCGAGCCAATTATCAGACTTATCCCAGCTATGATAATTAGTATTCCAAATAATTTTCTACTTTTCATCGGCTTTTTTCTTTGCAAGAACAAGATATATTCCTACAGCAATTAATAAAATACCTGCGCCATAGGCTGCTATTGTTCCTATAAAACCACCAGTTTTAGCAAAACTGCTATGATTATCATCAGTATTATTGGTGTCGCCAGAAGATAAGGCTTCTATTCGTTTTTCCTTGATAACCAATCCGCTTAAGCTATCAGCCTGGCCACTTGCTGTACTTTCTTTGGTGTTGTCAGCTTTTTCTACTTCTTTTTTAGCATTAGGCTTTGGTTTTCTCGCCTTAAAATTAGCACCTGCCTCAAAAAAGCTTTTAACATCAAACTGTTGGCCCAAAATGCTATCATATCCTTTGCTTGTTATCTGAACTGTATTGTTGCAATCTGTAAGCTTGGAATCCACAATATTAGCGTCATATGTGACCTTGTATGTATCATCACCTGCCGGCAGCTTTACTTCAATTATGTCCTTTCCTTCTTCGCTATAAATACGAGTTTTGTACTTGTTAGGTGCCAGAAGAGTTTGCTCAACTATTTTGCCGGTTTCATCTAAAATGCTGCAAACATAAACCTTAATAGAAGTAGAATCAAGCTCTAAGGATGAACCTAGTGTATCCTTGATAGCAAATCCCTTTGTATTATTAATCTTTGCTCTGTTAACCACAATAGAATAGCTGGCAGTACCTTTTTCGGCATCACCATTTCCATTTTTAGTAAGTATACTATTATAAACAGACAGCTCGTTGGATTTAGTTGTAACACATCCCTCAGCCATCTTTTTTATATCTTCTGTTTGAAGTGAAGCAACATTGATTACTTTAAAGCTTTTGTTATTAATCGACTTGTATGCACCAGAAGATATTTCCACCTTGAAAGTAATCTTTTTTATAGCACCTTCGCCTGGCTCATTTATATCAGCAAGATTAATTACCAGATTACCTGATTTATCAACTGTATAATCCTTTTTTACCCCGTCCACACAAAGGTCAGATACTACTTTAAATTCATAGTTGTCATATTTCATCTGATTGATAACAACAATATTCTCCATTGGCATCTGATTCTTATCGATTGTAATGGACACATCTGCTGTATGCTCATTGTAGTTATAGTTAGAAATAGCTGTGCTAATTACTTCACTCTTATAAGAAATACTTGCACTGTCCTTTTGAAGCTCAGGTATCTCGTTTGATGTCATTTCTACGGCGTTTACGATATTATTCTCAGCATTATCAGACCATATTTTTACAGATTCATCCTTAAGCTTTGTTTGTAAAGTAAATACAGCCTTTACACCGTCCAGGCTTCCAAGATTTACTGAAACACAGTTGTTTGTATTATCATAATCTACTTTAGCAGCTTTTGTGGTAGTTGAACCTAAGGCATCAATGCATGTCACCTCACTGACAGAGCCATCCACATAAACCTGGTTAGAAGGAATAATATCCTTAAGAGAAACATTTGAAAGATGCTGATACTCTTGATTTACAGCTATTTGCCATAAGATAGTATGATTTGCAGTATCATAGCTTACACCTTTCTTTTCCACACCGGCTTTAAGATTAACCTCTGCCGTTGCAACAGCCTGAGGGCCAGTATGGTTGCTTATTCCCTCACCAAAATCATAGTCGTATGTGAACCATGCCTTATTTGAAGGCTTTTTGTCATGATTTCTCTTAAGATAATTAGCGTAGTCTACTATTTTAGTTTTGTATTCAATTACCTTCTTTTCCTTTGAAAGATTTCCTAAGTTGATGGCAAAAGTATACTTGCCCTCTTCTGACTTATATTTTTTTATCTGTTTATTATTTTCATATATGGAATCTTTCACAAGCTCCATTTCACTGGACTCTGATAGCAAATCGTACAGAATTACATTTTTAAAATCATAGTCATTAGAATCTATTTCAATTCTCCATTGTTGGATTCCATCTTTACTTAAATCACCAACAGCTTCCTTTGAAAGCCATTTATTATAATCCTTTGAAAAAGTAACTGCTGCATTAGCACTGTCTATTATAGCTGCATCTTCAAGAACAGCCTCATCCCTGACAACAATCTGCATCTTAGTGGAATTAGCTGCAATATCCTTTTCTGTGATGTTATAAACTGCCTTTGTCTGATAGTTAATTACAACATCACCAGCTGTATTATTCAAATATCCAGCTATATCACAAATAATTTGATGGTTCTCACTATCATAAACGGCATCAATCTTATCTCCATTTATATTTACTGAACCATCCACATATTCTTCATTAGACGATAGCTTGATGACAACCTTAGTATTTATGTCAAATTCTGTTATGCTTCCCTTGTTAATAACAGCTTTCCAACTGGCAGTATTGTCATCCAGCTTTTCACCTGTAAGCTTAATAGATGGTTGCACGCTCATATATTCAACTATATTGAACTTATATGTACATCCATCTGGAAAGCTAATATCGCGAGTTGCGGAATAATCATTTGGATTCAGCTTTAGCTCTATATCAAAAACTCCATCTGTAATGGTTCCCTGCATATCCGTTGTGATTTCAAAGGATAAATCTGCCTTATCACCATCTGGGCTTACTGTTATAAGCCCTAATTCAGTATCTGTGTTTTTGATTTTTAAACTAACCTGTTTTACCTCAGTCAGATTGAACTGGCCAATCCCTTGAATAGCTGGCAAAGAATACACTTGCCCCTTATGCAAGGAGTTGTCCTCATCCGTATTAATTTCCATTTTTTCAAATGTGTACACTGCCTTGAAGACAGTATCCTTGGAAATATCACCAGATTGAATAGAAGTACCATCCCAATTAGTTACATTTACCGTAACTTTAGGACCAGCATTAGATGTTTCTACAGAACTGTTTGTTTCTTCAGCGTAAGAAACAAAACCTGGAGCCAATACATTAAACAACAAAAAGACCCCAATAATAATAGCCGTAAATTTTTTCATCATATATTTCCCTTTCAGCCTCAAAGATTAGTCCCCGGTCTATATAGACGTTATATAACATAACTTTTTTCGCAGGTCATGTCAACATTTTTACCTAAAAAAACGGACTTCTTAATCGAAGTCCGCAATAATTAGTCATTTTTAGCTATTTTTTTAGAATTCCTGCCCACCAGAAAGAGGATACTTGTCTGTTAAGGTCTTGATTATAGCGCGAGCCTTTTCAATACCTGCTTCCTTTTCTTTGATTACAATGGCGATTGCCTCTGCAACCTTATCGAAATCCTCTTCCTTAAGACCACGCGTTGTGGCTGCTGGAGTACCAAGACGAATACCTGATGTAACAAATGGTGACTTAGGATCATTTGGAATAGTGTTCTTGTTGGCTGTAATGTGAGCCTCATCAAGAAGCTTTTCGATTTCCTTTCCTGTAAGCTCAAATGGAGTTAAATCGATAAGCATTAAATGATTGTCTGTGCCATCTGAAACAATCTTGATTCCTCTATCCTGTAAGCCCTTGCAAAGTGCCTGAGCATTCTTTACAATCTGCTTTCCGTATTCCTTGAAGCTTGGGTCAAGGGCTTCCTTGAAGCATACAGCCTTGCCGGCAATAACATGCATAAGAGGGCCACCCTGGATACCTGGGAAAACAGCTTTGTTAAAGTTGTATTTTTCATTAGCCTCAGCTGTTGCCATAATCATACCGCCTCTTGGACCACGAAGGGTCTTGTGAGTAGTGGTAGTAACAATATCAGCATAAGGCACTGGGCTTTCATGAACCCCTGCTGCAACAAGCCCTGCAATATGAGCCATATCTACAAACAGCACTGCGCCTACCTTATCACAAATCTCTCTGAATCGCTTGAAATCTATCTTACGACAGTATGCTGATGCACCGGCAATAATCATCTTTGGCTTACATTCAATTGCGATTCTTTCAACCTCATCATAATCAATAAAGCCATTATCATTAACACCGTAAGGAACAATATTGAAATAAGTTCCAGAGAAGTTAGCCTTTGAACCATGTGTAAGATGTCCGCCATGGTCAAGATTCATACCCATTACTGTGTCCCCAGGCTTAAGCACTGCAAACTGAACTGCCATATTAGCCTGTGCTCCTGAATGTGGCTGAACATTAACATATTCTGCTCCAAACAACTCCTTGGCACGGTTAATTGCAAGCTCTTCAATAACATCTACCTCTGCGCAGCCACCATAGTATCTCTTACCTGGATAACCTTCTGCATACTTGTTAGTGAGTACTGAACCCATAGCAGACATAACTGCTGGTGATACCCAGTTTTCTGATGCAATAAGCTCGATGTGCTCAGACTGACGATTGAATTCCTTTACAATAGCCTCTGCCACCTCTGAATCTGTGTTTCTGATGTCCTCAAGTGTGTACATTATTTCCCTTACCTTTCTTTATAAATACTTATCTTCGAATTCAGCCTTGGATAATGGCCTATCGAAGTAGTAACCCTGTGCTAAGTTAACGGAAAACTGTGTTATTTCCTCTACCTGCTTTTCTACCTCAACCCCTGAAGCGCAAACTGTCAGGTCGACAGATTTTGCAAGTTCTGATATGGCTTTGATAAATGCCGCTGAGAATTTATCAGTGTCCATATCTGCCGTAAGGCTCTTATCTATCTTAATAATATCTATAGGCATAACACGTATATTCATTAAAGAAGAACCAGCTTTGCCATAGTCGTCTAAGGCAATCTTGCAACCTAATTCACGAATAGCTGTAAGGATTTTAACCATCCAGCTAACATCCTCTGTAGATACTGGCTCTGTCACCTCAAATGTGATATTGGCTGGATTAATATCTGTCTTTTTGATTACCGACTTAATGGTTTCTAATATGTCCTTTTGACTAAGCTGATATGGTGAAAGATTAATGCCCACCCCATACTCTGGGAAGCCAAAATCGTTCCAATGCTTGCAGCTTTTAATTGCTTCAGTTATTACGAAGCTTCCTATTGAATCCATTAATCTAAGATTCTCAGCCTCGGAAATAAAGCCCTCTGGAGTTACAAGACCGTATTCCTTAGAATTCCATCTAACCAAAGCCTCTGCCCCGTGGCAAAGAGGAATGCCATTAACAAATTCCATTATAGGCTGGAAGTAAACCTCAAACTGGCTGCAGTTATCACCTACCGCCTCTCTTAGGCTCTGCTCCAGCTTAGCCTTTTCTTCTTTGATAGCCTTTGATTTGTCATCATAATATTCTAATCTATTCTTGCCATTATTCTTGGCACTGTGAACAGCGATATTTAAGCATGTGAAAATATCTGCGGCTTCATCAAACCCTTCGTCAACCTTTACACAACCCATGCTCATTGAGCAATTGTACTCAACCCCTTCAAGAGTCCATGGATTAGCAAAAAGATTGGTGATTCGCTTAATGATGTAATCAAAATGGGACATGTTGTCGTGGGTAACAATCACAACAAATTCATCCCCACCTACACGATAGCATTTGCCATTAATCTGGGAAATGTCGTTGATGCTATGTGCTACATATTCTAATAATTCATCACCAACCTTGTAGCCCATACCACTGTTAACATTTGCAAAATCATCCAAATCTATCATAAGAAGGGCGAACCTCTCCCCTAGCTTTTTGGATATATGATATTCAAGGGAAATATCCTTTTCGCAGGTCTGTCTATTAAATAAGCCTGTAAGGGAATCCACCTTAGCCTGCTGCTCCACCTTCTTTTGGTACAGCCTTAGGTCAGTGGTATCGTAGAAAGTAATCATTCTAACCAGTCTACCATCAACCCAATTGATGCTGTTAATTGAGATATCAAACCATTTGCCAGAGCCCTTGGCATAATAACCATTCAACTCCGGTTTAACAGACTTTTCGTCAAACACCAGCTCTTTAATGGCTGTTTTGTCTATCTCGTTATCAAACATCTGATTAAATGTATCATTCTTGTAAAGAACATGCTTTTCATTAATATCAGCTACAACTACTCCATAGCCTGCATTCTTAAGGATTACCTCTAGGGCATTATAAGAGCTTGCCAATGAATTAGTGGTTATCTTCTTAACAAGAACTGTTTGAAGTATGCGCTTAATATCATTTGCAAAACGCAAATCATCAACGCTCCACTTTCTATCGTTCTCCATTACGAAGAAGCATAGATACATGGCAGCCGCGTCATTTATATTAATTGGCAAAAAGATTGCCGCCTTAATTCCGTATTTAATAAAGAAGATTTCGAATGCCTCTGGAAGAGCTGCATCAGAAGAAATAGTATATGGCTTACCATTCATAAACGGTAAATCCATACGTGGTACCTGCTGAAACTTATCCTTAAGGGCAGCCTCCTCATTAGAACACCACTCTAGAATCATATCTACACTAGTGTCATTCTCAGAAATCTGAAGCAGGGCAGAATTGGTACATTCTAAGTACTTTCCCGCATCTCTTAAAATATCCTCAGAAATCTTTGAGAAGGAATTCTCCGATTCCATAAACCTGAGAATATCTGTCATGATTTCGTTCTTCTTAAGCTTGTACTTAATGTCATGCTCTGCATCACGCTCTCTAAGTAGCTGATTCTTTAGAGCCTGAATCTTAATTTTTTCTGCAAAATAATACTTGGTAAGTGTTTCGATAAGTAGAATCGATTTGTCAAACGCTTCTAGCGTTGTAAGCCTGATAGCCTGTGGCATCTGTAATTCTTCTGGAATCAAATCCCTATTGATTCCAAAGCAAAGCCACACACCTAAGAATTCCCCATTTGTTCCCCTAATTGCCACTCCTCGATACATGAAATAATCTTCTTTGCCAAAGCGCTCTACGATATTCTCCGCAGTGCCATCTACAAAGGAATCCATTATTTCACGTCTGAGTTCAGAAGGAAATTCACGGTCAACAAAATCCTCCTCAGGCTTATTGCCTGAGAAGGATGTGATTTGTCCATGAGTTTTGCCAATACACATTACATACATATCGTTAGATTTGCAGAATGCATCCTGTAACGACTGCATGTCCTCGCTATTGATTTCTAAATCCAAATTTAGTCTATAACTTGTGTCCATCCATATTTATCCTCGAGTCTCCCCCACTGGATGCCTGTTAAGGTATCGTATAGCTTCTGGGTAAGCTCGCCTGTTTTACCTCCATTTATTACAACAACATCATCCTTGAAACGGAGTTCCCCAACTGGTGAGATAACTGCTGCTGTTCCTGTACCGAATACCTCTTCAAGCTTACCATCATGGCCAGCCTTCATAAGGTCATCAATTGCAAGGCGCTCTTCTCTAACAGTGTAGCCCCAGTCTCTAAGAAGATGAATCATAGAATCTCTAGTAACACCTGGAAGAACTGTTCCTACTGTTGGAGCTGTCCAAATCTCTCCGTCGATTTTGAACATGATATTCATTGTTCCTACTTCTTCAACGTACTTTCTCTCGTTACCGTCTAACCAAAGTACCTGTGAATATCCCATCTTTTCAGCCTTTACCTGTCCTGCAATAGAACCAGCGTAGTTACCACCGCATTTTGTAAAGCCTGTACCACCTGCAACTGCTCGTACTAATTCATTTTCTACCAAAATCTTGACTGGGTCAAGACCTGTTGCATAATATGCTCCAACTGGACAACAAAGAATCATAAATTTGTATGATTTTGCCATGTGTACGCCAAGTGCAGCCTCTGTAGCAAACATGAATGGTCTGATGTATAAAGATGTGTCCTTCTCGCTAGGAACCCATGCCTCTTCTGTCTTAACTAAAGCCTTAACTGCTGCAACAAAATCCTCAACAGGGAATGCTGGCATGCAAAGTCTTTCATTAGAGTTAATCATACGCTTAGCGTTCATCTCTGGTCTGAAAAGCTGAATCTTGCCATCTTCTCTACGATATGCCTTCATACCTTCGAAAGTTTCCTGTGCATAATGAAGTGTCATACATGCTGGATCCATCTCGATTGGTCCCTCTGGTACGATTCTAGCATCGTGCCATCCGATTTCTCTATCCCAGTCACATACAAACATGTAATCGGTCATGTACTTACCAAAGCCAAGGTTGCTCCAATCTGGCTTCTCTTTTAATTGCTCCCTTTTTTCAAATCTGATATCCATCTTGTGCCTCCACGCTAAATCATAAATATTTTTCATTTATTATCTAACTTTTGACAACCTGAGTCAACACTTTAACACAGTAAATTGCTAAATTTTTTATTATGTTTCAAATGACTTTTTTGAAATTTCTTTGAACTTTCTGAGATTTAACGCAATCCGCCTCTAATCAATGTTATAATCTGAATAAACACTTATAATAGGACAAAGTTTATGAATATTTACACTCAAGTATGCGGGCTTATTATCGTTGTTTTGCTTTTAGTATTCTATAGAAAACAACCTACTATGGGCCTCAGCTCAGAAAAACGCTTTATTACAACTTTATATGCTATTTTAGGATGTGTAGTGCTTGACATAGCCTCCTGCTTTTTAATAGTAAACGCTTCTAAATATAATAGCACTATAGTTCTTGTTACCTGCAAACTATATCTTCTAAGCCTTCAAACCGTATCCTACTGTGCCTTAGCTTATACAGTGGCAGATATTTTCAGGTATTTTGGCAGTGAGTTTGAAAAATTCTTAGGACGACTTTTCAGGTACAGCTTCATTATAGGACTGTTTATAACTACATATCTTCCTGTTGAGTACTACTATGATGGTAGATATTTATATTCCTATGGAAAAGCCGCCATTGCTACATATATATTTGTAGCCATACATATTATTTTGATTATAGCTTCTACCATGGTATTAAAAAACCATATAAAACAGCAGAAAACCAATGCTCTTCTTATATGGATGCTAATATGGATTTGTTCAGCTGTAATACAGTTTTTTAAGCCACAACTACTAATCGTAAGCTTTTCTGCATGCATTGGTGCTCTTATTATGTTTTTTGAGCTGGAAAATCCACAAAGTGTTATATCAAGAAAAACCGGACATTTTAGTTCAGCAGTAATATATGATTATCTGGATTATCTTTATAAATCAAAGACACCTTTTTCTGCAATGATTATTTCATTTAATACGTTAAATGATACATCATCAGAAAATAAAATACTTAGGAAAACCATTAATACCTTATCAGATTTCCTGTTTAGTATTAAGGCTGCTAAGGTTTTTGACACAGCTGAAGGATATTTCTTCCTTATATTTAACAACAAGGATTTTTTGGAAAATACCAAATTTAAGATTGAAACTTATTTTCAATCCATAGAGGATAACCCAGATATTGCTTATGCTTACACACTACTTCATCCATACTATACTATCATTCCTGACAGCCATATTGCTGCTGATGCAGATGATTTAATGCTACTTGTTACTAACTTTGTTCCTAATAACCATAATAACCTTATTACCAACGAAGTTATTATCGATAAGGATGCAATGGCTCTTCTTAGGAATCGTAAACAGGTTGAAAAAATGGTTATTTCTGCCATGGAAGATAACCGTATAGAAGTGCACTACCAACCTATTTACAACATTGCATCTGGTATATTTACTGGTATCGAGGCATTAGTAAGAATAAGACTAAATGATGGGACTTTGGTTTATCCAAACGATTTCATTCCTATTGTTGAGGAAACCGGCAGAATCGTTCCTCTTTCCGATACCATATACAAAAATGTACTTTCATTTATTAAATCGTACAGAATCGAAAAGCTTGGTATTGAAAAGGTAGAATTAAACCTGTCTGTAAAGCATGGAGAAAGTCCAGTATTCGTATCTAGAATTTTAGAGGCCTTGCAAAAAGAAGCAATCGAACCAAAACTGATTAATTTTGAAATCACTGAAACATATTCCATTCGCAGTAAGGAAAACCTTGCTAAAAACATGGAAAAGCTAAAAGAACATGGTATTTCTTTCTCACTAGATGATTTTGGTGCTGGCTCCTCAAACTTAAATTATATCGTTGATATGCCGGTAGATATTGTTAAGCTTGATATGCATCTTACTGAAGAATATTTTACCAATGCAAAAGCAAAGGCTATCGTAAAAACAGTTGTAGATATGGCTCATTCAATGGGCCTTAGAATTATAGCGGAAGGTATTGAGACAAAACAGCAGATGGATGAAATGAAATCTCTAGGGGTAGATTATCTTCAGGGCTACTATTTCTCTCATCCTTTGCCAGAGCACGAAATTTTAAAATTCTTACAACAGAACAATTTATAACAGAAAGTGAGGAAGATTATGCATACCTTTCAACCTTATCCAATCGATATGCTAGAATGGAATCCTATTCAAAAGGTGGCTGATGAGGGCATTGCCATTGTTGCCGAAGCTGACGGCGTAGTAAACGCAATGTCATCACACAATGGGGGCGTTGGTCATATGTGGGGAAAAAACGTGGTCTACGCATTCTTAAGAAACACCAGATACACCAAGGAACTTTTAGATAAGAGCGAATACTTCTCTGCCTGCTTTTTTGATATGAACGACAAAAACAATGTGCAGCTTATGAAGGTATTGGATCAGCTTTCCGGCAGAAACGAGGACAAGCTTCATCTGTGCCATGTTAGTATTGAACATGCTCTTAACGCACCTTATATTGATGATGCTAACTTTATCATTCTTTGCAGGAAAATTGCAGCTGTGCCAATGACAGAAAATACTATACTGGATGAAAAGATTTTAAATGAGAATTATACAGCCAAGCATTTGGATGATTTCCACACTATGTATGTGGGAGAGATATTAGATATTAGGGCTAGATAATAAAAAGGCTTCTCCCTTTTTGGGGAGAAGCTGTCACCGCAGGTGACGGATGAGGGCTATATTAAATGCGACCCTCATCCGTCTGCTACGCAGACACCTTCCCCCAGAGGGGGAAGGCTTTTTTTATGCCTGTGGCTGTGCAGGAGCTGCAGCTGCTGGTTTAGCAGCAGGCTTTGGTGGCTCGTAAGGAACCTCTACTGAGTAGTTAAACTTCTCAGGACCTGGCTCCTGATAGCCTGGTGTGATAGATAAGCACTTCTTTGGGCACTTCTCTACACAATATCCACACTGTACGCAGTCAAAACGGTTGATAGACCAAGTCTTTCCTGCTCTGTCAACTGTGATTGCCCCTGGAGGGCAGCTACGCATACACATTCCGCAAAGGATACACTGATCCTTATTAATATCTACATGACCTCTAGTGCGCTCTGGGTACTCTCTTGGTACAAAAGGATACTGAGTAGTAGCAGGCTCAGAGAAGAGGTTCTTCAAAACTTGTTTAGTAAATGGTAAAAATTGTCCCATTTTAGACTCCTTTCTGAATTATCTTTCTGTACAGCTGATACATGGGTCGATAGTGAGTACGAGAAGTGGCACGTCACCGTACTGGCATCCCTGCAAGGTCTGTGTAAGTGCTGGGATGTTAGCAAATGTAGGTGTGCGGACTCTGAATCTATCCAAGAACTTAGTGCCGTTGGCACGTACATGATAGAATGCCTCACCACGTGGCTGCTCTACACGGATGAATGACTCACCGTTTGGCATGCCAGTAACCTTTGTATTAATTTCAGTATCAGGAATCTTAGCAACACACTGTCTGATGATATCGATAGACTGGAAAAGCTCTCCGATACGTACTTCGCAACGAGCGTATGAATCGCAGTTGTTAGAAGTAATTACGTCGAAGTCGATATCGTTGTATGCTGCATAGCCGTTCTTTCTCATATCAACGTTGATACCAGAAGCTCTCATCATAGGGCCTACAGCGCCACGACGGATAGCATCCTCACCAGTGATGATACCAACATCTACAAGCCGGCTCTTTACAGTGTAATCGTTAAGGAAGATGCTTGTTGTCTCACGGATTTCTTTTTCCATGTCGTCAAGCTTCTTAACGAATTCTTTAAGCATATCGTTTGGCATATCCTTAAGTACACCACCGATTGTGTTTACAGAGAAGATAACACGTCCACCTGTTGATGCCTCGAACATATCAAGGATGTTCTCACGAAGTCTCCATGAATGCATGAAGAGTGACTCGAATCCGAATCCATCAGCAAGTAATCCTAACCATAATAAGTGGCTGTGAAGACGGCTCATCTCTGCCCAGATTGTACGAAGATAATCTGCACGACGAGGAACCTCTACGTTCATGATATCCTCTACTGCCATACAGTAGCCCATACCATGCATGAATGAGCAGATACCGCAGATACGCTCTGCTACGTATACCATTTCGTTAAAATCCTTTTTGCTTGTAAGGCTCTCAAGACCTCTGTGAATAAATCCAATAGAAGGAATAGCAGCTAAAACCTTCTCGTCCTCCAAAACTAAATCAAGATGAATAGGCTCTGGAAGAACAGGGTGCTGTGGGCCGTAAGGTACTATACTTCTTTTTCCCATGCTACTTGTCCTCCTTTTCCATAAATGGTGTCTCTACATCGATACGATAAAGCTTGTCATGTAAATCAACCTTGATATTATCTACGTTAAGTCCCCAAAGCTCGTGCATCTCGTTCTCATAATAGATAGCTGACTTGTAAACACGAGAGATTGATGGAACCTCCTCATCCTTTTCAACGATGAGTCTATAGTTTGCGAAGTCATATCCATTAGCAAATGAATATGTTACCTCATAGTGATTTTCTGCCTTAGGGAAAGAGCAGCAAATCTGGCAAAGTCTCCAAAGAGCATTCTTCTTTTCCATGATAACCTGGAGGAGCTCAGCCTTATCAATTAAATATAAATCTTTTTTAATCTCTTGCATATTTTCCTCCTACTTTTCTGCTGTCTTAAGAGCCTCAGCCTTCTCCTTAAAGAGAGCTACACCCTTAACAACACCGTCGATGATTGACTCTGGACGAGCTGCACATCCTGGAACATAGATGTCAACAGGAATAACTGTATCTGCTCCGCCCTTGATGTTGTAGCATTCCTTGAAAATTCCGCCTGTACATGCGCATGTACCAACAGCGATAACTACCTTTGGCTGTGGCAT
>SVER01000012.1 GCA_015057315.1 Pseudobutyrivibrio ruminis | reverse complement strand
CGGCATTATGGATGGAATTCTTGCTGGAAGTGCATTGATATTGATTTTAATGGGATTTTATGGCGATAGAAAGATAAATCGCAGTTTATAGGAGGCTTGAAGTGAATTATACAGATAATAAGGTAAAGGTTACAGTGGTAGAAAGTCATTGCCCAAAGTACAAAGTAGGAGATGTTATTCGCTTTATAGGTAGTGACCTTGATAAAGATAACAGCGATAAGGTTTGCATGGTTGCAATGCAGGCAATATATCCTTTCATTTATGCATTTAGAAGAGGGGGCAATTTAAAAAATGGTCCTTATCAATGTATTGATTGCGGAGAGACTGTAGTATTTAATATTGAAATTGAATCATAAAAATCGCAGTTTATAGGAGAGACATCATGAGAGTGGCAATATTAGGACTGGGAGTTATAGGAACAACATATGCATATGCTTTTCAAAAAGCGGGGCATGAAACATTTCACATTTTAAGAGATGGTAAGAAAGAGATACCATCAGCAATCTCTGTTCATTTATTAGATGGGCGATATGATAATCGAGGCGAAGAAAAAGAAGGCATATATAAAATGTTACTTGCACATGAAAATGAAGAGTTTGATTTCATATTTGTTAGTGTTGCAAGTGGAAATCTTACTAAAGCTTTAGATACTATTCGCAAAAGAAATATTAAAGGTACGATTGTACTATTTTGTAATTTTTGGAATGAAAGAAAAGAAGTTGAGCATATTGTAGAGGATTTTCCTTATATTATAGCTTTTCCAACAGCAGGTGGACATATGAATAATAGTTGGAGCCTTAATTGTGTACTCTTTGATCATATTATGCTTGAAGCAGAAGAGAAAACTCAGATAGGAAATTATTCAGATTTAATAACACTTCTCACATCTGCAGATATTAAGCAAGAAATCCCTTATGACATGCTAGAGTGGATTTGGATTCATATGGCAATTAATGCTGGTGTTACATCGACTGCAGGCAGAAATGGCGATATAGATAATCCCAATCAATTAGCTAAAGAATTAATGTGTGATGTTAAAGCATTAAAACTTGCAGTGAAATCGATACGCGAAACATTGAAAGTAGTTGAAAGCAGAGGGGTAAATTTGCGATTATATAAAAATGAGATTCTTCCCTATAATATTCCAGCAGGGTTATCAGGGATACTAATGAAAAAGCTATTTTCTTCCAACGAGCTTACCTCTAGAATTATGACATTACACAGTGATGTTAATGATATTTTATATGGATGTAGATGTGTGTATGAAGAGGGGAAAAAACAAGGGTTAGATTTACCACTGTTTTACAAGAATATGGAAAGTATTTTAGCATAAGAAAGATAAATTCAAATTTGAGTAGGGGGAAAACTATGGCATTAATTCAAGTAAACTATTTATCAAAAGCATTATTTCGTACGGTTCCGCTGAATGTGATTCTTCCAGTGGATAGATTTGATGCAGATACAAATAGGTATTTAAATGATCCTGAGAAAAAGTATAAGACCTTATATTTATTGCATGGTCTATTAGGAAATTATACTGATTGGGTGAGCCAGACCCGTATCCTAAAGTGGGCGGAGGAAAAGAATTTGGCGGTGGTCATGCCGTCGGGAGACAATGCATTTTATTTCAAGTCCAGAACACCATGGAATGATTACGGAACGTTTATCGGAAAAGAATTGGTGGAGGTTACAAGACGAATGTTTCCGCTTTCCGATAAGCGTGAGGATACGTTTATCGCAGGCTTGTCTATGGGTGGATTCGGAGCACTTCGTAATGGAATTGTTTACTCTGATACTTTTAGTTATGTGGGTGGACTTTCTGCTGCGGTGCATATCTTTGAGGATACTTCGGAAGAGGCAAACAACGGACTTTTTGATAATATTGAGGTCGCATCTAAGTCGGATAAGAATCCATGGGTAGCAGTAGAAGATATGTTGGCAAAGGGGCGCAGCATACCGAATGTTTACATGGCTTGTGGAACGAGGGATGATTTGATGCCAGCAAATATTGCATTTCGTGATTATTTAGAGTCAAAAGGAATCAAGGTCACCTGGGACGAAGAGGATTACGGACATGACTGGGATTTCTGGGATAGTCAGATTAAGAAGGTATTGGATTGGCTACCGCTGGAAGGGTAAATAACTTCGCGTCATGGGCAATAGAATGAAATCAGATAGAAATAACTATTTAGCAATGATGACACTGGTTATGTTAATAGGAAAAATAATCAAAGTATATTTAAATAGTTTAAATTGGTAGTTTAGAGGAGACTAGAAATGAGTTACACAGACAACAAAGTAAAAGTTGCTGTAGTAGAGAATGTGAAAAAAATATTTAAAATAATTGGCTGTATCTTATGTGGTGTTATTTGTATAGTTCTAATATTATTATTAACAGTAGCTATTAGAACCAAGCTCACTCAAAATGATTATTCATCAGTGTATACGAATCCAAAATATGAAAAAGCAATAATGATTGATGGTATTGAAGTCATTGAGCAACATATATCCTGCGGATATGCGGTCATAGAAATGTTTTCTGCGTGGAATGGCGATGACGTGACGGAAGATTCCTTATATAAAAAATATGGAACTATTGTTAAATCAACTGGAAAGAAGTTTTGTGAGGAGATGAATAAGCAGTTTCCTAAATATAATACAAAGATTCATAAGTATGTGAAGAACACTGAGTTTATTGATATCATGTATGATACGTTGGCGGCTGGTAAGCCTGTTCCATTTGAGTGGGCAGCATTATATGGTGATGAATGGACGTTGCATTATTCATTAATTATTGGCGCGGATATTCCAAATAACAAAATTACCATAGCTAATCCCTATGGATACTATGAAGAACTAACCTTAGAAGAGCTATTAAACAGAACCAGTTTTCAGGCTTATGAGAATATGCCACTATTTATGAAAATGGGTTTTGCTATTGGCATGTTCGAAAAGAATACTATCTTTTCAATAAGGTAATTAATAGCTAGAATTTTTCATTTAAATCATAATGGGACCAAATCGCTGCGCACATTCTAGGCAAGCCATAATAAATAGTAAGTGAAGCATGCAATATTTATAGTAGGAGATTATAAAATAATATGGGCAGAATTGTAGCAATAGGTGGTGGTGAATTGGATACCACCCATAAGATTAATAAGTACATTGTGGGGATGACTGAAAAGAAAAATCCTAATATGCTTTTTGTCCGCATTATAATGAGAGAAGAGAAATCGTAGATAGGATGATTAGTGATGCGCCAATTCCATGCATAGCACTTGATAATAATGTTGCCTATATAGAGCAAGATGGGAATGTTATTTTTATTACGTCAGATATTTCAGCAAAAGCTTATGTCCTTAAAAATGTCGATGATAGTTTGAATAAGCAGGAGCAGAAAGTGACAGTATTATAAATCGGCAGTTACGGAGGAAAGTATGACTTTTAAAGTGGCGATTTTACAGTCTCGTGCAGAGAATTCGAATATAAAGAGAAATATTGCTACCATAATCTGTTCGATGAAGGATGCATCTAAACATGGAGCAGATATTTTGTTGCTTCCAGAGTGCTTTATAACAGGTTACGATCTTCCGATGACATATGAAAAAAGCATATCCTGTGAAGATGAAGTTATCAAGAAAGTATGCGAAGCAGCTAAAACGCATAACATCGGTGTTGTGCTGACATCTTTTACTAAAGGCGAGGTGCAACCTCAAAATACAGCATTTGTAATCAATAAAACTGGGGAAATACTGATGAAGTATTCCAAGGTACATACTTGTGATTTCGCAGATGAAAAAGATGTTGAGGCAGGAACCGAGTTTAAGGTCTGTGATTTTGAAGGAATAAAAATTGGCATAATGATTTGCTATGATAGGGAATACCCTGAGAGTGCGAGAATGCTTATGTTAAAAGGTGCAGAGATAATTCTTGTACCTAATGACTGTGGCTCGATGAAACCTCGTATTCAAGCATTGTCAACCAGAGCATATGAAAACATGGTTGGAATAGCAATGGCAAATGCAAATGGACACAATGCAGGCTGTTCGTGTGCATATAGTCCTATATGCTGGGATAAAAATGGTATCTGCACTGATAATACAATTGTGCACGCTGATGATATGACAGAAGGATTGTATTATGCTGATTTTGATATGGATGCAATACGAGAATACAGAAGCACAGAAATGATGGGCAATACATTCAGAAAAGTAGGAGCATATAAGGGATTATTAGATGCTACAATTTCAGCACCATTTATAAGGGATGGACAAGAATAATTCATAGACAGGTAATAATTTATTCAAAGGTAGGAAGAGTAAGAATTATTATGAAAAGAGAGTTAGGAATAGCACGATGTGGATTGGCGTGTTGCTTGTGCAGCGAAAATGTTCATTGTAGTGGATGCAATTCAGGCGATTGCCCTGATAAAGATTGGTGTGATAACAGAAAATGTTCATTAGAAAAAGGAATAGAGCACTGTTTCGAGTGTGAAGATGACTGTAAAAAAGGATTGCTGGCAAAGATTAAACCTTATGGATTTACATTATTTATAAAAAGATATGGTGAAAGCGAATTATTAGATTGCTTAGAACGAAATGAAAAATCAGGAATCATTTATCATAGAGAAGGTATAAATGGAGACTATGATGATTTTGATGATGTAGAAAAGTTAATAAATTTCATTAAGACAGGAAAAAATAAAATCTAAGTATTTGTTGCATAGACAAATCGGCATTTGTAGGGCTCTTTTGCTAAAGAAAGAGCTCGGTCAATTTTAATTTATCGAGATGAACGGTGGAACGTTATCACGGAATAGATTGTCAGTTATATTTTTATATAATGCAGCAGGTTAGGAGTTATATATTTCATGAAAACTATCATTTTCACAATGGGAACAAGAGGAGATATCCAACCGTACATATATCTTGCAAGGGCTCTTAAGAAAAACGGACATGATGTTAAACTCGGTTCTCATCCCTGTTGGAGAAAACTTATTGAAGAATCGGGTATTTCTTTTCTTCCCGTCGGACCTGATATTGATATAGAGATGGAAGCAGCTGTTATCAGAGGTAAAAGTTCAAATGCTGCCCTTAGCATGCTTAAGACAATGAATTTCATATTTAAGATCATTCAGAATTCAACGAATGAAATATATGAGGCATGCAAAGGAAATGATCTTATCATAGTAAGTCACAGTCAGATGGGAGCAGTAGAAGCAGAGGCCTTGAATATTCCCACAGTAAACGTGACTTTGCAGATTGAAATGATCCCCGAAAAGAAAAAGCCGCAGACATTAATTAATAAGGTTATCGGGGGCTTGATCGGTAAACAGATAAACAAGCCATAT
This sequence comes from Pseudobutyrivibrio ruminis, assembly GCA_015057315.1. Taxonomy (GTDB): domain Bacteria; phylum Bacillota; class Clostridia; order Lachnospirales; family Lachnospiraceae; genus Pseudobutyrivibrio; species Pseudobutyrivibrio ruminis_D. Next base: position 82,225 of record SVER01000012.1, on the reverse strand, counting down.
AACAAGATCAGAAAGGTTTATGGTCTTAAAGCGATGAGAGTCGGTGATTCCCTGATGTCTCAAAAACTCGACCTGATCCCCATAAGTAAATTTGTTGTGACAAGAAGCCCGTATTGGGAAGACCAGCATATTTTGACAGGCTATTGGTTTGAAGAAGAGGAGGAATATTCGCCAAGTGAGGAATTAACAGCCTTTCTTAAAAGTGGTGAAAAGCCTGTTCTGCTCGCACTCGGCGCAATGTCATTCGAAGATAAAGCTGAAACGGATAAACTGGATATGTTTGTCAAAGCATTTCAAAAGGCGGGATGCAGGGCAATCATACAAGGGTTTCAAAAATCACTTGAAGAGTATAAACTTCCGGAAACAATGATGTCTGTTGGGAGTGTTCCTCACAGCTGGCTCTTCAAACAGTGCAGTTTCGTGATTCATCACTGTGGTTTTGGAACATCTGCTGCAACCATGATTTATGGAATACCGTCTATACCGGTTCCTCATGTGCTGGACCAGATGGGATTTGCAATGCAGCTTAGAAATTTAAATGTGGCCACGGAACCATTGAAAGCAAAGGAGCTGACTGAAGAAAATATCTATAATTCCATTGTTCAAATGCAAGATACGTATGATGAAAAAAGCAAAAATGCAATGGAAATATCTGATAAGATCAGGACTGAGGATGGATTGTCTGAAACAGTACAATTAATTGAAAGTGTTATATGATTTATCTTCCAGTTTTATTTACTATAGGAGTTTGGAGAGAATAATTACATGATTCGATTTCTTGTTTTTAGTGATTTACACTATGATGAAGTAACCGATGGAGACAATCGAATAGAGGAAATATTAGCAGATGCTCAAAAGCGAAATTTGGATTTTATTGTTTCATTGGGAGACTTATGCACTCCAATAAAGGAAAATCAGAGAGTATTGGAGCGATTTAAGTCTTTGGGCATACCTTTTTATAATGTCATAGGAAATCATGAAACCGACAAGTGTATACTTAGTGAAATATTAGACTTTTATGCGATTAATAATCCGTACTATTCTGTAATATGTAACGGATATAAACTGATATTTTTGAATACATGCTATTTAGGCAAAGATGGAAAAGAAGAAATATTTTATAACAAAAATTTTAAATGTGAAGGCACCGTATACCCTATTATTCCGTCGGAAGAAATACGATGGTTACAAGAGGAACTAAAAGATGGTATGAAGAGTATCATCTTTTCGCATCATAGCTTTATAAATGATTTTACTAAAAGAGGAATTTATAATCGCGAAGAGATTCGTAAGAAATTTGTTAAAAAGCAGGTGCTACTTTGTTTGAACGGCCATGACCACGGAGATGATTATTCTATTGTAGATGGAATACCATACATGACGATTAATTCAGCAAATTATGCATGGTTAGGAACTCAGATTGCAAGTTCAAGAGAATTGCAGGAAAGGTATTTTTATTTGAACGGCATACTTCAATATAAACAGGCAATGAGTGCATACATAGAAATTAGTGACAACGAGATAAATATATGTGGCATGGATGGTGATTATTTATCAGTAAGACCAGATGATATTGGATTAACAAACTATAGATGGAATGGAGTATCAATCAGACCACAAATAAGTTCGCATTTTGTTAAATTGTAAAATCGGAAAATAATCATACAAATTTCAATTTGTCGACCTAATTGAATAAATAATGACACGCATAGACGTTTTCATTTTCCGGAGAAGATTGTAATAAAGGTTTATTTAGTGTAGAGGATCTTAGGATCCTCTATTTTTTGTAAGCGGAGATTCGTCCACAGTCTGTGGACGATTTTGAGATTAATATAGTGAATCATCAATATGCTGTTTACAATTTGGGAGAAAGATATGATTTGTCTTGATTTTAGGCATTAAAAGTGCTAATTTTATCTTGTAACATAAATTACGTTACAAAATAAAAAGAGGTTTGAGTATGAAAGAATTTCTAGAGAAGAGCATTGGGATGGAAGTAGATATTAAAGATGTAGACTATAATGGAAAACTTCCAATGATTTATTCTTCATTATATGATTTCAAGATTGCGAGTATGCATAATATAGAGTGGCTAATAGCAATTCCAAAAGAAAAAATCAATTTGGCTCAATTACGAAAGAATCATAGGCAAATTGAGAAGCTTTTGGATATGCGTTGTGCTTTATATATAAAGAATACCAGCACTTACTCTAAGAATGCAATGATAGCAGATGGAATTCCTTTTATTGTAGAGGATAAGGAAATATTTCTTCCATTCTTAGGTATCCTTCTTAATTCTGCTACTGAAAGAACTATAAAGCCAGTTCAAAGAATATCATTTTTAACTCAAAAAATGATCCTTACAGCAATTTATGGAAAATGGAATGGGGTTACAGTTACAAAAGCGGCAGAACAACTAGACATTACAAAAATGTCTGCCTCTAGGTGTTTTGACGAGATAGATTTTTTTGATATGCCAATTCTTGGAACCAAGGGCAAGTCACGTGTCATTAATGTACCGGATGATATAAAGGAACTGTGGAGTAGTATTGAAGTTTATATGAGAAATCCGGTGTTAAATATCTTTTATATTAATGATAATCTGAAGCTTCCTGTTTTAGGCGGAATGTCAGCGCTTGCTGAATATTCGATGATATCTGATAATAAATATCCGACTTATGTTGTGGCAAAGAAAGATATAAAAGATTTGGCACTGAATGATAGGTTGGTTGATATAAAAAAAGACGAACCTGGCTGTATTATTCAGGAGGTAGGTTACGTGATTTCATTTGACAAAGGTGATGCTATTGATCCATTATCACTTTCATTATCATTGTCAGATGGTGAAAAAGCGGATGAAAGAATTGAAATTTCTATAAGAGAAATGCTGGAGGAATATGTATGGTAGCGGGGTTGCTGAAATTTAAAGAGTACTTCAAAGACTACGCAGATAGTTATGTGTTAATAGGTGGTGCCGCATGTGATATTTTATTCACAGAGAATGAGGCAGATTTTCGAGCAACAAGAGATTTGGATATGGTGCTTATTGTAGAGGCACTTACACCAGAGTTTGCCGGAATCTTTTGGGATTTTATTAAAGATGGTGATTATAGGCATATAAGTGGAAGTACGGGAAATCCACAGTTCTATCGTTTTGATAAACCGCAGGTAGAAGGCTTTCCAAAAATGATAGAGTTATTTTCTCGAACAGATTTTGAGCTTAAAAGTCACATTGGTATAACACCACTTCATGTGAGTGATGATATTTCAAGTCTATCGGCCATTCTTTTGGATGATGATTATTATCAGGTTCTTTTGAATGGACGAGTGATAGAAAATGGATTTTCTGTTTTAAGACCGGAGTATTTGATTCTATTTAAGGCCAAGGCGTATTTGGATTTGAGTTCACGTAAAGCACAAGGAGAAAAGGTGGACTCTGCGGATATTAAAAAGCATAAGAAAGATGTTTTGAGATTGGCAGTTGAGATGGTTTTGAATCCCGTATCGGATTTGCCAGAATCTGTTAAGGAGGATATTCATCATTTCATTAATAATCTTCGAGAAGATGAATTCGACCAGAATAGTTTGAAAATGTATAGAGTTACAAATGATCAGGTGGTAAGTCGCTTGGTAAGTGTTTTCGAAGCTTGAGGCTACTTGTAAGAGTTTGAAATTTATCTTATTACCATATATACAAGTGATAAGATAAATCTGAAGTTTGTAGGACTCTTTAAGAGCAGGAGTGAGATGACTTCAAATCTGGATACAGGAGGAAATTATAATGAAAATTTATGCAAGTTCAATGGAATGGATAAGAAAACCAAAATCTTGTCAGGTCACAAAGGATAAGGTTGAAATCATAACTGAGCCACATACTGATCTTTGGCAGAGGACCTATTATCATTTTAGAAATGACAACGCCCCAGTCTTGCAAATGAAAACAACAGAACAATTCTTTTCGTTTGTGGTACGGACAGATTTTGATTCTAAGGTACGTTACGATCAAAGTGGGATAATCATGTACTTGGATAGTGAAAATTGGCTTAAGGCTGCAGTTGAGTATGAAAACGATAAGATTCAAAGATTAGGAAGTGTCGTAACAAATAACGGCTACTCTGACTGGGCATCTACAGATGTTGATGCATCAATAAAATCTATGTGGTTCCGTCTGAGCCGCAGGGAGGATGATTTCTGTGTTGAAAATTCCCTAGATGGAATAAACTTTAAGCAGATGAGGATATGTCATATGTTCAATGCTCCAATGGAGATTAGTTTTGGTATCTATGCCTGCAGCGCTGAAGAATCCTCTTTTTTGGCAACCTTTACAGATATGGAAATCACAGAATGTGTATGGAAAGCTCATGACGGTCAGCAACCAGATTAAAAGCTGGTGCGAGAATCGAGAATGTTTTATCAATTAGGTGAGGAGGTATAGTTATGTGGTTTTGGTTAGCTCTTGGTTCGGCAGTGTTTGCTGCATTAACATCAATACTGGCAAAAGTAGGAATTGAAGGCGTTGGCTCAAATCTTGCCACGGCTATCCGCACCATGGTTGTTGTAATAATGGCATGGGGGATGGTATTTATTACTAATCAGCAGGATGGCATAAGAACAATTAGCCAAAAGAGTTGGATTTTCCTTATATTGTCAGGACTTGCTACGGGAGCATCGTGGCTTTGCTATTACAAAGCACTGCAGATAGGAGATGCTTCCAAGGTTGTTCCGATTGATAAGCTGTCTATAATTATTACATTGGTGTTGGCGTTTGTTTTTCTGCACGAAGATTTTACTGTAAAGTCAGCTATTGGTTGCATCCTGATTGGAGCAGGCACATTGTTTATGGTTCTGTAAGATATATGATAATCGAGCACAAATTAAATTTACGGAGGCGAAGATGCAAGAATTAGTTTTACACAGAGTATATAAGCACTTTAAGGGGGATTATTACCTGGTGGAAGATATCGCAAGAGATTCTGAAACTCAACAAGAGATGGTAGTGTATCGTAAATTATATGATGATGGTTCGCTTTGGGTAAGACCAAAAGAAATGTTTTTGTCTGAAGTAGACCATGAAAAGTATCCAGATGTGAAGCAAAAGTATAGATTTGAATTACAAGAAATTTCAAGTAAAAAGCATTGAGTAGAGTTCTGCCTGCAATAAATGAAAAGAGGTACATACTAGCTATGAGATTTGCTATTGTTGATGACAATGAGCTTGATATAGAAAATGTTAAAAATAAGGTTAAGGAATGGGGAGAGTGTAAAGGGATTGATACCACTTTTTTGGAATTTGATTCAGCTGAAGCATTTTTATTTTCATATGAAGATGTGAAGAACTATGATGTTCTTCTTCTTGATATCGAGATGAAGGATATGGATGGCGTTGAGATGGCTAAGCGCATCCGCAAGGTAGATTCAGATGTGGTAATCATATTTATTACAGGCTATTCAGATTATATATTAGATGGGTATGATGTAGGTGCACTTAATTACCTGATGAAACCGCTAGACACAGAAAAGCTTTTTCGCGTTTTGGATATTGCCCTTACAAAGATTGATTCAAATAGTAAATCAATCTATATTTCCACCAGCGAAGAATCTTGTAGAATCCAACTTAATAGCATTTCCTACATTGATGTAGATAGAAATTACATTATGATTCATACAGATAAAATCTATAGGGTGAAACGGACTCTCGCTTCCATTGAGGAAGAATTAGATGAGAGATTTTTACGAATAGGACGAAGCGCTCTTATTAATATTGAGAAGGTTCTTCGCGTGACAAAGACAGATGTGTTTTTGAACACAGGAGAGATGGTGCCATTGCCAAGAGGCGCCTACGAAAAAGTGAATCGTGCAATCATTAATATGAAATAGTTTAACTAGGGGGAATAATAATAGATTATGAGCTTTTTATCAAAGCGGATAGATAAGCGAATAGAGAATTACCAGAGAGAACTAATCGACACCCATTACAGAGAAGTAGACAATATGTATCGTCAGATTCGTGGCTGGCGACATGATTACAGAAATCATATTCAGGTTATGAACGTGCTTTTAGAAAATGGTGAGCTTGAAGAACTGAAGAAATATCTTGGAGACCTTGCTGTTGATTTGAATACAGTGGACACTGTGGTAAAGACAGGAAATGCCATGGCAGATGCTATTCTCAATTCAAAGATTTCTCTTGCTCGTTCAAAGGATATAAATGTATCAGTAGAAGCATCAATCCCGGTGAAGCTAAAGATGACAGAGTTAGATCTTTGTTGTATCTTAGGAAATCTTTTTGATAATGCCATTGAAGCTGCAGAGCAGTTGCCTGTGGAAGAGCGCATGATTCGAATATATATGGATATGAAGCAAACTCAGCTTTATATTCATTTTACCAATACTACGGCTACTGGAAAAAAGCAAAAGATTCACAATTTGTTTAAAACCACAAAGGGAGAAGGACATGGTTTTGGCCTTGTGAGAATAGATAATATTGTGGAAAGATATGATGGATATCTTAGTAGAAACTCCGAAGATGGAGCATTTACAACGGAGATTTTGATTCCACAAATGTGACAATTCGTCACCTGGATTTAACGATTCATCCCCAGATTATATTCTGGGGATTATTTTATGATAGTCTATCCTCCAGGAGGGAAGAACAATGAAAAGGATAAAAGAAAAAGGAAAATATAACACTTTCCAAAATTTCATGTGGATGGTGAAACGTAGCAAAATCAGTAGAGTGCCTTATTTACTATGGATTTCTATTCTAAGTGGAATCTTGGCTTGCATCATAAATGTTGTTGGGATGCTAACTACACCTATGATATTAGACTTGTTGGAATCAGGAAAAAGCATAGCCATCTTTATGCAAACTATAAGTCTTGTGATTGGATTATTAATAGTTTTAACTGGTGTGAAAACATATCTGCATTTTTATATGTCTATACCAAAAATTTCCTGCAGGACAGGAATAATCGAGAGTATTGCAGAAAAATTCAGTATAACATCATTTCCTAATGTAGAAGATGAAAAGTTTTTAAAATTACAGGAGAAAGCATCATCAGCAAGTAATAATAATTCTAAAGCCACAGAAGATATATGGAATAAAATTGAAGATTTAGTTAGGTATTCCTTTTCATTGTTGATATACTTTGTAATTCTTACGAAGCTTAAATGGTGGATATTACTATTGATAATAGGTACCTCAGTTTTAGAGCATACAATAAATCGTCAAATTGTTCAGTGGCAGTATAACCATAGAGATGAGGAGGCTACACTTTTTAAGAGGGTAATGTATTTCTGGAGACAGTCCAAGGATGTAGGACTTGGAAAGGATATTCGAATCTTTGGAATGAAGTCGTGGCTTATGGATATGTTTGATGATGCTATTAGAACATACGAAGCTTTTATTAGTAAAAGGGAGCGCAAATATATCTGGATGAATGTATTAGATTTGATTCTGTCATTTTTAAGAAATGGTGTGGCGTACATATATGTGGCAAAACTGGTTGTTGAGGGAAATCTTCCTGCGTCATTATTTGTGCTTTATATTGCTACTATTGGAAATCTGACTGAGCAGATGCTTGGCATCATGGATACTTGTAACACCATGAATAGATATAGCATGGAAATAAATGTTGTAAGAGAATATTTTGACTATAAAGAGCAATTTAGATTTGAAGGTGGAATAAAGCTTCCTAATGCAGTTGATGGAAAATATGAGATTGAACTGAAAAATGTAAGTTTCAGGTATCCTAATAATGATACAGATACTCTTCATAACATTAATCTTAGGATTGCTCCTGGAGAAAAGGTAGCCGTTGTTGGACTTAATGGTGCCGGCAAGACCACACTTATCCGACTGATATCAGGCTTTTATGATCCTACTGAAGGTGAAGTTTTATTAAATGGAATAAATATTAAAGAATTTAATCGCAGAGAGTACTATAGATTATTTAGTGCAGTATTTCAGGAATTTTCAATTCTTGATGCAACTATAAATGACAATATTACTCTTGAAGATGATGCTACAAATCCAGAAAGGGTTTGGGAGGTTATAAGTAAAGCGGGCCTTGAAGTGAAGGTGAAAAATTTACCAGATGGATTGAATACTATTATTGGAAAGAAAATATATGAAAATGGGGTGTTACTTTCTGGTGGTGAGGAGCAGAGACTTATACTAGCAAGAGCTCTATACAAGGATGCGCCAATACTTCTTTTGGATGAGCCTACAGCAGCACTAGACCCAATTGCGGAGAATGATATTTATCATAAATATAATTCTATGACTAATGGAAAAACATCTGTATTTATTTCCCATAGATTAGCATCCACTAGGTTCTGCGATAGAATTCTGCTTTTAGATAAAGGGAGAATCATTGAAGAAGGCACACACGATTCTTTAATCTTATCTGACGGTGAATATGCAAAGCTTTTTTATGTGCAGAAGAAATACTATCAGAAGGAGGCTATTCATGGATAAGAAAATATCGTTTAAAGATAGCTTGAAGCTGTGGTTTAGAGCACTTGGTATTGTTAATAAGGAAACTGGCGGGGCAGTGTGGATTCTTACTGTGAGAGTGTTGGTGACAGCAGTAATTCCATTTGTAAATATTTATTTCATGTCACTTTTAATTTCAGAGCTTTCCGGTGGAAGAAATCTTGAATTAATATACGGGATAATTCTTAAGATGCTTCTTATAGATTTGATGCTAGGATTATTGTCAGCAGCTTTTATTAGATGGGAAAATGTAAAAAATGAAATACTAGGTGACCAAATAATAAATTTTAGAGTTATTGCTTCAAAGACTCTTGAGATGGAGTATGCCAGGTTTGATTCTGAACAGACAAGCGATACAATTTCTCAGATTTTGCAAAATAGCAATTGGAATGGTTATGGGTTAATTGAGGCATACAAAATATGTGAGAGACTTCTTAAATCCTTAATCGGAATCGGTTCAGTAATCCTTTTGACATATTCCTTTTTTGCTGCAAAGGTAAATGAAAATAGCGAGTATCGCTTCCTTAATAGTTTCATTGTAAATCTTTTTATTATAATGCTTTTGTTACTAATATCTTTTGCATCTTCTAAGTGCAAGGTACATGCTACTGATTTGAATCTAAGAGCAGGCGGAGAGGATATTAGATTAGGAAATCGTATTTTTAATTATCTGTTATGCAGACCTATGGACGATAAAAAGATGAATTGCGATGTTCGTATTTATAATATGCAAGAGTACATATTAAAAAAATGTACTGGTGCACAGATGCCTTTCGCTGTTAATGGAGTGCTAGATAAATTAACTAAGAATGGCTTAGGACGATGGAATGCCATTGGCGATATGATTTCGGTTGCCTTTACTGGCGTTGTATACATGGTTGTCTGTTTAAAATCTTTAGCTGGTGCCTATGGTATTGGCGAAGTTTCTAGGTACGTGGCGGCTCTTTCGATGCTATCTACAAATCTTGGTGAACTTTACGGTGTAGCCGGAAGTTTAAAAAGAAATGCTTATTTTCTAAATGAGCTTTTTACATTCATAGATAGTCCTGACGAGATGTATAGGGGTTCTTTAACAACGGAAAAGCGAATGGATGCAAATTACGAAATTGAATTTAGAAATGTTTCTTTTAAGTATCCAGGTGCTAAAGAGTGGGCTCTTAGGAATCTTTCAGTAAAGTTTAGAATTGGTTCTAAGATTGCTATAGTTGGAGAAAACGGCTCAGGCAAGACCACATTTATAAAGCTTTTATGTAGGCTGTATGACCCAACAGAAGGGGAAATACTTTTAAATGGAATTAACATTAAAAAGTATAAATATAAAGAATATATGGATATCTTTTCTGTTGTATTTCAGGATTTTAAGCTGCTGGCTCTTCCGCTTGGGATGAATGTAAGCTGCTTAAAGGAATACGATGAAGATAGGGTGAATCTGGCACTGGCACAGGCTGGTCTTGATGGACGAATCGCTTCTATGAAAAATGGGCTTGATACTATTTTATACAAGGATTTATCTGAAGAGGGTGTGAATCTTTCAGGCGGAGAGGCGCAGAAGGTGGCCATTGCTAGAGCACTATATCAAAATGCGGCTTTCGTAATTCTAGATGAACCTACAGCGGCCTTGGACCCTATGGCAGAGGCTGAAATCTACGAACGTTTTAAAGATATGGTTAAGGATAAAACCGCTATATATATTAGTCACAGGTTGTCTTCTTGCAAGTTTTGTGATGAAATAATGGTGTTTGATAATGGAAAAATAGTACAAACAGGATCACATGAAATGTTAGTAAATGAAATTGGAAAATATCAGAAATTGTGGACAGCCCAGGCAGGATATTATGCATAACAATATATATTTCCATAGACAGTAAAAGTTGTACGAAACGCCGTAAAATGATACACTAAAGTGTAGCGTCTTACGACGTTTTTTCGTGTTGCAAATTTTGAGTCTGAAAGGATTGATATAAATGAAAGTAGTATTTATGGGTACACCTGATTTTGCGGTGGAGACACTTAAGGCAATATATGAAGCTGGCCATGAGGTAATTCTTGTGGTAAGCCAGCCAGACAAACCAAAGGGACGTAGCGGAAAGCTTCAGCCTACACCAGTAAAGGAGTTTGCAGTAGAGCACGACATTCCAGTTTATCAGCCAGTTAAAATCAGGGCTGAGGAGTCAGTGGAATATCTTAGCCAGTATAAGGCAGATGTATTTGTAGTGGCTGCCTTTGGACAGATTCTTCCAAAGGTGATTCTTGATATGCCACGCCTTGGATGTGTTAATGTTCACGGCTCACTTCTTCCTAAGTATCGTGGAGCTGCCCCAATTCAGTGGGCTGTTATCAACGGAGAAAAGGTTTCAGGAAATACAACAATGCTGATGGGACCAGGTCTTGATGACGGAGATATGCTTCTTAAGTCTGAGATTGAGCTTGCCGCTGATGAGACTGGTGGAAGCCTTTTTGATAAGCTGGCAGTTGATGGTGGTAAGCTTGCAGTTAAGACTATCGAAGCTCTTGAAAAAGGTGAGATTACTCCAATTCCTCAGAATGAAGCAGAGGCTACTCATGTGGGCATGATTAGTAAGGACATGGGAAATATCGATTGGACAAAGCCAGCTGAAGAAATTGAACGTCTTATCAGAGGTCTTAATCCTTGGCCATCTGCATTTACATTTGTAAATGGTAAACAGCTTAAGCTATGGAAAGCTACAGTTGTTGATAAATCAGGTGAAGCAGGAACAGTTATTGATGTAAATAAAAACGTATTTACGATAGCATGTGGTGATAAAGCACTTGAGATAAATGAACTTCAGTTAGAAGGCAAGAAGCGTATGGCTACAGGTGATTTCCTAAGAGGATATCAGCTTGAAGCAGGTACTGTTTTTTCATCTAACAGATAGAAAATAATTGTGAGGTAGTAAATGGCAGGGATTAATATCAGAGAAATATCAGCTGATACCTTGATTGAGATTTTGGAGCATGGCCAGTTTTCTCATATTTATTTAAAGGCAGTTTTGGATAAATATGGATATTTAGAAAAAAGTGAAAGAGCTTTCATCACTCGTCTTGTTAATGGTACGGTGGAGCGAGAGATTGAGCTTGATTACATTATTAACAGCTACTCCAAAACAAAGGTCAAAAAGATGAAACCACTTATTCGTACAATCATGCGAATGGGTGCTTTTGAAATATATTATATGGATGCAGTACCAGATTCTGCTACCTGTAATGAATATGTTAAGCTTGCTAAGAAGCGTGGCTTTGCTGGATTATCTGGGTTTGTTAATGGAGTTTTACGAAACATAGCCAGAGATAAAGGAAATCTCAACATTACAGATTTAAGTGTTAAGTATTCTATGCCTCAGTGGATTGTAGATAAGTGGAATACTGATTATGGTATAGATAAGACTAAAGAGATTCTGAAGGGATTTTTCGAGCCCGAGGAGCTTTGCATTAGAGTTAATCTAAGCAAGATTACAAGAGAAGAGCTTATGAATAAGCTTGAAGCACAAGATATATCAGTTCGTATATGCGATAGTATTCCTAGTGCACTTTATATAGCAGGCTTTAATGTGATTACATCAATACCAGAATTTAACGAAGGACTTTTTTATATTCAGGATTATTCATCTCAGTTGGTTCCATACAAAGCTGGTATCAAGGAAGATGATAAAGTTATTGATTTGTGTGCTGCACCAGGTGGCAAGGCTTTGCATGCTTCGGAGCTTGCAGCTAAGGGAACAGTACTGGCTCGTGACCTTACTGAGGCCAAGGTAGCCATTATCAATGAAAATATTCAAAGAGCTGGCGCTACAAATATTAAAGCCGAACAATATGATGCCACAGTATTTGACGAATCATCCGAAAACAAGTACGATGTAGTAATTGCTGATTTGCCATGTTCAGGACTTGGTATAATCAGAAAAAAGCCTGATATTAAATATAATCAGACTGAGGAATCCTTGGCAGAGCTTGTAATGCTTCAAGCCAAGATACTTGAAAACGCTGCAAGGTATGTTAAGGCAGGTGGAACACTTTGCTACAGTACCTGCACAATAAACAAAGATGAAAACGAAAATCAGGTAGAAAACTTCTTAAGTTCACATAAGGAGTTTACAATTGAGACTATGGAACAATTGTTACCTGATAAAGAACATGATGGATTTTTTATATGTGTAATGAAAAAGAACTAGTAGACATTAGGTCGCTTAATTTAATAGAACTAACAGATTATGTTACAAATGATTTGTCAGAGCCTAAGTTTAGAGCGAAGCAGCTGTATGAATGGATGCATAAGCACTTAGCCCTTAACTATGATGAGATGAAAAACATTCCAAAGTCTCTTAAGGATAAGCTGAATGCTAACTGCAACTACAGGCCACTTAAGCAAATCGATTTGCAGGTTTCCAAAATCGACGGTACCAGAAAATATCTTTTTGAGCTGTTTGATGGGGAAATGGTAGAAAGCGTTTGGATGAGCTATAAGCATGGTAATTCTGTTTGCATCAGCTCACAGGTTGGCTGCAAAATGGGATGCCGATTCTGCGCATCAACACTTGATGGCTGGGTTAGAAATCTTACTCCAGCAGAAATGCTTGGACAGATTTATGCCATCCAAAGAGATACAGGTGAGCGAGTTTCAAATGTGGTTGTTATGGGCACAGGCGAGCCTATGGATAACTATGATAATATAGTAAAATTTGTTAGACTATTATCAGATGAAAATGGACTGAATATTTCACAAAGAAATATTACAGTTAGCACCTGTGGAATCGTACCTAAGATTAAGCAGCTTGCAGATGAGGATTTGACAATCACTCTTGCAATTTCCTTGCATGCTCCTAATCAGGAGAAGAGAAAGGAATTAATGCCTGTTGCTAACAAGTACGAAATCCATGAGCTGATAGAGGCCTGCGAATATTATTTCAACAAGACAGGCAGAAGGATCACATTTGAGTATTCACTTGTTGGTGGCGTTAATGACAGGGATGTGGATGCAGAGGAATTAGGCAAGCTTATAGGACATCTTAATTGCCATGTTAATCTTATTCCCGTTAATCCAATTAAGGAAAGAGATTTTGTGTCTCCATCTATGGATAGGGCTTATGCCTTCCAAAAAAAGATTGAAAAATATGTGAATAATGCTACTATTAGAAGGGAAATGGGTCGCGACATTGACGGGGCCTGTGGACAACTGAGAAAGCGACATGCAGACATGAACGCTTCGAAAGGGACTATTTAATGATAAGCTATGAAAAGACAGATGTTGGAATTAAAAGGCATGTCAATCAGGACTGCATTTTTTCTTCCGATGAAAGAGTTGGTAAATTGCCAAATCTATATATAGTCGCAGATGGCATGGGCGGAGAGCTGGCTGGCGATTATGCTTCCGCTAAATGCGTAGAGATTATAGTTGATGAAATCAAGAATTCTACGGAGCTTGAAACTGTCAGGATTTTTGAAAGGGCGATACAGCTTGCTAATAACAAAATATATTCTGAATCCAAGACAGACCCTACTAAGGCTGGAATGGGAACTACACTGGTACTGGCTACAGTTTTTGATGGACATCTTTACGTAGCTAATGTAGGTGACAGCAGGTTATATGTTGCTGGCAAAGACAAACTCAAGCAGATTACCAAGGATCACTCAGTGGTTGCAGAGCTGGTTCGTACTGGTGAGCTGGATGAGGTAAATGCCAAGTATGATAAACGTAAGAATATGATTACAAGAGCAATCGGTGCCGAAAGCACTATTGTTCCAGATTATTTTGATGTAGCCATTAACGGCGGTGAACACATTCTTATTTGCTCAGATGGCTTAACTAATATGGTGGATGATGATGAAATCTTTTCAGTGATTACATCTGATAATACCATTGCAAATCGTGGTAACAGGTTAATAGAACTTGCCAACGCACATGGCGGCAAGGACAATGTTTCAGTCATAATTATTGAGTAGTAAAAAGGAGAATAAATGATTACACAAGGCGTATTTATAGCAGACAGATATGAAGTAATTGATAAGGTAGGCTCTGGCGGAATGTCAGATGTTTACCGTGCTAAGGATCATATTTTAGGAAGAGAAGTTGCTATCAAGATTTTAAAGCAGGAGTTCTCTGAGGATGCAACATTTGTTGCTAAGTTTAGAACTGAGGCTCAGTCAGCAGCAGGCTTAGAGCATCCTAATATTGTTAACATCTATGATGTAGGTTCTGAGAATGGCATGTATTTCATCGTTATGGAATATGTAGAGGGTATTACCCTTAAGACCTATATCGAAAAGAAGGGACAACTTAATTTCAAAGAAGCTATCTCAATTGCTATTCAGGTAGGACGTGGTATTGAGGCTGCTCACCAGAAGGGCATTATTCATAGAGATATTAAGCCTCAGAATATCATCATTTCTACTGAAGGTAAGGTTAAGGTTACTGATTTTGGTATTGCCAGAGCAGCAAGCTCTAACACAATACACGCTGATGTGATGGGTTCTGTTCATTATTCATCACCTGAGCAGGCTAGAAATGGTTTCGTTGATGGTAAGAGTGATATTTATTCTCTTGGTATCGTTATGTACGAAATGGTTACAGGACGTGTACCTTTTGATGGAGATAACACAGTTGCCATTGCCATTCAGCATTTGCAGGAAGAGATGGTAGCACCTAGTGCTTATGCTCCAGACTTACCTATTTCATTAGAGAAGATTATCCTTAAGGCTACAATGAAGTCGCCTGATAGAAGATATCCAACTATCTCTGACATGCTTATGGATTTAAAGAAGGCTCTTGTTAGTCCTAATGAGGATTTTGTTCAGATTATGGAAGCCTCAGATCTTGGTAAGACACAGGTTATGAGCCGTATTACTCCTGAGCAGGAGGAATCTATTACTAAAAAGGCTGCCCAGGCTCTTATCTTCGATGACGAATACGATGATGATGAAGAAGAGTACTACGATGATGAGTACTATGACGACGAATATGACGATGAGTATTACGACGATGAGGATGAGGAAGATGATTCTAGAATGGATAAGATTATCACTATTTCTGGAATCGTAGCTGGTATCGCAATCGTAGTTATTCTTGTTGCTATTTTAGGTACACATTTTGATATATTTAAGTTTGGCGCTAAAAAGGTAGAAATGATTAATGTTGTTGGTACCCAGTTAGAGGAGGCTGAATCACAGCTTGCTGGTATTGGCTTGGATGAGGACAATATTTTAGTTTCTTACGAGGATACTGATGACTATGAAGACGGTGTTGTAATAAATCAGTCTACTAAAGAGGGTGATGAATTCTCTTTAAATGATACACTTAGACTTACTGTTGCAGGTGATGAATCAGCAGATAATGGTTCTACATCAGGTGATTCTTCAAACCAGGATTCAAAGGATAACAGTAGCTCAAGCAGTAATAACACAAGCTCTAACAGCTCAAATAGCTCAAATAACAGTACAAGCAATAATGCAAATAGTAATACAAATAATGCTACTACACAGACACCAACAACTGATTCAAACGCTAACACTTCTACAGATGCAGACAGCTCTAAGAAGGTAGCTGTTCCTAGTGTTGTTGGTCTTACTCAGGCAGAAGCTACAACAGTACTTGATGCAAAGAATATTGTTGTTACAAGCACTTCATCAGAGTTTTCTGATAGTGTTCCACAGGGACAGGTTATCAGCCAGTCAATTGCTCCAGGTGAGATGGTTGCAGCTAATACAACAATTACACTTGTAATCAGCAAGGGGGCAAAGGCCACTACATACAATTACACAATTGCTAATCCATTTGAAGGTGATTGCACATATTCAATTGCTGAGCTTAACAAGTCAGGTACTATTCCAAAGAGTGGTGCAATCAATATATCAGATGTTACAAAGTCACAGCTTACAGTCACACTTACACCTGTAGAAGGTGTTGAGGGAACAGCACAGACACAGACTGTACAAGGAACAGCCAATTAATCTATGACAGGAAAGATTATCAAAGGAATTGCAGGTTTCTATTATGTACATGTAATAGATTCAGGCATCTACGAATGTAAGGCAAAGGGTGCCTTCAGAAAAGATAAGATAAAACCTCTTGTAGGAGATGACGTCATTATTGATGTCATCTCTGAAGAGGAAAAAACGGGCAATGTAGTAAAGCTTTTGCCACGCAGGACTGAACTAATCAGACCTGCAGTGGCGAATGTAGATCAGGCATTGCTCATTTTTGCTACTAAGAATCCTGAACCTAATCTGAATCTTCTTGATAGATTTTTGTGTATGATGGAAGAGCAAGAGCTACCTATCGTAATCTGCTTTAACAAAGAGGATATTGCAGATGAAGGGTTCGAGCAAAAAATGCGAGATACCTATGAAAGGGCAGGCTATAAGGTTATATTTTCTTCTACAAAGGAAGATAAAGGTATTAATGAAATAAAACAGATATTGCAAGGTAAAACATCAACTGTAGCAGGGCCATCTGGCGTAGGGAAAAGTTCTATAGTAAATATGCTAACTGAGGGACAGTCTATGGAAACGGGAGAGGTTTCCGAAAAGATTGGAAGAGGAAAGCATACCACTAGACATTCTGAGCTTTTGTATCTTGGGGAAGATACATTCATTATGGATACGCCAGGCTTTTCGTCTCTGTTTGTTCCTAAGCTGGAACCGGTTGATTTATATACGCTGTTTCCGGAGTTTATTGGACCAGCGGCTAACTGTAAGTTCACAGGCTGTGCTCATGATAAGGAGCCTAAGTGTGGGGTAAAGCTTGCAGTGGAAAATGGAGAAATAGCAAAGAGCAGATATGAGAATTATCTGCAAATCTATGGGGAAATGGTAAATGAAAGGAATAACAAGTATAGGTGATTAAAATGGAAAAATGCTTAGCACCATCAATTTTATCAGCTGATTTTGGGGTATTAAGGGAACAGCTTGAGCTTATCGATGATGCTGGCGCACAGTATGTTCATTTTGATGTAATGGACGGGGTTTTTGTGCCTAGTATCAGTTATGGAATGCCAGTACTTAAAAGTATTCGCAAGTACACTGACAGGTTATTTGATGTACATCTTATGATTGTTGATCCTGAAAGATACATTAAGGATTTTGCTGAGGCAGGAGCAGATATTATCACTGTTCATGCAGAGGCCTGCAAGCATTTGGATGCTACTATTGATTTGATTAAATCATGTGGAGCCATGGCTGGAGTTGCTCTCAACCCAGCTACACCAGTTTCTACCATCAAGCATGTACTTGATAAGGTAGATATGGTTCTGATTATGACAGTTAACCCAGGATTTGGTGGGCAGAAGCTAATCCCTTATACAATTGATAAGGTTCGTGAGCTTTGTGATTTGTGCAATAAGCTTGGTGTGAAAATTGATATTGAGGTTGATGGTGGAATTAACATAGACACCATTGATGATGCACTTGATGCAGGTGCCAACATTATCGTAGCAGGCTCAGCTGTATTTAAGGGCGACGTAAAAGCTAATGCCGAAGCCTTGTTGGAGAAAATGCGATGACAGTATTTATTATAGCAGGCGGTGATATTAATCCTGAGTTTGCTAAGGGATTTATAGCAGACCACTCATTTGATAAGACTTTATTTATTGCTTGCGACAGTGGTTTTGAATCATGTCAGCTGATTGGTGTCAGCCCTGATATTATTGTAGGAGATTTTGATTCTGTTTCTGACGAAGGATTTTCTGATATTGAGAAGTCCGGTGCAGAAATAGTAAAGCTTAATCCCATAAAGGATGATACAGACACAGAAGCTGCACTACTTATAGCTTTTAAACGTACTAAAGATATAGATGAAATCTATATACTAGGTGGCACAGGTGCCCGTATAGACCACACTCTTGGTAATATTAATCTATTAGGACTTGGCCTTAAGCATGATAGGGAGGTTATTCTTGTAGATGACCGTAACTACATTCAGATGTTAGCCCCAGGCTGGACTCTTGAATTGGAAAAAGATGGTAAATTTGGTCAATTTGGAAAATACGTTTCAGTATTTCCTTATGGTGGTATTGCCTCAGGTGTTACTATGAAAGGCTTTAAATATCCGCTACATCGTGCTACCCTTGAGGGCTTCAACACCCTAACAGTCAGCAACGAAATAGTAGAGGACTTTGCATCTATCCACGTGGCCGAGGGCTACCTAATAGTTTGCGAAACACGTGATTAAAGGCTTCCCCCAGAGGGAAGCCTTTTTAGTTTATCATATTTATTTCTGTGTTTCTGCAAGCTTAAGTGCACGTACCTTTAGTGGGAGGCCCCAGAGTGTGATGAAGCCTTCTGCATCGTGGTGGTCGTAAAGGTCACCAGTTGTGAAGGATGCAAGTGACTCTGAGTAGAGTGAGTATGGTGAAGTAGTGCCTGCTTTGATGATGTTGCCCTTGTATAGCTTAATCTTAACTTCGCCAGTAACGTATTCCTGAGTAGATTTCACAAATGCCTGGATAGCATCGCAAAGTGGTGTGAACCATTTACCTTCGTAGCAAACCTGTGCAAGCTTTGAACCCATTTCTTTCTTTACCTCTAATGTCGCGCGGTCGAGGATAAGCTCTTCAAGCTGTTCGTGTGCTTCCATAAGAATTGTTCCACCTGGTGTCTCGTATACGCCACGTGACTTCATACCAACAACACGGTTTTCTACAATATCGATGATGCCGATTCCGTTGCGGCCACCGATTACGTTAAGTTCTTTGATAATATCGCTTACTTTCATTTTCTTTCCATTAACAGATGTTGGAACACCCTTTTCAAATGTAAGTGTTACATATTCAGGTGTCTCAGGAGCCTTCTCTGGTGGAGTAGTAAGTACAAGAAGGTGATCATAATTTGGCTCTGTAGCAGGATCTTCAAGCTCAAGACCTTCATGGCTAATATGCCAAAGGTTTCTATCACGGCTGTAAGACTGGTCTGCTGAGAATGGTAAATCAATTCCATGAGCCTTGCAGTAGTCGATTTCTTCCTGACGAGACTGAAGGTTCCACTTGTCGCTACGCCATGCAGCAATGATTTTGATGTCTGGTGCAAGAGCCTTGATACCAAGCTCGAAACGAATCTGATCGTTACCCTTACCTGTAGCACCGTGGCAGATTGCTGTAGCACCTTCTTTTCTAGCTATCTCTACAAGCTTGGCTGCAATACCTGGACGAGCCATAGCAGTACCAAGAAGATATTTGTTCTCGTATACGGCACCTGCCTGTACGCAAGGAACAATGTAGTTATCGCAGAAATCATCAACGATATCTTCAATATAAAGCTTAGATGCACCAGAGAGCTTAGCTCTTTCTTCAAGTCCGTCTAATTCATCCCCCTGTCCACAATCAATACAGCAACAGATTACTTCATAATTGTAGTTTTCCTTTAACCAAGGAATGATAGCTGTTGTGTCAAGTCCGCCTGAATAAGCGAGTATTACTTTTTCTTGTGCCATGTTTAAATTCTCCTTAATCTATAGTGTATTAAAAATCTCCCTGTAAGCCATTTGGCTTTGTTGATTCATACTTTACTACATTAAAGTCAAAAATACAAGTGTAAATATATGCATAAATAACGTATAAAAATGAGATTTGTGAAAATTGATGTCGAAAATGTAGGAATTACGGTGTATATTTATGCATATTTAATCGATAAAAATTTACTGTAGCACTTTACTTCATAAAAGTATTGTACTACAATTTACTCAGATGTTTATTAGGAGGACTTGATGGGTATGATAAAAGTAGGAATTATTGGAGCTACTGGTTATGCAGGAGCAGAGATTGTAAGAATTTTGTATGGTCATCCAGAAGCTACCATCGTATGGTACGGTTCAAAATCTTATGTGGATGAAAGATTTGCTTCTATATATAAGAACATGTTCACTTTGGTGGAAGATAAGTGCTTGGATGATAATATCCTAGAGCTTTCGAAGCAGGTAGATGTTATTTTTACTGCTACACCACAGGGATTTTTGGCAGGGGTTCTTACAGAGGAGATACTTAATAATTGTAAGGTGATCGACTTGTCTGCAGATTATCGTATCAAGGATGTATCTGTATATGAAAAATGGTATGGCATTAAGCATGCAAGTCCTCAGTTTATAGAAGAGGCTGTATATGGACTTTGCGAAATCAATAGGGATAAGGAAGCAGGGGTGAGACTTATTGCTAATCCTGGCTGCTACACCACATGTTCAATTCTTACAGCTTATCCACTTGTTAAGGCTGGCCTTATTGACCCATCAACTCTTATTATTGATGCTAAGTCTGGCACAAGTGGTGCAGGCAGAGGGGCTAAGCTTCCTAATCTTTATTGCGAGGTCAACGAAAGCATCAAGGCGTACGGAGTTACCAGCCACAGACATACACCAGAGATTGAGGAGCAGTTAGGATACGCCTGTGGTAAAGAGATTATGATTAATTTCACACCTCATTTGGTTCCTATGAACAGAGGTATTCTTGTTACAGAGTATGCCACACTTAATAAGAAGGATGGCAAGCTTCCAACTAAGGAAGAGGTAATGAAGGCATATCATGATATGTATGATGATGAGTTCTTCGTTAGAGTTTTGGAATATGGTGAGTGCCCTGAGACAAAATGGGTTGAGGGCAGCAATTTCGTAGATGTGAGCTGCAAGATTGATGAGCGTACTGGACGAATTGTTATGATGGGTGCCCTTGATAATTTAGTAAAAGGGGCGGCAGGACAGGCTGTCCAGAATATGAATATTTTGTTTGGACTTGATGAAAAAACGGGACTTGATTTTGCACCAATGTTTCCTTAAAACGGCAATTAGGAGGGACCTAATATGATTACAAAAGATTCTTTTAACGTAACTTTAGATTTAGGAGTCCATATGAATTTTACAATCAGAACTATGGATATCAGTGATTATGATGAGGTCTATGATTTATGGACTACCATTCATGGATTTGCAATGCGAAGCATTGATGATTCTAAGGAAGGTGTAAAACGTTTCTTAGACAGAAATCCAGGGCTTTCTGTTGTTGCAGTTGCAGACGGCAAAATCGTTGGAAGCATATTAGTAGGACATGATGGCAGACATGCATGCTTTTATCATGTGTGTGTTCATGAAGATTACAGGAAAAAGGGTATCGGAAGAGCTATGGCCCTGGAAGCTATGGTTAGGCTTAAGGCTGAGGGGATTACAAAGATACAGCTTGTAGCCTTTACAGAAAATGAGCTTGGAAACAGCTTCTGGAAGTCAGAGCAGTGGAAGGCACGTACAGATTTAAATGTGTATGATTTTGTTTTAAATGATGAAAATATAATAGCATTCAATAAATAGGAGCAGAATTATGAAGGAAATTAATGGAGGAATTACTGCAGCAAAGGGGTTTATGGCAGCTAGTGCTGCAGCTGGGATAAAGTATCAAGGTAGAACCGATATGGCTCTTGTATATTCTACGGCACCATGTGTTAGTGCAGGAACATTTACATCTAATGTGGTAAAGGCGGCTTGCGTTCAGTGGGATATGGAGATTGTAAAATCCAAAGAGCCCCTGCAGGCAGTTGTTATTAATTCAGGTATTGCCAATGCCTGCACAGGTAAGGAAGGCTTTGATGCCTGTGAAGCCACTGCTAAGGCTGTAGAGGCTAAGCTCAATGTCCCATATAAGGGAGTAGCTGTTGCATCTACAGGTGTTATTGGTACGCAGCTTCCAGTGGATAAGTTAGTAGCTGGCGTAGATATGATGTCTTCTAAATTAGATGAAAGCATAGCAGCTGGAACTGAAGCATCAAAGGCTATAATGACAACTGATACTGTAAATAAAGAGCTTGCAGTAGAGTTTCAGATTGGTGGCAAACCTGTTACCCTTGGCGGCATGAGCAAGGGTTCAGGTATGATTCATCCTAATATGTGCACAATGCTTGCTTTTCTTGGAACAGATTTGGCAATCGAAAAATCCCTTTTACAGGAGGCGGTCAGTGATGTGGTTGCAGACTCCTTCAATATGATTACTGTAGATGGTGATACATCTACAAATGATACTCTTATATGTATGGCAAATGGCCTTGCTGAAAATCCTAAGATTACTGAAAAGGGAGAAGATTATAATACATTTAAGGAAGCATTAGCTTACGTATGTGAAGCTCTTGCAAAGAAGATGGCAGCAGATGGTGAGGGAGCCAGTAAGCTTTTTGAAGCTACAGTAGTTAACGCTAAATCAAAAGCAGATGCCAAGACATTGTCCCGTGCCATTGTAGGCTCTAATCTATCAAAGGCTGCAATATTTGGATGCGATGCTAATTTCGGCAGATTCCTATGTGCTATGGGTTATTCAGGAGCTGATTTTGATCAAAATGATGTGGAGCTTTATTTTAAAAGTGTAAATGGCACACTTAAGGTTTTTGATAAGGGAACACCAATTGTATTTGACGAGGATGAGGCACTTAAGATAATGAAGGCTGATGCAGTCACTGTATATGTTGATATGCATGAAGGTAGCGCTTGTGCCACAGCATGGGGATGTGACCTGACCTATGATTATGTAAAGATTAATGCAGACTATCGCAGCTAATATGGAGGATGTTATGGACGTAAGTATGCAGAAGGTAATGGACAAGGCAATGGATAAGGCAGAGGTTTTAATCGAAGCATTGCCATATATTCAAAGATTCAATCGTAAGATTATTGTTGTTAAATACGGCGGAAGTGCCATGATTGACGAAGAGCTTAAAAAGCAGGTTATACAGGATGTGACACTTTTAAAGCTGGTTGGATTTAAGCCAATCATTGTGCATGGCGGCGGTAAGGAAATTTCCAAGTGGGTTGAAAAAACAGGTATGACCCCTGAGTTTGTTAATGGACTAAGAAAAACAGATGAGCCTACAATGGAAATAGCTGAGATGGTTCTTAATAAGGTGAACAAATCCTTAGTACAGAATGTTCAATCCCTTGGAGTTAACGCCATAGGAATTTCCGGCAAAGATGGCGGACTTTTAAAGGTGGAGAAAAAGCTTTCTGACGGCAAGGATATTGGATTTGTTGGAGAAATCACAGAGGTTAATCCAAAGATTCTTATGGATTTATTGGAAAAAGACTTCTTACCAATTGTTTGTCCTATAGGAATGGATGAAAACTTTGTAACCTATAACATCAATGCTGATGATGCTGCATGTGCCATTGCAAAGGCTGTTAGCGCTGAAAAGCTTGCGTTTTTAACTGATATAGAAGGTGTTTATAAGGATAAGGATGATCCAGACACACTTATTTCTGAGCTATCTGTAGAAGAGGCAAAGAAGCTTATTGGAGACGGATTTATTGGCGGAGGCATGCTTCCAAAGCTTAATAATTGTATCGAAGCGATTGAGGAAGGGGTATCTAGAGTGCATATTTTGGATGGCAGAATTGCACATTGTTTACTTCTTGAAATCTTTACAAACAAAGGAATTGGAACAGCAATTATAGGAGATAAGGATACGAGGTATTACAATGAATAAAAAACAGATGATTGAAAAGGCTGAGGAAAATCTTTTTCATGTGTACAATAGATTTCCTGTAGTATTTGATTATGGTAAAGGGGTGCATCTATATGATGAAGTAGACGAAAAATATCTTGATTTTGCTTCTGGAATAGGTGTAATGGCATTTGGATATGGAAATGAAGATTATGAAAATGCTCTTATTGCCCAGGTAAAGCGAATCACTCACACATCAAATCTATATTATCATCAGCCTATGATTGAGGCTGCCGAAAAGCTTTGTAAAGCATCAGGTATGGATAAGGTTTTCTTTACAAATTCTGGTGCAGAGGCTATCGAGGGAGCACTTAAGACCGCTAAGAAATATGCATACAATAAAAAGGGTTCAGATGAATATGAAATAATAGCTATGGAAAACTCTTTCCATGGTAGAACAGTAGGCTCCCTTTCTGTTACAGGCACTGACCATTATAGAGAGCCTTTCTATCCACTTATGTCAGGCGTAAAATTTGCTACCTTCAATGATTTTGGTAGCGTTCTTGCTAATCTTACTGATAAGACTTGCGCTATTATTATGGAGACTGTTCAGGGGGAGGGTGGTCTGTATCCTGCTGATAAGGAATTCATTACAAAGGTTAGAAATCTGTGTGATGAAGAAGGAATACTTCTTATTCTTGATGAGGTTCAATGTGGAATGGGGCGTACTGGAAGTATGTATGCATATCAACAGTATGGAATCAAGCCTGATATCCTAACAACTGCTAAGGCCTTGGGAAATGGCGTTCCAATAGGAGCATTTGCAGTGACACAGGATGTGGCAGACAATTCCTTAGTACCAGGAGACCATGGAACTACTTATGGTGGTAATCCACTTTGTACAGCTGCAGTTTCACAGGTACTGGATATGTTTGAGGATTATAAGCTCCTTGAT
The DNA here is from genome assembly GCA_015057315.1 of Pseudobutyrivibrio ruminis. GTDB lineage: Bacteria > Bacillota > Clostridia > Lachnospirales > Lachnospiraceae > Pseudobutyrivibrio > Pseudobutyrivibrio ruminis_D. The sequence goes on along the minus strand of SVER01000012.1, from coordinate 57,365 downwards.
CATGTTAATGAGATTACAGCTTATTTTGAGCAGGTGCTTGACACATTGGTGGCAAAATACGATTTTGTTACAGGGCGAAGAGGAATGGGGCTTATGCAAGGTCTTGTGCTTACTATTCCTGTAAAGGAGGTTGTAACCAGGGCACTTTTAGATGAACACCTTGTTGTGCTGTCTGCAGGTTCAGATGTTCTTAGACTTTTACCACCACTTGTTATTACAGAGCAGGATATTGATGAGTTTAAAGAAAAAATCGAAAAAACCTTTGACACATTTCTGTAAAACTCTTGTAATATATAAAAAAATTCGCTACAATAAGCAGGACGATATTGTAATCTCCTTAATGTGAAAAGGAGATTTAATGAAAAAATTATTTTATCTTGCTTTTTGTAGCCTCTTTTTATTTTCAGGCTGCAGTAAAGCATCATACTTTCAATCAACAGAGCTAGTGGAAGAAGTAGATAACGAAAGCACTGCTAAGGAACAGGTGGTGGAGGATGTTCTGCCAACTACAATCTATGTTCAGGTGGCAGGGGCTGTTAAAAAGCCTGATGTTTATGAACTTCCAGAAGGCTCTAGAGTCTATGCAGCAATAGAAGCTGCAGGTGGTCTACTTGAATCAGCAGACGATAATGATATAAATCAGGCGGCGCTCTTAGAGGATGGTCAAAAGCTATATATCTTTACAACAGATGAAATTAAAGAACTTGAAGCCAAGGAAGAAGCTAAGGAAGCCGATGATGGACTTATCAACATAAATAAAGCCACCGCTACAGAGCTTATGAGCTTACCGGGTATTGGGCAATCAAAGGCAAATCAGATTGTGGCATATCGCGAAGCCAATGGAAGCTTTTCTTCAATTGATGATATCAAAAAGGTGTCTGGAATAGGCGATGGCATTTTCAATCAAATAAATTCACTTATCAAAATTTAAGAATGGTTTAGAGGGCAGAAATGGCAAAAAAAGTATTAGTTGTAGACGACGAAAAACTCATAGTTAAGGGAATTAGATTTTCCTTAGAACAGGATGGCATGGAGGTAGACTGTGCTTATGATGGACAGGAGGCTCTTGACCTTGCTACATCAAATCATTACGATATGATTCTTCTTGATGTAATGCTTCCAAAGCTTGATGGTTTTGAGGTTTGTCAGAATATCAGAGAGTTTTCCACTGTGCCTATCGTTATGCTTACAGCAAAGGGTGATGATATGGATAAAATCCTTGGATTGGAATATGGCGCAGACGATTACATTACTAAGCCATTTAATATCCTTGAAGTTAAGGCTAGAATAAAAGCAATCATGCGTAGAGCATCTCTTGGACAGTCAGTTAGAACTGAGCACAGGGAAGAGAATGTTATAGAGGATGGTGATTTAGTTCTTGATAAGAGCAATCGTAGACTTACCATATTAGGAGAAGAATACAATCTTACATCTAAAGAGTTTGATATGCTTGTATTGCTTGTTACAAATCCAAAGAAGGTTTTCTCTAGAGAGGATTTGTTGCATAAGATTTGGGGTGAGGATTATCCAGGAGATGAAAGAACAGTAGATGTACATGTTAGACGTCTCAGAGAAAAAATCGAGCCTAACCCAAAGGAGCCTAAGTACGTCCGTACAAAATGGGGTGTAGGTTATTATTATATGTAAAGTGAGTTAAAATGAAAAATAAATTTAGCTTGGATTTTTTTCGCAGTATTGGTTTTAAAGTAGCATTTATCATAATCGTCATAGGCATCTTACCTTTTATGGTATGTGTGCCTATTTCTTTGCGTGCATACGAATCAGTTTCTATTCACACAGATGCCACCAATCTTATGGCGGAAGCAATTTCCTACAATAATCAAATAGTTACAAGCGGTTATGCTCAAGGAGAGGATAACGAGGTATTAGATACAAAGCTTAAGTCTGTCGCTGACAGCTATAATGGGCGTATCTTAATTATCAATTCTGCTCTAAAGATTGTTAGGGATTCATTTATGGCAGATATTGGAAAAACTGTAATTTGGGAAAATATTATTTATTCAATGCAGGGAGAATCCTTGTACCATTATGATAAGGAGACTAATTATCTTATTGTTTCGGTGCCACTTGTTAATTCTGATGGCGATATTGTTGGGGCACTTGTTATGAACAAGTCCATGGACTATATGGTTCAAAACGAGGATACATTTTATTCTTATATTTTAATAGGTGGAGTTGTAATACTTGCTTTGACCATTATACTTGCGATTTTTGCACATATATATTTTTCCAGACCATTTAAGAAAATGTCTAATTCCCTGGATTCAATTATCAGAGAATCTGATACCCTTCTTCCTGAGGGAAAATCATTTGCTGAAGTTGAGAATATTACAGATAAATTCAACGAGGTTATTGGTAAGCTCCACTCTATAGATGAGTCTAGACAGGAGTTTGTTTCTAACGTGTCTCATGAGCTTAAAACACCTCTTACATCTATGAAGGTACTTGCTGATTCTCTTAACGGTTCAGAGGATGTTCCTATAGAGATGTACAAGGAATTCATGATGGATATCGGAGATGAGATTGACCGTGAAACAAAAATCATCAACGATTTACTTAGCCTTGTAAGAATGGATAAAAGTGGAGCCATGCTTAATGTTACTCCTGTAAATATCAATGAGCTTATAGATCATATACTTAAGCGACTTAAACCTATTGCTGAAAAGGCTGATGTGGAGGTTGTATATGAATCCTTTAGGCCTGTTGTTGCAGAGGTTGATGAGGTTAAGTTTACACTTGTTATTACAAACCTTGTAGAAAATGCCATTAAATATAACAATGAAGGTGGCTGGGTACATATTTCTCTTAACTCAGATCATCAGTTCTTCTATATCAAGGTAGAGGATAATGGTCTTGGTATACCTGAGGATTCAGTTGACCATATTTTTGAGAGATTCTATCGTGCTGATAAATCTCATTCCAGGGAAATCGGTGGAACAGGTCTTGGACTTGCTATTACCAAGAGCTCTATTGCTATGCATAATGGTGAGATTAAGGTTCGCTCAACCCTTGGTGAGGGCTCAACATTTGATGTAAGAGTTCCACTTAACTATATTAAAAAGGAGGTGCACTAAATGAAAAATCTAAAACGTGTGCTTTCTATTTTGATGATAGTTGTAATGTCTTTGTGTACCATGGCTTGTGAAAAGACTACTGCTATATCTAACGGAAAGATATATTACGTTAGGGCTGACAAGGCTGGTATTATACCTTTTAAGTACAACTTTGAGAGTACAGATACTGACGGTGCTATTTCGGAGGCCCTTAAACAGCTTGCTTCTGATGTTGATGATATAGATGCTATCAATACAATACCTTCTGGCGTTGATGTAAAGAATTGGGAGCTTAATAATAAAAGCCTTGACCTTTATTTAGTGGGAGATTATGAATCATTAGATACCTACACTGAAATATTAGTTAGGGCTGCTATTGTTAAGACCTTGGTTCAAATAAAGGGTGTAAATTCTGTTTCTATTTTTGTGAATGATTCTCCACTCACAGATTCTACAGGGGAGGCAATTGGTGCAATGTCTGCTGATACCTTTATAGAGGATTTTGGACAGGAAACAGATTCACTTTTGCATACAGATTTGAAATTGTATTTTGCAAGCGCTGATGGTGTATCTACAGTGCCTGAAACAAGGGATGTATACTATAGTAGAAACGTATCCTTAGAAAAGCTTGTTATAGACCAGCTTTTAAAGGGACCAGATACCGATGGCTTGCTTTCTGCTATACCTACTGGAACTAAGCTGAATTCTATTACAGTATCAGAAAATGGTGTGTGTATCGTCAATTTTGATGGAGCCATTGAAACAGTTGTATCTGGTGTAACAGAGAATGTTACTGTTTATTCCATTGTCAATTCTCTTACAGAGCTAGACAATGTTAAGCAGGTTCAGATACTTGTTAATGGTGAGACTCCACATATATCAAACGTGGATATAGATATGTCTAAGGCAATATCTAGAAACGAAGATATTATTAATGAACAAAATCTTAATTTTGAAGATGAGCAGGAATATTTAGATGAAGATTATTCAGAGGGCTACACAGAAGATGAAAAGGTGCCAGCTGAATAGTTAGGCTAGAAATGGAGGAAATAACTTGCGGCGAAAGCTATGCATGATTTCCTTGATATATATTTTTATTGTTGCTTTTAGTGTGTATGGCCCCTTGGATTTAATAGGGGCATACACTAAGACTAACGCATTTTCTGAGCATTTTTATGAAGGCGCTAGTGTTACGGCAACAGGCAATATAGTTCGTAAGGAAATCAAAAAAGATTCAACTATTTATTATGTTAATGATGCTACTGTGAACTGTGAAAATGGCACATTAACAAATACTTCTTTTATATTCAAATTAGATTCCGATAAAATTCCAAACAAAAGTAAATTAAATATTGAAGGAAATATAAGTCTATTTAAAAGAGCTACCAATGAAGGTGGGTTCGATGAAAGAGACTACTATAATTCTTTAGGCTATTATTTCAGGCTTGATAATGTAGCTGTAAAGGCAGTTGATACTGGATTAATCACTGGATTTGATATTCTCTATAGGTTAAGTAAGAACATTCAAGGTGTATACAATCAATGCCTTAGTGGTGAAGAGGCAGGATTTTTAGGCAGCGTATGCATTGGTAATAAAAGTGAGCTTGATATACAACTGAGAGAATTGTTTCAGATGGTTGGCATTGCACATATTTTGGCAGTCTCAGGATTGCACGTATCTGTGGTGTGTATGGCACTCTATAGATTTGTAAGAAATCGTGGTTTAGGCTTTCTTGGTAGTGGTTGCTTAGCTGGGTTTATAGCAATATTGTATGGCATGCTTACTGGGGAAAGTGTTTCTTCTGTTAGGGCAATAGGCATGTTTTTGATTTATATCCTAGCTGATATTTTAGGTGAAGCCTATGATTCAAGAACAGCCCTTGCTGTTATGGCGGATTTACTATTAATTGAAAATCCTTTTTATATTAAAAATACAAGTTTTATTTTTTCCTTTGGGGCAATAATAGGGATTCTTTTTATTGCACTGCCTATAAGTGAAAGCTATAAGAATATATGTAAATGGAAGCAAAGACTTCGTATTTCCGATAATGGATTTAACTATGATGAAAAGCCACCTATTTTCGATAGGTTTAGAGAGTGGATTGCCTCTAGCATAATATTTTCATTTGGTATCACAGTGGCTATGCTGCCTATTGTGACTTATTTTTATTACGAAACACCTTTATATTCTATTGTTTTAAATGGACTGGTATTACCGCTTATGCCATTTCTTTTGGCATTTGGTTTGTTTGGAGGTTTCGCAGGGCTTATTAGTATAGAGGCAGCACAAATCATATTATATTTGCCTCATTATATAATCTACCTATATGAAGTAATAGCTGCACATACTTTAGATCTTCCATTTTCAAAAGTAATCATAGGAAAGCATGGATTATTACAGATTGCTGTTTATTATTTGGTGCTTTTGGTAGTAGTGAATTTTTCCAAGGTAGTTAAATTTATAAAATACACATTGCTTGGCAAAAAGCCACAGGATAATCCAAGGGAAATACTAAAGGGATATAAAGCTATGCTTATTAAGACCATTGTTCTTTCTTTGCTTTGTGTTGTTGTTTGGCTCATACCAGAAAAGCAAGGCTTTGAGGTGGATATTATAGATGTAGGACAGGGGGATGGAATCTATATAAGCTCTGGTGATGGAGCTAGATTTTTTATAGATGGTGGTAGCACCAGCTCGGATGCTGTTGGAAAGTATACCCTGTTGCCATTTTTGAAATACAAGGGAGCAGGGCATATTGATTATTGGTTTTTATCCCACATGGATTTAGATCATGTTTCTGGTGTGCTGGAGCTTTTAGAGTCTGGCTATAGGATTGATAATATTGTGCTATCTGCTGAGATACCTAAGGGAGAAACTTTGCTGGAATTGCTTGCCCTGGCAGATGCTAATAATACTAATGTGCTTTATATGAAGCAGGGGGATGTATGTGGAACTAAGCATCTTTCGTTTAAATGCGTGTACCCATCGGAAGGTGCAAATTCAGATGATATAAACGCTTTGTCATTGTCCTTGCTCATGTCCTATGATGGGGATTGGGATGGTGTGGTTGATTACAGTGGATTTTTTGGTGGCGATATTGGAGCTGAACAGGAACAGGCCATTGCAGCTGGTGGCTTAGTTGGACATGTAGATTTACTAAAGGTTAGCCATCACGGCAGCAAATACAGCTCTGACTCTGAGTTTTTATCTGTTCTATCCCCTGATGTGGCTGTAATCAGCTGCGCCAAGAAAAATCGCTACGGTCATCCATCCGCCGAGGCCGTAGAACGCCTTTCATCCGCGGCGGACAAAGTCTATTACACCATGAATTCTGGCCGCGTGAGAGCGAGGGTAGGTGGTGTGGATGGATATATAGAGGCGGAGTAAGACAATTTACTATCTGTTGAGGAAAAATGGCATAGATAGTAGTCGTTGTTGGCTTTTCCTTAAGTAGCCCACAAGAAGTCATGGTAAAAGGATTACTATTGTATTAAAATAAATAATCGGTGTTGATGACACCAGAAGGAGAATAACAATGAACAAAAGACATAAGAAAAGGACTCAAAGAAGAATAAGTATTGTTTTGATTGCGATTGCATTAGTGCTTGTGGCTGGCTGTGGTGTTTATTTCTTGGTAAACAGAAGCGGGGCAGATGCTACGGTAGATGAGGCAAGTACAAATAATATAAAAGATGTTGGCAAAACAACAGACACAAATAAGGCAGAGAATGACACTACAGAAACAACTAAAGCGAATGATTCTACAATTACATTTGATGATTTAGCAAAATATAGCTATTCATTTACCAGTGGTGCAGGTGGATGGTCAGATGATTTTGATATAGAAAAGGATGGTAGTTTCCATGGCAATTACCATGATTCAGACATGGGTGATACCGGTGAAGTCTATCCTGATGGAATACGTTATTACTGCGAATATGAAGGTCATTTTGAAAACATTCAAAAGGTAGATGATTATACATATAAAATGCACTTGAAGGATATTAAGATTCTAAATGACGATCAGGAATATATCGCGGATGGTGTTAAGTATATTCCATTAACTCCTTATGCACTTAATAATGCTGATGTGGTAGAAATATATATGCCAGGTAAGCCTGTTTCAGAAATTGATGAGGAAGTTAGGACTTGGCTGTTTATTCCTTACCAAGATCAGCAGGATACATTAGAAAATCTTGCGCTTGTAAATGTTAATGAAAATCAGGGTATTACAAGCTATACTAGAATGACTCCTAAGGAAGATGCTGAGAGTACTTATAATACATATAAAGAGAGCTATGATTATTATGCAGGCCTACTTTCAGAGGCTGCTACTACTGCAGATATGGTTGATGCTACATCAAATCAGATTAGAGTTTCAGATGAGTGCCTTAATTATATTTGGCGCATAATCAAGTACAACACAGATGAAGCTACATTTAACAAAGCTCTTGAGGAGCAAAGGCAGTGGCTTAAGGATAGAGATGCTAGTGCTGAAAGAGCTACCGCAGAGCATTTAGGTGGTAGTCAGGCAACTGTTGACTACAATGATATCTATGCAACAATGACAATGGAACGCTGTAAGGAACTTTTAAATTATTTAAAATAGGATAATATTATGACGCTTACAACACTTTGTTATTTAATTAAAGATAATAAATATCTCATGCTTCATCGCACCAAGAAGGAAAAAGACATTAATGCCGGAAAATACATTGGTGTTGGTGGACATGTGGAAGAGGGTGAATCTTCTGTAGATTGTATAAAGCGTGAAGTGTTTGAGGAAACAGGATTAATCCTTAATACGGTAAGTCCAAGAGGCTATATTACCTTTGTTATGGGTAATGAAACAGAGCATGCAATCCTTTTTACAAGTGATGATTTTTCAGGCGAACTTACAAAGGAATGTAGCGAAGGTGAATTAACTTGGGTTGATATTGATAAGGTTCCGCAGCTAAATCTTTGGGAGGGGGACAGAACCTTCTTGAAGCTGTTAAATGAACGAGAGGATTATTTTTTCCTTAAGCTAATATACGACAAAGAGGATAATCTGCTAGATACTATAATTGAAGGATAAACACTATGGATAAGTCTAAATTAGAAGAATTATATAATAAGATGTCATTGGTTCATGAAAAAGCGCAGTCTGCTTATCAGCAGGAGGGGGTACCTTCTATGCTGAAAAATGAATTTAATAACAAGGTTTCTCAGTACAATGAAATGTATGAAAACTGTGAAGCTATGAAACTTATGACTTCAAAAGAAGAGACAATTGATAACTTATTTAATCAGCAACTTGAGATTCTTAATGTCAGAATCAAATGGGAGCTTGATTGGATTAAAAGAGTAGTAGCTTCATTAGCTAAATAAAATTATGGCTGATTTTTAAAAGCTATAAATAATGATATCAAAAGTGCCGATACAAATATTGAAGACCAGGCATAGGGACGTGCGAGGTCTTCAAGCGTTTGGCACTTTTTATATTCTTTATTTGTGGAAAGGAGTCCGCTATGAAGATTGAAAACAGCCATGTAAACATGGCATCTAGTCACAATTCTTATTCAAACACCCAGGTAGAACAGCTTACAATTGAACGGAGAGCGAATGTGGATACGCTTGGTGCAATACTTAAGCTGTCTGAAGAAGGGGAAAAATCCTACAAGGAATCACTGGAACAATTACAAAAAAATGAAAAAGAGGCTGCCAAGGAACGGCAGCAAAAGAATCTGCAGAATATGTTAAGCCAGATGGCAGAGCATGACAAGCAGGTTAGAGAAGCAAATGCTGGTATGAGCCAGTGGGACATGGAAGATTTGCAAATCAGTCTTGTGAAAAAGATTCTTGATTTGTTAAATGGAAGGACCAGTCCTACTGACAAAAGGTTAAGAGAACGGCTGCAATGCTTTAATGATTGGCAAAAGAAAATCTTTGGAGGCTGTGGAGCTGATGAGGTGAAGTTTAGCTTAAATGGAACACAACAAAAGACTCTAAATCTTTCTTCTATGGAATCAGTGTCCCGTACCCAGGTGTGGCAGAGGATTACAGCCACATCAGGAACTCACATGGAATATGAGAACACCAGCTTTAAAAGTACAGGTCAGGTGCAGACATCTGATGGAAGAAGCCTAAGCTTTGATGTAGAGCTTACCTTAGGAAGAAGCCTTGTTCAAAGGATTGATACCTTAAAGGATGAGACTTACACAAGGATTCTTACAGACCCTCTTGTTATTAATATGGATACGAATGCCACCTCTATATCTGACCAGAAATTCAAATTTGACATAGACTCTGATGGTGATGAGGATGAAATAAGCTTTGCTGGAAAAGGAAGTGGATTTTTGGCGCTGGATAAAAACGAGGATGGCAAAATAAATGACGGCTCTGAGTTGTTTGGAACGAAATCTGGAGATGGGTTTAAGGATTTGTCAGAGTATGATGATGACAAAAACGGGTGGATAGACGAAAATGATGTAATCTTTAATAAGCTAAAGGTATGGACCAAGGATGAGGAGGGTAACGATAAGCTGCTAAATCTTAAGGAAGCAGATGTGGGCGCCATTTATCTTGGAAATCTGGATACGGAATTTAGCTTTAAGGATGGTATGGGAAATACTGATGCTGTCCTTAGAAAGACAGGAATCTATCTGAAGGAAAGCACAGGAGATGCCGGAACCGTAGCCCATGTGGATTTAGCATTATAGTAACAAATAATCAAAGTGCCAATTAAATCAATTATAAGCTGCCTAAGTGTTTTGTAACACATAGGCAGCTTTGTGTTTTTATTTAGTAGAACTATGCATTCTGTTTTGCTATAATAGTTTTATTATTTTAAGGGAAAGGATGTATGTATGAAAAACAAATTTAAAGATAATGTGAGTGACGGCATTAAGGATATGTCGGGTTATTGGAAAATAATTGTGCTTGTCATTGCTGTTGCTATTATAGCATTTCGCTCAATTTATTTTATTTCGGAGCAAAAGAATGGTGTAGTTACCCAGTTTGGAAAGGTTGTTAGGGTAGATACGGCAGGAATGCATTTTAAGGCTCCATGGCAATCACTTCAAACTGTGGATATAACAACACATGGCACAGGAATTGGATATTATGTTAAGGATGGACAGAATATTGCATCAGAAGAAGATGGCATTATGATTACGTCTGATTTCAACCTGCTTAATATTGATTTTTATATGGAGTATAAGGTTTCTGATCCAGTGGCCTATCTGTATAATTCTCAGACTCCTGAAGAAATCTTAGAAAATATAGCTCTTGCAAATATCAGAACAGTGGTATCTAACTACACTGTTGATGAGGCTATGACTACAGCCAAGGGGCTTATAGAGCAGGAAGTTAAGGAAGCCATGCTTAAGTCGCTAGAAGATACTAAGATAGGACTTTCTGTTCAGAATATTACTATCCAGGATTCTGAACCTCCTACTGAAGATATTATTGCTGCATTTAAGGCGGTAGAAACTGCTAAGCAGGGTGCTGATACTGCTAAGAACAATGCCCTGCAGTACAAGAACGAGCAGATTCCAAAGGCAGAGGCAAAGGCTGATAAGATTGTTCAAAATGCAACAGCAGCTAAGGATGCAAGAATCGCAGAAGCAACAGGTGAGGCTTCAAAGTTTAACAAGATGTATGAGCAGTATTCAATGTATCCTGAGATTACTAAGAAGCGAATGTTCTTTGAAAAGGTAGAAGAAATTTTACCTAACACTCGCGTAATAATTACTGATGGTCAGTCAAAGATTATTCTTAACGACGGGACATCTGCTAAGAATGCAGCTATTTCTGATGAGACGGAGGGAGAATAAATGAAAAAGATTATACCTGTAGTGCTTGTTATTGCAGCACTTATTATACTTGGCTCATCAACCTATAGCGTTAGCGAGGATGAAGCTATTCTAATTTCCCAATTTGGAAAGGTTCAGTATGTGGAGGATAAGCCAGGGCTTCATTTTAAGGTACCTTTCATACAGTCTACCAAATCAATTTATACTGCAAACATCCTTTACGATATACCTACATCGGATGTTATTACTTCCGATAAGAAATCTATGATTGCAGATAACTATGTTACATGGTATGTTTCAGATCCGGTTAAGTATTACCAGACACTTAATGCTGTTCAGGGCAGGGCTGATGAGCGTATCGAGGCGGCTGTATATAATGCAACCAAAAAGACTATATCATCAATGACTCAGGATGAGATTATCGCCTCAAGAGGAAGTGCCCTTACTAAAAAGATTACAGAGGAATCAAATTCAGATATATCACAGTATGGCATTACAATCGGAAAGGCTGAAATTAAGGCTCTAGATCTTCCTGAGGATAATAAGAACGCTGTTTATGAGCGTATGATTTCAGAGAGAAATAATATCGCTGCAGGCTACAAAGCCCAGGGTGATGCAGATGCTCAGAAGATTAAGAACGAGACTGATAAGCAGGTGACTGTTACTGTTGCTGAGGCTAAAAAGCAGGCAGATGTGCTAGAGGGTGAAGGAGAATCTGAATACATGCGTATACTTTCAGAAGCCTACAACGACCCTGCCAAAGCAAGCTTTTACAACTTCGTTAGAAGTCTTGATTCTTTGGATTCATTGGTAGGGGATGACAATGTGATTATCCTTGACCAAAACTCAGAGCTCGGAAGAATTCTTAATGGCTCTTTATTCTAAATAATGATGTGATAGGGATTGCTGTGCATAAGTGCAATCCCTTTACAAGAAAAACGACAATACATTATGGGATATTCAAATAATTATAATTCGAAGCTTAACACAAGTAGCGCAAAACCATCAATTACTTTAGATGAATCATTTACAGGTAATTACGTAGTTATTACCGAAAAAGTTGTTTACTCAACATATGAATATGATAGGAAAGAAATTGACAGTATTCCCAGAGGAACAGAGGTGTCTGTTACTGGTAATTCATCTAATGGATTTTACCGTTTCGATTATACAAAAGGAGATGGTTCTATAGTAGATGGTTACTTGCTCTATAAGAATAAAGATAATATTGTTCCAAAAGAAGAATATGATGAAGCTTGGGAGAAAACTGGGATAGTTGAACCACATTGTACAAAAGATGGCTATATACAATATTTTAATTATCTTTCAGAACTTAATAAAAAGGAAATTCTAGCTGCAACAGGGCATGTGCCAGGTGAAATGATAGTAACTAAAGAGCCTACAATTTTTAGCGTGGGAATACAGACAGTTTCATGTGAAAAATGTGAGCAAGTACTTGAAGTTGAATATATAAGTCCGCTTGTTCCACCATTGATGTGGGTGATGCTTTTGGTTGTAGTTATAATCTTTATTATAAGTGGAATAGTTTTTATTAGAAGCAAAAACAAACAATGATAATATAGCTGCTATAGATGCAGAAAATGTAATTCAGAAGCAGTTAATGGAAAAAGGTTATTTTGATTTTTCTAACTACGATGGATTCAAAGCAGAAGATGAATTAGTATTAATATCAAAAATGAAAATGGTAGTCTAAAGGGCTACCATTTTTTTGTTAGATAATATTCTTTTGAATTTGTAAAATTTAATAATGGCTGAAATATCATAGTTATGGCCTTTATTTTCACAGGGTTTTCATTGGTTTGACGTATACTAAATCCGTGGTATCCTTTAATTAGGAAAGATAATTAATAAGTTCTAAATGAAAGGAATTATGGATATATGGGTAAGAAAAAAATTAAGATAAAAGAATCTGTAATGTCGTTAATAGCAGTTATAACTGTGTGTGCATTACTAGGTCCGTTTACAAAAAAACTTGTAAATAATCACTATAATGCAGTAGATGGCACATGGACCATGACTCGTGAAAAGTTTAGTGATCAAACATGGGAAGATTATTGGAAATCAATTATAGACTGCCCTTACGAGACAAGTGATATAGCTAAGGCTGAAGCAATATGGGCGTTAAATAGTGGAAATGCAAATAAATCTAAAGAAGAAGTTGCTCAGTTGTGGAAAGCAGCAGGAAAGCCAGGATATAACGCAGAGAAGTCAAATTCATCTGTTGTCAGCGCTAATTCAGATAATAACACTGAACCAAAAACAAAGAAAACGAAGGCGACAATAACATTAGATGAATCATTTAAGGGTAATTATGTAGTTACTACAAAAAAAGCTGTATACTCTACATATCAATCTAGCAGAGAAGAAATTGGCAATATCGCTAGAGGAACTGAAGTAGAAGTTACAGGAAATTCATCCAATGGATTCTATCGATTTAGTTATACAAAAGAGGACGGTTCTGTAGTAGACGGTTATTTACTTTATAAAAATAAAGATAATATCGTTACAAAAGAAGAATATGATGCAGCTTGGGCCGAGACAAAAAGAGTAGAGCCTACATGTGAGAAGGACGGATATGTTCAGTACACAAATTCACTATCTGAATTAAAGAAAAAAGATGCTCTTAAAGCGACTGGTCATATGGCAGGAGAAGAAATTACTTCGAAAAAGGCTACTTTATTTAGTAAGGGTGAAAAAATTGTATCGTGTACAGTTTGTGGCAAGGTATTAAAAAGCGAAGAAATCGATGCACTTATACCTGTTTATATGTGGTGCATACTTGGTGGAGTTGTTGCTATCTTTATAGTTAGTGGAATTTATTTTATTAAAAGTAAAAAGGAATAATGTCAGCAATCCTTTTATAAAGATCAAAAGCATGGTACAATTAATGTAGAGTAAAAGAAGTATGTTTTAAATGAGTCAAGCTTTATATACATACGTTTTGTTTTTTCTGTGTAATCACTATGAATGGCTAGCATGCCAATGGTAATGATCGGAGGCATGTTCTTAAAGGGCTTCCTTCTGATTATGTAATAATTCAAAATAATAAGGAGGTCTTGATGTCAATTAAGAAGCATAATACGGATTTTGATGATGTATTTCGCACAATAGTTGAGAAAATGCCACAGCTTGTAATTGCATTGATTAATGAAGTTTTTAAAACCAAATATCAAAATGATGTGGAATTTATGCAATTACGAAATGAACATATGGAAGAAGAGGGGAAAATTGTAACAGATTCTATTTTTGTAATAGGAAGCAAGACTTATCATATTGAGTGTCAAAGCGTTGATGATGATACCATGGCTCTTAGAATGATAGAGTATGATTTTGCAATAGCACTTGATACTCCTATTAAAGACGGGAGAACATTTGAAATTAATTTTCCTGAGTCATGTGTATTGTATTTGAGAAATACTAAAAATACTCCAGATGTATTGGAAGTAAAGGTAAATCTTCCAGGAGAAAAAAGCTTTGTGTATGAATGTAAAACAATAAAATTAGCAAACTATACTTCCTCTGATATTTTTGAAAAACATTTACTTTTGCTGTTGCCTTATTACATTATGAATTATGAATCACAAAAAAAGGCTATAGAGGAAGATGCAGATAAACTAAATGCATTGTTAGACGAATATAGAAATATAGCGAAATTAATGCAAGAAGAGTTATTGGAAGAAGATAAGTCAGTTTTATATACTGATTTAAGTAATTTAATTATAAGAATAGCAAATCATGTTTTTTCTGATAATGAAAAAGTAAAGAAAGGAGTTGCAGACATTATGGGTGGAAAAGTTTTACAGTTGGAATCTGAAAGAATTCGAGAAGAAAAGAGCGTAGATATAGCAAAGAAAATGTTACTTAGACATAAGAACACCTACGAAGAGATTGCTGAGGATTGTGGTTTGACTGTTGATTTTATAAAACAACTTGAATCCGAAATGTTGCAGGCTCATTGATATATTAATTGGTGTTATAGAATAGTATTGTTGCGTTTACTAATCAAAGACTTCGTTTCCTATATGGTTAAGGAGTCTTTTTGATTTTTAGCGATTGAAAGAGAAGGGGTGGGTTAATGAAGAAATTATTATTTTTTTTATTCACATTGCTATTTGTAGCTATTGTGCCTTTAACTATATATGCATCTGAAATGGTCACTTTTGGTGGTAAGAAAATGACGATAGATGAGATGAATCAATTTCAAGCAGAGATAGGTACTGCAACCACAGAGGAAGAAATTAAAACTATATGTGATAAATATGGGGTTGATTTTGAAAAAGCTACTAATAAGCCGTCTGCAACCGAAAATTCAGTTTCAAATGTTGATAATCAAAATTCATCAGAGGCAAATCTAGAACAGAAAAATACTAATATTTCAAATGATGTTAATGAAATAACTTCTGATTCCACTGGTGAAATGGAAGAGAATTTGGGCGAATCAAATGAGCTTGAAGTTATTGACAATGAAAACGATAACATTCAAAGTGCGGATGAAGAAGTAGAAAGCAAAATAGATAAGCAAGATGCAAAAATGACTTCAGAAATAAAGGAAAGCACATCAAAAGATTATAATGACAATAAGGCTCCATTTGTCATAATTTTATTTATAATTATATTGCTTGCTGCGTCAGCTATGTTATTGATATTTGCTGGAATAAATAATAAAAGGAAGAAGTAAAAATTGATATGTGAAAGGTAAGCTACGGTGAAGAAAAACTATTCATTATTAATAGTTATCATGATTATAAGTGTTTTTTTCTTAACAGGTTGCAGTAATGATGATGAAAATAAAAATGACTTAAATCATGAGAAAACAAAATATAATATCGTGGATATGCCAAATAGTGATATATCAAATAATGATATTTTGTGGACGCTAGGTGAAAATGTAATAGAACCAAAGCAGTCTACTGTAGAAGAACCCTTAAGCTTAAATGATTGGGGATATGCGGGGTGTTTTGGTGATTATCATGAACAAATTCTAAACCTAGTTCATATAGATGCTATATATAATGGAGAAGATGCTGAAAAATTTATTAAACAATATAAAGGTAGAAAGACTTCTTTGACCCCTGGGACATCATTTGTGGTAGTTGAATATAGTACAACAAAATCGTCAGTTGACCTCTACTTAAACCTTCGAGTATGCGGCTTAGATGGAAATAGAATAATGGTAGATGATAAGTCTTATACTACGAGAACTTACGATCTTGATGGCACTGAGGAAATACAATTTGATTATAATTATGTTGTTTATGGAAAAAGATATGCCTATTATGAAATCCCTAATGGGTGTGGTGAGTATTTGTTACAGTTTGGTGAACGAGTTAAAGGTGCAGATATTCCAAATGCAAATTTCCTGATAAAGGTAGAATAACGCGATGATTGAAAAAATTAGAATTCATTTTTCGTATATTTGTGGTGTAACACTTCTTGATAAGTTTAAAATTGGTGCAGTTATACTTATTATTATAATTGTTATTACATGCTTTATTTTTTGTAAGATGCATGCAAAGCACTTGACAGAGGCATTTCTAGAGGATGATATTGAGGATGAAGAACTTGAATCTTATAGTCCTAATAATCTCCTTGAAGATATCATATGTTTTTACAAACTAAATACAGTCTTTGTGCTTAAGATTTTGCGTTTTTTCATCATTTGGTTTTTATTTTTTGTTGTTATATTTTCATTTGGGGTTTCTGCAACCCCAAGTATGGAACCGACAATTATGGTACATGATTTTTCAGTGGAAAGTAAATTGGCTTATCTAATAAAAAAACCACAAAGAGGTGATATCATAAGCTTTGATAGAGATGATAAACATTATGGAAAAAGAGTTGTTGGAATCGAAGGCGATAAGATTGAATTTCATGATGGTTATGTATACATCAATGGTGAAATATATGATGAGAGCGCCTATTTGGATGAAGATGTAGAAACTAATTGTAATAGAACTTTTGAGGTTCCGGAAAAATGTGTTTTTGTTCTAGGTGACAATAGAGAAGGTTCTATTGATTCTAGATTTTGGAAGAACCCTTATGTAAGCTACAAAGAGATAAAAAGTAAATGCTTATTTACTGTGCCGCTTCATCTTATTTTTGGATAAATATGATTTCATCTACTCTGGGAGGGATTGCAATTTGCAGTCCCTTTTTTCTTAAACAAATCTTAATAATTTACCCTATTGGAACTTAAAATAATATACAATAGAATAAGTTTGTGATTAATCATAAGGCTTATTTAAAAGCCAATACGTATACAGGGAGAAACTATGAACAGAATTCTTATATGTGATGATGAGCCAGATATTGTATCAGCTCTAAAAATCTATTTGGAAAGCGAAGGCTTTCAGGTTGTTAGCGCAGGTAATGGAAAAGAGGCTGTAGATGTCATGAAGGAACAGGCTGATATCAAGCTTATCCTTATGGATGTAATGATGCCGGTAATGGATGGTATCGCTGCAATGGCAGAAATCAGGACATTTTCCAATGTGCCAATCATTATGCTTACAGCAAAAAGTGAGGATGCGGATAAGGTAATGGGGCTTACAATCGGTGCTGATGATTATGTGACAAAGCCTTTTAATCCAGTGGAGCTCATGGCAAGGGTTAAATCTCAGATTAGAAGATATACACTTCTTGGAGCATCTACAGGTAAGGTGGAAGAAGATGGCAGTGTGCTTGCTATCGGTGGCATCGAGCTTAATGATAAATCCAAGGAAGTAACTCTTGACGGAGAGCTTGTTAATCTTACACCACTTGAGTTTGATATTTTAAAGCTTCTTATGACACATAAGGGTGAAGTTCTCTCACCACGCGACATTTACGAGAAGGTTTGGAATGAGACAGTTATAGGTGCGGAAAGCACTGTAGCAGTCCACATCAGACATCTCAGAGAAAAATTAGAGTATGACAGTGCCAACCCAAGATACCTAAAGGCTGTCTGGGGGCACGGGTACAAGATTGATGATTGATTCATCAGGAGGATAATATGAAAATATTTTACAATAATCTCAGTAAGATTTTACTTGGTATAGGATGTTCTATATTTGCATTTATCAGTGTGATATCACTACTGGTTTGTGCATTCTTTCAAAGCTTGGGCTTGTATTCAAGCAGGAAGGATGAATTTTATGATAGCGTAAACAGAATGGCAGGAAATGGATATGCCGCTTTAGCATTATCTGATTACAAAGATGACTTTAACAAAGATAAGCTAAAGGATATGAACTGCTATTATGGAATCATAAAGGGCGCTTATAACGAAAATACGAATTTAGATGATGAGTCCATTTATGAATATAAGAATTTTGGTAAGAACGTAGTGCCGGATAATGCCTATGTAAGAACTTTTCACATTGGCTCTGACACAGAGTTTATTTTAAGTGATAAATTTTTTGATTTATGGTCAGGCAATCAGATAGTTGATAGCTATAATGAAGTTTATAATACATATCAGATCGCTGGTATCGGCTATGATTCTATTGGTCAGAAGGCGTATGTTTATAGCAATGGTAAATTTTATGGGGTAAATGATGAATATTACTATTGTGGAGTAGATGGGCTAGATGAGGAATCAGGTAATGAGGATTTAAATTCAGCAGCTAATATTGTTTATAAGAAAATATGGGAAAATAATGTGCTTGAGGTAGTTACTGACTCTTCAAATGAAGAAGATGAGACAACCTATGTAATAGAGGATGAACAGGTAACTCCAGATACAAGTGGGGGCGATCAGGATTATCTTTATATAGATGATATGGCATTTGGTACTTTAGAGGATGTTAATTCTAGGTATGTTTTTGAGATATATACAGATGAGGGCGAGAGCGCTATGATATCTGGCAAATATGTGGCAGATTTCTCACCGATGCATGACTCCCTATCTGAGCTTGTAGATGCAAACGCTTCATTTGATAGTGTATCGGAATTTGGAGTATATGAATCTAGCTCTGATACTGAGGCGTATACTTTTGTATGCTTCCCTAAGACACCATACAATGGTAATGTTGATTTTTATGGTCAGGCCAAATGGTTTATAGGCTTTGCTGAGGATATGAAATTCGTATTTCCGATAGTGGCAGGTTTAGCATTTGTGCTTTCGATTATTTGCTATGTATTGTTTATGTGTGCCGCAGGTCACAGAAAGAATTCTTCTGAAATCCAGGCAGGCTGGATTGGATGGATGTGGACCGATGCAGCGTTTTGGCTATTTTTAATCTTTGAATATATCATATTTGCAATTATATATAGCTGTTCTTCTTATATGAGAGAGTGCAATCTTTCTATAGGAATGACAATTGCGGTGTTTGGAATATTTGCGGCTGTTATGATGACAATAGGGCTTATGTGGTCTGCAAACTTAGCTGTAAATGTAAAGCTACATCGATTCTTCAAGCATACCTATACATATAGGTTTATAATCTGGTTCAAAAGTAAGCTTGAGGTGGTACGCCAGGAGTCAATAAAAATTAGAAAGAATATCAAATGGACCAGAAGAATATGGGCTATCTTTATCGTAATTACGATAATTGAGTATTTCGTAATTATGACTTCAAATGATCCAGCAGGTGTAGGAATGTTTTGGGCCATAGAAAAGCTTGCATTTGCAGTAGTGTTGCACAAGCTTTTAGTTAGCTATGCAAGAATCAAAGAAACAGCCACATCTCTTGCAGCTGGTGATTTATCTGCCAAGGTAGAGCTGAATGGAATGCCACTATTTATGGCAGAGCACGCTTTGGCAATGAATCAGATTCAGGAAGGAATCAACGTAGCCCTAGATGAGCGCACCAAAAGTGAGAGAATGAAGACAGAGCTTATCACAAATGTTTCTCACGATATCAAAACACCTCTTACATCCATAATTAATTATGTGGATTTGCTTAGCAAAGAGAAGCTTGATAATAAAAAGGCTATGGAATATCTAGAGGTGCTAAGCCGCCAGTCGGCCCGCCTTAAAAAGCTTATTGAGGATTTGATAGAGGCATCTAAGGCATCTACTGGAAATATCAAATTTACAATTGAGCGCATTAATGCGGGGGTACTATTAAATCAGTCAATTGGTGAGTTCGCTGAGAGACTTGAAGCTGGCAATGTTACTGTTGTAACAGATTTTCCATCAGAGGACATTTATTTGATGGCAGACAATCGTTACCTTTGGAGAGTCTTCGATAATCTTATGTCCAATATAGTTAAATACGCCCAAGCCAATACTAGAGCCTATATTGACTTGAAAAGAGAAGATGGCAAGGTTAGATTTGTATTCAGAAATACATCTAAAAACGAGCTGAATATATCTGCAGATGAGCTTATGGAAAGATTTGTTAGAGGAGACAAATCCAGATACACAGATGGTAATGGCCTGGGCCTTTCTATAGCAAAGAGCCTTACTGAATCTATGGGAGGAGCTATGAAGCTTGAGATTGATGGAGATTTGTTTAAAGCTATAGTGGAATTTGATGAGGTTACTAAGGCAGAATAAATATTGTAAACTTTACTATTAATTTGTGGCATTACTTCTCCGATATATGATTTAGCAAATGATGTAAGGAGGGTTTTGATGAGTACGATACATAATTCAATGGAATATTATCAGAGTAATCAAGGCTTGCTTTCGATGCTAAACAGTAAAAAGAGTGGTAATGCCCTTATTGACCAAATCATTTCTAACAATGATTTGAAATTCCAGCGGAAGATGGAATCTATGGGGCTTTCAGCTGATGGTTCCAACAGCAAATACAAAAATGTAGACAAGGCTGCAAATAATCTTTTAGATGCTTTAGAAAAGCTTGATGACAAATCCTTGTATGAAGCTGAAGCAGGGAAAGAATATGATAACGCTGGACTTTTGAAAGGCGTTAGCAACTTTGTAACTGCCTACAACAGCGCCATAACAAACTTAACTAAATGCGGCGGCGCATTAAATAACAGCTTTAAGACTGAGTTTGAAGAAGCCTTTAAAGCTAAAAAGGATGAGTTTGAAAATATTGGAATTAGCCTAGGCTCTGACAATAAGCTTGTGGTAGACCAGGAAAAGCTAGCAGCTGCAAAGCCTGAGGATGTAAAGGCTTTGCTTGGCAGCACATCCAGCTATTATAAAAACATTGCTAGTGCAGTGGATTCAATCGATACAATTATAAATAAAGCACTTGCTATGGGTTCCGGCAATTACAATGCCAAAGGGGTAATGTTGTAAGAGCTATTTGAATATGTAAGGAAGTTTAAGGTTCATGGATGATATGCCATGAACCTTTTTTATTAGGAGAAGGCTATGCAGATATCTTTTGATTTAGGAACAATGAAATTAAATAATGAGAGCAAATCAGGTCAGTATGTATCAAATCAGCTTACTGATGTGGTGAGAAGACTTAAAGAACAATCTACCATGGCTAACAAAGAAGATGATTCTAAAATGATGGAGAAAATCCAGGCAAAGATCAAAAGTGGAAAGCGGCTAACATCTAAGGAAGAAACATATCTTAAGGAACATAATCCCGAGTTATATCAGCAATATTTAAGAATTAGAAGAATGGCAGAGGCTTTAGAACATCAGCTTGAAAAGGCGGATTCTAAAGAGGAAGTAAACGATATAATCTTTCATGCCCTGAATGGAATCTCTGACAAGGATCCATATAAGGCTGCGATTGTGGCAGCAATGGATGAAGTAATAAAGGAATTCAAAAAGTCAGATGGCTATAAAAATCTTCCTGATAAAAAGGAGGATGTGACTGAGGATAAAATAAAGACAAAAAAGAGGGCAAAGGATGAGGATGACAAAGGTACTTTAGGTAATGGAATTGATGAAGACGACGATTTTGATGTTATGTCATGGACTCCATTGCAGGAAGTGATAGATGCCATGCCTGTTTTTAATATGCAGTCTTAAAATTTAAAAAGGAGATTGGAAAATGTTAAGTGTATTTCTGAAAAATAAAAAAGCGCTTATGCCCTTCGAAAAAAAGTTAAGTGGATTTTGATGAACATCATAGAAAACGCACTTTTTAAGGTGACTTTTAAGTGTTATTAGCTGTACACTAAAATTCACTTACAAAAAAGTTAAGTGGAATAATAATGATATATTAAAACACCTAATAATAAAGGAAAATAGTAAGCTTTATAAGGGAAACAGCGAAAAACACTTACATTTTAAAAATATGTGATAAGTGGATTTTTAAAAAGAATAAATTACACTTATATTATTTAAGTGGATTGGAGATGAGTGGTAATTTCACTTAAAAATATAGTTCTAGTAGAAAATAAATGCAGAGGTCATAAAAAGATGACTTCTTGCTGATAGAACAATGAAATTATCAGCAAGAATCCTGCTTTGCAGGACATCAAAATAGATAAATCTATTTTGATGGTATTTACGATTCCTGAAAAACTGATGTTTTTCAAGAATCTATGACTTCTTGTGGGCTACTTAAGGAAAAAGCCCACAAGAACTTGGCGTTGCCAAGCAATATTTTCTTTCAGAAAATATTGGTCTATGTCCGGTTCTTGTTTTTCTGATGAAAAACAAGAACCTATAGATTTATAAGTGCATATTCTTTAAAATAGTTATATGAAACTAGTTAAACAGGCAAGAAAAGGAGAGGCAGTTATGAAAACAGCACTTATTACAGGAGCAACATCAGGTATTGGAATGGAGTTTGCTAGAAGATATGCGGCCTTAGGCTACAGACTTATTGTAACTGGACGTAGAACTGATAGAATGGAGCAGGTTAAGGAAGAGTTGGAGGTTCCTGTAGAGATATACTCCTTTGATTTAAGCAAAAAGAAGCAATGCTTTGAATTGTTAGAGGCACTCAAAGATGAAGATATTGATATATTTATAAATAATGCAGGCTTTGGCCTCGCCGGGGCATTTCTGGAAACAGATATAGAAAAAGAAGTTAATATGATAAAGGTTAATGATATGGCCATGCATATTTTGTTCAAAGGGATTCTTCAGAAAATGCATGCTAATGGCCATGGACGTATATTAAATGTAGCATCCTCAGCTGGACTGCTTCCAGCAGGTCCATATATGGCTACATATTATGCAAGCAAGGCTTATGTTACCAGCCTAACAAGGGCTGTTGCAATGGAGCTTAAAGAAATGGGAAGCCCGGTAAGGGTAAGTGCACTTTGTCCAGGTCCAGTTGATACTGAATTTAATGAAAGAGCTGATGTTGTTTTTGCATTAAAGGGAATAAGTGCTAATCAGTGTGTTGATGAGGCTATAAGAGGAATCGAAAAGGGCAAGCTTATAATTGTTCCTTCATTTGCAATGAAGCTTGCAGCAATTTTTTTACATCTTGTGCCATATCCAATCTTGGTTAAGATTACTGGGCGTCAGCAGAAAAAGAAATTAGGTTAAACGGGAGAATAGAATGAGAATACTAATTACAAATGATGATGGAATTAGTTCTGATGGCATAGTGCGTCTTGCAAGGGCAGCTAAAGAATTTGGGGAAGTGTGGGTAGTAGCACCAGAGAGCCAAAGAAGTGCAGCAAGCCATAGCATCACATTGCATAGCACCATAGATATTTATCCATGCGAAGATTTTCCGATAGAGGGTGTACATGCCTATTATTGCAGTGGCACGCCAGGGGATTGTGTACGAGTAGGTGGGCTTAATGTAATGCCTGCAAAGCCTGACTTGGTACTTTCAGGGATTAACTATGGATATAATGTGGCATCTGATATTCAGTATTCCGCCACATGCGGAGCGGCTTTTGAGGCAGCCTTTCAGGGGTATCATGCCATAGCATTATCTGAGGGAGCCTGTGATTGTCATGAGGTAACTGACAAATATGTAAAACAGATTTTAAAGAAATTAATTGATACACCTCTAGCTCCTGGAATTGTTCACAATGTGAACTTTCCTGGATGTGCACTGGCTGATTGCAAAGGCATTCTTTATGATAGAAAGATATCAAGAGGAATGTTTTATAAGGACACCTATGATGAGGTGGAAAAGCTTGATAACGGTGGTATGCGATACATGGTAAATGGTCATTATAATGAAGAGAATGAACCAGGTACAGATTTTAGAGCAATCACTGACAATTATGTATCAGTTGGAATAGTGAATAATATTGGCTATTAGCGGTTGCATTATTCTAAAAAAGGGTTTATCATACAGAAGCAAATTAAATAGGACAGTTCGTTTGTACCATCCTGTCCCTAAACAAAACCAGGACTATTTTTTCTTTATGATTAATTTAGGCTGTAGGTATGTTCTAAAGCCTTTTTCTTTGGGAAAATTCACGTCCTGTTCAGGAGGAATTCAATGTATTACTTAACTGCAGAAGCATCCTTTGATGGTGCTCATTTTTTATCAGGCTATGAGGGCAAATGCTCTAATCTACATGGTCATAGATGGAGAGTGATTTTAAAAATTAAATCAGATGAATTAAAGCCTGATGGCCAACAAAGAGGCATGGTTGTAGATTTTGGAGATGTGAAAGCCGCTCTTAAGGAAGAGACAGATTTCTTTGACCATACTTTTATTTACGAAAAGGATACCCTAAAGCCTGCCACAGTAGCAGCCCTTAATGAAGAGGGGTTTCTTATGAGAATAGTAGATTTTAGACCTACAGCAGAAAACTTTTCAAAGTATTTTTATGATAGATTCACTGAAAAATATGGATTTAATGTGGCAGAGGTTACTGTCTACGAGACTCCTAATAACATGGCAAGCTACAGCAGGTAGGAGGATGTAATGTCAGTATTTCATGTAGTGGAAAAATTTGTAAGCATAAATGGCGAAGGGCAACATGCAGGAGAGCTGGCGGTTTTTGTAAGGCTTAGGGGCTGCAATCTTAAATGTAGCTATTGTGATACCAGGTGGGCCTGTACCGAAGATGCAAAGGCAGAGGAGATGACAGAGGCTGAGATTGTATCTTATGTAATTTCTACAGGTGTGAAACGAGTAACACTTACTGGTGGCGAACCTCTTCTAGCAGATAATGCGATTGATTTGTTAGAGGCATTCGCAGCACATAAGGATATTATTATTGAGATAGAGACTAATGGAAGTGTAGATATTCATCCATTTGCAGAGATTGATAATCCACCAGCTTTTACACTTGATTACAAGCTTAAAGGCTCTGGCATGGAAGATAGGATGCTTACAGACAACTTTAAATATCTTAAATCCAAGGATACAGTCAAGTTTGTGTGCTCTGATGTTAGTGAGCTTGATAGGGTATGTGAAATAGTTGATAAGTATCGTATATCCGATAAATGCACAGCACTAATTAGCCCGGTATTCGGCAGGATTGAACCGGCTGATATGGTAGATTATCTGATTACGCACAAAAGAAATGACATAAGATTACAGCTTCAGCTTCACAAATTTATTTGGGATCCAAATAAAAGAGGTGTGTAGTAGAAAGGAAAAATAATGGCGATAGATAAAGAGCTTATAAAAGAAAGTGTCAGAAATATATTGATTGCACTTGGGGACAATCCAGACAGACCAGGACTCAAGGAGACGCCGGACAGAGTTGCAAGAATGTATGAAGAGGTTTTTGAGGGAATGAACTACAGCAATCAGCAGATTGCAGATATGTTCAATAAGACCTTTGATGAGGATTACTATGATGAAAACAATCAGGATTTGGTTTTCGTAAAGGATATAGAGGTCTTTTCCTATTGCGAGCATCATCTTGCACTTATGTATGATATGAAGGTAAGCGTTGCCTATATTCCAAATGGAAAGGTAATTGGTCTTTCAAAGATTGCAAGAATTGCAGATATGGCAGCCAAAAGACTGCAGCTTCAGGAAAGAATAGGAAATGATATAGCAGAAGTAATTACACTTGTTACAGGTTCGGAGGATGTGGCTGTATTTATTGAAGCAAGTCATTCCTGCATGACAGCAAGAGGCATAAAAAATGCAGGTGCCAAGACACAGACTCAAACCTTAAGAGGCAGATTTAAAACAGATTCATACTTACTACAAAGATTATTATAAGGAGAAGAAATGAAAGCATTAGTACTTATTAGCGGAGGATTGGACAGCACCACATGTCTGGCTCTTGCAGTAAAAAAATATGGAAATGAAAATGTGGTAGGTCTTTCTATTTTTTATGGACAAAGACATGATAAAGAAATAAAGGCTGCAGATGCAGTTTGCGATTATTACAAGGTAGAGCATATTACCCTTGATTTATCTACAATGTTTCAGTTTAGTGATTGCACACTTCTTAAGCATTCAGATGGAGAGATTCCAGAGGGGGCTTATGATGAACAGTTAAAGGAGACAGAAGGCAAGCCTGTCAGTACTTATGTACCATTTAGAAATGGTTTGTTTCTTTCAAGCGCAGCTGCCATAGCTCTTTCAAAGGGCTGCTCTAAGATATATTATGGCGCTCATGCAGATGATGCGGCAGGAAATGCATACCCGGATTGCTCCAGTGATTTTAACAACGCCATGAACACTGCAATTTATGAGGGCAGTGGCAAACAGCTACAAATAGAGGCACCATTCATTGGGCTTAATAAAGCAGGTGTAGTGAAGATGGGACTTGAGCTAAATGTACCTTACGAGCTTACCTGGAGCTGCTACGAAGGCCATGATAAGGCTTGTGGCAGATGCGGTACCTGCATCGATAGAAAAAAGGCTTTTGAATTAAATGGAACAGTTGACCCTATAAAATACGAAGATTAATTTGGAGGATATGAAATGAGCAACAGAAAAGACGAAGGAACTCTTACATTACTTGGGAACAAGAATAATAAATACCCAGATAACTACGCACCAGAAATGCTCCAGACATTTTTGAATAAACATCCTGAAAATGATTATTTTGTAAAATTTAACTGCCCTGAATTTACATCACTTTGCCCAATTACAGGTCAGCCAGATTTTGCAAACATAATCATATCTTATGTGCCAGGGGAAAAGATGGTTGAAAGCAAATCATTAAAGCTGTATTTATTCAGCTTTAGAAACCACGGGGATTTTCATGAGGACTGTGTAAATATAATTATGAAGGATTTAATTAAGCTTATGGACCCTAAATATATTGAGGTTTGGGGCAAGTTCACTCCAAGAGGAGGAATCTCCATCGACCCATACTGCAACTATGGCAAGCCAGGCACAAAATGGGAGGAGGTAGCAACTCACAGGCTTATCAATCACGATATGTATCCGGAAAAGGTGGATAATAGATAAAAAATAGTGCAAATAATATCTAAATCCGTGTCATTCACTTTTTGGTTTGTTTGAAAAATTTAGTACATTTTCTATTGTTATTTACAATTGTATTTTAGGTATTTATTTGTTGAAGGGAGGCTTTATAATTAATCACAAATAAATTATAATAACAATATACGAAGCGGAAGGATGTGATGAATCATGATGTATCAATATATGGTTTTAGATGATGAAACTGCCATCGCTCACTCAGAAATGAAATCAGATGGAAAAGTTAAAGTATATATTGAAAAACCAGTAGAAGAGGGATTTTATCATGCAACCTGCTGGCTCCCAGATTATCATTGGTCTGATTGTGTTGGATTTTCTGATGAGGATATGGAAAGGCTTAAAAAGTTTGTTGAAAACAACGCCCATATTATTATAGAACTTTCACAAGAGGGAGGTTTTGATAATGCCTCAGGTTTTTAAAATCGGTTCATATATTGTGTTCTTTTGGATTGGAGAAGGAGAACCTCTTGAACCTATACATGTCCATATTGCTGAAGGTAAACCGAGAGAAAATTCTACTAAGGTATGGATTACAAAAAGTGGAAAAGCTTTGCTTGCAAATAATAATTCTAAAATTCCAGATTTTATGCTTAGAAGATTAATAAAAATGATTGAGGCAAACTCAGATACCATAATTAGTAAATGGATAGATTATTTTGATGAAATTTCATACTATTGTTAATTTCAAGACTCATCTTATCATAGGATGAGTCTTTTTAGTGTAAAAACTATTATTTTTAGTGTTAAAGTGGCATAGCTTTCCAAAAATAATATGCAACTAATTTAAAGCTAAACAGGTATATAAAATATAAACCTTAAATTTATAACAATTCTTTCATAGGAAAATGATAAGCTGATTATGTAAACAAAAGATAGTCAGGGGGGGATTTTATATGCCTGTCTTTGATAATGAAAAAATAAAAAAGATAATTTCTTTGGAAAAGTTACTTACTGAAAATATTGGGGCAAGAGGTGATAAGCCAATAGAAACTGCGGATTTGCAGGTTAGTCTTATTCAAATCTACTCATATACAGATGATAAAGATTGGGATGAGACTGTGCAAAGCTTATCTACCGAAGAAGAGAAAAATGCCTTTAATAATATTGTAAAATTCCAGAGCATCTTAGAGAACACACTTAAAAAGAAAAGTGATGCAAGTCAGAAACAATACCAGCAAATAAGGAAAAAAGTTAATGACCCTATGGAAATAGCATTGGAATTAAAGGCTATAGATGATGAAATACTGCGTTACGAAAATCGTGAAGTTCCCGACGCAATCCCACATAATGATATAACAAAAATAAGTTATTTCGATGCAAAGAATCGAAAGAAATACATAGAAAATCTAAAGCGTATTGTGGATAGTGATTCCTATGTTCAACTTGAATTTTCGAATACGAAATATGATGAATTAAATAAGGAAGAAAAATTATACATATTAGAAGCTGATTTTTCATCCATTGTAGATATGATCACAAGTGATGTGGAAAAAGAACTTAATATGGCTATATTAAAGGAATCTGATAAAAAAGAAGCATTGATTAAAGGGAAAGAGCGAAAGTATACCAAAAAGATTGATAGTATTATATTAGAGGATGAATATAAGAAGGCTTCAAAGGATGAAAAACCTTTGATAATGGCTAGAAGAAAAGAGGAGATTTATGCTGAAATGAATGCCGACAAAGAATTGAAAGCGGCTAAGTTAAAATTAGAAAATGAATGGGCAAATAAAGTAAATATATTAGTGATACAGGCAGAAATAAAAGCTATGACAGTATTTACAAAAACAGTGGAACAAACTATAGAAAAGAGGAAAGAAAGATTAAAAGAACATGCTGAAAAAAATTATTTTCAAGCAAAACCAAAAGTAAAATCAGCTCTTTCATCCCGTTCTAGACGGAAGCCTAAGACTGATGCAAAAGTAGTAATCAATGATATAGAGCCTAAGGTAGAGGTTAAAGTTGAAGGCAACGACATAAAGCCTGAAAAACAAGCTGAGGCTGTAAAGCCTAAGGAAAAAGAAAAAATAGTATCTTTACTAGATGAGAGAATTAAAAATGAAAAAGAACTCCTCAAAAAAATTGAAAAAATGAATCAAGATGAACTAAATACTAAATATAGTAAGAAACAAAAAGCAAGAGTTGGAGCAAGGCTTACTACCAATATGGCAAAGGGTGGATTTGTTGGAGATAAAGGAACAAGTTACGTAATTGATTTAAATGAAAGCAAATTTATAAAAACTAATTTAGCTGCTTACGCGAGAATCTATGGAAGGGAATTAGCTGCATGTGTAAGCACATTTTATCAAGATAAAAAAGACTTTAGAATCGCTCAGGATAATCACTTTGCAAGGCTTAAAGCAATTCACAATATTTTAGCGGGCAACAAAAAGTTTGGTTTTACATCAAACTCCACTGAATATACAAGATTATTAGATACACTTACTGATTTCGAAAAAAAATGTAAAGATAACGGCTGGGATAAATTATTAGATCCTGATAAACAGGATATCAGTAAGCTGACACATGAGGAGATAATAGGCAGAAGAGATATGTATAGGGCTTTGCATGATGTTTATGAAGCAGCCTGTGACTATATGAAGGCAAAGGGACCTGGGGCCAAAAGCTTTAGCCATGGTGAAAAGAGATATGAGCTTGCCTATTTGCTGTGCAATGAGATATATAATTTTGGAGGCCATGCAGCTGAATGCGAATCCAGAATCAGCCAAATATCAAAAGATATCAAAAACCACAAGACGGAGCTAAATAATAGTACAAAGCAGATTGCCAATCAAGGAAATGCTAGGGCTGAACTTAGTAAAAAATATGAAAAAGATATTGACGCAGAATTAAAAAAGATGGGTATTGAAGTAAATATGGATAAACCTGAGAATTTTATTGACAATAATATAAAAAACAAAAACTCAAATATGATTGTTTGAAGTATATGAAATATTCATTAAACAATAATTAGGAGTAAAAACAGGTTTACCAAAATGTGATACTTTGCTATAATCATATTAGTTTTTCTAGGATTTTAGGAGGCAATTATGGCAGAGAATAAGAATTTTGTAATAAATGTAAATGGAGATGGTGGTGTTAACATCTCTGAGGAAGTTGTTGGTATTATTGCAGGCCTTGGCGCTGTAGAGGTTGAGGGTGTTGAATCACTTGCCGGTAATCTTACATCTGACAGCATTTCTAAGGCTGGTGCAGGCAAGCTTGCTAAGGCTATTAAGGTAGTTGATAATGAGCCAGGTAAGATTTCAGTACACATGGCTATCAACATGAAATACGGCTACGAGATTCCAAAGGTATCTGGTATGGTACAGGAAAAGGTTAAGTCTGCTGTTGAGACTATGACAGGTCTTGAGGTTACAGCTGTTGATATCCGCATCGCAACAGTTAGTGTTGCTGGTACAAACTAGTATACAGTTATTTATTTTTTATGCATATTAATGTATAATTATGGGGTGCTATTTTAGATAGCACCCTATATTAGTCTAAAGTTATAGAAGTTCAGGAGTATTATTTATGAATAGACACGAAATCAGAAAAGAAGTATTCAAGGCAGTATTTATGAATGAGTTTTATGATTCAGAAGAGATGAATCAGGTTATAAACACATTCCTTGATGGAAGAGATAACGCCGAGGAGGAAGATCTTCTTAAGAACAACAAAACAGAAGAGGACGAGGCTTACATCAAGACCAAGGCGGAGGATATTATTTCTAAGCTTACAGAAATCGACGAGATGATTAATAAGTCTGTTGATGGCTGGAAGACTACACGTATGGCTAAGGTAGATTTAACACTTATCAGACTTGCTTTGTACGAGATTAAGTTTGAGAATCTTCCTGTAGGTGTTGCTATTAATGAGGCAGTTTCACTTGCTGACGAATTTGGAACAGATTCTTCAGCAGGCTTTGTAAATGGAGCTTTAGCTAAATTAGTATAATGAATAAAAATATATATAGTGTATCACAGGTAAATACATATATTGAGCGTATGTTTGCCGATGATTTTATGCTTGGAAACCTTTCACTTAGCGGAGAGGTTTCTAATTGCAAATACAATCATACAGGTCACATTTATTTTACCCTTAAGGATGAAAAGAGTGCCATTAGCTGTGTTATGTTTGCTGGAAAGCGGGCTAAGGGCCTTAAGTTTCCTATGAAAGATGGTGACCAGGTAGTTGTCACGGGCTATGTAGGCATATATGCTGCTACTGGTAGATATCAGGTTTATGCAAGCACTATTGAGCTTGCTGGTGTTGGTGATTTGTACCAAAGGTTTGAGGCGTTGAAGCAGGAGCTTGAAGAAAGCGGAATGTTTGATGCTATGTACAAAAAGCCGATTCCTACCCATGCTATGAAAATCGGCATAGTTACAGCATCTACAGGTGCTGCGGTTCACGATATCATACGTGTATCCAAGACCAGGAATCCTTATGTACAGCTTATTCTTTACCCTGCACAGGTGCAGGGCGAGGGGGCAGCAGCCACTATCGTGGCAGGTATCAATTGCCTTGATTCCATGGGATTAGATGTAATTATTGTTGGCCGAGGTGGCGGCTCAATTGAAGATCTTTGGGCTTTTAATGAAGAGATAGTTGCAAAAGCAATATTTCACGCTAATACGCCTATCATATCTGCCGTTGGTCATGAGACAGATTTTACCATTGCAGATTTCGTGGCAGATAAAAGGGCGGCCACACCATCACAGGCAGCGGAGCTTGCTAACTTTGTTTATGATGATTTCGCAGGTCGATTAGATAGATATTCAGATAAGCTTAATCGTGCTTTGGATTATAAGCTTTTAAATGCAGCTCAGTTAGTTGAAAATTATAAGCTTCGTCTTAATGCCCTTAGGCCTGAGAACAAGCTTAAAGCAAATGAAACTCAACTTAAACTTTACTTTAAACAGCTACAATCCCTTATGGAGAACAAGCTATCCAGATATGAGAACAGGTTAATCTCAGTTTCTTGCAGATTGGATGGATTATCACCTGCTAAAAAGCTTGCTACAGGCTTTGGCTATGTTACAAACGAAGCAGGCAAAAGAGTGGATAGTGCAGCTGATTTGTCTGTTGGAGATAGCATGATTGTTAGAATTAAAGACGGCACAATAAAGAGTCAGGTTACTGAAATAGAGTTTACCAAGTAGGAGAACAAATGGAAGAGAACAACACAAAGACTATCGAAGAAAGCTTTGAGGCACTTGAAGAAATAATTACTAAACTTGAATCTTCAGATATTTCATTGGATGAATCCTTTGCTTTATACAAAAATGGTATGGAAGAGCTAAAGCAGGCAAATGATAAAATAGAACAAACCAAGAAAGCTGTCATGGCTATAAGCAAGGATGGCGGTCTTGAAGTTTTTGAAGAGGAAGAATAAATGGCAACTGATGTTAAAACGAGACTAACTGACAGGGCAGCAGAAGCTGAAAAAATAGTAGTTAAGTATCTTCCTGAAGTATCAGGAATGCAGCGTACTATTTTTGAGGCTATGGAATACAGTATTAAAGCTGGAGGAAAAAGGCTACGCCCTGTACTTATGAGTGAAACCTTCAAGCTGTTTGGTGGCAAGGGTGAGGCAATTGATTGTTTCATGGCTGCTATCGAAATGATTCACACATATTCCCTTGTCCATGATGATTTACCATCCATGGATAATGATATGCTAAGGCGAGGTAAGCCTACCACACATGCTGTATACGGCGAAGGAATGGGGGTACTTGCTGGAGATGCGCTTTTAAATTATGCTTTTGAGACAGCCCTTAAATCCTTTAATGTAGAAGGTGCATCTATTGATAGAAATATAAAAGCGCTACAGATTTTATCAAAAAAGGCTGGAGTGTTTGGTATGATTGGCGGTCAGGTTGTAGATGTGGAATCTGAAAAGAAGCATGAAACCATGACTGAAGAAAAAATTGATTTTATCTACGAGCTTAAGACAGGGGCACTCATTGAAGCATCAATGGAGATAGGCGCAGTGCTTGCCGGGGCATCGGAGGATGAAATAAAGCTTATTGAATCTGTTGCATCTAAGATTGGAATGGCATTTCAGATTCAGGACGATATTCTTGATATCGAGGGAGACGAGGCGGTTCTGGGAAAGCCAATTGGCTCAGATGAACGCAATGAAAAATCAACTTATGTTACATTCAAAGGTATAGAAAAATCTAAAGAAGAGGTGAAACGTCTTACAGATGAGGCAATAGATAATCTTAAGAAGCTTCCATACGAAAATGATTTCCTTATGGATTTACTTCAGTACCTTGTCTACCGAGACAATTAAGTATTATGGTTCTTGATAAGATAAAGCAACCTAATGATATAAAGAACTTATCTGAGGAGGAGATTAAGGCTCTTCCTGGTGAAATACGTGAATTTTTAATAGAGCATTTATCTAAGACTGGTGGCCATTTGGCTTCTAATCTTGGAACTGTAGAGCTTACAATAGCTCTTCATCTACTTATGGATTTTCCAAAGGATAAACTGATTTGGGATGTAGGTCATCAGGCTTACACTCACAAAATCCTTACAGGAAGAGCTGCTGAGTTTGAACATTTGCGTCAATATGGTGGAATCAGCGGTTTCCCTAAGAGAGAAGAAAGTGACTGTGATAGCTTTGATACAGGTCATAGCTCAACATCTCTTTCGGCAGCTCTAGGATATTGCATGGCTAGAGATTTGGCAGGAGAGGATTACAAGGTGGCTGCTGTAATTGGTGATGGTGCTCTTACAGGAGGCCTTGCCTACGAGGCGCTTAACAATGCATCCAGATTAAAGAAGTCTAATTTCTTAATTGTGCTTAACGATAATGAAATGTCCATATCCAAGAATGTAGGTGGTATGTCCACAAATCTTGAAAGACTTCGTACCAGCTCTAAATATGTTGGCTTTAAAAATGATGTGCTTAATTCACTTGAATCTTGGCCAAACGGTGAGAAGCTTATAAGAAAAATTCGCAGTACCAAAAATGGAATTAAATCCTTAATGGTGCCTAATATGGTTTTTGAAGACCTTGGCATCATGTATTTAGGTCCTGTTGATGGTCATAATATCAAGGCTATGCTTGAGACATTCCGTATGGCTGTTAAGATTAAAGGACCAGTGCTTGTGCATGTAATAACTAAGAAGGGGAATGGCTATCTTCCAGCAGAGCGCCATCCTTCCAGATTCCATGGCACAGATATTTTTGAAATAGAAACAGGACTTCCAAAGCGCAATCCTAACCCGGGATATACGGATGTTTTCTCAACTGTTATGCGCAAGATGGGAGATAGAAATCCAGAGGTGGTTGCAATTACAGCTGCCATGGCAGAGGGGGCAGGCCTAAAGAGATTTAGAAATATGTTCCCTGATAGATTTTTTGATGTAGGTATTGCAGAAGAGCATGCAGTTACTTTTGCTGCAGGCCTGGCATTAGGGGGCAGGGTTCCGGTATTTGCTGTTTACTCTTCATTTTTGCAGCGTGCCTATGACCAGATACTAGAGGATGTCTGCTTACAGAATCTTCATGTGGTATTTGCCATAGACAGAGCCGGTCTTGTTGGGGCAGATGGCAGCACTCATCAGGGTGTTTTTGATGTATCATTTTTAACATCTATGCCTAACATGACTGTTATGGCACCTAAGAATAAGTGGGAGCTTTCTGACATGATGAAATATGCTGTGTCAGAGCATAATGGCCCAATAGCGATTAGATATCCTAGAGGTGAAGCATACTGTGGGCTTAAGGAACATAGAGCACCTATAGAGTATGGTAAGGCAGAAGAGATTAAGCCTGGTTCTAAGGTAATGCTCTTTGCACTTGGTTCCATGGTCAAAAAAGCCGAAGAGGTCTGTGAACAGCTTAAGGCTCATGGCATAGATGCAGGTATCTGCAATGCCAGATTTGCAAAGCCTCTTGATGAAAGCTACTTAAAGAATATTAAGAAGCAGTATGATTTAATTGTCACAATGGAAGAAAATGTTCTTACAGGTGGCTTTGGTGAGCAGGTACAGGCATTTTTGTATGATAATGATTACAAGGGCAAGGTACTAAAGATTGCTGTACCAAATGAATTTGTTCGTCATGGTAGTGTAACACTTTTATTTAAAGAACTTCACATGGATTCAGAATCCATAACAGAGAGAATTTTAAAAGCATTAGGAAATTAGTATGAAAGAAAGACTTGATGTAGTTTTAGTAGATAGAGGGCTTGCGCCTTCTAGAGAAAAGGCAAAAACAATGATTATGGAAGGCAATGTCTTCGTTAAGGGAAACCGTGAGGACAAAGCTGGCACCAAAATCGATGTGGATGCCCCAATAGAGATTCATGGTCAACAGCTTAAGTATGTTAGCCGTGGAGGACTTAAATTAGAAAAGGCTATGACACATTTTAACATAAGCCTTGAGAATAAAGTGTGCATGGATATTGGAGCATCAACCGGAGGCTTTACCGATTGTATGCTTCAAAACGGAGCAACTAAGGTATTTTCTGTAGATGTAGGTTATGGACAGTTTGCCTGGAAGCTTCGTCAGGACCCTAGGGTTGTCTGCATGGAAAAGACTAACATACGTTATGTCACTGTTGATGATATAGGAGAGCAGCTTGATTTTGCATCTGTGGATGTATCATTTATCAGTCTTACAAAGGTTTTAGGCCCAGCCAAGGCACTTTTAAAGGATGATGCTGAAATGGTTTGCCTTATTAAGCCTCAATTTGAAGCAGGCAGAGAAAAGGTGGGCAAGAAGGGTGTTGTTAGAGACCCTGCTGTCCATGAGGAAGTAATTAATACAGTAATTGATTTTGTTAAAGAAATAGGTTTTTATGTTTTACACCTTGAGTTTTCACCAATCAAGGGACCAGAAGGTAATATCGAATATCTTATACACATTGCTACTAAGGAAAAACAGGGGGAAGCAATTGATGTGTCTGCTACAGTTAAGATGGCACATGACAGCTTAGACAAATAATGAAAAACTTTTTAATTGTTGCAAGATCTTTTAGTGATTTACATGAAAAATATATTAATATCATCAGAGACTACATTACAGCCCATGGTGGTATGTGCATACTTGATTTAGATACCTGCCCTGATAGCTCTGAAACACAGGTTACTGTGGCTGATGATATCGAATGTATTATTACTGTTGGTGGTGATGGCACTGTTGTTAGGGTTGCCCAAAATGTTACAAATAGAAAGGTTCCTATAGTTGGTCTTAATTGCGGGCACTTAGGATATTTGTGTGACATGACAGTTGATAATGTAGAGCACTGTCTAGATCAGCTTCTTAGCGACAATTATAAATTAGATGAGCGAATGATGCTTGAGGGTGATTTAAATACAGATCATGAAAATCACTACAGAGCACTTAATGATATAGTGGTAGCTTCTGATGCGGCAGGATTATATGTGCTTAATCTTACTGTTAAGGTTAATGGTATTCAGCTTTATTCTCACAATTGTGACGGGCTGATTGTAGCTACACCTACAGGTTCTACCGCTTATAATCTATCTGCTAACGGCCCAATTGTTAGTCCTCATGCAGATTGCATTATTCTTACACCTATCAATCCTCACACCCTTAATTCAAGAAGTATTATTCTTGCTTCTACAGATGAGGTAGAGGTGACAGTTAGTGCTCGCCACGAAGAGGATGAGCCTAAGGCTAATATTATTTATGATGGAACCTATCGTCAGACACTAGGTAAAGACAATGTATTAAAAATATATAAATCTAAATCAACCTCCAATATGGTTATGTTGGAGAATGTTAATTTCCTTGAAAGAATTAGAGCAAGAATGCAGGAGATTTAAATGAAGGTTGAAAGACAAGCTAAAATTTTAGAGTTGATAGTTAAAAACGAAATAGGCACCCAAGAGGAGCTTACAGCTAGGCTTGAAGAAGCAGGCTTTAATGCAACCCAGGCTACTGTTTCGAGAGATATCCGTGAGATGAAGCTTACAAAGATTGCAGATGGCGAAGGTAAGCTTCGATATGTTGCATATAGGTCTACGGATGATGATATGAATGAGAAATATATCCGCATTTTCTTAGATGGTTTTATTTCTATGGATAATGCTGGTAATATATTGGTTGTTAAAACTGTTTCTGGTATGGCTATGGCTGTGGCGGCAGCACTAGACCACATGGATTTTCCAGAGATAGTTGGTTCTATTGCTGGTGATGACACAATAATGTGTGCCATCAGAAGCTTAGATGATACCGTTTCTTTAATGGGAAAATTAAAGAAGGTTATAGAGAAAAGGTAAGTGCAAGTATCCTTTTATTTTGGTAAGTCGGGCGGAAAAGGAGAATAAAATGCTAGCAAGTTTGCATGTCAAAAACTTGGCCCTTATTGATGAAGAGGAGATAGTGTTTTCAAAGGGGCTCAATATCTTATCCGGTGAAACCGGAGCAGGTAAATCTATTATTTTAGGAGCTCTACATTTAAGTCTTGGAGATAAGGCATCTAAGGATTTTCTTAGAGATGCTGATTCAGAGGCTTTTGTTGAGGCGGTTTTTCTTGTTGATGATGAGGCTACAAAGGAAGCTTTAAGAGCGCTGGATGTTGAACCATACGATGATGAGGTAATAATGAGCCGTCGTATTACAGACACTAGAAGTGTTGGTAAGATTAATGGTGAGCAGGTGCCAGCTGCCAAAATGAAAGAAGTGGGTGCTCTGCTTCTTGATATATATGGTCAGAAGGAACATCAGTCTTTGCTTAATACCAAGCGACACATGGAGCTTTTGGATGAGTATGCTAAGGATGAAATAGGTGACCTTAAGAATCAGGTATCTGCATGCTATAAGCAGTACAAGGCACTAACAGCGGAGCTTGAGGATGCTAAAAAGAGCGATATTTCTAGGGAGCGAGAGATAGTTCTTCTTGAACATGAAATAAATGAGATTGAATCTGCTAATCTAAAGCCAGGGGAGGATGAAGAGTTAGAGGATGAATATAAGCGTCTTTCTAATTTTAGCAGAACTATGGAATATTTTGGCAGAGCACATGAAGCCATGGCAGGAGATGGCGGTGTTTCTGATGCTATAAGCTCTGCTATATCGGATATACGATACATTGAGTCCATAGATGATAGAGCATCAGAGTTTTTATCTATGCTTAATGATGCAGATAGTATAATATCTGATTTTAACAGGGAATTGTCTAGCTATATGGCTGATGCTTCCTTTGACGCAGGCAGATTTAATGAAGTGGAGCTTAGACTTAACGAAATCAATCGTCTAAAGGACAAATATGGCGCCACTATTGAGATTATTTTAGAAGAGCTTGCTGCCCGTCAGGAAAAGAAAGCAAAATACGAATCTTTTGACGAATATTTTAGTGAGCTTAAGGCTAAGGTAGATAAGGCTACAAAGGAGCTTGAAAATCTTTGCGGTAAGCTTTCTGATATTAGAAAGAAAAAAGCTAAAGAGCTTTCTGAAAAAATGAAGGAAGCAATGAGTGATTTAAACTTCCTTAACAGCGAGTTTGATGTAGAGCTAAAAAGATTAGACTATTTTACTGCAGATGGTTTTGATGAAGGTGAATTTGTAATTTGTACCAATCCTGGTGAGCCACTTAGACCTCTTAAGGACATTGCATCAGGTGGTGAAATGAGCCGTATTATGCTTGCAATAAAGACGGTTCTTGCTTCAAAGGGAGGAATTGATACACTTATTTTTGATGAAATAGATGCAGGTATTTCTGGAAGAACGGCTCAGGCTGTTTCTGAAAAGCTTTCTACTGTTGCAGAAAGTCATCAGGTTATATGTATTACACACTTACCTCAAATTGCAGCTATGGCTGATACACATTTCTTAATTGAAAAGAGCGTAGCTAACGGTCATACTATTTCTGGAATTAAGAAGCTTTATGATGATGAAACTGTCTATGAGCTTGCAAGAATGCTTGGGGGTAGTGCAATCACAGAGGCAGTGCTCACAAATGCAAAAGAAATGTTAGAGTTAGCAAAAAAATATAAAAATCAATCTTGACTATTTTTATAACAACTGTTATATTTATATCCGCATGGAAACATGCGGATTCTTTTTTGTCGTTATTTTTCCAATAAGCCTATTTATATTATGGCAAATGAACAATTTAATAATGTTAAGGACTTTATAGTTTACAAGGTGATTAATCATGATAGGAATAAGGAGCTTCTATCTACTGTGCCTTATGTTAATTACTTAGATCTTGCTATTGTGTTCTACCGTATTATTCCTGAGACTGTGGATAGTAAAGAAAAGAAAGCAGTGCTTATTACAAATGCTCAGGCTAAATTATGGGAAACTACCCCATCGGAGCTTATGCTTGCTGCAAGTGGTAATACTCAAAGAATTATGGGTGTTAAAATAAGAGGAATTTTTTCTACAATCAAGGAATACATGGGTGATTTCAGTATGTTTGAGATTAGTAAGAAGGAGGAGAGCGAGATACCTTTGTATGTTGTAAGTAATAGTATAAGCTATTATGGAGCAGCGGTTTTGTTATATAAGGATTTGTTGAAGGCTATTGCTGCAAAGCTTAAGTCGGACATATATATTATTCCATGCTCAATACATGAGATAATCGTTGTAAAATCAATAAAAGGTTGCGAGATTGATACTGCAAGCCTTAGAGAAATGATTGATCATGTTAACAGAACAAATATCCCTGAGGATGAGGTATTATCTAGCAACCTTTATTATTATTCTAAAGATACTAATGTGTTAAGCTATGCTAATTAGTAAGCTTTAAGCTTTTTCCAAAGTGTGGTGGTGTAATCTAATGTTTTATCATCGTAGGCAGAGTAGATATCACACCTAGAAAGTGTTTCCTTGGTAGGAAATACTGTTTCATCGGCAAGTGTTTCATCATCCATGCCTGCCGCAACAGTTAGGTTGGGGGTAGCGTACCAAACATATTCAAAGTTTTGGGTAGCTGCCTCTTCCTCACACATGAAATCAATCCATTTCATGGCAGCATCATAATGTTTACAGGTGCGAGGTACAAACCATGAATCAACCCATAGATTTCCACCTTCTTTAGGAACTACGTATGCAAGCTTGTCATTATATTCCATACCCATAGCGGCTTCGCCGGAATAGCAGACAGCCATAGCAGCGTCTTCGGAAACCATACATTCGTATGTTTCATCCATAAGATATGCATATACATATTTCTTTTCATTGCAGAGCATGTCGAATGCTTCATCAAGCTTTGCTGTATCTGTGGTGTTGATATCATACCCTAACATTTTAAGAGGAACCATGAACGCATCTCTTTGAGAGTTAATCATTACGATTTGATTTTTGTATTCAGGATCCCATAGACAGTTCCAGGAGCTGACGGTTTCTTCATCAACCTTTTCAGTATTATAGAGAATTCCCACAGTACCATAAAAGTAAGGAACAGTATACTTGTGATTAGGATCAAAAGAGGCAGAGGCCTCTATAATTGCAGGGTCGATATTTTTATAATTCTGTAATGAATTGTAATCAATTGGAATAAGCTCACCTTCTTTTCGAAGGGTTTCAATCATGTAATCTGAGGTACAGATAACATCGTAATTAATAGAGCCTGCTTTGTATTTAGCATACATATCCTCAACGGATTCGTACTCTTCGTATTTAACAGTGATACCAGTTTCTTTCTGGAAGCGTTTAAGAACATCTGCTTCAATGTATTTGCCGTAATTTAAGACTACCAAAGTGTCGGCGCTTTCGGCGTCATTACCGCAGGCTGTGAATGAAAAGCAGCTTGTAAGAGTAAGACAAAAAATGGTGATTAATGAATATAATTTCTTTTTCATTATCTTACAACCTCCTTCTTGTTCATTCCCTTAAAGTTTGTTGCAATAAGCATAATGAATGCAAGCAAAAACAAAAGAGTAGAAAGAGCATAAAGCTCTGGCTGAATTCCCTTTCTCAGCTCGGTATAAAGCATAGTGGAGAGGGTGTTTACACCAGCTCCCTTGGTGAAATATGTGATGGTAAAATCATCAAGTGACATAGTAAATGCCATCAAAAATCCTGATAAAACGCCAGGGAATATCTCAGGAAGGATAACCTTGTAAAAGGCATAAGCTGGTGATGCCCCTAAATCCATGGCTGCCTCTATACATGCATCTGACATAGATTGAAGACGTGGCAATACATTAAATATTACATAAGGCACTGAAAATGCTATATGAGCCAAAACTACAGAAAATTCTCCTAGCGAAGTAAATCTGGTAAAAAGAAGCATTAGAGAAATACCTGTAACAATATCTGCATTTAAAAGCGGAATATTGGTGGCACCAAGCATAATTGCAGCATGATGCTTTTTCATACGGTTAATACCAATGGCAGCAGATGTACCTAGAATAGTTGCAAGTATGCTTGAACTAAGGGTGATACGAAGTGTCGTAAAAAGGGCATTCATAATAGTATCGTTGCTAGGCAGATTTAAGTACCATTGAAGTGTGAAACCGCCCCAAACAGTACGTGACATAGAATTATTAAAGGATAAAACTATAAGTACTAGGATTGGAGCATACAAAAACAAAAATATTAAGCCAAGGTAAGTATAAGAGGCGCCTTTTTTAAAAATTTTCATATAAGCATACCTCCATTTTCAGAATCATCCACTTTATTCATAACGCTCATTGAAGCAAGGACGAATAGCATAAGTATAATTGAAAGGCCTGAGCCTAAGTTCCAGTTTCTGGCAAGTGTAAATTCCTGCTCAATAACATTACCAATAAGAAGTACCTTACCGCCACCAAGCAGGTTAGATACAACAAAGGATGAAAGTGCAGGCACAAATACCATAATAATGCCAGAAATAATACCGTCCTTAGAAAGTGGAAGAGTAATCTTAATAAAGGTGTTAAGCCAGCTTGAACCTAAGTCAGAAGCTGCTTCTATTACCTCATCATTAATCTTTGACAAGGAATTGTAGATTGGCAAAATCATATATGGTAAAAAATCATAAACCATACCAAGTATAACAGCAGACTTTGTATACAGAATATGAATGGTAGGAAGCCTCAGGGCAGAAAGTATACTGTTAAGGATTCCGTTATTTGATAATATGTTTTGCCAGGCAAGTATTCTAAGCATAAAATTCATCCACATTGGAAGGATGAATAGAAATACAATAAACCCTTTGTTGGAAATCTTAAGGTTGTGCAAAATCAAGGCAACAGGGTAGGCTAAAATAAGGCATATAATGGTTGTAATAAGTGCAATCTGAATAGACAGACCAAGTGATTTTAAGTGAACTGGGTCTGTAATTGCAATTAAATTGGAAAGTGTAAAGCTTCCGTCACTTGTATTAATTGCATATCCAAGGATATAAAATAGTGGAAGGATAGTACAAATTAATACCCAGATGGCATAAGGCATAGCAAGGAAGCTGGTACGAAGCCTATTAATCATCCTCCTTCATTACCTCCTCATCCTCAGATTCAGGCTTGTTCATAATCTGAATGTTGAATGGGATAACATTCAAGGATACATGCTGACCAACTTCAAAGTACTTGGTTGTATGTACAAGCCATTCGTACTGTCCGCATTGAACATCTAATTCGTAGTGTACACCCTTAAAGAGACAGTCAGTGATAACTCCATCCATGAAGCCCTTGCCTGGTTCGCCAAGCTCAACATCCTCTGGACGGATAACAACATCTACAGGCTTCATAGTGCCAAAGCCCTTATCAACACAAGGTACCTGAACACCAAGGAATGAAACAAGTTCATCCTTAATCATGATTCCTTCTATAATATTGCTCTCACCAATAAAATCTGCAACAAAGGCGTTTTCAGGTTCGTTATATATATCCTCAGGAGTTCCAATCTGCTGGATGTAGCCCTGGTTCATAACAACTATAGTATCAGACATAGTAAGAGCTTCTTCCTGATCATGGGTTACATATATAAATGTAATGCCAAGCTCCTGCTTAATCTTCATAAGCTCGTACTGCATGCTCTGACGAAGCTTTAAATCGAGAGCACCTAGAGGCTCATCTAAAAGAAGAACCTTTGGTTCGTTAACAATAGCTCTTGCAATGGCTATACGCTGCTGCTGTCCACCGGAAAGTGAATCGATGGAACGCTTTTCAAAGCCGTCAAGGTTAACAAGCTTAAGGGCGTATTTTATTTTGTCATCAATATATTCTTTGGACTTCTTTTGAATCTTTAATCCAAAAGCGATATTTTCTGCAATTGTCATGTGTGGGAATAAAGCGTACTTTTGAAATACCGTATTGATTGGACGAAGATTGGCAGGTAGAGCAGTGATGTCGTTTCCGTTAAGATAGATTTTACCTGAATCAGGCTTTTCGAAGCCTCCTAATAATCTAAGTGTAGTTGTTTTGCCACAGCCTGATGGACCAAGTAAGGTCACAAAGGAATTCTCCTTAACATATAGGTTTAGTTCATCTAGAACCAGCTGCTTGCCGTAGCTTTTTGAAACGTGGTCGTATTGAATAAATTCCAAAAGATTTTCCTCCTATATATAAAAAGAGCTCCGAATCAGACTCGAACTGACGACCCCCTCATTACGAGTGAGGTGCTCTACCAACTGAGCTATCGGAGCTAACCATAGAAATATTAATATATTAACAGAAAAAAATCAACGAAATTGTTGAGAAAAAACAGGGTTTTTATTATAATGACACTTGTACGAAAAAAGATAACCTTTAGGAGAAATATATAATGGAAGCAAAGAAGAAAAATACAGCATCAATTAATTTAGGAAAGTTTTTTTCCAAGGATAATCTTCCTCTATTATCACTTATATTTGTAGGCATTTTTGCCATTGTCGCAATTGTAATTTCCATAGTGGCATTTTCTATTAATCCTGTTATTGCCTGTGTGATGGTTATTCTTGAGGCAGCGCTTGCAGCTACACTTAACAGAATCCCACTTTGGATTCA
Organism: Pseudobutyrivibrio ruminis; assembly: GCA_015057315.1. Taxonomy (GTDB): domain Bacteria; phylum Bacillota; class Clostridia; order Lachnospirales; family Lachnospiraceae; genus Pseudobutyrivibrio; species Pseudobutyrivibrio ruminis_D. The sequence goes on along the minus strand of SVER01000012.1, from coordinate 13,366 downwards.
TGGGCTTGTTTTTATTGCTCAGGTTGTATGTGGCATAATGGCTTCTCAGGTACCATTTATGCTTTTTATGGTGTTTATTTATGTGTTTGCAACAGCATTTTTGTATATTTGGGCTAATAGATAATGAATAAGATTAACTATCAAAAGGAATTAGATAAATTAATAATTAAATTTACTGAAGAAGGCCAAGTGCCTTCTTTATTGTTACATAGCTGTTGTGCTCCATGCTCCAGCTACTGTATTGAATATTTAAGTCAGTTTTTTTATGTTACAGTATTTTACTATAATCCTAATATTTATCCTGATGAAGAATATTACCACAGAGTTAAGGAACAGCAGCGTTTTATTAAGGAATTTCCTACTAAGTATCCAGTTAAATTCATAGAAGGCGATTATGATAAAAGCAGCTTCTATGAAATAGCTAAAGGTCTTGAAAAGGAGCCTGAAAAGGGGAAACGCTGCCATAGATGCTATGATCTTAGATTAAGACGTACAGCAGCAGTTGCGAAAGAAAAAGGGTTTGACTTTTTTTCTACAACACTTACAATATCACCAATGAAAGATTCTCAGGTGCTTAATGAAATAGGTGCTTCTATAGGAAAAGAGCTAGGAGTTGATTGGCTTTATAGCGATTTTAAAAAGAGAGAAGGCTACAAGAGAAGCACTGAGATTTCAAGAGAATATGATATGTACAGGCAGGACTATTGCGGCTGCGTGTATTCATATAATGAAAGGCAACTACAAAAACAGGCAACAAAGATGGAGGATTAGTTATGGCACAATTGTGGGGCGGTAGATTCACCAAATCTACAGACCAGATGGTTTATGATTTTAACGCTTCTATTAACTTTGACAAGAAGCTTTTTGAGCAGGATGTTAGAGGCAGCAGAGCTCATGTTAGAATGCTTGCAGCCGTAGGTGTTATCACTGAAGCAGAAAGGGATGAAATCCTTAAAGGACTTGATAGTATTGAGACAGATGTTAATGACGGCACTCTTAAAATCACTTCTGAGTACGAGGACGTTCATAGTTTTGTAGAGGCAAATCTTATAGATAGAATTGGTGATGCCGGCAAAAAGCTTCATACCGGTCGTTCTAGAAATGACCAGGTAGCTCTTGATATGAAGCTTTACACCAGAGACCAGGTCGTTTCTACAGCTAAGGCACTTGAGCATTTACTTACTACAATTGTAGGCATAATGGAGGAGAATATCGACACAATTATGCCAGGCTTTACCCATTTGCAGAAGGCGCAGCCTATAACAGTTGCCCACCACATGGGTGCGTATTTTGAAATGTTTAAAAGAGATATTGTCCGTCTTTCAAATATAAAGGCCTCTATGTGGTCTTGTCCACTAGGCTCTGGTGCTCTTGCAGGCACTACATATCCCTTAGACAGATATATGACAGCAGATATTCTTGAATTTGAGGGGCCTACATTGAATTCAATGGATGGCGTTTCTGATAGAGATTATCTTATTGAATTCTTATCTGCACTTTCTATTATTCAGATGCATCTTTCCCGTTTTTCAGAGGAAGTGATTATCTGGAATAGCAATGAATACAGATATGTTGAGATTGATGATGCATATTCTACAGGCTCATCTATTATGCCACAGAAGAAAAATCCTGATATAGCAGAGCTTGTACGAGGCAAAACAGGTAGAGTATATGGTGCACTTATGTCTCTTCTTACTACAATGAAAGGTATTCCACTTGCATATAATAAGGATATGCAAGAGGATAAGGAACTTTCTTTTGATGCTATGAAGACTGTTCAGGATTCAATTGTACTTTTTGATGGAATGCTTTCAACCATTAAATTCAACAAGGAAAATATGGCTAAATCAGCTAGAAATGGATTTACAAATGCTACTGATGCTGCCGATTATCTTGTTAATCACGGCGTTCCATTTAGAGATGCTCATGGAATTATTGGACAGGTAGTTCTTTATTGCATAGATAAGGGGATTGCCATAGATGATATGTCCCTTTCTGAGCTTAAGGCTATTTCGCCAGTGTTTGAAGAGGATATTTATGATGCTATTTCTATGGAGACATGTGTTAATACCAGACTTACTGTAGGAGCACCAGGACATAATGCTATGGAAGAGGAAATTAGCGCATGTAAAGAATTCTTAAGTAGTGTTCCTGGTCTGTTTGAAAATTAGGTTAGTAAATTTGTTTAATTTCTACTTGCATTATTTATGCGATTTGTTTATAATCGTTTCAAATGACGGACAAATGTCCGCGTGACAAAAACAAAAATGAGGAGATGTTTGAAATGAGCGAGAAATTAAGAGTCGGTATTCTTGGTGGAACTGGTATGGTTGGTCAGAGATTTATTTCTCTACTTGAGAACCATCCTTGGTTTGAGGTTACAACTATTGCAGCCAGCCCACGTTCAGCAGGACAGCGTTATGAAGATGCAGTTGGTGGTCGTTGGAAGATGGATACTCCAATGCCAAATGCAGTTAAGGACATCATTGTAAAGAATGTTAACGAGGTTGAGGAAGTAGCAAAAGAAGTTGATTTTGTATTCTCAGCAGTTGATATGTCTAAGGACGAGATTAAAGCTATTGAAGAAGCATACGCTAAGACAGAGACTCCAGTAGTTTCAAACAATTCTGCACATAGATGGACACCTGACGTTCCTATGGTAGTACCAGAAATTAACCCAGAGCACATGCAGATTATTGATTTCCAGAAAAAGAGACTTGGTACAACAAGAGGCTTCGTTGCAGTTAAGCCTAACTGTTCAATCCAGTCATATGCACCAGTTCTTACAGCATGGAAAGAGTTTGAGCCTTACGAGGTTGTAGTTACTACATATCAGGCTATTTCAGGTGCTGGTAAGACATTTAAGGATTGGCCTGAAATGGAGCACAATATCATCCCATTTATCTCAGGCGAGGAAGAGAAATCAGAGAAAGAGCCACTTAGAATCTGGGGTAAGATTGAAAACGGCGTAATCGTACCTGCAGATGATGTAAAGATTACAAGCCAGTGTATCCGTGTTCCAGTTCTTAACGGACATACAGCAGCTGTTTTTGTTAAGTTTAAGAAGTCTCCTACAAAGCAGCAGCTTATTGATGCAATTAATAACTTCTCTGGCAAGCCACAGGAGCTACAGCTTCCTAGCGCACCAAAGCAGTTTATTCGTTACATGGAAGAGGATAACAGACCTCAGGTTGCCCTCGATGTAGATTACGAGAATGGTATGGGCGTATCTGTAGGACGTATTAGAGAGGATAGCATTTACGACTGGAAGTTTGTTGGATTATCACACAACACTGTTCGTGGTGCTGCAGGTGGTGCTGTTCTTTGCGCTGAGCTTCTTAAGGCGCAGGGATATATTACAGCAAAATAATAATTAAAATTTTAATTCCGCATCTTTTGTGATGCGGAATTTTTTTGACAATTTACAAATAAGATAAATTAAATTCAAATAAAATTCTTTTTTAGTGTAGTCTGCTAAAGTGAAATATGTTATTATATTACACGAATTAGTTAAGTAATGCACAAACTAGGGAGATAGTGATTATGACACACACAAATGAAGTGAAGAAGTTGGATGCTATTTACCAATCTGCAGAAAACAATTTAATAGTGCTTTACGGCAGGCTTGGTTGTGGCAAGGAAGCGTTGTTAGACGAGTTTACTACTGGTAAATCTTATTTTTACTATCGAAGTCGTCAGTGTTCAGATGCCAAGCAGTTAAAGTATTTAGATGATCAGATTTCATCTACATATAATAAAGCTGAAGGCAGTACTAGTTATGAGGCATCCTTTAAGAAGTTTTCATCTAAGGATGGGTCAAAGCTTATTGTTATTATTGATGAAGCTCAATATGCAATTAAGAAGACTAATGATTTATTTAGTAGCCTCATTTCTTTAAAGAATAAGAAGCTTTATCCTGGTAAGGTTATGATAGTTGTGGTTAGTTCCTCACTTGTGTGGACTAATAATTGGCTTAACGATCCTGCTTTCGCTTCTAAATCCTATATTGATGAAGCTATAAAAATGGAGAATCATTCATTCCTTGATGTGGTTAGAGCATTCCCTAGCTATAGTGTGGCTCAGTGCGTAAGTACCTATGGAATTATAGGCGGTGTTTCTGATTATTTAGATAGATGGAACGCTAAGAAGTCTATTAAGGCTAATGTATGCGAAAATATTCTTTCACCTACAGGATTTTTATATACAGAAGCAGAGGACTATATTGCTTCTGAGCTTAGAGAATTATCCTGCTATGATACTATTCTTGGTTCCATAGCTGCTGGTAATGAAAAGCTCAATGATTTGTTTGAGGATACAGGCTATTCAAGAGCTAAGATTTCTGTTTATATTAAGAATCTTGCAGCATTTGATGTAGTTGATAAGGTAGTATCCTTTGAAACAGGTGGATGGGACAATACTAAAAAGGGTATATACAGAATTGTAGATCCATACATTAATTTCTGGTTTACATTTGTATATCCACATCTTTCAGAATTGATTTCTTTTACTCCTGAAAGATTTTACGATACATTTATTGCACCAAACCTGGATAAGTATTTGCAAAATTATTTTGTAGATGTATGTAGAGAATATCTACACCTGCTTAATATGGTAGGTCAGCTTCCAATTAAGCTTACAAAGATTGGAACATGGCTTGGTAAGGAAGGCACTATTGATGTAATTGGTCAAAGTGATAACAGAGAGAATGTTGTTGGTATTTGCAATTGGACTGAAAAGTCTATGGGCTATGAATCTTACGAGAAGCTTTTAGAATCTATGAAGCAGGCAAGAATCACAGCAAATACAATTTTCCTTTTCTCAGCTACCAGATTTGACAGCAAGCTTACCCAGCTTTCAAAGGAAAATAAATCTATTGTTCTGGTAGACATGACAGAGCTATAATTGATATAATTGAATAGTTAATAATGCTTGAAGCCTTTGCAGTACAATGCAAAGGCTTCGACTTTTGTTAATTTTAAAATTAATTTTTAGGGAGTTTAGTGATTTGGGAAAGAGTTTAATTATCACAGAGAAACCATCTGTTGCAAGGGATTTTGCCAGGGTGCTAAGGGTTTCTGGCAATCAGAATGGCTTTATAGAGAATAATGAATATGTCATCAGCTGGTGCTACGGTCATTTGGTGCAGATGGTTTATCCTGAAGAATATGATATTAAATACAAAACCTGGAATCTTGAGGATTTGCCATTCTTACCTAAGGATTACAAATACGGCGTTGTGGAATCCGCTAAGGATCAGTATAAGGTAGTTAACGGGCTGCTTCACAGAGAGGATATTGATACTGTTTACTGGGCAGGTGACTCGGGAAAAGAAGGACAGACCATTGAGGAGAATATCAGAAACTACGGTGGCGTTCGTGAAGGCATGACAGAGCTTCGTGTGTGGATTGATTCCCAGACGGATGATGAGATTTTGCGTGGTATTAAAGAAGCTAAGCCAATGAGCGATTACGCTAGGCTTGGCGCATCTGGTATTATGCGTACCATAGAAGATTATAGCCTGGGAATTAATTTTTCAAGAGCATTGTCTGTTAAATATGGAAGGCTTATTAATGATGCTGCAGCTACAACCAGCTATTCAGCTATAGCTATAGGTAGAGTTATGACCTGTGTCCTTGGTATGGTTGTTGAAAGAGAACGGGAAATTAGGGGCTTTAATGAGGATCCATTTTTTAAGGTGCTTGGAAAGTTTTCTGATGTAAATTTCCCAGCGGAATGGAAGGCTGTAGAGTCATCTAAGTATTTCGAATCCCCTCTATTATATGGAGATAAGGGGAACGGCTTTAAAGAAAAGGCTAGTGCTGAAAAATTAATTGAAGAATTAACAAATAAGAATGCTACAATTACTGATAAGGATTCAGGCATTTCTAAGAAAAGAGCTCCTTTATTATTTAACTTAGCTGAGCTACAGTCTGAATGTTCAAAGAGATTTAAGATTTCTCCAGCCCAGACACTTGATATTATTCAGGAGCTTTACGAGAAAAAGTACACTACATACCCACGTACTGATGCAAGAGTACTTACTACAGCTGTTGCTAAGGAGATAAATAAGAATCTTAATAAGCTGCAATCTTACGGCCCAACAGCTAAATATGTACATGAAATACTTGCAGACAGAAAATATATAGGTATTGAGAAGACCAGCTATACAGATGATAGCAAGGTAACTGACCATTATGCTATTATTCCCACAGGTCAGTGTAATGGTATAGAGAATCTTTCCAGTCTTAGTCAAAGGGTTTATGATTTGATAGTGCGCAGGTTTCTGTCTATTTTCTATCCACCAGCGGAATATAAAAATGTAAAGATAGAAGTTAAGATAGAATCTGAAAGTTTCTTTGCAGGAGCTAAATTGTTAGTTAAACCTGGCTATTTAGAAATAGCAGGTTTGCCAAAGAACAAAAATAATGAAGGAACGGATTCAGAAGATGATTCTGAAAACGAAGAAGATGATTTCTCAAAAGAGAAGTTTGTAGAGTTTGTAGAAAGCTGTAACATTGGTGATTCTATTGATGTTAATGGTTTTGAATTAAAGGAGGGTAAAACATCACCTCCTAAAAGATATACATCAGGTTCTTTGATTCTTGCAATGGAAAATGCAGGAAAGCTTATTGAGGATGAAGAGCTTAGAGAACAGATTAAAACAACTGGAATAGGTACATCTGCTACCAGAGGTGAAATCTTAGAAAAACTTGTAAGAATTGGTTACTTAAATCAGAACAACAAGACTCAGGTAATCACTCCTGAAAAGCTGGGAGAGATGATTTACGAGGTAGTTCTTCTTACAGCCCCAAGTCTTCTTAAGCCAGAGCAGACTGCTAACTGGGAAAAGGGCTTAGAGGGAATCATTAACGGAACAGTTGAGTTTGGTGATTATCGTAATGAGCTAGAGGAATACATCCGTACTGAAACCAAGAATATGATAGAGCAGGATTTAACACAGACTATTGCTCTTAATATTAATCAGTTTACAGGTAAGGAATCTAAGGGGCTTGCCACCAGAAAGCCACTTGGTATAAAGTGTCCAGCCTGCGGAGGTGAGCTTACAACTACATCCTTTGGCTATGGCTGCAGTAACTACACTAACGACGAAATTAAATGTAGATTTAGTATTGGCGCTATAGCTGGAGTTGACCTTTCAGAGGAACAATTTAAAAAGCTTATTTTAGAAGGTAAGACCGATTTAATAGAAGGCTTTAAGAGTAAGTCAAATAAGCCCTTTAAATCAGTTCTTAAGCTTGGCAAGAATGAAGACGGAGAGTTTAATGTAAGCTTTGACTTCTCTGAAACACCTACAGAATATATAGAAGGAATGAATTGTCCTGTTTGCGGTGGCAGGATTTCGAAAACAGGCTATGGTTTTGCATGTGAGCATCGCTTCCAGGAAGAGAATCAGTGTTATTTTTCTGTTGGAGAAATTGCCTCTAGAAGGCTATCTGAGGATGAACTGAAATCACTTTTGGAGAATGGTATTACAGAAGTCCTTACAGGCTTTAAATCTAAAACCAATCAGAAATTTAGTGCAAGGATTCAGCTTAAGGAAAACGAAGAAGGCAAGAAGGTTCTTAGCTTTAACTTTGATGGAATAGAAGCTGAAAAGCTAGAAGGCTGCAAATGTCCTGATTGCGGCGGCGATATTTTGATTCGTCCTAGCGGTTATGGCTGTGCTAACTTTAATGCCAAAGATGAAAATTCCTGCAAGTTTTATATAGGAAAGACAATTGCTGGTAAAAATATTGGAGGCGGAGTTGTCACTGAGCTGCTACTTAATGGTAAGTCAGAAACTATACGTGGATTCAAAGGAAAGTCAGGAAAGAAATTTGATGCAAGGCTTATTCTTAAGAAAAATGAAGAAACTGGTAGAACTGAGGCCCAGTTTGATTTTGATGATGTAGAGCCAAACTATTTAGCTGATGTAGCTTGTCCGGACTGCGGCAGTAAGATTATTAAGACTAATTTTGGCTTTGCCTGTGAAAAGTATTTTGATAGTGACAATAAATGTGGCTTTGTTCTTGGAGAAATAGCATCCAAAAAGCTTACAGATGCTGATGCCAAGGAATTGTTAACAGAAGGCCATACTAAGACTATCAGGGGCTTTAAAGGAAAATCAGGAAAGAAATTTGATGCCTGTCTGCTTCTTAAAAAGAATGAAGAAACAGGAAAAAGCGAAGTTTCTTTTGATTTTGATAATGTAGAAGCTAAGGATATTAAGGATGTTTCATGTCCTATTTGTGGGGGCAAGATAGTTGTAACACCATTTGGTTACGGTTGTAGCAATTATAAGAAGGATGATCCTGATAATTCCTGTGGCTTTAACATTGGCCAAATTGCTGGTGTTAAGCTTAAGGAAGCACAGGTTAAAGAATTATTAAAAGAAGGTATAACATCTACTATATCTGGCTTTAAATCAAAGAAAGGAACAAAATTTGATGCCAAGCTAGCGCTTAACAAGGATGAAAATGGCAAGGTATCTGGAATTAAGTTTGTTTTTGAGGATGAAGAAAAGGTTATGCCAGGTCTTAAGTGCCCTAAATGCGGTGAACCAATTATTAAGAATCATTTTGGGTATCGCTGTAAGAATAATATTAGGGACAATGTGGATAGCTGTAGCTTTTATGTAGGTAAGGTAGCAGGTGTGGATATTCCGGAAGACCAGTTTAAGAAACTTATTCTTGAGAAAAAGACAGATGTTATTACTGGATTTTTGAGTAAAAAAGGTTTATTCTTTGATGCGAGACTTAAACTCAATAATGAATTTAGAACTGAGTTTGAGTTTGAAAATTATAATGGTCAACAATAATGCATGATAGGAGTATAATAATGGAACAGTGCAAAATTAAATCTATGTATAATTTAAACGAGACTATTGCTAAGGATTTGTTTGAGGGTAAGGAATATCCATGGGAGGTTCTCCCAGAGATTTCTGATTTCATTAAGAAGCTTGGTCCTACTCTTGATCCCCAAAAGTATGAAAAGAGAGGCGAGGATATTTGGGTAGCAAAGTCTGCTACAGTTTTTGATTCAGCATATCTTCATGGTCCACTAATTATTGATGAGGATGCAGAGGTTAGACAGTGTGCCTTTATTAGAGGCTCAGCTATCGTAGGTAAGAACTGCGTAGTTGGTAACTCTACAGAGCTTAAGAACGTAGTTCTTTTTAATAATGTTCAGGTTCCACATTACAATTACGTTGGAGATTCTGTTTTAGGTTACAAGTCACACATGGGTGCTGGTTCAATTACATCCAATGTAAAGCAGGATAAGACGCTTGTTGTTGTAAAATCTCGTGATGGTGAAAAAATTGAAACAGGATTAAAGAAATTTGGAGCTATGCTTGGAGACAACGTAGAGGTTGGTTGTAACTCAGTACTTAATCCTGGTACTGTAGTTTGTCCTCGTTCTAATGTATATCCTCTTTCTCCAGTTCGTGGAGTAGTAGAGGCTGACAGCATTTTCAAGAGCCAGGATAACATTGTTAAGAAAAATTAATAAATTTAAGATTTTTTAGGACTCATTCTTTATAGGATGGGTCCTTTTTGGTAAAATATTAAAAGATTCTTTATTTATGGGAGGAGAAAAAATGGGATTAATACAAGCATTTAAAGGTTCAGTTTCTGGCGAACTTGCAAATCAGTGGAAGGAACTTTTTGTCTCAGATTCCATGTCTGCTGATACTTTAGTTAAAAGAGCAGACCATAAGGTTTCTGGAAGAAGCTCTAATACAAAAGGGGATGCTGACGTAATTACAAAGGGCTCTGCCATTATTGTTAATGAAGGTCAGTGCGCTATTTTGGTTGATAGCGGAAAGGTTATAGATGTGGCAGCAGAGCCAGGTGCTTATGAGTGGGAAGAAAACGGCTCAGCATCTATTTTTGCTGGAGATTTCGGTGATATTTTCAAGGAATTTGGCCGAAGATTTACTTTTGGCGGTGAAAAGCCTGTTCAGCAGAGGGTTTATTTTGTAAACACAAAGGATATTGTGGGGCTTAAGTTTGGTACACCTAGCCCAATTCCTTTTAGAATTCTTGATAATAATGTTGGACTTGATATGGATACAACTCTTAAATGTAACGGAAATTACAGCATGAGAGTTTCTGATCCTACCCAGTTATATGTTTCTTTGGCTGGAAATGTTAAGGATGAATATACAATAGAAGATATTCAGAACCAGCTTAGAGCTACATTTATTGCAGCTTTACAGCCAGCTCTTGGAAAACTTACTAATTTAGGGGTTAGACCTTCTGGAATTCCTAGCTACACTAAGGAAATGTCTGAAGCAATGGGAGAAGAGCTTAATTCAGACTGGACTAATAAGTACGGTCTTGCAATTACATCTGTTCAGATTCTTACAACTGTAATCCCTGATGAGGATGCGGCTACTCTTAAAGAGCTTCAGAAGACTGGTGCCTTTAGAAATCAGTCTATGGCAGGTGCAGCATTAATCGGTGCACAGGCAGAGGCTATGAAAAATGCAGCAAGCAATCCTAATGGGGCTATGATGGGCTTTATGGGAATGAATATGGCAATGCAGGCTGGTGGAGCAAACGCTCAGGATTTATTAAATGCTGGAGCAGCTACAACAGGTGCTAATCAGATGGCAGGCGCAGCAAATGGAGGCGCAGCTGCAGGAAATAGATGGTTCTGCCCAAATTGCGGAAATGAAAACTTTGGTAACTTTTGTGTAAATTGTGGTACTAAAAGACCATAGTTAGGAGATTTAAATGGCAACAATGTTTCCTTGCCCTAATTGTAATGGGCAACTGATATTTTCTCCTAAGTCAGGAAAATTAAAATGTACTTCCTGTGGTCATTACTATAAATCCGCAGACTATAAAAGTCCTGTAAAGATTGAAGAGGCAGGTATGGATACGAGAATCTATATCTGTCCTAATTGTGCTGGAGAAATACAGCTTATTGATAACGATGGTATGGAGTTTTGTCCATATTGCGGAACTCAGGCTACTATGGAGGAAAAATTCTCTAAGACTGGTGTTCCCAAATACATTATTCCTTTTACTATCCATAAAGAACTTGCTAAGGAAAAGTATGAGAAAGCGACAAAGGGTATTCCCTTCACCCCTGATGGACTAAACAAAGATGAGAATATAAATAAGATGGTTGGATTATATATGCCATATTATCTATATGATTTTGAGTTACACGACAGCTTTGAGTATAGGGGAGAGCACATTTATGCCCTTGGGGATTATGAATATACCGATAGGGCTAATGTGAATTTGTCCTATGATGTAGACCATATTCAAATTCCTTATGATGCTTCTCAATCTTTGGATGATACTATTTCAAGTCAATTGGAACCCTTCTCAATGGAGGACTTACGTGAATTTAATCCAAATTACTTAGCTGGCTTTTATGTTGAAAATTCTACAGTGGATATGGAATTATATTTGGGAGAATCAACAGAAAAAGCAATTGACTATCTTCAGCAAAAGACAAAAAAAGAAACTTGTAGTTATCCTCTGAATTCTGAGGAGGAAAAGAAAATAAATAAAGAGCTTATTAACAAAATAAAAAGCAATGGTACTGAAGGTGTTTATTTGCCAATGTATTTTTTGACTACAAGCTATGGAGATAGAGTAGCCTATTCTGTAATCAATGGCCAAACTGGTAAGACCTATGTGGATATGCCGATTGATAAAAGAAAACTTTTTAGGGCTGGCTTTATAACCTCGATACTTATTTTTATCTTTTTGTATTTAAGCAGTTATATTGTAAGCTTTAGTTATGATGTGAAGAATCTTTGCGTCTTTGCGGCGTTAGTTTCTTCGATTATTGCCTATATAGGTGCAAATTTAGCCTATAAGATTTATCGATTCGATAATCATTTAGATGATAAGGGCTATTTTGCATCTAGGGAAAACCTTTCAAAAGAAATGAAGGAGCAAAATCATGAGCAAAAGAAGACTAAAAGTCTAAAGAAAATCTTATTTGATTTCTTTGCCATGCTTGGTTTCTTTGGAATAGCTTTAGTAATATTTGCCCCTGCAGCACTCTATTTTATGCTTGAGGCATTGATTGTTTTACTACACTTTTTTAAGTTTACCTGCTATTTAGCAAGTATTGTGCTGGTTGTTTTGGCATTAATAAGCGTCAAGGAAGGGGATAAAAAGGTTATGAGCCTTGGCATAATCAGCTGGGGAATGGCCTTGATTGTACGACTAATTAATTTACCTAATGATTTTGTTTATTACGGTGCACTTATTGTTGTATTTGTTGTGATTGTTATTTCTGTCAAAGCAATTGTTGATGAATATAACAGATATGCAACACACCCATCTCCACAATTTTTAAAAACGGGAGGAGGGCTTAATCGTGCGTAAATTATATTATTTTTTGATTTGCTTCATTATGCTTTTGGCTATATCCTATAGTGCCAAAGCTGCAGCTTCCAATGTTTATATTGCTGATGACGCGAAGCTTCTTACAGAGGATGAACGTGATGATTTGCAGAAGTATTTAGAATCTCTAGATGGAAGTTTAAACTATGTTGCTGTAACGACAGAGGAAAATGATTTTGGCAGAAGCACTGATGAAATTTTGGAGTCTTATTATAATAATAAATATGATGATACTCAGGCAGGAATTGCTTTCATCATAGACATGTATCACAGAGAAATCATTCTTTCAGGCTATGGTGACACCAGATTTTTATTAAAAAAATCCGACGAGCAGGATGTTACAGATAATGTATACAGATATGCTATGAATGGAGAATATTACGACTGCATGTTGAATGCCTTTGAACAGGCTGATGTTATCGTGAATGATGGCTTTGTACTTCGACCTATGCGAATCATTGTTACAGCACTAATATCGCTAATTATTGGGTTCTTGACGCCATTTTTCATAGCAATGCGAAAGAGATCAAAGCTTAGCCTGGATACAGAAGAACGTGAGATTATTATGACAGGAGCGGGAGTTATTGCTACAGCTACCGTTTATGATACTGCAAAACGACATATTGTAAGGGTTGTTGAATCTTCTGGCTCATCTTTCGGAGGCGGTTCATCTTATAGCGGAGGTTATAGTGGCGGCCATTCAAGTAGCCATTCAAGCGGTTCTTTCAGTAGTCATTCATCTGGTGGACATTCAAGCGGCGGTCACAGCTTCTAAAGATTTAGATAATTTTTTAACAAAATCCTAAATTTAGACTTTACTAAATCCACAGAAAGTGAGAAAATGTAATCAATAACGCGCAAGTGCGCTTATTTATCATGTCATTAATGTAGTAGCAATATATTAATGGTTATTGAACGAAGAAAGGAGTTCTACAATGATTTACACAAAAGAAGTAGAAAACATGTGTCCTGTAGCAAAGGGCGCAAAG